>NZ_AP026802.1:600000-1200000 GCF_033095985.1 Xylocopilactobacillus apicola
TATAATTTTATTACAAGAGCAGTCCCTCCATTTGCAGTTTACCTAATTTTGTTGATTTTATTTTCATTTATTTTAAAAATTTTTCCATCAACCGGAACTGTGTCTGCGACGGCACATGGTTTTTGGCAAGTATTGTGGTCACGAATATATCACATGTTGTTGCCAGCGATCGCAATGACTCTAACGGGTACGACCGGAATTGTTCAGTATCTTCGCTCGGGAATTATCGATAATACGCAGGAAGATTATGTGCGGACAGCTAGAGCAAAAGGGGTGCCGGAAAAAGTAATTTTCAGAAAACATATTCTGCGTAATTCATTCTTGCCAATTGCCTCTTCAATTGGTCTGACTATTACGGGACTTTTGGGCGGAGCAATTGTTGCTGAAGGAATTTTCTCTTATCCAGGAATGGGACAGTTGTTTTTGCAGTCAGTGACTAGTCGGGATTATTCAGTGATGATTACTTTAACTCTGTTATTTGGAACGCTAACTCTGATTGGGAATCTGTTATCAGATATTATCATGAGTATTGTTGATCCAAGAATTCGGATTCAGTAGGTGAGATGATGGAAGAAATAGATAAGACGACAGAAAATACGTTAAATGAAAATCAAGAAGTAACTCCTTCGACATTAAAGGTCATTTACCATGAGCTAATTCACGATAAATGGGCAATGGTTTCACTTTTTGTGATTTGTTTTATAGTTTTGTTCTCAATTATTGGAAGTTTCTTTATCAATAAAAACAAACTTCTAACAGTTGACATCTTTAATAATTGGTTAAAGCCTGGACAAAACGGGCATCTTTTGGGGACTGATAATTCTGGTTACGACCTCTTTGGTTATTTGATCATGGGTGCTAGAAATTCTATCTTGATGGGGGTTGCTCTGGCAATTATCATCGAATTTTTTGGGATTTTTATTGGGTTAGTTAGTGCATATTTTGGCGGCTGGTTTGATTTAATCATGATGCGGATTGTAGACTTCTTTATGATTTTGCCAGGAACGATCACGGTTATCTCTATAGTTTCAATTTGGAAACACTATACGCCTGTCAACTTAGTTCTGTTGATGGCGGCAATTTCTTGGATGAGTACAGCTCGTTTGATGAGATCTCTTGCTTTATCTCAAAGAGATCGAGATTATGTTATGGCTTCAAAAACTTCGGGGACCGGGAATTTTACTATTATTTTTCGTGAGATTTTACCGAATATTGCAACGTACATTATCACAGATTTTACACTGACAGTTGCGGGGATGATTGGATTTGAAGTTACTTTAAGTTATTTAGGATTTGGGTTGCCAGATAATGTGCCGAGTCTTGGAACGCTGATTGGTTATGCTAGTGACACTAACTTCATGTTGAACTATCCGTGGGGCTGGTTCCCAGCGTTAGTAACTTTAATTATTTTAACCGTTAGTATTAACTTTTTTGGACAGGCTTTAAGAAGAGCTGCTGATGCGAGACAGCGCCGTGGATAAGGAAAAAAGCGTTTGTAATTTGATCTAATAACTGTTATAGTACGGGTATCTTTAAATTTTGTTGGGAGATGAATTGATGAAAAAGTTTAAGAAAATTATGGCGACAGGGGTAACTCTGCTAGCGGCAAGTATGTTAGTTGCTTGTGGATCAAGCAATTCAAGCAGCTCTTCAAGTTCTAGTAGTAAGAGTAGTAGTGGGAGTGCAAAAACTACTAAGGTGGATTTCAAGTCGAAGACTAAAACCGGTAATTCGACTGGTGGCACATTGAATGTGGCAACAGTTTCGGCAACGCCATTTACAGCAGTTTGGTTGCCAGAGCTTCAAAGCAGTGCTGTTGATTCAGAGGTTGTCCAGAACTGGGCCTCAGAATACATGATCAAGACTGATGAGAATTTCAATTTTGTTGATGGTGGTGCAGTTGATCTGAAGTTAGACAACAAGGCAAAGACAGCGACAATGAAGATCAATCCAAAGGTTAAATGGTCTGACGGTCAGAAGATGGTTGCTAAGGATTTGGAATATCCTTATGAAATCTTAGCTAGTAAAGATACAGCATCTGAACGTTACAACGAGCAGTTTGAAAACATCGAAGGAATGAAAGAATTCCACGAAGGAACAGCCAAGACTATTTCGGGGATTACTTATCCTAACGGTGAAGATGGTGATAGCATTGTGATCCACTTCAAGGAAATGAAAGTCGGAATGGATGTTTCCGGTAATGGTTGGTTCTGGGAAAATGCAGAGCCATATCATTACTTAAAAGACGTTGAGCTTAAAGATTTAAAAGCTTCAAAGAAGTGTAATACTGATCCAGTCTTCTTTGGTCCATACAAGATTAAACACGTAGTTAGTGGACAATCAGTTACTTTTGAACCAAACGAATACTATTATCAAGGTAAACCTCGTTTGAAGAGTTTGACCGTAACAGTAGTTAGTCCTGCAACGCAAGAGCAACAAATCAAAGCTCATAAATACGATTTGATTAAGGTTAGAGCAAGTATTTGGGATAACGTTAAGAAAACTAGTGGTTATGACTTCTTAGGAGTTAAACCAATGCAGTATTCTTATCTTGGATTTAAGGTCGGCAAGTTCGATAAAGATACCGGTAAGAACGTTCAAGATCCAAATGCTAAGATGGGTAACGAGAAGCTGCGTCAAGCAATTGGTTATGCGATGAATGTTGATCAAGTTGTTGATAAATTTGGTCATGGGGTTGGTTATCGTGACACAACTTTGATTCCAGAATCATTCCCTGAATATCATGATAAAGATGCTAAAGGCTATCCATATCAAGCAGATAAGGCTAAGAAATTATTGGATGAAGCTGGTTACAAGATGGGTAAAGATGGTTACCGGACAGATCCTGATGGCAAACCATTTACGATTACTTTGATGTCAATGTCAAGTGATAACGATCAACAAACGATTGTTAATAATTACATCCAAAAATGGAAAGACGTCGGCTTAAAAGTTCAATTGCTTAATGGAAAATTAACTGATTTTAACTCCTTCTATGACAATTTAAAGAAAGATGTTAAGGGTGTTGATATGTTCATGGCCGCTTGGGGACTTGCATCAGAACCAAGTCGTGCAGCTAACATGTGGGCTGAAGGAAATCCTTCTAACTATGCACGTTTCAATAGTTCTAAGAACAACGAGTTAATTAAAGATATTCAATCTCAAAAGGCGGTTAATGATCACAAGTACTTTGTTGATTCATTGATCAAATGGCAGGATAATATGAATAAAGAAGCTTATGTTATTCCAACGAATCGCTCATATATCATTACTGCAGCTAGTGACAAAGTTGAAAACTACGCGGTTGCACCGCTTGGTTGGATGCAAACTAATCAGTACTACAAGATTGGAATTAAGAAATAATTTTTCAAGAGAAGATCAGGATTAAATACCTGGTCTTTTTTGCTGCATCAAAAATATAAGAAATTTAGTGCTTCATTAAACTATTTAATTCTTGTATAATCAACTCTATGAACACGAATAAAGAACGCATAAATAATTTACAAAAAAAACTGGCTGATCGATTTGGCATTGAGGTCAAATACAATCTATTAGTTCAGTCGATGTCTCACACTAGCTATGTTAACGAGATTAATGAAGATCGGTCACTTAGCTATGAAAAACTGGAATTTCTTGGAGACGCGGTACTCCAGTTTGTGATCACCGAGTATATTTACCGCAATTATCCTGATCTGGATGAAGGTGAATTGACAAGGTTTCGGGCTAATATAGTTCAATCGGCCAGTCTGAGTCAATTTTCTTTGGAGCTGGGTTTAGATCACGCAGTCTTATTAGGCCAGGGAGAACTTAAAAATAGCGGCAATCGGCGGCGTGCACTAATGGAAGATATTTTTGAATCGCTTTTAGGGGCAATTTATTTAAGCTCCGGGTTACAGGCAGTTACTAAATTCTTAAATGAATCTGTGATTAAAGATATCAAAAGTGGAAACTTGAAAATGAACGTCGATTATAAAACAACGCTTCAAGAACTTTTGCAAGAAGCCGGCTCAGTAAAGATTGAATATATTCCACGGGAACATCTGGATCAAAAAGACGACTGGACGACCGATCTTTACGTTAACGATCAGTTGCTTGGTAGCGGAGTGGGGCATAATCGCAAATCTGCTGAACAACAAGCAGCTCAAGTTGCTCTAGAAAAACTTCAAGCAAAACAGGATCATTGATCCTTGTATTTAAAATCTTTAACTTTAACCGGGTTTAAATCTTTTCAAAAAAGGACAACTATTGATTTTTGTCCCCAAATTAATGGTGTGATCGGCCCTAACGGTTCTGGTAAAAGTAATCTGCTTGAAGCAATTCGTTTTGCAATGGGTGAGCAATCTGGTAAGAGTTTTCGGGGAAATACGATGAAAGATGTAATTTTTTCAGGCTCCGAGACAGAAAAGGCGCTTAATCGTGCTAAAGTTGAGTTGGTTCTCGATAACTCCGATCATCTGTTGGCTGAATTTGGCGATCAAGTTGAGGTATCACGAACTATTTATCGTGATGGGACTTCCGATTATCAAATTAATCATCAGAATGTACGGCAAAAAGATGTTCAAAGCTTGTTTCTAGGTGCGGGCTTAGGGCGCGATACAATGGCTTTTATCAATCAGGGTAAAGTTCAAAATATTATTGATAGTGATCCGATCGCCCGGCGGGGAGTATTTGAAGAGGTTGCTGGAGTTTATAAGTATAAATTGAATCGGCGCGAAGCGGTTAGTAATTTAGAGGCGACTGACTTTGAGGTGCAGCGATTAAAGGATCTTTTATTTGAGTTAAATAACAATTTAAAACCGCTTGCGATTGAAAGCGAACGAGCAACTGAGTATAGCAATTTAAAAGAATTGTATGATCGATTGCATCTTTTTGGTGTGGTCAATAAAATAAAAAAATTAGTTGAGCAGCGCGAGACAAAAGAGAAGCAGGAAAAATCCTTATCAACAAAGATTTCAACTTTAGAAGAAATCATTAAGGATAATAAATTGGCGCTTGAAAATGCTAATCAAGAAGCAAGTGAAAAGCAGCAAGCTCAAGACGACCTTCAGCAAAAATTAGTTGCAGTTATTAAAGAGCGCGAAACACTCAGCTCTGATCATCAAGTTTTGCTTACCAAAAATGATCAGGCAAAAATTCAAATTCAGGATTTTACAAATCGAATTCAAGAACTCGCTCAATCATGTGAAGATTGCTCTAAAAAGCAAGAACAAATTAAACAGCAAATTGCTGATTTGAACGATGAATTGGCAACGAAGAAAAAGGAACAAGGGGCTCTCGCTGAGAAATCAGGCGCAACTGTTGAAGAATTAAATCATGAACTCGATGCAGCTAAAGATCGTTACTTTGATCTTTTGAATGAACAAACCGCGGTCAAAAACAAGCTAAATGTGCTTGAAAATTCGCAAAACTCAATTAAGAGACTTATTGCTGATCGGCAAAAAAGAATTGATGAAAAACGGTCGATTTTAAACGATTTGAAGCAAAACCAGCAACGTTTGCACCAAGTTATTGCGGATTATGAGCAGGCTCAAAATAATGCGCAAGAAAACATTGAAAAAATTGCTGAACAGCAGGCCGAACTTTTAAATCAACAAGATAAATTAAGTCAAGAATTGGCCCAACATAATAATGAGCGCCAACTCTTAACCAGTCAGATTCGCGATCTGAAAAATCAAGAACGCTCGTTAAACGGCGTTTTTGAAGGGGTTAAGGCAGTGATTCAAAATGCCGAGCGGCTTAATGGAATTATTGGAACTATTTTTCAATTGGTCACGGTCCCAGTTAAGTATCAAAAAGCTCTTTCAGAAGCTTTAGGAACGAGATTTCAAAATATTGTAACTGTTGATGAAAAATCGGCGAAAGAAGCGATTCAATTTTTAAAACGCGCTAATAAGGGACGTGCAACTTTTTATCCGTTAGATCGAATTCAAGAACAAGATTTTAGCGATACTTTAAAGGAAAAACTTGCTCAAGTGCCGGGATTTCTGGGGGTTGCGATTGATCTAATTGATTTTGACCCAAAATATCGTAACGTTATTTCTAATTTTTTTGGTCGTTTAATCATCGCCAAAGATCTGGATCAAGGCACCCAAATTGCTCATCTGACCCAAAATCGTTATCGAATTGTGACGCTTGATGGAGATTTAATTAATATTGGCGGCTCTATGACCGGTGGTAAATCGAATACTCGTAATGATTATTTTCGTTCAAGTGAAATTAAAACAAAAGAAAAGGCATTGGCTGATGTTGAACAGCAAATTATTTCAATAAAGCAGAAAGCCCAGCAATTTAAAGATCAGTTAAGTCAAATTGGACTTGATTTGACGAATGAGAAAAATGCCCAGCAAGCTAAACGAACTGAAATTGAGAAAACTAAACAAGATTTGGCACAAGTTGATGCTCAAAGTAACAGTGTTAAAGAACAAATTGAAGAACTTAATTTGGAAATTTTTGCTCAGAGAAATCAAGAACAAGGCGATGATGAACTTGCTAAGTTAAAAGAGCAATTAGCGGAAAACGCTAACCAGATTTCGATTTTTGATACTAAAATAGCAACTATAAATGAACAAATTGAAAAAAGACTGCAAGAAGATAATTCGGGCGTACGAAGTGAATTAGAGGCAAGTATTGCAACTTTAAGGGAGCGAAAACTTAATTTTCAGGAACGCTTAAAAGAGCAGATTGATCAGCTCCATCAATATCAAAACGAGAAGGCAGCTAATAAGGAGAAAATTGACGATCTTGAGGCAAAAATCTCTGAGTATCAGGAACAAATCGCTGTAGCAGCAAAGAAATTAGAAGAATCTACCAAAAAAGAAACTGATCTTGCTCAAGAGAAAAATGATTTAGTAACTGCCAGTCAAGGAATTGAAGAGAATAGAGCAAAATTAAATCAAGAGCTTGAAAAAGAGCAGCTCAATCATGATCAGCTTGCACAAGAATTAAATGCTCTTTCAGTGCAAACGGCACGATTTAAAGTTCAATTGGATTCGCTTTTAGACGATCTAGCTAATGATTATGAGATGACCTACGAAGGTGCCCTTAAATTTGTGAGCGAACATGAATTGACAGCCGAAGAACAAAAGTCAGATCTGAAAGCTTTACAGAAAAAGCTGCGTGACTTCGGTAATGTCAATTTAGAAGCAGTCAATGAATATCAGAAATTAAAAGAGCGGGTTGAATTTTCCGAACAGCAATTAAACGATGTGTTACAAGCTCGTCAAGAACTACAGGAATCGATTGATAAGCTTGATGATCAAGTCCGCAAACTTTTTGGCGACGCATTTAATGCTGTTAATGAGGCTTTTCAAGAAATTTATCCAGCGATGTTTAACGGTGGCACGGCGGAACTAAAATTGACTGAGCCGGATGATTTATTAAAGACCGGGGTTGAGATTGTGGCGGCACCTCCTGGCAAGAAGACGAGATCGTTAAGTTTACTTTCTGGGGGTGAAAAATCCTTAAGTGCAATTACTTTGCTTTTTGCAATTATTAAGGTTAGTACGGTTCCTTTTTCGATTCTTGATGAGGTTGAAGCGGCCCTTGATGATGCTAACGTTGATCGTTTTAGTCAATATTTAGAACAATTTAATGGTCGCACGCAATTTATCGTTATCACTCACCGGCGCTCAACGATGAGAGCCGCCCAAAGGCTTTTTGGGGTTACAATGATTGGGACCGGTATTTCTAAAATGGTATCAGTGAAACTCGATGAGATTAGCAAGGAGTAGACATGGGATTATTTGATAAATTAAAGAAATCGCTCTTTGGCGAGCAGCAAGACGATGAAGAAAACAAGTCTGCGGTTGAGGAAAATGATGATCAATCCGCAGCTAAACAATCTGAAACAACTGACAAGGATGAGGCTCAGTCAGCCTCTGAAACAACTGACCTTGATTCCAAATTAAAAAATGACGCCGAGCAAGTTGATGATTCCACGGATTTGGAAGCAGAATTGTCCGCGCCAACAGCAAAGGTTGCAGTTGAAAAAACGCAAGATGCTAGTAAATCAAATGATGACGCATCAGAGACACCAGAACCAGAACCAGAACCAGAATCATCTACTAGTGAACCCTCTGAAACGGAGGCACTGGATTCTGAGTCAACAAGTGTTGATGATACAAAAGAATCAGACGAGAAATACGAAGCAGGGTTGCAGAAATCTCGTAACAGTTTTGCGGCTGGGTTTAACCACTTTTTGGCTAAGTTCAGATCGGTTGACAATCAATTTTTTGATGATTTAGAAGATTTTCTGATTGAATCCGATGTGGGCTATGAGCTAGCAATGGATTTATCTGATCAACTCAAAGAAATGGTTAAAGAAGAAAATCTGAAAACCAAAGAGCAGATTGGGCAGGCGATTATCGAATATCTGGTTAATAGTTATCAGGTGGACGAATCTACAACTGAGCTTAAGCACCATGAAGGATTAAATATTTATCTGTTCGTTGGGGTTAATGGAGCTGGTAAGACAACTACAATTGGAAAATTAGCCAATCGTTTCGTTAAAGCTGGTAAAAAGGTCATTTTGGTGGCGGGCGATACGTTTAGAGCAGGTGCGACTGAACAATTAGATCGTTGGGCAACGAGGACGGGGGCCGAAATTGTTAAAGGTAAAACCGATCAAGATCCTTCCTCGCTTGTTTTTGAGGGGATTCATCGGGCTCAAGAGGAAAATGCGGACTATTTAATGATCGACACCGCTGGTCGGTTGCAAAATAAAGTCAATTTAATGAATGAGCTAGATAAAATTAAGCGGACGATTAAGAAAGAAGCGGGAACTGATCCGACTGAGACGCTGCTAGTAATCGATGCAACAACGGGTCAAAATGGGTTGAGTCAGGCTAAAGAGTTTAATCAGGTTACGAAGCTGACGGGGCTCGTATTAAGTAAGCTTGATGGAACAGCCAAAGGCGGCATTGTTCTTCAAATCAAAAAGTCACTTAATATTCCAGTAAAATTGGTTGGTTTGGGTGAACAAGTTGATGATTTGGTTGATTTTAAACCGGACGAGTTTATGCGCGGTTTCTTTAGTGGCATCTTACAAGTATAATGAACTATGTTGAAAAAATACGGGTTACCCGACTCATTGATGTTTACGGCGAACTTTTGACTGAAAAACAGAGAGATTATTTGACCTTTTATTATGATGAAGATCTTTCCCTAAATGAAATTGGAGAATATTTCAAGGTGAGTCGTCAGGCAGTCTCTGAGAATTTGCGCCGTTCTGTTCAGCAACTAGAAAATTATGAGAAAAAAATTGGCATGATTGAGCGCCTTGATCAACTTGAAAACCTGTTGAATCAAACGCAAGATCAAGTCCCTAAAACTTTGATCGAAAAAATCCGACATGTGATGGATTTTGAAAGAGGTAATTAAATGGCATTTGAAGGTTTAACTGAGAGATTAAAAGCAACTTTTAAGAAAATAAGCGGCAAAGGGCGCATTAACCAAAGCGACCTTGACAACGCAATGCGGGAAATTAGGACAGCTTTACTGGAAGCCGATGTAAGCCTAAAAGTGACTCGTCAAATTACCAGACGAGTTTCAGACGAAGCATTGGGCGCACATGTTCTTGATAGTATTACTCCTGATCAGCAAATTATTAAAATTGTTGACGACGAACTGATCAAGGTCATGGGCGATGAGGCATCTGAGCTTAATAAATCTAAGCATATTCCGACGATTGTTTTAATGGTTGGGCTCCAGGGTGCTGGTAAAACTACCGCCGTTGGTAAGCTGGCTCGCAGGCTAGTCAAAGAAAACAACGCCCGTCCGCTTTTAATCGCAGCCGATGTTTATCGTCCGGCAGCAATTGATCAGTTAAAAACGCTGGGAGAAACCCTAAAAGTTCCAGTCTATGACGAAGGAACCGATGTTGATCCAGTCGAGATTGTTAAAAATGGACTTGATTTAGCACGTAAGAATAATAACGATTACGTTTTTATTGATACGGCAGGTCGTCTGACAATTGATGAACAATTGATGGACGAATTGAAGAAAATCAAGGAGTTATCTCAGCCAACCGAAATTCTCTTGGTTGTAGATGCGATGACAGGACAAACTGCCGTTGATGTTGCAAATGACTTTAATGACGCTCTTGGCATCACTGGAGTAGTTTTAACGAAGCTTGACGGAGATACCAGAGGCGGGGCGGCGCTTTCGATTCGCTACGATACAGGGGTTCCGATTAAATTTGTCGGGACGGGCGAGAAATTAAGTGATCTTGATGTATTTTATCCTGATCGAATGGCAAGTCGAATCCTCGGCATGGGTGACATTCTATCATTAGTTGATAAGGCGCAAGAACAATATAATGAACAGCAAGCCCAAGAATTAGCTCGCAAAATTCAAGAAAATAATTTCGATTTAGATGATTTTATTGAGCAAATGGATCAAGTTCAGCAGATGGGTCCAATGGATGAATTGGTGAAAATGATTCCGGGGCTTTCGGATATGCCAGGAGCTGCTAATATTCAATTTGGTGATAAAGACTTTGCTCATATGCGAGCAATTGTGTCTTCAATGACGCAAGAAGAACGGATGAATGCTGATGTCTTAACGCCAAAACGTCGCCGCCGAATCGCTGCAGGTTCAGGGCGTGATGTAATGGAAGTTAATCGTTTAATCAAGCAATATAAACAAACTTCGACCTTGATGAATAAGATGCAAAAGGGAAATATGGGCGCAATGGATCAGATGTTTGCTGGTCAAGGGGTCAAAGGCAAGCTTGGTAAAATGGCGATGAACTCCATGATCAAGAAAAATAAAAAGAAAAAAGCAAAGCGTTTGAAGAAAGTGAAACGCTTCAAGACAAAATAACAGTTCTAACTATTGAGTGTTGATCAGCAATGATCGGCGCTCATTTTTAGCTAAATGGATTTTCAAAACTTTATTTACTGAAGTTTATATATTTTTTATATAATAAAATAATCTAAAGAAAGCAAAAACGAATTGATCAGCTAATAGCTTGAATTAATTCGTCTTTTTTTAATTTTTTTAAAAATAATGAACAAAATCAGATTAATAATTTGGTATAATAGATACATTAACACTACAATACCAACATCAAGAGGAGACAACGATGAAATTATTTAAGAAACTGAGCTATATTTTGATAGCTATTAGTGGAATTTGGGCTTTGACATTTGCTTTAAACTACAAGCAGGACAGTAGAGCGGCAGATTTTCCTGAAAATATAACACTTGAAAATAATGGTAGCGATTTCAGGGGGGGGGCATTTAGCTAATCCTGTTTTATCTAAAAAGCCTGCATTAACGAGAGAGATTCCGCCAGCTACTAATTCTACGGTAGTCAATTACGGAAGTTTTCGAATGACAGGTTCGGGTAGTTGGAATAACACCGAAAAGCGCAACGAGATTGACCTACAGTGGAACGCTCCTGCTAATTTGAGTGGCGGGTATCATGTTGAGCGCGATCTTAGTGCTTCATTCACGTCAGCCGGTGAAGTTGGAACCAATTATGGCAAACGTTTCAAGATTTTGAATGTTGCACCAAGAAATGCTGCTGTTGGAAAATGGTTTGAAGGCTGGATGAAGATGCAAAATTCAGCTGGCACGGGTCCCGTTGATCAAGGATTGTTTGATATTACAACGGTTTGGCTTAAAGATTTCAATGATAATCCAGGCATGCTTAAAAATCCTGACGGGACATATAAGTATGACAGCATCTTCTTTGGAGCATCTGACTGGAATTCAGATAACTATGATATAAGGAATCAGGATTTAACCGATGCATCATCTCAGGCAACCAGAGCTTTTGGTGACACCGGACGAGCGGTGACTTTTGGACATGATACAGTTGAAGGAGCGGCAGATAATATCACTCCTGGATCTGACATGCATGTGGGTCCTCCGTTTCACCCGTATTTTAATCGATTTGCTTCTTTATTAGGGTTATCAGTATCTCCTTCATACACTGAAGTTGGTAGTGATCGACTCAAAATTGCGGTTCCAGGCTCTTTGACTCAACAGCCGTATTTCTTAGATCCAACTAAGATCTATAATGTTTCTCCATCACACACTTGTTGTTCATATTATGTATATAATTCTGGTGCGACTCGGTGGATTAAATACGACGAGGCTACGTTACCTACGAACTATTGGCGCCCAGGAGATTCGTTTGTAACGTATCTGAGAGATGGAGCAGGAAACGTTATTGCTGATGACAACTGGTATTTGGTGTCGAAAAACAATTACGCTCAAATTCAGACCGGTCATACAACTGGTCAGTGTACACCGCAAGAAGCAGAAATCATCTTTAACATGATTTATTACACGTCAAGTTTAAATACGAGCACTACCGGTAAGGATATTAACGCTAAAGATACAACTGCTCCAGAGGTTCCGAAAATGACAGGTGTTTCATGTGCTGAAAATGATGTCAATCTAACTCTCTCTTTTGACGCCAGTGATCTAGCGACGGATTACTATTATCGTGCTCGGGCAGATACGTCTGCTGGTGATGCTTATTCAGATATTATCAAGATTCCTTCTTTAAGCGGAATTCAAGGTTATGTTTATTCGATTGACAGCAATCCGACAGGTACGCCGAATATTACAAGAGATCCTGCGACAAATAAGGTGACAAATATTAATTTGACACCGACAACAGGTACGTCGGCAAAATTGTATTTGGAACGAACTGCCAATTATGATAAATATCTCCACATTGTTTCGGTGGATAATGCCAATAATGTGTCGTCTGCAAAGACGATCAAATTACTAGATTATTTCTGGTGGAATGTAGATAGCAATAACGTCTTGACCATTTATCCGCATGAGTTGAATGCTAGTGCCGATTTGGAACCTTTTCCAAATCCTAACAATCCTTATTATCGAGATTGGCCGTGGTATCCTTACCAAGGTCAGATAACCAAAGCGGTGCTTAAGCCAGGAGTAACAGCAAGGAATAGTCTAGGGGGATTATTTCAATGGATGCCTTTAATGACAACCATTGAAGGATTAGAAAGACTAGATACTAGTGAAGTCACTGATATGTATAGAATGTTTGTTGATTGTAAATCATTAACAAACCTTAATGTGACTAATTTTGATACGAGTTCAGTTACAAATATGAGTTCGATGTTTAATGGATGTAGATCTTTAACAGATATAGATGTCACTCATTTTAATACTAGTAATGTCTATAGTATGCAAGGAATGTTTGAAAATTGTAGTTCATTAACGAGTCTTGATATTACAAACTTTGACACGAGTAAAGTGGAGTATATGTTTGGGGTGTTTAGTGGTTGTAGTTCATTAACAAGTCTCGATCTCACGCACTTTAATACCAGTAGCGCAAAATATATGGGTTCTTTGTTTAGTGGTTGCACATCGCTAAGAAGTCTTGATTTAACAGGATTTGATACCAGGAAAGCAGAAAATATGTATTATATGTTTGATGGTTGCGAACAATTAACAGATGTAGATGTCACGAGTTTTGATACTAGTTCGGTTACTAATATGATTTATATGTTTAAGGGATGCAAATCCTTAACAAGCCTTGATTTAAGTAGTTTTGATCTGACTAATGTAACTAACACTTCAGATGGCTATGGTCGTATTAATCATGGTTACCATGAAATGTTAAAAGATACCGACAAGCTTTGGAAGTTGACACTTGGACCAAACACCAAATTTCCTGATGTGACTGTTGATGGACTTGAGGTCTCGGTGAATTTGAAAGATCCAACGCCAGGGAAACCAATTAACGATCTCGCTAAACCGGTGCCGCCTAATTCGCAATACTTTGCAACTGATGCACAGTGGCGTGAAGCAAGTACAGATGATTTCCTTCATGAGCCAGACGGAGAGGCGAAGACGGCAGACGAAATTATGAGTGAATCGGCTACAGCTAATCGCAAGCGGACGTACGTTTGGGATCAGCGTGGACGCGTGTTGTTAGAAGCACCAACTGCGATAGATTTTGGGACTCATCGGGGATCAGTGCGAAGTCACAACTACAAAAGTGAAGATCACAAGTTTAAGGTTACTGACAACCGCAACTCTCGTAAGAATAAGAAGTGGCGAATTGAAGCTGCAATGACGAAACCTCTGACTAAAGGGACTAAACGAATTACGGGCAATCCGCTGCATCATAAGAACGGTTCGGGAGTGGAAACTAATTTGACACCAGTAGCGGTGCAACTAGCTGAGAAGGTAATTCCAGGCGTCATTTATGAAGATACCTGGGAAGAACCGTGGAATATGCTTTTCAAAACGACAGCGAATGAGATTCCCGAGGCAGGCAGTTACAGTGGTGAGGTGACTTACACATTGCTTGATTCGACGCCTTAAATTTACTATTGAGTGTTGATCAGTAATGATCGGCGCTTTTTTTTGGATCTATATTAACGGGTGTTGATAAGTAATTTTTTGGCCAGACAGATCTAAAGTCTTGCTGGCTTTTGTTTTTCAAATCGAACTGTGGTCCCCCTACTAAATAAAGGTGCTTAACTCAGGCACCTTTTTGTAGTTCATGTTGCTGGTGCAATTGTGAAATTATACTAATAGATCTCTGCATTGAAGCATCCCATATAAATGAGAATGTACCAATAAGGACCTTTGAAGCGATCACGCCTGCAGCCTCAGAAGAGAAATGCTGTGATTGAAAGGGATCAAGCTCGAATAGTTCCTGCATAATGGCCGTTAATATCCACGACCCAAGTTTTGCTTTTAGCGATCGGAGGTTAATAAACTGATTACATTTTTGAGGCCGAAAAATTTACCTCAATAATTGACTTAAGATTATCATAAGGAAAATAAATCTCGGTGAGAAAAACGGGCGATTGTTTGGTACTTACGATACAATTAAAACATTATATGAAAGATTGGAGCTGAAATGGTCTATAAATATTATTCGCACTTTAAATTTGTTTTGCTGAATTTGTTTGGGTTAATCTCAAGCGCCCAGAGTATTGTGTTGGCATTTATGGTGGGCAGCTTAACTGATATTGCTACCAGGAAATCCTCTCAGTCGATTCCACGTTTTTTAGTGATTACGATCAGCGCTTTTTTAGTCACTTTTTTTGCTCAGTTAATTTTTAACTATTTGAAAACCGATGCAATTAAAACTACTAATACGCGTTTAAGATCCAAAATATTTCGCGGAATGTTGAACACTTCGACGACTGAAAATAGTAATTCTTTGAGTTTTTTGACGAATGATTTTAAGCTGTTGGAAACCAACCGTTTTGAGGCAGAAATCTCTATTTTAATTGATTTTTATACCTTGGTTTTGGCGCTAAGTTATGCCATTTATCTAAATTGGATTTTAACTTTGGTGGTTTTAATTGGAGCTTTTCTGCCAATGATTGCTTCGAATTTTTTTCAAAAACCAATTCAACAAGCCTCCGAAAAATGGTCTGAAGCTAATAGTCAATACGTTAATCAGTCGAAGAATTTTCTGGCAGGCACTGATACTTTTCGCCTTTATGGATGCCAAGATCAGGCAGTTAAACGCAATGCTGATTCGATGACTCGCCTGGAGAATGCTCTTCAGAAAATGAATCGTTTAAATTTAGATGCAAGTTCCTACGTTAACCTTGTCGTTTATGTGGGAGGTTTTATGCTGCCGTTTCTAATTGGAGTCTTGATGGTCCTTAAAGGGGCAACGACGATTGGTACGTTGTTTGCTGAAATCCAGCTGGCAAATACTTTTATTAGTCCAATTATGTCGATTCTTGATCAGCGCAATAAGTTAGCGACGACAAAGAAAATTGTGACGAAAGTCAATGATTACGTAGCTTTAGCAGACCAAAAAGAGTCACAAAAATCTGGTGATTTTCAGGAGTTAGCGGTCAAAGACCTTAAGTTAAGGCGTCAAAATCAAGTCTTAGCTAAGGGAATCGACTTTGAACTTAAAACAGGGGAACGGCTGGCGATTATCGGGTCGTCGGGTTCTGGCAAATCAACGTTGTTACAGTTTTTGTTGACAGGAGAATTTGGCGAAGCTTCAGAAATCCAGCTTAATGAAAAAGCGGTCCAAGCGGGCAGTTTTAAACAAATTTTTGCCTCTGCAAGCCAAAAGCCGACTATTTTTGCAGCTGATTTATGGTTCAACCTTACTTTAGGTGTAGATATTTCTCGAAAAGAAGTTGAGGAAATTTGCAGTCAATTGGATTTAGAAGATTTAGTTAAAAGTAAAGGATTCGATTATTCATTGGGAGATAATGCGGACCAGCTCTCAGGCGGTCAATTAGCGCGCATCGAATTAGCGCGGGCAATTCTTGCCAGACGCGCTGTATTATTATTGGATGAAATCAACGCATCACTGGATCATCTGACCGATCAAGATATTCACCGATACCTTTTCAACAGTAATCATACGTTTGTTGAAGTGATTCACCACTATGATCAACAAACGCTTCAAAATTTTGATCGGGTGCTTGATCTTAATCGCTTTCAAGTGTGATTTGGCGATATTTGAGCGCATCAGTTCGGCGATAATTGTAAATACTTTGGCTAATTGGGTTTGATTCATTATCGATGAATTCTTTAAAATCGAAAAGCGTTTTAATAATTTTCTCAGCTTTCTTAAAATCGCCAAAATAGAGCTCACAAATTGCGATCCAAAATTTTATTTCAATTTTGTCATCAATTGTTCGTAAGCACCAAATAACCGACGTATATTAAAAGGCTCGCGATTCTGTTATTCTTAAAATCAGAATTGTGAGCCTTTCTTTTCGGTTTAGAATTTTATTTGAATTACTTTAATACCGGCATTTGGCTTGAACTTCTTTAGACCAAGGCAAATAATCCTCTAACTGCTCTTCTCTTGGATTACCGCAAAATTTAGGCAGCTCAAAGAAAAGATACTCCAAGTACTTTTGGAAGTTAAGGTGGTTTAAGTTAGCTGTTCCAGCTAAACTCAAGAATATCGCATTGGCTGTTACTCCCGCTACACTTGTACTAAATAAGCTATTCTTTCGGCAAATGACCGATTTCTTAATACTTCGTTCTACTAGATTATTATCCAACGGGATCATCGGGTCATTCAAAAATGCTTCCAATGCCTCTCGATTCTTTAATGCGTATTCAACTGCGTTTTTCAGTTTTGATTTATTGATAATGGGATATTTACCAGTTAATTCCCAGAATTGTTCTACGATCTTACGCGACTGCGTCTTCCTAACTTGAAGTCGTTTGTCTCTCGGTAAATCAGCGATCCTATCTTCAATCTGGTAAAGCTGATCAATCAACTGGTCAAACTTTGCTGCAAGACCAAGGTGTTTAAACTCTTGCGCCGCAACTACAAACTTACGGTGAACATGAGCCCAACAACCGGTTCTTTTGATCTTAGAGCCCAGATTGTTGTAGCCATTATATCCGTCGGTGGTTAGGAATCCTTGCCAACCTTGAAGTAATTT
Organism: Xylocopilactobacillus apicola; assembly: GCF_033095985.1. Lineage (NCBI taxonomy): Bacteria > Bacillati > Bacillota > Bacilli > Lactobacillales > Lactobacillaceae > Xylocopilactobacillus > Xylocopilactobacillus apicola. Next base: position 617,390 of record NZ_AP026802.1, read on the forward strand.
CTGCAGCACTGTCTGACTTCTGGTTGGCGAATAATTGAATAAAACAATCTGATTAGTTGAATATTTAGAAGTTTGGAGGACCAATAAGTATGATTTACTGGTAGACTTCTTGCCAGGTTCTCTTAAAACTTAAATGGGAGTCTCATCACAATGTAAGTATTGTGACTTCTTTAACTTTTTCAATAAAAGCTTATATAACGGTTCAAGCAGTTGCGAAAGTTTAATGACCCAATTACATAAGGTTATCTCCGAGACTGAGAAGCCCATCTTTTGAAAGTTTCTTCTTTGACGATCTAAAGGAAGTGCTAATTCAAACTTATTGTCAATAATGTTGCTGGCAAGACTGGGAGTTAATACGCTATGAGGAATTAGAGATAGAGGTGCTGATGCAGAAAAAGGAACACTATCAACACAGTGATTACACTTACCAATCTCGGCATAGGTTTCAACTCTTTCGAACCAAGCTGGATGATAAACTATTTTGCAATTTAAGAGCCGGTTTTTAATTATTACATAAGGTTGATGACAGCTAGCGCAAAGTTTATCTGGTAGCTGTTGAACTATTTTTCGGACCGGGAGTTTTTCGTTGATTTGATCTTGACGAGTTTTCCTTTGACTCTTTTGTACTGGACGGGTGCATGTTTCACTCTTGGTTGTGCCAGAGGAGTCTGGCTCATTTCGAAAAAATCTTTTTCTCCAAACAAAGAGCTTTGAGCATCATTGCTTTGTGCATCAAATTTGGTTTTATCTGAGCGAGATCCATAATGAGTCCGGTTAAGATCAGCAAGCTGTTCTTTTAACCAGACAATTTCTGCTTTTAAGGATTTGTTTTCAGCAATCAAAGATTCTTCATTTGTTGTCATGTATAGTTTAATCGTCTTTATTTTATTTATTCAATTATAACATACAAATAAGCAAAACAAAAGAGATCTAGCCCTTAAAGTTGACTAAATCTCTTATTTGTTTTGCTTTATGTTAATAGAAGTACCCTGGTTCTGACTTCTTGATGGTGGATATAATGCCGAATCCATTCAAAAGATCTGCGAGTTGTTTTTGATCCAGTTTGAGTAGCTCTTCTGGTTCATTAGGCCATTGAAATCTTCCACGATCAATTCGCTTATAGAGTAAGACAAAGCCATCGTGTTCATGGTAGAGGGCTTTAAATCGGTCGCGCTTTGTACCGCAAAAGAGAAACAATTGCGGTTGAAAAGGATCCAGTTCAAATTGATCATGGACGATGGCAGCTAAACCATCGATCGATTTGCGTAAATCAGTTTTGCCACATATTAAATAAATTGCTTTAAGAGCCTGAAAATTAATCAGTCTATTCATATAGCACTTCCTAAGCGCTGAGTCTGGTCTATATAATCACCTCAAATATTTGATTGAGATAATTATAATGAATCTTCGGTGGTAAAAAAACACGTCGATTATTTGGTGCTTACATATAATCACTGTAAATTCAAAGACTATAGTACAAGATTATGTATAGTAAAAAACTTTAAATGAAATTTATTTGCATAATTATTGCCTGTATGTTAATTTAATTATCATAGAAAAGGAGGAAAGTACTGTTGGCTAATTATAATTAATGTAAATAACTGTAATTGTTATTTTTTCGATATTTGGGGGTATTATCTATGTGATTCTATTGCAAGTATATTTCTGCTTATTGATCATTTGTTTTAAGCTGGTCAAGGCCAAAAAAATTCTAGTGGCCGTTGTAAACACAAACATAATTTGAAGGAGTAAATCAATGAAATTTAGATATAAACTTGCAACTTATATTAGCACTATTGGATTAGCAATTTGCTTACCGATTACGGCGGTAAATGCTGATACAGAAAATAATTATAACCAGATAAATTCGAATTCTGATGAACAAGGTTCAAAGGAATCCATAGAAAATAGTACCGATCAAACAAATCCCAATTCTGGTGAACAGGGTTCAAAGGAATCTGTAGAAAATAATACTGATCAAGCAAAAACAAATTCTGGTGAACAGGTAACTTCAATGGAATCCAAGGATAATATTGATCAAATAAACGCAAAATCCTTGACACAGACCATGAGTTTAGAGCTTCAAAATCCAAATACTCACCCTGATTTAATTAGCTTTGCTTATGACTCAGAAGTAAAAAAAGGAAAGATTGATCCCAGTAAGAATAGTTTAGCTGTTTATTCGAAAAATTATCGAAATGGGTTCAGCACTTTCCTATCAATGAGACAATTGGATCCAACTTTAAGTTATACAGACTGGTTTGAAAAGTGGTGTAATAACGGAGCTTCTCCTAGCGGGGAAGGATACGTCCAAAAGAAGGTTGAGAAATCTAACGGTTTAACACGTGGATGTACGCCATCACAAGCGGCAAACGCTCAACGGTTTAGAAATGATATTCGAAAAGGAGATATAGTACTCATTACTAATGGTGGGTTAGGTCATGCTGCCATTGCAACCTCCAGAAATTATTTACTTGAAATGACTGGCGGTGGCAACATATTTGATTGGTTTGGTGGCACGTTACATTCCAATAATAATCAATATGTAATTGAAGATTGGTTATTTCCATGGGATTGGGTTGCAAAAGGTCACCCCCACAGAAATCATATTAGCGAAAATATTGAAATTTGGAGACTAAATGATAGTAGAATGGCACAGAGAGTGGCCGATTATGCAGATTCACATTATTATAGCACCTATAATGGGTATAATAAAAACATCCACATAAATTATCAGCTAACAATAGGTTTGGGTGGTAGAAATCCAAATTATTGTTCCAAACTTGTTTTCCAAGCCTTTTACCATGGATCGGGTAGCTCTCCGGTAGTTAAAAGATATGTTGCTAACCAGGGGTGGATTTTACCATATGACTTAAAAAATATGTTCGATCATAATTATGGATATTATGCATATCGTGTTGGCACTTACTAAATGATTGTATTGGTACTTAATGTATGAAAAAAATTCGCAAAGTCTTAATCATCTTTGTTTCTATAATTACTGTTCCTATGATTGCGTTCGCAGTATATATGTCCGTTTACAGTTATCAACATAATATTGCTAGGAATAAAGGATATAAGGAAATAAGCACAGTCGTTCCGATTTCAAGGCAAATTAGAATGGAAGATAACACGCCCACTAGGGTACTTTCTTTCTTCCCGAAAAGTTATGAAATTAACATCACTACGAAGGAGGACTATGAACACTGGAAGAAATTAGTTTTAAAGAGAGGCAAATTATTGTACGGTGATGGACCACACTCACATCAAGAATTAAAAGAGTACGTGAAAGACGTTAATCATTGCGAGCTGTTCTATAGCTCAGAACAAACGGTAAAGAACACTAAACCAGATGAAAGTCTAGCGATGCTGATGAATGGATACGTAATGAATCCTGATCCTAAATCTCCCTATACAAATCAAAAAGGTTTTAAAACTTGGAATGATGCAATCAAAAACATGTACGACAATTTTGCTTGTGTTCCAAGTAATCATGATTTGATTGAAAAATGGAAATTTCCGAAGAAGAACATTGAAGAAATGAACACTTACCGGAAGAAGTTGGGAAAATAAGTGATATATGTCAATCAGTGTTGATAAGTGATTTTCCAGCCAGCCAGATCTAAATTGATCTAGCTGGTTTTTTTCAAATCGAACTGCTTCTCACTTCAAAAACGGAACCTTGGGGCGCTGAGAAATAAAGAATACAAAAGTTCAGCGCAGAATTTGAAAGTGACAGATAACCGAAATGTAAGAGCGGGCAAGAATTGGCGCATTGAAGCAGCGGTAACGAATCCGTTGAAGCACGCAACGGATCCGACAAAAGTAATTAACGGCGATCCGCTTTATTATCACGACACGATCTCAGGGACGGCGACGCATTTGTCGTCAACAGCGCAAGTTCTATATAACGAAACGGGGACAAGCGCGTATCAAGATGTGAAGAATTATCCTTGGGATTTGAGATTTAAAGCAAATCCTAGCAATATTCCGAAAGCCGGGAAATACAACGCAACGGTGACATTTACCTTGGTGAATGCAACGCCATAAATTTAATTGAGTGTTGATCAGAAATGATTGACGCTCTTTTTTTATTTGGCTGTCAAGCAAAAGTACTTTACACCATTCAAAAAAGTTGGTAGAATGTTTAAGTTATCTTAACAAAAGGAGTACGTTTAATGGCAGTAAAAATTAGAATGACGAGAATTGGTAGAAAAAAGAAGCCGTTTTATCGGATCGTAGTAGCTGATTCTAGAATGCCACGTGATGGTCGTTATATCGAACAGTTAGGTTATTTTGATCCTTTAGCTAATCCACAAAAATTAGAATTAGATCAAGATAAGGCATTAGATTGGTTAAAGAAAGGCGCTCAGCCATCTGATACGGTCAGAAGTTTTCTTTCTAACCTTGGCGTCATGAAGAAGTATCACGACGAAAAATATACGAAAAAGTAATTGATAAATTATGAATGGTGATCTACAAAAATTGATCAGAACGCTGGTTGCGCCGATGGTCGAATTTGAAAATAAATTAAATATTGAGATTAAAGAAGACAACAATGTGATTCAATGCTCAATTCATGCAGCAGGAACTGACGTCGGTCGCTTGATTGGTCGCAATGGCAGCGTTGCTGAAAATATTCAGCAGGTAGTCAGGGCGTTTGGTCACTTAGGACTCAAAAAAGTTCAAATCTCGGTGATCGCTAATAATGGATAAACAGCCCGTTCGTTTTCAAGTGGGGATTATTGTGAAAACTCGTGGCTTAAAAGGTGAAGTGAAAGTCAAGTCAACGACTGATTTTCCCTCGCGTTTTCAAGTCGGAGCAAAGCTCTTAACGGATAAGGGAACTTTAAAAGTAGCTAAAAGCCGTGAACAACAAGGCTTTTGGTTTATAACTTTTGAAGGCTATGAGGATATAAACGCAGTTGAACCTTTGATTGGTCAAAACCTCTATGTTAATGAACGTCATGATCAACTAGCACCTGATGAGTTTTACGTCTCTGATCTTTTGGGGTTGCCTGTTTTTACGCAATCACAAGAGGAAGTGGGGCGTTTAAAAGATGTGCTACATTATGGTCCTAATGATGTTTGGGTAGTGAAAACTCTTAAGGATCGCGAACTGTTGCTGCCGTATTTGCCTGATTTTATCAAGAAAGTAGATCTAGAAAATCAAAAGATTATCGTGGATCTAACTCTGTGTACCAATGAAAATTGACGTTTTAACACTTTTTCCCGAAATGTTTGCGGCTCTTAACTCGTCGGTGATCGGTAAAGCGTTGGAGACAAAGTTAGTTGAATTAAATTTGATTAACTTTCGGGAGTTTACCGAAAACAAACAGCGCCATGTTGACGATACACCTTTTGGTGGTGGACCGGGAATGCTTTTGATGGCGCAACCGTTATTCAGTGCATATGATACAATTGATCAAGGCGACACTCCGCGCACGATTATCTTAGATCCGGGCGGACGACGTTTTGATCAAAAGTTCGCAAGTGAACTTGCAACAGAAAAACATTTAGTTTTTATCTGTGGGCATTATGAGGGCTTTGATGAACGAGTCAAAACGCTAGCGACTGATGAAGTTTCACTTGGAGATTTTGTCTTATCTGGCGGAGAATTGGTAAGTATGGTAATGATGGATAGTGTGATTCGATTGCTGCCAGGAGTACTAGGCAACAACGAATCAGCTCAGGATGAATCATTTGCTAACGGTTTGTTGGAATATCCTCAATATACAAGACCGCGCGAGTTTAGAGGACTAAAAGTACCTGATATTCTAGTGAGCGGTGATCACCAAGCAATCAGAGATTATCAATTACAAGAAGCAATTAAAAGAACAAAAGAAAAAAGGCCAGATTTATATCAAGAATTTCTGGCTCATGAATCATCAGATAATTAATTTTTTGGAGGTTAGAATGAATCCGATTATTGAAGAAATTACTAAAGACCAGAAGAAAACGGATCTTCCTAAGTTTAAAGCTGGCGACACGGTTCGGGTACATGCACGAATTGTCGAAGGCAAAAGAGAAAGAATTCAGATTTTTGAAGGTGTCGTAATTAAACGTAAGGGCGGCGATGCAATCAATGCTACTTATACTGTTCGTAAAATGTCCAGTGGCATTGGGGTAGAAAGAACATTTCCACTTCATTCACCACGAGTTGCTAAGATTGAAGTTATGAAAGTTGGTAAAGTTAGAAGATCTAAACTTTATTATTTCCGTGAACTTCGTGGAAAAGCAGCAAGAATTAAAGAAGTACGTAAGTAGATCGCAGATAAAAGTCCTTGTTCAGGGCTTTTTTTGATGCAAAAGTTGCCCAAACTGTTTATTTACCTTATACTAGTAGTCAATATTTAATCAAATAAAAGAGGTGAGTTGACGATGGAAAACAAATATTTAAAACGGATTAATGAGCTAGCTCACTTGGCAGAAAAAGGCGAACTTACCGATGAACAGAAGAAAGAACAAGCTGAATTACGGCAAAAGTATCTAGCTGAATTTAAGGAAGGATTTCGTTCACAAATTGAGAGTTTAAAGGTTATTGATCCAGAAGGAAACGATGTCACACCTGATAAACTTAAGGAAATCCAAAAGAAAAAAGGCTTACGTAAAGATTAAATTTTAAGGAGTTGTAATATGTCTTGGACATTTTTGTTTTTAGGGATTTCGTTCGTTGGGTTCGCAGCATGTTTAGGTGCAGGAGTTGCGATCGGGTTATTTATTGCTCGTTCAAATGATAGCAAGAAGCCCAATAGTTTAAAAGAAGATTAAAGTAGGGAGAGAAATAATAATGATTATGTGGATTATTTTAGCGTTAGTTGTGGGCCTTATTGGCGGCATGGTGATTGGGGTATTTGTTGCTCGTTCAACAATTAAGAAAGAGTTGGTCGAGAAACCGCCAATAACTGAAGATATGATGCGTGCGATGATGATGCAGATGGGGCAAACACCCTCATCAAAGAAACTCCACCAGGTAATGGAGAGCATGAAAGAGGCGCAGCGTAAAGCAAATAAACGAAAGAAGTAATAATGAATATATTTTCAAAACTTTCTTGGTTTATTAAAGCTGAGTGGAAAAGATATTTAATCGGGATCAGTGATTTGTTGTTTCTTGCGATTTTACATATCTTTCCACCATTAATCATCGGAATGATTGTTGATGAGCTTAATAAACACACTTTGACCTGGCAAACTTTATTGTTCCAGGTCTTTTTGATTTTACTATTAACTTTAATTGATTATGGCATGCGTTTTATTTGGCGTTATGCGCTATTTGGCGGTGCTGCAAAACTAGAACAGACTCTTAGAGGGCGACTTTTCCATCACTATTTGAAAATGGATGAAAAGTTTTTCCAGAAATATCGAGTTGGCGATTTGATGGCGCACGCTACCAATGATATTAGTGCCGTTCAGCAAGTTGTCGGTGGGGGAGTTTTATCGCTCGTTGATGCGATTGTGACAGGTTTAACGACAATTTTTGCCATGATTTTTATCGTTAGTCCTAAATTGACGGCTCTAACTTTGATTCCAATGCCTTTTTTGGCCTGGACCGCTTTTGTACTCGGGAAATGGATGCATAAAGCTTATGATCATTACCAAGCCTCATTTTCTCGTTTGGATGATAAAGCACAGGAAAGTATGAGTGGCATTAAAGTAATTAAATCTTTGGGGCAAGAAAAAGAAGATTTTGATGATTTTGCGGGATTAACTCAGAAATCCTATCGGGCTGCTCGTAAAATTTTCTATATCGATCCGCTGTTTGACCTTTCAGCACAACTATTTATTGGAATGACTTACGTTTTGACAATTTTTATTGGTGGCGGGATGGTCGCAGCTGGTAGTTTAAGCGTTGGAAAATTAGTTTCCTATTTTTCATATATTTTGAATTTAACTTGGCCGATGTTTGCAATTGGTCAGATTTTCAACATTATGGAGCGAGGAGATGCAAGTTACGATCGAATTAATTTTTTGATGCATGAAAAAAGCAGCATTATTGAATCAATGCATGATGATCAAAAGATTCCAAATGGCGATCTGTCTTATCAGATTAAGAGTTTTGAGTATCCAGATGATCAAGATCCTGCTTTAACTAATGTGAAATTCGACGTGAAACAAGGACAAATGTTGGGGATCGTTGGACCCGTCGGGTCAGGTAAAAGCAGTATTATTAAACTTTTGCTGCGGACCTTTGACGAGTACGACGGCGAGATTGTTTACTCAAGCAAAAATATTAAAGAGTATTCGCTTGATTCGTATCTTCATGCGATCGGTTATGTTCCGCAAGATAATTTCTTGTTCACTTCGACGATCGGGGAAAATATTAAGTTTGCGCGTTACGATGCTTCTATTTCTGAGATTAAACAGGCGGCTCAGATTGCAGATATTGATCGTGATATTGAAAATTTTCCAAAGAAATACGATACCATGGTTGGTCAGCGGGGAGTATCGCTTTCTGGTGGACAGCAGCAACGAATTGCGATCGCCAGAGCGTTAATTACTGATCCAGATATTTTAATTTTAGATGATGCTTTGTCGGCTGTTGATGCACTCACAGAGAAAAATATTTTGCATAATTTAAAGCACGAACGAAATGGTAAAACGACGGTGATCCTTGCTCAACGTTTAAGCAGTGTGATGGATGCCAACGAAATTATTGTCATGGGCTCAGGTTCAATTGTTGAGCGCGGCACCCATGAAGAATTGTTAGCTTTAAAAGGTTGGTATTTCGACACTTGGAATAAGCAAGAATCAGATCGAATGGGAGGTTTAACTGATGGATAATGAAGAACAAAATGAATCAGTCTGGGCCAAACATTTTACTTTAAAAGAGCAATTTCACATTGTTGGTCGCCTTAACCGTTATTTGATGAAATATCCTTGGCACCTGATCTTTTCGATTATTTTAGGGATTGTTACGAGTCTTGTTTATATTGAAATGATGACTCTAATTCAAACGCTTTTAGATGAGCATTTAAAAAAAGGCGAAACGGCGACCAAGCTTTTGTTGGGTTTTACTTTCTCATACTTGGCTTTCGTGATCATTCGGGTTATTACGCAGTACATTTCTTCATTCGTTTACTATAACGCGATGGAGCGAGCTAAACAGGATTTGAGAAAAACGCTGTATCAAAAGGTAATGGGACTTGGGATGACTTTCTTTGATCGTGTTCCTGCTGGGTCCATTGTTTCAAGACTCGTTAATGATACTGAGTCGATGAATGATTTTTGGTACCTTTTCTATGCGATTATTTCGGGGATCGTCTCAATTATTACTTCCCTAACGACCTTGTACATGAAAAATAGTCAGTTGACGCTCTATTTAATGTGTTTTATTCCAGTGATTTTGATAATTGCGCGCATTTATTTTTACGTTAGTACGAAAAATTATCGTCAAATGAGACAGCGACTATCAGAGATTAACGTCAAAATTTCAGAATCGGTTGAGGGAATTAACATCATTCAACAATTTCGCCAAGAAAGACGAATCCAGAAACAATTTGATCAAACGAATGAATCTTACTATAATGCCCGCAAGAATGTCATTAAGATGAATGCTTTGTTACTGGCGCCGATCATTAATCTATTAAACGGATTAGCTGATATTTTGATTTTGTCTTATTTTGGCGTTATGAGTTTTCATAATCCGATTGAAGTCGGATATGTTTTTCTTTTCGTAAATTTAACCAGCAATTTCTTCAATCCATTTGTCAATATTATGGATGTTTTATCGACTTTTCAGGATGGAATTGTTTCCGGCAGCCGGATTTTTCGGATTATGGATTCGGATGTCAAAAATCCAGAGCAGCATTCGAAAGCTGAATTGAAGATTACAAGAGGTAAAGTTGAATTTCGTCACGTGAATTTCTCTTATAATGATCACGATCCGATTTTAAAAGATCTTTCATTTGTTGTTGAACCAGGGCAGACTTTAGCGCTTGTCGGACATACTGGTAGCGGCAAAAGTTCGATCATTAACGTTTTGATGCGCTTTTATGAATTTGGATCAGGAGATGTTCTAATTGATGATCAGGATATCCGGGATTATCCAATTGCAGAAATTAGGCATAAATTGGGACTGGTCTTGCAGGATTCATTTATATTTTATGGCGATGTTAAATCAAATATCCGGATGTTTAACACCAAAATTTCAGATCAAGAAGTGAAACAAGCTGCTCAAATCGTTCACGCAGACCGTTTTATTGAAAGATTACCGCAACAATACGACGAAAAAGTTATTGAAGGTGGTAAGCAGTTTTCAACCGGCGAAAAGCAGTTATTAGCTTTTGCTAGAACGATGGTCACTGATCCGAAAATTTTGGTTTTAGACGAAGCGACAGCCAATATTGATACTCAAACAGAAGAACAGATTCAAGCAAGTTTGAAGGCGATGCAAAATGGTCGGACAACAATTGCGATTGCGCATCGGCTTTCAACGATTGTTGATGCGGATCAAATTTTGGTTCTAGACAGCGGGCAGATTATTGAAGCTGGAACTCATGAGACTTTAATTAAACGGGGCGGATATTATGCCAAAATGTTCAAATTACAGCACAGTGCAGTTGATTAAAAGCAGGGAAACGCCTGCTTTTTTTAAGAATTGAGATCTATGAAAGAGAAAAAGATTGACTGGTCTCTTGGGGCAATCCTCCTCCTAGCGCTGTTTCTTTATAGCTGGAACATTTGCAACGCTGGTAATGCGAATGATTTCTATACCGCTGCGATTAAAAGCATGACTCAAAGTTGGGCTAATTTTTGGTATGCGAGTTTTGATCCGGCGGGCTATATTACTGTAGATAAGCCGCCGGTGGCGCTGTGGTTTATGACAATAAGTGCTAAAATTTTTGGTGTTCACGGCTGGAGTGTGGTTTTGCCTTCAATTTTGTTTGGGGTAGCTTCGATCTGGCTAATTTATCAATTGGTGAGTCCATATTTCGGGAAAACTTCTGGTCGATTAGCAGCGCTTGCCTTAACCTTAACTCCGATTGTGGTAGCTAATTCTCGTAGTAACAACATGGATCCAACTTTGATTTTCTTTTTGTTACTGGCAGTTTATTTTCTTGAAAAATCAATCGAAGTTCATCAGTCACGGTGGCTGATGTTGAGTTTTGCGCTGGTGGGGGTTGCCTTTAATATTAAGATGCTCCAGGCTTTTATGATTTTGCCGATGATGTATTTGTTTTATTTTATCGCAAGTCCTTGTAACTTGACACAAAAACTAAAGAATCTAAGCTTAGCAACAGTGGTACTTGTGATATTTACCCTGTTTTGGCCGCTTACCGTCGATCTTACTCCTGCAAGTAAGCGGCCTTATATCGGTGGTTCGACTAATAATTCGGTGCTAAATCTGGCTTTTGGTTATAACGGAATTGAGCGCCTGTTAGGTCAATCGACGCAAAAAAATAATTCAACTCCACAAGCAAAGATTGTTTCAGATCAACAGAAAATCGATCCAGCATTTATGATTGGAAAACCTGGATTGTTTCGCATATTTCAAGCAGATTTAGGTCCGCAAATCAGTTGGCTCTTGCCATTGGCGCTGATTGGGGCAATTGGCGTCTTAAGTGTGAAGAAACAACAGCAAATCCTATTGTGGTTAGCTTGGTTAATTCCAGTCTACGGCTTCTTTTCGCTTGCAAATTTTTTTCATCCGTACTATTTGGTCATGCTAGCACCGCCAATTGCGGCGTTGTTTGGCATTGGCTTGCCAGCGTTAGTTCAACTATTTTATAATGGCCTAGCTTGGCAGCGAATGTTGCTACCAGGAGCGCTAATCGTGACGTTTTTACTCCAAATCTATTACGTATCGTTTTATTATCGATGGAATGCAGCAATTTTGGCTATTATTGCCGTTTTGTTGACAACATCAAAGCAAAAAAATCTTCTAGCTCTTGTTACAGTTTGCCTCGTGGCGCCGGCTTGGTGGTCATTGACACCAACGATCGCAGGATTATCCGACGCTTACCCTTCAGCGGGGCCACAACTATTACGTAATAAAGATCACGGTTTCGAGATCGATCAAACCCTTTTAACTTTTCTTCAAAAAAATCGCATCTCGGCTAAATATCTTTTTGCCACAAATGATTCCAGTACGGCTGCTCCTTATATCATTAAGAGCGGTGAGGCAGTGATGGCAATGGGCGGATTTAACGGAACAGATCCAGTAATAGATTTAAAAGAGTTTCAAAAAATGGTAAGAGCGGGCGAGGTAAAATATTATTATTATACGAATCAGTGTTCTGGACACCAAGAGATTATTAATTGGATTGTTAAAAATGGTAAAAAAATTTCAAATAGTAATTTCAAAAACGGAACACTTTATGATCTTACGGGCATTATTTTCCAAAAATAAGTTATAATCAGGTCATGAAACGAAAAAATATTTTAATTAGCTTAGTGATTTTGCTCGTTTTCCTAGCAGTTCTGGCAATTGGGTTAAAACCTAAAGAAGATAATTCTTCTTCAATCGACGAGCCTCGAAAAGCGATTAAAGAACCATTAATTATGATTCCCGGATCTGGCGGAGTTGCCGATAGTTACGATTCGATGATTAAAGTGATTCAAAAAAATCATTCAAAAACTTCTGTGTTGAAATTAACGGTAGATCAAAAAGGAAAAGTTCGAGCCAGCGGTAGACTAACGAGTACTGCGAGCTACCCTTTGGTGGTAGTAGCTTTTGTTGATAGTTCCGATCAAGCAGTGCCCGAACAAGGTGCTTGGTTTGGCTCGGCCTTGCGCTATTTGTCGGATCATTACGAATTTGAACGTTTTAACTATCTTGGTCACTCTAACGGGGGACCGATTATTACTTATTACCTTGAAGAGCACGTTAAACCGAATGACCCTAAGGCTGATCGCTTGATGTTTTTGGGAGCCCCATTTAATGGTGTTGAAGCCTCAGACAATAAGACTATTTCCTCTGATCTTAAACCGCTTTTGGTTAATAAAAGTAAAATTCCGTCCAATTTAATTGTCCGCAATTTTTACAGTGATGTCGGTGATGATTCAGACGGAGTAGTGCCAGTTAAAAGTGTCAAAGCAGGGAAATTGATTTATGGACAGACTGCAAGTTATGAAGATCGAAAATTACCTGGAAAAGTTGCGCACTCTTGGCTGATCGAAGGCACATCAAGCGGTAAAGAAGTGAACCAATTTTTCTTTGAAAAAAAATAATATAAGGAGATTTAAAATGGTTAAAATTGGTAAAAGTTCAGTTGAGACAACTCCGATGGGACTAGGTACTAACGCTGTTGGGGGGCACAATTTATTTAGTAATCTCGACGATCAAGAAGGGATTCGCATTGTCCAAAAATCCATTGCTTCAGGGATTACATTGCTTGATACCGCGTTTGTTTACGGATTGGGCGAATCCGAAAAATTGATTGGTCAGGCAATTAAGGGAATGGATCGAAGTAAAATTCAGATTGCTAGTAAAGGCGCCCAAAAATTACAGCCAGATGGAAGTTTAGAATTAGATAACTCGCCGGAATTTTTAAGACAGGCGGTGGAAGATAGCTTGAAACGGTTAAATACCGATTATCTAGATATTTTCTATATTCATTTTCCGGCTGGTAAGACTCCGCTTAATGAGGCTGTGTCAGCTCTTAATGATTTGAAAAAAGCTGGAAAAATTAGAGCAATCGGAGTTTCCAATTTAAGTAAAGATCAATTAATTGAAGCAAATCGTGATGGCTTAGTTGATGTCGATGAAGAACAATACAGCCTAATTCACCGCGAAATGGAACAGGATCGGTTTGACTATTTAAAACAAGAACAGATTTCTTTTGTTCCATATTTCCCTTTGGCATCCGGCCTGCTAACTGGTAAATATCAAGAAGAACAAAGTTTTCCAGTTGGAGACGTTCGCCACGATGACCCGAATTTTAAGGGTCAGCAATTTAAAGAAATTAATCAACGTGTTGATGTTTTGCGACGGTTGGCAGCTGAACACGAAGTCAGTGTAGCAGAAGTAGTTTTGGCCTGGTATTTGAAAAATCCCGCTATTTCGGTAGTTATTCCGGGAGCCAAGAAAGTATCGCAAGTTGAAGATAATGCTAAATCTTTAAATATTAAGTTAAACGAGCAAGAACTCCTTCTTATTGATCAGACTTTTAAGTAAAATTGACAAAATAACATTTTTTAGAAAGTGTCAAAGCTAAAAAGATATTTTAATGGAGCTTGTGCTAAAATATTTATAATGAGGAGGACGCAGTAGTGGATTATAATTTTGATGATCGTCTTTTATGGGAATCGGTTGAATTAACTAAAGAAAATTTCCATGATAATCTTTTGCGTTTAAACGGAATTTATTATCGTTACGAATGTAGCACTCCTTTGAAAATCGGAGAAACCGTGATTATAACCGGAATCAAGGGTAACGTATTGCTATTAGAAAAATATCTGGCAGGAGGAAAATATGCTAACTTTTAATTGGATTGCTTTAATTATTTTAATTGTTTTTGTGGTATTTTTAATTTTGAATCGAGGAATTGCTATTATTTCGCAAAATCAGGTGGGAATGGTTTCAACATTGGGAAAATATTCTCGTAAAATAGAACCAGGAATGCACCTGGTGCTTCCGTTTATTACACGGGTTGATCGCGTTGATTTAGCACAAGTGCCGCTCAAACTAAACGAACAGTCGGTAATCTCTAAAGATAATGCCGAAGTAATTATTAGCTTGTCTTTGAACTACCATGTCACAGATCCATACAAATTTACTTTTGAAAATGCTGATTCGGTTCAAAGCATGATTCAGCAATCACGAGCTCATTTGCGGGGAATCATCGGGACAATGGAACTTAATGAGGTTTTAAATGGAACTGAAAGAATTAATGCGCAGCTTTCTAAAGAGTTAGGCTCAATTACAGATTCATACGGGGTCAATGTTGACCGTATTAACATTGATACGATTCAACCGACGCCCGAGATTCAAGAATCTATGAATAAACAGATCAACGCCACAAGAGAACGGGAAGCGGCAATTGCAAAAGCTGAAGGGGAGGCAAGGAGTATTGAATTAACAACTAAAGCTAATAACGATGCTTTGATTGCGACGGCAGAAGCTAATGCTCAAGCTGTTAAAGTAGCAGCAGATGCTGAGACTTATCGAATTACTAAAGAAAACGAAATTCTTAGTCAATCCTCGGATCAATATTTGGCGGCTCAAAGTATTGAAGCTTTTGGTAAATTAGCAAATAGTCAGTCTAATACCGTTGTAATTCCAACTTCTGTAACCGACTCGCTGGGGAGCATTAAAACTTTAGGCGCGGTTTTAGAAAATAAAAAGGAAAAATAATTCGTGAAATTTAAGAAATTTGGTCAAAAAGGACAGGTTCTAAGTGAAAATAAAATTTATAAAGGACCTATTTTTGATTTAGTTAAACAAGTAATCAAGACGCCGGATGATTTAACGGTTGAAAGAGATTTAATTAAACATGGACCAGCGGTAAATATTCTGGCTTTAACTCCCGATCATCGGATTATTCTAAATGAAGAGTATCGAACTGGAGTTAACCGGGAAGTTATTGCTTTACCAGCAGGATTAACTGATCCAAATGAGAGCGATGAAGAAGCAGTTAGACGAGAACTGCGAGAAGAAACGGGTTACCAAGCACAAGAAGTCAAAATGATGACCTACGTTACTAGTTCCGATGGTTTCACTAACGAAATGGTTGGCTTAGCTTTAGTTAAATTTGACCCATCTAATCAAGGAGAGCGCCATTTTGATGCAGATGAGTATGTTACTAATCATTTAGTTCCTTTTGAAGAAGCCTTGCAATTGGTTAAGGACGGTAAAATTTTTTCTGCACATTCAGTTGCTTCAATTTTGTACTTTAACAATTTTGAAAGGGATTTTTAGTGACAACTATTTTTGCCCATCGAGGTTTTCACTTAACTGAGCCCGAAAATTCGATGGCTGCATTTGCTGCAGCTATAAAAATGAAAGCCGAAGGTATTGAAACGGATGTTCATTTAACGAAAGATCAAGTTCCAGTAATTATGCATGATGAGTCTTTAAAACGCATGACAGGAGATCCCAGGTACGTAAATGACTTAACTTTAAGTCAACTAAAAGAACTTCATTTAGAGAACTCTAGCGAACAAATCCCGACGCTTTTTGAGTTTTTGAGCTATCTTAAAGAAGTTGATTATCCCGGAATTTTGAATTTAGAAATTAAGACAGATAAAATTCATTATCCTGAAATTGAGGAAATTACCCTTAAAGTTATTCAGCAAGTAAATGTTGATTGCAGAGTTATTTTCTCAAGTTTTTATGCACCGACATTAATCAAACTACATTCAATGGGCAATTTTGAGTGTGCGTATTTATTTAAATTTAGTGATCGTGAGGCTTTAAAATTGCTTCAGGCGGGAGTCGTTCAAAGTTTGCATCCAAGGTATCATTATGCTTTAAGGGATCAAGCATTTCCTGTCCGTGCGTGGACGATTAATCGTCCCCTTCAAATGTCAAAGTGTTTTGCTAAAGGTCTTGCGGGTATTTTTACTGACGAGTTGGAGTTGGCCTTTCAAATAAGAGATAACAAAAAAGTGATCTAAATTGTGATCACTTTTTTGTTTGGGAAAATTAACAATCTACTATACCACTATCAATGACAATTTTTTTCTGATGAGGTTTTCCATGAATTCGGGAGTATGATTTTTGGATTTGATGAGCATGACGCTCAAAGTCTCGCTGGAAATAGCGATAATACAAAAGATCTATGCAATACAACTGTGCTAAAAGGCTGGTAGTTGCAGAAGTTCTCATTGGATTATGGAATCCACTTGAACTATAAGTTAAAACATAATCAGCACATTTTGCCAATTGACTTTTTGGAGTACGCGTTAATACCACAGTTTTATTTCCGGGGGGAACAGATTTTAAAATGTTTTTCAATAGTGGTCGTTCTCCACTATTAGAAATCACGATAAAAACACCCGGTGTGGGTTGATTGGACAGATGGGCAATTACTTCATCTGCATCACGAGCCAAAAACGGACTAATACCTAAACGACCAAATTTTAAAACAAAATCTCTGGCTGCTAAAAGTGATGCACCGATACCGAATATACTGATACTTTTACTTTCGATGATTAGATCAACTACTTTACTGATGATTGTTTCATCTAAGGTTTTATTGGTTTCAGCCAAAGTTTGTTGAATTCGGAGCGTCAACTTTCCTTCGATACTTTCAAGGTCTTCTTCAGGATTAATTTCTTCAAGTAAAGATTTGTCAAGATTTTGTAAAGCCGAAAGCTGAATTTTTAAGTCTGAAAATCCAGTGGCTCCCACTGAGCGAGAAAAACGAACAATGGTTGCTTGACTAGTACCACTAGCATTACCTAGATCTTTGATACTCATCTTGGGAATTTCATCCTGATGATTCAAGATATACTTGCCGATCTTTTTTTCAGTAAAGCTGAAATTATCAAAATTGTCGATGATTTTTAATAAAATATTTTCTGTCATTACGCTTTTTTTTGTATTTTAAACAATACCCTAAATCCTTTTCTTTGTGCAGAAAGCTAGCTAAAAAACTTACTTTTATTAATTATAACAAAGTTTGAGATCTAAGACATTATGTTTTTGACTCACTCTAAATAAGTATTTTTTGTAAGCACAATCATTCTCGTCCTACAAGTGAAGAGATGCTAAACCGAATGCAATAAAAGCAAAGGACTAGTTCCATAAAATAATGATCAATACTGCCAAAAGAAATATTATCTGTTGTTAAAGTGGGGTAGATTGTGCTGATTTCAATCCTCACTTATTTTAAGTTAGCCATATTAAATATTTCTGCGATAAAGAGTACAATGAAAAGTAAATAGGAGGTTCAAATGACAATTTTGACAGAAAATTTTACTTTAAATAATGGAATAAAAATCCCCAAAGTGGGCTTTGGAACTTGGGAAATTCCGAATGGAGCCCCTGCCTACAATTCAACCAAATGGGCTTTAAAAGCGGGATATCGCCATATTGATACTGCTCTGGTTTATGAAAATGAAAAAAGTATTGGTGAGGCGATCAAAGATTCTGGGATCGCTCGTTCTGAAATTTTTCTAACGACTAAACAACCTGCTCAAAACAAATCATACGATCAAGCCTTGAAGGATTTCGACCAATCAATAAAAAATTTAGGGGTCGATTATGTTGATTTGTATTTGATTCATGCCCCGTGGCCTTGGGATTTAGCAGGCCAAAGATTCAATCAAGAAAATTTAGCAGTTTGGCAAGCTTTGAGTGAAATTTATCAAAGCGGCTGTGCTAAGGCAATTGGCGTCTCTAATTTCGATGTTGAAGATTTACAGAATCTGTTAGAAAACAGTTCAGTTAGACCAGCAGTTAATCAGATTATGTACTACATTGGTTTTACTGAACCGAAAATAAGCAAATTCTGCCAGGAAAATGATATTTTGGTAGAGGCTTATTCGCCACTGGCAACAGGCTTGATGTTAAATAATCCCACGGTTAAAGAAATCGCAGCTAAATATCAGGTTACTTCAGCCCAGTTAGCTTTGCGGTTTGTATTAGAAAAAGGGGCTCTGCCACTTCCAAGATCAACTCAAGAGAAGCATATTATTGATAATGCGAAGTTGGATTTTGAGCTGACATCAACGGATCTGGAATTATTATCTGAACTCAAAGACACTGCGCCTAAGCACTACCATAACGAAACTCAAGGTTAAAGATAGTTTAAAGAAGTTTCTTTTGATGTATTAATTTTGTTATGATTATTACTAACGCTAATTAAAGGGACTTTTTATGCAGTTTTTAGACTATTTGATTCATTTAGAGAAATATTTACCTCAATTTATTCAACTTTATGGTTCATGGATTTATGTTTTATATTTTTTAGTACTTTTTGTGGAAACCGGACTGGTAATTTTTCCATTTTTGCCAGGTGATTCGATTTTATTTCTGGGCGGCTCGTTAGCAGCATTAAAAAATGGGGGTATTAACCTCTGGCTATTGATGATTATTTCGGTTGTGGCTGCGATTTTAGGTGATTTTGTTAATTTTGAAATTGGTAAACGTTTTGGGCACCACATTGAAAATAGTCCGCGCTGGCAGAGGTTTATTAAACCTGAGTATCTAAAGCGAGCGCAAAACTTTTTTGATCGTTACGGAAAAATTTCGATTTTCTTAGGGCGTTTTATGCCGATTATTCGGACAATGGTTCCTTTTGTTGCAGGGACTGCTAAGATGACTTATCGTCATTTCGTAGCTTATAACTTGATCGGTGGGGTGACTTGGGTTGGCTTCATGACGCTTTTAGGCTATTTCTTTGGTCAGCAGCCTTTTGTTCAAAAACATTTTTCTCTCATTTTGGTCGCAATAATTTTTATTTCTATTTTGCCAGCGGTGATTGTTTGGCTCAAAGGATTACTGACCAAAAAAAGTCAGAATAAAAATTAATTTTTTTAAGAGGCAGGTTCAAACCGAAATATTGAATAGAAATTATAAAATTCGGCTTTGAAACTGTTTTTTATTAGAAAAAGATGTATAATAAGAAAATTAGAGAGAGGTGATTGATATGTGTACAAGTATTACAGTTAGATCAGTTGAAGGACAAGTATATTATGGTCGAACGATGGATTATAGTGCAGGCATGTTTGGCGAGGATCCAGGTACTCCAACGAGTGTTATTACGATTCCAAAAGGTTCACAAATTAAAAGTCAGTTGAATTCTTGGGATAGCAAATATGCAGTGATGGGAGTTGCGACTACCGGAACGGTTTGTTTATTCGATGGAATCAATGAAGCAGGTCTTGCTGGCGATATGCAGGTTTTGATGGAGTGCTCTTATGCTAGTAAAGATGAGTTGGCTAAACGTAATCTAACTGGGTTGTTGTGCGAGGAATTTGTAACTTTTGTTTTGACTAATTTTAAGAGTGTTGCTGAAATTAAAGAACAAATTCATAACTATGCTTTAGTTGACCAGGCTTATGAATTGGGCGGACAAAAGGTGCATGTTCCATTGCATTTTACATTTTTTGATGAAAGCGGCGCTGGAGTGGTTTTGGAACCAACTGATCATGGTGCTTTTAAAGTTTATGATAGTACAGGAGTCATGACCAATAGTCCTGAGTATTCATGGCATTTGATCAATGTTCGTAACTACATCAGCTTAGATAACATTAATCGTGGTAAGCCTAAAAAACTTAGTGATAAATTGACCTTGGAGCCAGTTGAAATGGGAACCGGTTATGGTTTGACTGGAATTCCAGGAGATTACACTTCGCCTTCTCGCTATGTTAAGAGTACAATGGTGAGTAGTTTTATGGACCCATTTAAAAAAGAAGATGGTATCAATCAACTTTATTCAGCTTTTAGAACTGTAATTATACCTCGTGGTTTGGAAAGAAATAGTGCCGAAGATCCGCTGAGTGATTTTACACGGTATTGGGCTGGCTATGATATCAGTGAGCGAAGAGTTTATATTCAAACATGTCGTGGGATTGGATTTAGTACTATGAAGCTTGATCCAAACCAAAAAGAAATTAAATATACAGAAATTGATCTTTCAAATTATTCTAAAGAATTGGTTTAAATTACGGAAGCGGGAACGCTTCCTTTTCTTTTAAATAAATTGTGTTAAACTTGTTATAATAGATAGCTTCTTCGGGGTCGGGTGTAATTCCCAATCGGCGGTAACAAGTGTTCTTGAAGTCCGCAACCTGCCTTTTGGCAGTGGATCCGGTGCAAAGCCGGAACCGACAGTTAAAGTCTGGATGAAAGAAGGAGTTTCTTCAATAAAGCCAATTCACTAGTTGAAGATTCTTCGTTGTAGTTTTTTTACCCCGCATAACCTGCGGGGATTTTTATTTTAAACTGCTGCTCGATTGAGGTCATCTTGAGTTGAAGGAGGAATCAATTTGAAACGTAATCAGAGTTATATTCGTTATTTGACATTTTTAGCAGCTTTTGGTGCACTTGCTTTCCTATCTGCTGCTTATATCAAGCTTCCGGGGATCTCTTTTCTAAAATATGAACCAAAAGATGTTATTTTAACAATTGGTGGGATGGTTTTCGGACCGATTTTTGCTTTAATTTTATCGATTCTTGTTCCCTTTTTTGAAATGATCACAGTCAGTTCGACTGGCATCATCGGGTTTGTGATGAATGTAATTGCGGCGGCATGCTTTGTTTTACCGCCAGTTATTGCTTACAATCGACGAAAAAAACTACAGAATTTAATAACAGGTTTGATTATCGGGATTTTATTACAAACTTGTTCGATGCTGCTTTGGAATTATCTACTTTCTCCGATTTTTTTTGGTTACAGTCGAGCAGATGTGGTGAAGATGTTGGTGCCAATTATACTGCCATTTAACTTGGCAAAGGGAGGATTAAATTCTCTATTCATCCTTTTAATTTACCGGCCAATTGTTGGAGCACTTTTAAAGAGCAATATTTTAAAAACAACTGACTTTAATTTGATTCAAAACGAAAAAAAGTGGACCAATCTTGCTGTGATTTTGTTGATAATTGCAACTGTAGTTTTGTTAGTGATGAGTTATTTTAAATTAATCTAGGAGTCAATTTGGAAGCCAAATTATTAGAAGCAAAATCCCTGAAATACACCGCTGAACAAATAATTAATTTAGAGCTTGAAACCAACAAAAAGGTGATCATTCAAGATCTCAATTTCTCAATTGCACCGGGAGAATTTGTTGGGCTAGTCGGGCCAAATGGTTCGGGCAAAACAACGATTAGTAAGCTTCTAACTCGGATTATTGAACCGACCAGTGGGACGATTATGTTAAATGGTCAAGACTATGAGGAACTTGATGCCCAGTGGCAGCTCCATCAAAAGGTCAGTTTGGTTTTTCAAAATGTTGATGCACAGTTTATTGCACCAAATTTTGTAGAAGATCTTAGTCTTTATTTAGGGAACTTTGGTTGGAGCAAGGAAAAAATTCAAACTCAAATGGATAAAGTCGTCACTGAGTTGGGATTGCAAGATCTTGTTGAAAAACCTTTTAAAAATTTATCTGGTGGTCAAAAGCAACTTTTGGCAATTGCAGAAGCATTGGCTGTTGACCCTGAACTCTTGATTTTGGATGAACCAACCGCTCAACTTGATCCAGAAAATTCACAGTTGGTTTTTAAGGTGATCAATAAATTGCGCCAAAATCGTAAGGTTGCGATTCTTTTAATAACGCATAAAATTACAGAACTTTCTTTAACCGAACGAGTTCTCATTCTTAATCAGGGGAAGTTGAGTAAAAAGATGAAGACTAACGACTTGCTACTTAATCCGACTTTATTAAAAGAAAATCAATTATCAATCCCGGTGACGGTTGAAATTATTAATAAGTTATCTCATTTAATTGATCGGCCCCTAAATTTAGCTGATCCGAGCCTTGGAACATTTATTGAAACTTTGGAAAATATCTATGTTAACAGTAAAAAATCTTAATTATCAAAAAATGTGGCAGAGTTTAAATTTCACGCTAGCAAAAGATAAAATTTACGCTTTATTAGGGCTTAATGGGATAGGCAAAACAACGCTACTCAATCTTTTAAGCGGCCTCTTGCCGCCAACTAGCGGAGAGATTTTATTTAACGGCGAGTCAATTTATCAGGCTAAAAGAAATTATTTGTCCCAAGTGGGCTACTGCTTACAGGATAGTGAAAATTTATTTTTTAAACAGACGGTTGAAGAAGAATTGAATTATCATAGGGTCAAGGATGTTAAATCTGTCATTGAAAAGCTTGATTTAGCTCAAAATTTAACTCAATCGCCCTTTGAGTTATCAGGTGGTCAACAAAAGAAATTAGAACTTGCAATCATGCTTTTGAAAGATCCACAAATTTTATTTTGTGATGAAATTACTGCGGGACTTGATGCCGAAAATCTTGAGCTCGTCATGAATTCTTTACTTAATTACCGCCCAAATCATATCGTTGTTTTAGTCACGCATAATTTAAGCGAAGCTCTGAATTATGCAGACGATTTTTTGTTTTTGCATCCACTAGGCATCGATTTAAAATCGCGCTCAGAAGTGTTGGCAAATCCTGAAATTTTTAAATCTTTTGGTCTTATTAATCCGCCCAATTTGGAAGTCTGTCAAGCTTTAATTGACAGATCATTAATGCCTGCAGGAAATTACTACCAAACAAGTGATGAGATTGCCCATTTTTTAGCCCAGTCTTTTAAATCTACGAGGTCAGATTAATGGATCATAGGCCGATTGACGGACGAACTAAACTAATCTCTTGTATTGTTTTAACTCTTTTAATGTTTACTTATCGCTATTACTGGCAGTATTTGATCACAGTTTTGCTCTTTGGGGTGGGATTAGCTTTTTTTAGTTCAGATGAGAGGCGTAAAATTTTTTCACATTGGAAATTAATTTTGTGTTTGCCATCCTTGAATTTGATTGCTAATTTATTTTTTGTGAATGGGCGTATTATTTGGCATTGGGGCTGGTTGACTTTAACTAATTTGGACCTCCAAATCTTTATCCGGATTGCTTTACTTTTAATTTTTGCGCTTTCCTTAGTTGTCAAAACGACTCCCAAAGAAATGGCCTTATCAGTTGGAAAAATAGCTAACACCCTTAGTTTTAAAAAGTATCAGGGAGTTGGAATTCCTTTGGTTATTATCATTATGGTTGCTTTTATTAATGAATTCGCTGAAACTTTTGTTTCGGTCCGTTCGGCCTATGTATTAAGGCAATCGCGACAAGTACAGAGGTTAAGAGCAGCTGTAGATTATATCTTTTTATTGCAACCAATAATATTAGTTGCATTAAAGAAAGCCGATCGGGTCTCGGATGCTTTAATTGCTAAAGGATTTCATCGGGAGGCGCATCTTTTCAATTACCAAGCCGTTAAGTATCATCTAAAAGATTACCTAATTTATTTAGTGCTTTTAATAATCATATTCGCTAATACTTTTTTGGTAAAATAGCGCTACCACTCAATTGATATCCGTAATAAGGATATTTTTTTTCGCTTTAATTTGATTAGTACAATCATTTTCAGAATTGCAAGAAATAAACTGTATTAATTTTGGAAAGCGGTTCCGCTAAGATTATTTTATAAATTAAGGAGGAAAAAATTTGAGTAATAATTGGTTAGATATTAAAGGACGAGTTTATATTGTTACGGGCGGATCTTCAGGAATTGGCGCGGCAATTGTTCAGGAATTAGTAGCAGAGGGAGCCTATGTTTATAATGCTGATTTAAAGGACGGATCTGAAAAGTCAGAGTTTTATACTTACGTTAAAACTGACGTGACTAACGAAGATGAAGTCAATAAATTAGTTGAACAGGTTCAAAAAGAACACGGGAAAATTGATGGACTTGTGAACAATGCCGGGATCAATTTACCACGTTTAATTGTTGATCCCAAAGATCCTCGTGGAAAATACGAGTTTAAAGCCAGTGATTTTGATAAAATGTTTTCTGTTAATGTTAAAAGCGTCTTCTTAATGTCTCAAGCTGTGGGTAGAGTTTTAGTTCAACAAGGACAAGGAGTAATTATCAACATGTCTTCTGAAGCTGGGTTAGAAGGCTCAGTTGGTCAAAGTGTTTATTCGGCGACTAAAGGAGCAATTAATGGTTTCACTAGATCTTGGGGCAAAGAACTGGGCGAATATAATGTCAGAGTTGTCGGAATTGCACCAGGAATCATGGAAGCAACAGGTCTTCGAACTGAAACTTATGAAGAAGCACTTGCTTATACCAGACATAAAACAGTAGCTGACATCCGGGCAGGTTATAAGAGTAAGGGAACTACGCCTTTGGGTAGAAGCGGTCATTTAAGTGAAGTTGCCGATTTGGTTGCATATTATTTATCAGATCGGGCAAGCTATATTACAGGAGTTACAACCAACGTGGCTGGTGGTAAATCTCGAGGTTAAGGAATCAGGGTTATGTGGGAATCAAATTATGAATTATTAAACGATTTTATTAAAAATGATTCCTTAGATCTGGTAACTTTAACCCAGGAATTTGAAGTTTCGCAAAAAACCATTTTAAAACGAATCAGCGATTTAAATGATAGTTTAGTCGGAATCGCGGAAATTAAAAATAATAATCAACGTTTTTATTTGAAAGTCTATAATTTTCAAAAATTAACTAGTCTCCAAACAAATTTTCTAAAACAATCATTGAATTTAAATAATCCAATTAAGAGGAGAGCTTTAATTGTCAAAAGATTAATCCTCTCAGCTGACTATATTATTTTAGATGATTTAAGTGAGTGGCTTTTGATTAGTAAAGGAACACTTAACCATGATTTAAAGCAGGTAAAAAAAGAGCTCAGCGAGTACCAGGCCCGGATTGTTTCTTCGACTAATAAAGGGATTAAGCTTAAAGTAAGTAACTCGTTTTCTTATGGTTTATTATTGGCAAACTTGGTTTACGACTATTGTTCACTTGAAGATTCCAATTCAGAAAATGAATACGAAAGTGATTTAAAACGTTTGGTTGAAGAGTTAGATCAATCTAAAAGTACTTATTTAAAGATTAAAAAGAATCTAACAATTCTCAAAACCTTGTTTGAATCGGACATTCGGATTACTGAAGCAGTTAATGGAGAAGTTGATCTGTTAGATTTTGACAAGTTAAAACCATTAATCGAACAAACAGAAAAGATTTTAGGTACTAAACTAACTAGTGCAGAAAAGCAATTTTTTAGTTATCCGTTTTTAATAAAATCTAATGCAGTAATTAGTCAAGCCAAACTAGAGGCATATTTGCCCCGGATCAAGCAAATTTTCTCTCAAGTAATTAAGAATATTAATAAATCAATTGGTGTTCCTCTTGATTTCTCCCGGATGTTTGAACAAATTAAATATCATTTAGTCTTTTTGATCGAGCGTTCGTTATACCACGTTCGGGTCGAAGACGTGATTAGTAATGAAGTTGTTGACAAGTACCCAGTTGCTCAAGAGCTAGCAATCGTTACCACCCGAACTATTGGTGAAGAATTGGATTTGCAGATTTTGCCAAGCGAAGATAATTATTTAGCCCTTTATTATCAGCTTGAATTAAATTTCAATAACGATCCGATGCAAGTAAAACATGCAGCGATTGTTGGGCATGTAAGTTTAGGAGTCAAAAATTTTATCATTCAGCAACTTAATGACTTGTTTCAAGAGACGGTAAAAGTCGAAGACTTTGCTAATGCTGATAATTTTAGTCAAAGTCAACATGAATATTTCATTGTATTTTCCGATGTGCCAATAAAAATCAATGATCAAGTAATACCAGTGGTGCGGATAAGCAATATTTTTCATCTCAATCAACTTTTAGCAAAGATTCGAGTTTCTCAACTTTATAAAGAGATCGTAGCAAAAAATTGTGAGTTTGAGTTTGCTTCCCTAAATTTCCATGACGGATATCTTAATGCAGTTCAACAAATGATTGAAGAAGATATTAAAAATGGTCAATTGAACGATAAATTTCTAACTTCTTGGTTAGAAAAAGAAAAAATTACTAATAATGTCTTTGAAAACGGCATTGCGATTCCTCACGTAATCGATAGCACCAATTTTCAAAGAGTATTTTTGGAAATTGGGGTTTTTGACCAAGAAGTTATTTACCACAATGCTGGAGTTCGGATTGTTTTTCTAATCGGCATTCCAGCTAAGTTGAATCGGACTCTTAATCGCACGATTACAACTTTATATGATGTAATTGCGACCATTTCACAAAACAGAGATATTTATCAAAGTTTATTAAATTATGATAGCGATCAACCTTTGACGCAAATTACGGAGGGAATTTAGAGATGTTGATTTTTTTTGGCCTGGTATTAGTAGGAGCATTTATTTTACAGGGAATTATGGGACTTTTTCAGATCAAGGATTTTACCAAGCGATTTAATGAATTGCACCGAAAAGGGAAAGTTTTGATTGGTAAAAATCCGAAAAAGTTTCGTTCCGGCACTTTAATGTTGATCTCAATTGATGATCAAACAAGTGTGATCAAAGAAGCACAAATTATGAAAGGGGTCACGGTTTTTGCCAAATTTCATCAATTGCCTCAATTAAAAGATCAATCATTAGTTGAAGTGGCAGCCGATTATGATTTTTTACATCAATTGAATCCACTTGTGCGACAGTGTCTTTTAAACGCTTACAGTAATTTTATAAATTTTAAAAACGGGACGTTGAGTCCCAGCGAATATGATACAAGAGTGAATGTTTTTAGCATGCCAGCTTTTGTTCAAATAAAAAATTTTGGTGAACGTGTTTTTGCCAAAAAGAAAACAGTTAGGAGATGAATTTAATGAAATATATTAGTGAATTTGCCAAAGGCTTCATGGGATTATTTCAAAGTGGAGCAAAAACTTTTATTGATTGGATGGGTTCAATTGTACCAGTAGTCTTACTTTTGTTGGTATTAATGAATAGTATTATCGCTTTTGTTGGTGAAGAGCGGATGAATAAGTTTGCAAAATTCGCCTCTAAAAATCCGTTTACGCGTTATTTATTACTTCCATTTTTATCAGCGTTCATGCTCGGAAATCCGATGTCTTTTACGATGGCACGTTTTTTGCCAGAATTCTATAAGCCAAGTTACTACGCAGCTCAAGCTCAATTCTGTCATACAAGTAACGGAGTGTTCCCTCATATCAATCCAGCAGAATTGTTTGTTTGGATGGGAATCGCCCAGGGAGTTGAAAAGTTACGTCTCAATTCGATGGATTTAGCTATCAGATACATGCTGGTTGGAATTGTAATGAATTTCATCGGTGGTTGGGTCACAGATTTTACCACTGCTTACGTTTGCAAAACTACGGGAATTCAATTGTCAAAAACAGCTGAAGTGACAGCTGATTAAGGAGAAAAAAGATGAGTTCATGGCATAGTATTAAAATTACTAAAGGTTCTGGCGGCTGGGGTGGTCCATTAGTTATTACCCCTACTGAAGAAAAACACAAGTTCATTTATGTCACGGGTGGTGATCGGCCTGAAATAGTTGATCGCATTGAACAGTTGTCGGGGATGAAGGCAGTCGATGGCTTTAAAACCTCCATTCCTGATAACGAGACAGCTTTGGCGATTATTGACTGCGGCGGAACATTACGTTGCGGAATTTATCCTAAGAAACGAATTCCGACGGTCAACGTTTTAAGAACTGGTAAAAGTGGTCCTTTGGCTCAATATATCACGCCAGATATTTATGTTTCAGCAGTTGATGTTGATCAAATTCAGTTAGCTGATGAGTCAGAGGCTAATGAGATGCAAGCGACTGAAGAACCAGTCAAAGACACGAAATATGACACTACGCAAACTATCACCCAACAAACCAGCCACCGTAGTTTGTTAGCACGAATTGGGATGGGTGCAGGTAAAGTTATTTCTACGTTCAATCAGGCAGCAAAAAATTCAGTCCAGACAGTTATCAATACAATTATTCCTTTTATGGCTTTTGTAGCTTTATTGATTGGAATCATCAATGGCTCTGGCCTTGGAAAAGCTGTGGCTAAATTGTTAGTTCCGTTGGCTGGAAATATCTGGGGCTTGATCATTTTAGGATTTATCTGTTCACTGCCTTTCCTTTCACCAATTTTGGGTCCGGGAGCTGTAATTTCTCAGATAATCGGAACTTTAATTGGTGTTGAGATTGGTAAGGGCCATATCCCACCACAATATGCATTACCTGCATTATTTGCAATTAACACTCAAAACGCCTGTGATTTTATTCCAGTTGGTTTAGGTTTGGAAGAAGCTAGCTCTGAAACAGTTGAAGTAGGGGTGCCATCCGTTTTGTATTCGCGATTTTTAAACGGTGCCCCAAGGGTTTTTGTCGCTTGGCTTGCTAGTTTTGGGCTATATTCAGGTCATTAATTAAAGATTAGGAGATTTATTTGTGATAAATTCGGATGGAAAAAAAGCAGAAAAAACAATTTTTTCAACGCAAGTAAAAGAAATTGGAACTGACGCTAAAGAATTTAAAGAAATTAAAATGATGATTTTGTTTGGTGATGAAGCACCTGATGCGCTAAGATCTTCATGCTATATTATTGATCTTAAGCCGGTCGCTAAAGAAATTGAAAAAGACATGATTTTAAAGATTGACGATAATTCCTATCCGATTACTGCAGTTGGCAATGAGGTTCAACGCAATTTAACTAATTTGGGACATATTGCAATTAGTTTTACCGGGGCCAGCAGTGCTGAATTACCGGGAACTTTATATGTTGAAGACCATGATTATCCAGAAGTGTTGGTTGGAAGCAGAGTTTCAATTTGTCAAAAATAAAAAACGCCCTGTAAACGGACGCAATTATAGATCATCTTCAAATGGAGATGGTTTTTTAGTTTTCCCACAAACTTAATTTATCTCCGGTCCATGGATCGTAATTGGGATAAGGATCCCACTGAATATAGGCCTCGTTCGGTTTAAAACCCATTTCTTTAATTAATTCAAGCGGGCTTATTACGACAGGCTTATTCTTCTTTAAACGCTCAAAGCGAGCTTGAAGCTTCAAGTCATGATCTATATCTTCATCGTAGATGAGATAATCAATTGACTTATGAGTTGCTTTGACTTGTTGAGCTCCTAATTGTTTAATTCTCTTTACAATCAAACCAAGGTCAATCGGGGCATCGGTATCAATAAAATAAATGTTTTTTTCGTTAAATTCCATTCGTTAATTATAACGCTTAATGTATCAATTTTATGAAAAAAATTTCTGATTTTCAAAAATATAAATCCTTTGGTGGCGCCATTTTAACCATAGTTTAGAGAAAATTAATTGTTTACTTTCTTTTCGGATATGCTATTATTTAGATGAAAATTAGGGAGGTTAATATGTCTGACGAAAGAGAAATTAAGCAAAAGAAGCAACATTTAGTTCACTATGCTAATGGCCCTTCGCTTGAAGAAATTAACGGAACTGTTGAAGTTCCAAAAGGAATGAATTTTTGGAAAACCCTTTTTATGTATTCTGGACCCGGTGCTTTGGTGGCTGTGGGTTATATGGATCCAGGAAATTGGTCAACTTCAATTACCGGCGGGCAGAATTTTCAATATTTATTAATGTCTGTGATCTTACTGTCGAGTTTAATTGCAATGTTGCTTCAATACATGGCAGCTAAACTGGGCATCGTAAGTCAGATGGACTTAGCCCAAGCAATTCGGGCTAGGACAAGTCGGACTTTAGGAATCGTGCTATGGATTTTGACTGAATTAGCAATTATGGCGACAGATATTGCAGAAGTTATTGGAGGCGCAATTGCCTTATATTTGTTGTTTAAGATTCCGCTATTCTATGCAGTTTTAATTACAGTTTTTGACGTATTATTATTACTTCTTCTGACGAAAATTGGGTTTCGAAAAATTGAAGCCATTGTCGTTTGTTTGATTTTAGTTATATTGCTTGTTTTTGTGTATCAAGTTGCCTTATCTAATCCAGATTGGAAAGCAGTGTTTGGCGGGTTAATTCCTACGAGCAAGACTTTTGCCTCAAAACCAATTGTAGGTGGACAAAGTCCAATTCAAGGGGCTTTGGGAATTATTGGTGCAACTGTAATGCCGCATAATTTATATCTGCATTCTGCAATCTCTCAAACTCGTAAAGTGAATCACGATGATGAAGAAGATATTGCACGGACAGTTAGATTTACGACTTGGGATTCTAATATTCAGCTTTCTTTTGCTTTTGTGGTTAATTCTTTACTATTAATAATGGGAGTTGCAGTTTTTAAGACTGGTGCAGTTAAAGATCCATCATTTTTTGGTTTATTTGAAGCACTATCTGATACCTCAACACTTAGTAACGGAGTTTTAATCAGCGTCGCTAAATCAGGTGTGCTTTCAGTTTTATTTGCAGTAGCGCTTCTTGCATCTGGGCAGAACTCGACAATTACTGGGACCTTAACGGGGCAAGTAATTATGGAGGGTTTTATTCATATGAAGATGCCTTTGTGGTTGAGACGTTTGATTACGCGCTTGCTTTCAGTAGTGCCAGTGTTGCTTTGTGTCGGTTTGACAAGCAAACTGCCGGAAGTTCAACAACATGAAGCCTTGAATACTTTAATGAATAATTCACAAGTCTTTTTGGCGTTTGCTCTTCCTTTTTCAATGCTGCCACTATTGTTAATGACTAATAATAAGCTTGAGATGGGTAAAAGATTTGCGAACTCGCTTTGGGTCAGGATTGCTGGTTGGGTTTCGGTTTTAGGACTCACTTTTCTAAATATGAAAGGTTTACCTGACTCAATTGCATCCTTTTATGGTGATCATCCAACCGCTGCTCAATTACAACAGGCTGATATCATTGCTTATATCGCAATCGCGGTGATCCTTGCCTTGTTGGCTTGGACGATAATTGATATGTATCTAAATAATAAGAAGTTGATGGAAAAGGCTGAAAGCCAAGGTGCATAAAATGGATAATGAATTTAAAAAATTAAAAGATGAAAAAATAACTTTTAGGCGTATTCTGGTCGGCGTCGATGATTCAGCTGATGCCCAATTAGCTTTTAAATATGCTATTCGGGAGGCTTTGGAACACCATGCAGATTTAATAATCACTTCGATTTTGGAAAGTGATGAAATGAATATCTATCAAGCTCTTAGTCGTGATTATATTCATGGCGAGCGAGCAGAGTTGGAAAAACACGTTGAAGAGTATCGCAATTTAGCTCTGGAGGCTGGCGTTGAAAACGTTGAGCTAGTGATTAGCGAGGGTGATCCTGGAGAAACGATTGTAAAAAATGTGATTCCTGCAACCAAGGCTGATTTACTGGTCATTGGATCACTTGCAAAGAAAGGAATTCGTAAACATTTCGGTTCACAAGCTGCCTATATGGCTAAACATTCACCAATTTCGGTGATGGTAGTGAGATAAAAAAAGGCTGATATCAGCCTTTTTTACTAAATTCCGTTAAGAACTGCATCGACTTGTTCGGGAGTAAATTTATCTCGGTCAACTAAAGCTTCTCGCAACTCATCGTTATCATATCCATACGATTTATAACTTTTGGCAGCTTTTACGACCATTTCGCTCCAATCAATGCTTAAGTGATCGACGGCATATTGAGCCTCTTCTTGCGTGTAGCCAGTGCTTTCGTCAGACAATTCTTCGATCAATTTCTGCTTAGAGTAAGTGTCATATTTCAGCTTGCTTCGTGCTTCTCTAAGCGCCTGTTCGCCCCAATTCACGTCAGTCAAATTGTCGACGGCATATTGAGCTTCTTCTTTAGTAAAACCTTTAGAATCGCTAGACAGATCTTCTAGCAAGTTCGTTTTGGAATGAGGGCCGTATTTAAGGTTGTTTTTGGCGTTTTTTAGCGCTTGCTGGTTCCAATTCACATCTTCGCTGGTTAAGTGATCCATTGCATATTGAACCTCTGAATTGCGGAATTTCGAGTACTTTCTCAACTTAAGACGGAGGTATTCTTTGGAATCGTCACCGTTTCTAATAGAATCCTTGGCAGCATTGAGAGCTTGTTTGTTCCAATTAACTTTGAGATGGTCAACTGCGTATTGGGCCTCAGATTCAGTAAAACCATACAAGCTAGCTGTTTTAAGGTTTGTGTAGAGCTCTCTTTTAGAAATGCCCCCGTGCTCTATTAGTTGTTCGGCCTTAATTAGAGCTTGTTTATTCCAATTGATTTTAGATTTCTTGATTGCTTCTTCAGCAACATCTGAACTAAATTTTTTGTCACGAGTAAGGCGCTTCATGATCTCTTTTTTGGAATAGCCTAAATCGTATCCAATTTGTTCTTCGACTTCCTCCATAGCTTTTTTTACGCTCTTGCTGTCAGTAACTTTTTTGTGGTCATTAAGCTTTAAAGATTTCTCTGCTTCTTTATGGGGCACAGCGGGTTTACTGCTTGGGCGAAATATTAGGTAACTAAAAGCACATAAAGAGAGAACTATAATTGTCCAAAATTCCCATTTTTGATAAATTTTTTTCTTCTTATGTGAAGTTTGACTATTTGCAGTGTTTTTTTTCATTTTCTTCTATTCCTTTTTCAAGTTAATTCAATCATACCAAAAAAAGATATATAATAAAACATCAAAAAGGCGAAAGGCTCGATAATGTTAGAAATTCAAAATTTAACCTACCAAATTGATCAAGAGATCTTGTTTAAGGATCTAAGTTTTACCGTTGAGGATGGTCATAGCTTACTCATGACTGGTCCTTCGGGTGGCGGAAAAAGTACAATTTTAAAAATTATTGCCCGTCTGGTGGGAATTCAGAAAGGAGAAGTTTCTTTAAATCAGCAAGATATTTACGATTTGCCGATCGAAACTTATCGTCAGCGAGTTTCTTACGCCGCTCAAAGTGCTCAGCTTTTTGGTCAAACGATTCGTGATAATTTAGATTTACCATTTCTCATTCGTAACTTACCAATTGATCAAGCCAAAGAGAAGGCGGGCTTGGAGCAAATGGAGTTGTCTGATAAATACTTGGATAAACCGATCAATGATCTGTCGGGTGGCGAGAAACAGCGCGTAGGAGTCTTGCGGAACTTGATTTTTCCACCGGATGTGCTGCTTTTGGACGAAATTTCTACCGGGCTTGATGCTAAAACAAAAAGCAAAATTTGGGAATTTATCGATAAATTGCAGGCTGAACATCAGTTTTGTTTGATTACTGTGAGTCACGATCAAGGTGAAATTGATCGGGCTGAAAACAAAATTGTAATTGGAGGTGGATCTGATGACTAATTTAAAAATTTCTAATCTTTCTTTGGGGTTGGCTGCCCTAATGGTTGTTATTACGCTAATTATCAGTTATTATCAAAAATTACATCTTAATAAAGAGATTATTTGGTCGATTTTTAGAGCAATTATTCAATTGATTATTATTGGTTTTGCGTTGCGGTTCATTTTTAAGGTTAATAATTTCTTTTTGACCATTGTAATGATGCTTTTTATCGTGGTTAATGCTGCTTATAATGGCAAAAAAAGAGCCCACGGAATTCCGCACGCTTTTATGATTAGCTTTGTTGGTTTGTTTTGTGGAACAGCGATCACAGTAAGCTTGATGCTTTTAACTAAAGTGATGAAGCCAGCACCTTTTCAGACGATTCCAGTTACCGGAATGATTGCCGGAAATTCAATGGCTGCAATAGGCTTAGTATATTCCAGCCTCTATCAAAGTTTTAGTGAGAATTCTAAGCGGGTTGAAGAGATGTTGGCCTTAGGTGCTAGTCCAAAGCTTGCTGCCGGAGAAATTGTGCGACAGGCTTTACATTTTGGCCTCCAGCCGACGATCGATTCCGTTAGAATGTACGGATTAGTTCAACTCCCCGGGATGATGAGCGGCTTGATTATGGCTGGCTTGGACCCAGTTGAAGCAATTAAGTATCAGATTTTAGTGGTCTTCATGCTATTTTGTTCCACCGGAATTTCCACGAGCATTGCTGGATTTTGGGCATACAAGGAATATTTTGACCAAAATTGGCGACTTGTTATTCCAGAAACGAAGTAACTATCCTGGATGATTTTTAAAATAGATTTTAAGATAAATGCTGGCAGCGGCTGCACCTATCATCAAAAGAAAATACGTCCAAAAGAAATTATGATCAGCTCGGTCTAGATATAGGTCCAAAAAAGTCAAGAAAACAATGATCGCCGTTATTAAAGGAAGCGAAAGGTATAACTCAAGCTTCGCGCCGATCACAAAAATTAAAATGCATGATAAAAGAATAATTAGAATTCCAGTCATGGAAACATTATACCAAAAAACGAATTAAATTATTTTTAAAGCTTGACGAATTGCCATGTTGTTTTATAATTCTTAACAAGGACAAGTGGATTTAGGGGAGCATTACAGCGAGCTGAGTTTGATGAAAGTCAGTATGCGAAGCTAAATCTTTATCACCTAAATTTTTTAGATCAAAAAAAATCACATTAATGAGTGGTATAACGATTTACTCGTCTCAAAAGGCGAGTTTTTTTTATCTAATAAGGAGGAATTATGAAAGTCAAAGATACTCTGAATCTAGGTTCGACGAATTTTCCAATGCGTGGGAAATTACCGACAACCGAACCTATTCGTGAAAAACAGTGGGAAGAAGATCAAGTCTATGAACAACGACTTGTTCTAAATCGCCAGAAAAAGCATTTTAATCTCCATGACGGTCCACCTTATGCAAATGGGCGAATTCATATCGGCCATGCAATGAACAAGGTGATTAAAGACATTATTGTTCGCTACAAGAATATGAACGGATTTTATGCGCCTTATGTACCTGGTTGGGATACGCACGGATTGCCGATTGAACAGCAATTGACAAAAGCCGGACACGATCGCAAGCAGATGAATATCGTTGATTGGCGCGAGTTAGCTCGCAAGTTTGCTTTAGAACAAGTTGATATTCAGCGCACTGATTTTAAGCGTTTAGGGGTGTTGGGAGATTGGGAGCATCCTTATTTAACTTTGACGCCGGAATTTGAAGCCCAAGAAATTCGAGTTTTTGAAGCAATGGTCAAAAAAGGCTTAATTTATCGTGGTTCAAAACCAATTTTTTGGTCATGGTCCTCGGAATCAGCTCTCGCTGAAGCAGAAGTGGAATATCATGACTTAGAGTCGACTTCCCTTTATTATGCCAATCAGGTGATCGATGGCAAAGGGTTACTAGATACTGACACTTATTTGATCGTTTGGACGACAACACCATTTACAGTCACAGCTAGTCGCGGAATTACGGTTGGTCCGGATTTTGAGTATAGTGTAGTTAAGCCTGCCGAGAGCGAAAAAAAATATGTGATTGCAAGTGAGATGCTAGCTCAGGATGCTGAGAAATTTGGTTGGCAAGATTACGAGGTTCTCAAAACTTTTAAGGGTAAAGAAATGGAGCGAATTACTACTCGCCATCCTTGGGATAATGAGGTCGAATTGTTGGTGATGCTTGGTGATTATGTCACGCTTGATGCGGGGACGGGCCTTGTTCATACGGCGCCAGGATTTGGGGAAGACGACTGGTTGGAAGGACAGAAATACGGCTTGCCAGCTGACGTTACCGTGGATGATCGTGGAATGATGATGGCTAATGCAGGACCTGATTTTGAAGGAGTCTTTTACGACAAAGCAACGCCAATTGTGATTGATAAGTTAAAATCAGCAGATCTTTTGTTGGCAGTTGAGAAACTCACGCATTCGTATCCTTTTGATTGGCGGACGAAAAAACCAGTAATTTGGCGGGCAATTCCTCAGTGGTTTGCATCAGTAGAGAAAATTCGTAAAGAAATTTTAGAACAAATTGATCATGTGAAATTCAGTCCCGATTGGGGCTATCAACGGCTTTACAATATGATTCGTGATCGCGGAGATTGGGTAATTTCTCGTCAGCGTGCTTGGGGCGTGCCAATTCCGATTTTTTATGCCGAAGATGAAACGCCAATTCTTGATCCCGAAGTTATTGAACATGTTGCTAAATTGTTCGAAGAGCACGGTTCTAATTATTGGTTTGCTCATGAGGCTGAAGAACTTTTGCCTGAAGGTTACACCAATGAGCATTCGCCAAATGGCAAATTCACGAAGGAAAATGATATTCTCGATGTTTGGTTTGATTCAGGTTCTTCTTGGAACGGAGTTCTTAATACTTGTGATAATCTTGATTACCCTGCTGATATCTATTCAGAAGGTTCTGACCAGTTTAGAGGCTGGTTTAATTCATCATTGATCACATCAGTTGCGATGAATGGAGTGCCTCCATATAAAGAAGTCTTACACCAAGGATTTACTTTAGATGATCAAGGTCGCAAGATGAGTAAATCTCTTGGTAACGTGATTAGTCCAATTCAAGTGGCTGATCAAATGGGAGTTGAAATTTTGCGCCTTTGGGTGATGAGTATTGATACTGGCCGCGACGTAAAAGTTTCAATGGAATTGTTCAAACAAGTCAGTGATGCATATCGCAAGATTAGAAATACTATCCGTTTTCTTCTATCCAATACTGATGATTTTGATCCTAAAAAAGATGCAGTCGAATTTAGCGATTTAGAACCAATTGACAAGTATATGGCTGTTAAATGGAATGAAATTGTTGAGAAGTTTTTACATAATTTTGATGAATATAATTTTCAGGATACTTTTAAAATGGTGATGAATTTTATTAACGTTGATCTTTCTGCTTTCTATTTGGATGTTGCAAAGGATATCGTTTATATCACTAAACCAGATGATCATAAACGACGGAGTATGCAGACGATCTTCTATCGGATTGCAAAAGAACTTACTCAGCTTTTGACGCCAGTTTTACCGCATACTGCCGAAGAAATTTGGGAAAATCTAAAAGAACCAGAAGAATATGCGTACTTTACTGAACTACCAAAAGTTCGTGATTTTGGTGATGTTTCTGCATTGTTAACCGACTGGGCAACATTTATGAAGTTCCGTGACGTTGCAAATAAGGCGCTTGAAGAAGCTCGGCAGAGTGAAATGATTGGTAAAAATGCGGAAGCTGCTTTAACTGTTACTTATGCGCCGGATGTTCTAAAGGCGGTTGAAACACTTAAAATTGATGTGCGGGAAATCTTGATGGTCAGCTCTATGACGACCTCTGATGGAGCTGATTCAACAGTTGAAGTAAGTCCTGCTAAAGGTGAAGTTTGCAAACGTTGCCGCCTGACTAAAGAAGATGTTGGAAGTGATGCTCATTATCCTGATTTCTGTGCTAGCTGTGCCGAAATTGTGGCCGCTGTTTATCCTGAAACAATCACTGAAGGTTTTGATGCCTAATGAGTGAGAAGATTGCATTTAGTGAGGATCCCGAGATTCAAAAAAATCGGTGGTGGATTATTACCGCGATCGGCCTGTTCACTTTTATGTCAACGCTTGATACATCGATTGTAAATATCGCAATCCCGACAATTAGCCGTGATTTGCATGTATCGATGAGTCAAACCGAGTGGGTGGCGACTGTTTACTTATTGGTAGTTTGTAGTTTGCTGCTGCTTTTTGGGAAGATTGGCGATTTAATTGGAAAAATTAAAGTTTTCAAAATCGGCATGATCATCTTTACGATTGGTTCGTTTCTCTGTGGGTTTAACGTGAGTTTTTGGATGTTACTTGCTTCACGTTTGATTCAAGGAGTTGGGGCTTCGATGACAATGAGTACCAATAACGGGATCATAACTGAGGTTTTTAAAGATTCAGAGCGCGGTCGCTCGCTAGGCTGGATTGGCACCTTTGTAGCTTTAGGAAGTATTGCAGGTCCAGGAATTGGTGGAATTATTTTGGGATTTCTGCCGTGGGGATACATCTTTTGGATTAATATTCCAGTAGGAATTTTTGCTTATCTTTTGGGGGTAAAAGTTCTGCCTAAAGATATCACTTTCCAAAAATCACCGGTCGATTATGGCGGATCACTGACATTTTCGCTTGCGATTATTAGTATTGTTGGCTTAATGAGTTATGCACAATTGAATGGATTTCTCAATCTGCCAGTATTAATTTTAGCGATTATCTTCATTGTTAGCTTCTTAGTTTTTATTCGAATCGAACTAAAGAGCAGTCACCCGCTGGTTGAGTTAAGCCTATTTAAAAAAGTACCGTTTTCAATTAGTTTGATTTCGGTATTGTTGATCTTTATTGGCAATTTTGCTTTTAACGTTGTCGGTCCTTATTATCTGCAGAATCTCCGCGGAATGAATCCGAGTCGATCGGGCATCGTGTTAATGGCTTTTCCTATTGCGCAAGTAATATTCTCACCAATCGCTGGTCGGTTAACTGATAAATATGGTTCTGAGCTTTTGATCAGATTTGGTATTTGTGCAATTATTTTGAGCCAAATTGGTTTTTGTTTCTTTAGCGCAAGTTCTCCAATCTGGTTCGTGATTTTGATTATTGGAATTTTAGGGTTCGGTAACGGGCTCTTTCAGTCGCCCAATAATGCTTTGACCATGGCCAGCATTGAGGTTGAAAACTTGGGAATTGCAGGCGGCTTAAACGCGTTATTTCGAAATTTAGGAATGGTCTTTGGTCTTACCATTTCAACTACGATTTTGTTTTCAGCAATGTCATTTAAGGCAGGTCATAAAGTTGTATCTTACGTCAACGGTCGTCCTGATCTATTCCTTTACGGCATGAAAGTGCTGTTTATTGTAATGATGGTCCTGTCATTAATTGCACTGATTTTGAATATGATTAAGTTTAATCGAAAAAGTAGATAAGAATTTATCTGCTTTTTTTGCACAAAAATTCATGAATTTCCAAAACTTTGCGTAATTTATCTATGAAGTCAAAAGGAGGATCAATAAGTAGACGTAAGAGAGCACCATTTCACAACGATCTAATGATGAAAAAACTGCTTGGAAGTACTCAGGGCATGGTCAACTATTTTTTAGATATAAAATGTGAAGGTAAAGAATTATATTGCTGACCCCATACAGTATCGATAATTATCATAATGCATACGAGAGTAGTTCCTGCTATTGACGGAATCAGATTTTTGATAGAATTATTGCGATGATGGAAATGTAAATGAGATCCGGATTTTTTCGAGCGAAGTTATTCATACTTGGCTCTATTCAAATTAAGCTCAAATGGCAAAATCGACCGTTTAGTTCGATGGAGATGAATTCCTGGGCTTTAACTTATTTTTAGACGAGGATGGCTTTCGGCATTATCCGCCGCCGTATGATTCAGTCCATGATATGGAGATTCAACCGTTTGTTGAGTTGAAAAAGTGGAAGTTTGTGGTGCCAGGTCGCAAGCGTTAAGGATTGGGTGACATTGATCGAGCGAGATGAGATTCTATAGTATATAAAAGATTCGTATGAATTTGTGAGATATCAAAACATAGAAAAGGAGAAACTGGAAATGATGGATGCAATTGATGAAATGAGTCTGAAAGATAAAGTAGCGCTTGAAGAAGGTTAAGCAAAGGCGATTAGGGAGACAGCGAAGCGAAAGTTGGCAAACGATATGAGCATGGAAGATATTCATAGGTTTACGGAGTTAAGAAATCGAAAAGTTGAAATAATTTACCAAATGAAAGGTCGGAAATTTCTGGTTTTTTTCTAAAAGTTGTCAATTTGATAATGCTTTGATAAGATCAAATAAACCTTTAGATTGGAATGATATGACACATTTTCTTTTATTAGTTGCAAGTTTGTTAAATTCTTTTACTCCAAGCCAACCAATTCCCAAAGCGCCTCCAGCGGCAATGACTAGAGAACAGAAGGGAAATAACACCGAATTTGAAGTCGGCAAAAGCAGTTTCAGCATTCATATTCCAGATTTTAACGTGATGCCTGAAGGAGATATTACCGACAAAAATGGTAATACTTGGTTAACGCTTGAAAGTGAGAAGTATAGTCAATTGACGATTCAACTTTCGTTACATAACAAAGCAAGTAAAATCATGCCCAAAAGTCATTCGCTAAAAGAATTGGGTTTAAAAACAACTTCTACAAAAGAAGTTAATTATCATGATTTTAAGCAGGAAAAAATTCAATTTTTGGCTCGCTCGCGTGGAATCATTTATTCTTTTGAAACCGAGCAGATTTCTGCCCAATTGATTTTTTACTCTGATCAAAATCTAAAGGATCAAGATAAAGATTTTTATATAGCGCTGATTAAAAGTATTGAGGTGAAATAAATGTTAAGAAATAAGTCTGAATTAATTGAACTGAGCAAACTTCTAACGGAAAATAATCAGGACGCTGTAGATGCCGTTTCGCTTTTAGTTGAAAAAGAGGAGTTCGAATCGTTAGATTCTACCGTTGCTTATTTTCTCTGCGGGATTGATGAAAATAACAATTACGATTCGAAGTTTGATTTTGGCGCTTACCTTGATTGGAAAGATGGGGGCGAAGAAATGGTTGAGAGTCTTGAGCAGGGCATCTTAAATAAGAAATACTCGTTGGACTTAACTGAAATCGAGTTTTCTGACGAGGAACCAGAAACAGGACTTAAGGAAATAAGCGAATTTCTAGAACCGACGGCTTACCGATTAATTAACTGGGACATTGATGGAGATTGTTACAATTTATTTGTGATTCCCAAGGACAAATGGGCTCAAATTGAAGAAATGAAACTTAAAATCGAGAGGATTAAATGATAATTAATCGTTACACTAAGCAATTATTTGTGAAATTTGCCCGAAAAGTTTCTGGTAATCCGGTTAAATTACCAGCTGGGGAATTAAATCAAATTAATTATTTGTGGGAGATTGTTCAAAATGGCGAACCAGAGGCAGAGGAGGATTACGCTGATTGGATCAAAATTAATTCGATCTTAATTTTGTCAATTTGGTTCACTGATTTACCAATCCCAGACGAGAAAGAAATTTTGCCGCTCGAAAATATTATCAAAAATTTTGAGTTGGGTTATGAGGTCGAGGACTACTTGGTTGGGGGAACTACGGTGGATGGATTCTATCAGCAATTGATTAGAGTTTATATCGATAATCCTAATTACACCAAGGAACAAATCGAAAACCTTTTGGCAAAATATCAGAATTATTTGGTTGATGAAGAATTGGCTGTAGCCGATGAGCGTCTTGCTTGGGATGTTAGAGGTGGAAGAATGGACGGGATTGAGGATCGTTGTCGTCGCCTTTTGGCAATTGCACCGGGGGAACGTTCTGATTGCTACGCCTGCATCATTAATCGCTTAGTTGAGGATGCGATTATTATCGATCAAAAAGAGTTGGCGCTAGAATTTACTAAAGTTATCAAAAGTGAAAAGTTGGCTTGCGATGGTGTCCCGCTCAAAACCGAAGTTCAAGAACTTTATTTATCAGATTCTCCCACATCGAAGCAGATCAATTACTTAAACAAAAAAGTTAAAGCGAATGCAGAATATTTATTTTCAGCATCGCTCTTGCTAAATGTCGCTAAACGACTTTCCGCTAGCAAATCTGGGGCAAAAATTATGAAAAAGTATGACGATTTTGCCTTTGAATCTCATAAAGTTGATAATTTTTATTATTTAGTCCAGGCGTTTAACTTAACCGGAGACCAGAAATATCTGGATCACGCGACAGAGATTGCGAGGCTTCATGATAAGCGTAACGGAAATGATTATTATCAAAATTATTTGGAACAAGCAAGATGAAGTTAGCCATTGATGTTTATTACTATCCCGACCGAGCTAAAGCAGTCGGAATTTTGTTTGAGAATTGGAAGCAATCGGAGCCGGACGAAATAATAACTGCATTTATTTCTGACGTTGCGAAATACGAGCCAGGCTCATTTTATAAAAGGGAACTGCCTTGTATCTTGGAATTATTAAAACAAGTTG
Organism: Xylocopilactobacillus apicola; assembly: GCF_033095985.1. Lineage (NCBI taxonomy): Bacteria > Bacillati > Bacillota > Bacilli > Lactobacillales > Lactobacillaceae > Xylocopilactobacillus > Xylocopilactobacillus apicola. Next base: position 659,572 of record NZ_AP026802.1, read on the forward strand.
ACATGTTTAATTTAGAATTAATTATTGTTGACGGGTTTGTCTACGTTGATAATGACCAAAAAGCAGGACTAGGCAAACATTTATTTGATGCGCTCAATGAAGAAATTCCGATCATCGGCGTCGCCAAAAATCCTTTTGCTAAAAACAAAAAATTGGTAAGAGAAATCACCAGAGGAGAAAGTAAAAAGCCCCTCTATATTAGTTCAGTTGGGATATCAATCCTTGATTCAGCAAGTAATATTCAAAATATGCAAGGGGATTTCAGAATGCCAACGCTTTTAAAAATGTTAGATCAGGAGACTAAAAGATAGAGCAATTCAATTAAAGTCTGGGTGGAAGCAATGAAACAATTTGCAATCGCGATAATATCCTTAACATGCGAACCGTGACGTTAATATTCCTTTAATGAAGCTGACCTATAAACTTAGGGCAGTTTTTTTAGTAGAAAAACAATCAACCTTACGTAAGCACCAAATAACCGACGTATATTAAAAGGCTCGCGATTCTGATATTCTTAAAATCAGAATTCTGAGCCTTTCTTTTCGGTTTAGAATTTTATTTGAATTACTTTAATACCGGCATTTGGCTTGAACTTCTTTAGACCAAGGCAAATAATCCTCTAACTGCTCTTCTCTTGGATTACCGCAAAATTTAGGCAGCTCAAAGAAAAGATACTCCAAGTACTTTTGGAAGTTAAGGTGGTTTAAGTTAGCTGTTCCAGCTAAACTCAAGAATATCGCATTGGCTGTTACTCCCGCTACACTTGTACTAAATAAGCTATTCTTTCGGCAAATGACCGATTTCTTAATACTTCGTTCTACTAGATTATTATCCAACGGGATCATCGGGTCATTCAAAAATGCTTCCAATGCCTCTCGATTCTTTAATGCGTATTCAACTGCGTTTTTCAGTTTTGATTTATTGATAATGGGATATTTACCAGTTAATTCCCAGAATTGTTCTACGATCTTACGCGACTGCGTCTTCCTAACTTGAAGTCGTTTGTCTCTCGGTAAATCAGCGATCCTATCTTCAATCTGGTAAAGCTGATCAATCAACTGGTCAAACTTTGCTGCAAGACCAAGGTGTTTAAACTCTTGCGCCGCAACTACAAACTTACGGTGAACATGAGCCCAACAACCGGTTCTTTTGATCTTAGAGCCCAGATTGTTGTAGCCATTATATCCGTCAGTTGTTAAGAAACCGTTCCACTCTTGGAGAAGTTTCTGAGGCACTGTCTGACTTCTGGTTGGCGAATAATTGAATAAAACAATCTGATTAGTTGAATATTTAGAAGTTTGGAGTACCCATAAGTATGATTTACTGGTAGACTTCTTGCCAGGTTCTCTTAAAACTTGAATGGGAGTCTCATCACATTGAAGCATTAGTGAAATGATTTTCTAACCACGCCAGCGTTTCGTCAAGTTTTTCTCCATTAATTGGAATTTCAGTTCGATTATTATTTTTATCTGTGAGAGTAACTTTGTATTCATCAGAACCAGGTACTGGAATCGGGATAAAATGAAGCAAAAGCACGACTCTGCGAACCTTCTGAACTGAAATCTCGGTAACAGATTCTCTTTTATCTTCAGAGATAAATAAATTTTTTGCTTTTTTGGTATCGCTGATATCTATTAGCGCTGCCACGGCAATAAATTACAGTAACGAAGATAAAAAATTGGTATTTGCTCTCATTTTGCTTTAAAAACAAAAACTCTGGCGCATTGCCAATGGAGATCAGATATCCATAGATCAAAAGTCCTAGCGCAATTACGAAAAAAATAAAATAATGTAAGTACTCCTTAACGTTTAAACGTGGGTCGAGATATTTTTTCAGATCTTGAGGAACGTTGTTTGTCATTGAAATAATCCTTTTTTAGGAGTAATTATAACATAATGTTAAAGGTTTTTGTCCATATTAAAGGTTAAATGAGACACAGTAATTCCTTTAGTATAAAGTTCGCCCATAAATTGACGGGTGGTCGCCTCAATTTGTCGAACAGTTTCTTGATTTTCTTTAGTTAAATAGTCAGTTAAAGCCTCACCAGAAATTCCAATTGCGACGGCTTTATTAGTTATATCTGCAACTCGTGCTCTTAACGTTTGACGGGCATCCGTTAAATAATCGCGGTCGAGCTGAATGAAATGGGTATAATTTGATTCAACTAAAACTGAAAGTGCGCGGTAAAGCCAATATGCATCAGTTTCACGGTAAGTTAGCTGAGTGTCATTATAAGAGGGTGCCGTATCGTTCATATTGGTAAAGAAGGGCACGAATGGAGCAAACGTTGGATAGCCAATACATAGCCACATAATTGCTGACACGTCTTTTGGGACGTCGTTTCTAATTTGGAGAATATGCGAATTTTGAGTTCGGTTTAAACCAATCGGACGATACAAGTATTTTCTGGGGTCGTCGCCCTTACTTAAAGGATCGAAAGGGGTTTCGTTATAGTGGGAACCCAAGATAAATTGAATGTCATCGGGAGTTATTTTTTTGTTAGTGCGACAAATGAAAGGTAAATCATCACTTTTGGGGTCTTGCTCAATCTCGGGATTGAAATATTTCTGCCCGTACCAGACCCGCGGAGTATTGTAGTGGTGATCTTTTTCATTTGAGGTGCCAAAAATGTGGCGATAATTAAAACCACTTTGATCGGGATTTAAATGGTTATTGGTGACAAATTCTTCGATTCCTTCGGAGTACATAAAATTATCTTGGTCATAGAAATCGACCTGCTGAATTGAAACTTGATTGGCACAGATTGCATAAGCGTCATCCGGGATCCTTTGAGCAACCCAGTGGTGACCACTTGAAATTTCCATGTACCAAACTTCGTCTGAGTCGCTAAAAAGCACTGAATTCCCGGCAGGTGAGCCAAATTTTTTGATCAGCTGTCCTAGGTATTGAACTGCTCCGCGCGCTGAGTCAACGTACGGCAAGGTCATGTTGACGATACAGTCCTCGTCTAGTCCATCTTCTACTAGTGGGTCAAAAGCAAGCACCCTTTCATTGCCATAAGTGCTTTCTGTTGCGCTCATTGCGACATTCTTTTCGTTAATTCCGCTTTCTTCATAGTAGCCAAATTTTTGATAATCAACGTTTGGAACTGCTGGGTAACGGTAGCTATTTTCAGGCAACTCAGCCTCAAAGCCGTTTAGCCAAGATTTTAAGGTTCGACCTTTTTGGTGAACCGCGGGATGTTGAATAAATTTGTGCGGCGCAACGGCGTAAAAAGTATCGTCATTGCGTGCAATCATGGTTGACCCGTCAATCGTAGCATTTTTTCCAACTAAAATTGAAGTGCAACTTGAACCAGATTTCATAGATTTCCTTCTTTCATTTATTAATTCTATTCTACACTCGTTGGCAAGGATAAAAAAAATTCCCCCGAAGGGGATAAATTAATTTTGATTATCTTGACCGGTACTCACGTAATTAAGCAATTGATCTTTAAGCTGTTTATCCATATCGTTAAGCTGCTTTGAAGCTTCCTCGCGACGTTTACGGCCCTCTGCTTGGATTTGGAGCGTTTCGTTTAGCGTTTCAATCAAATTGTTTTGCGTTTGAGTCAGGGTTTCGATATCAATAACTCCACGTTGATTCTCTTTTTCAGCGTCGATAGCCGATTCCTTGATCATTTCACTGTTCTTCTTTAAAAGATCATTAGTTGTCTGCGTAACTTGTCGCTGAATTTCTAAAGCGTTGCGCTGGCTCATCGCATTAATCAAAAGTGCAGTTTGATTCTTCCAAAGTGGGATTGCGGTATTAATCGAAGTTTGGATTTTATCAATTAATTCTTCGTTAGTTCGCTGCATTTGTCGAATTTGTGGGGCCTGTTGTAAAGTCATTTCCCTAACTAAGGTTAAATCATACACACGCTTATCTAGACGTTCTCTAAATTGGCGCACGTCATTAATTTCTTCAACCTGAAGGTCATTCATTTCGCCATTTTTTTGCTTATTAGTCAGCTCGTCGATTTGTTGATCCAATTCTTTCATTTTTAGTTGCCCAGCAGCAATAAAAATGTTCAAAGCTTCGTAGTAATTTTTATTTTCTGCGTACATGTCATCTAGAACACGGTTATCCCGCATCAAGATGTTTCGCTGTCGATTAAGCTTTTGTGAAATAATATCAATTTGCGTAGTAACTTTTTGGTAACGGGCTTTGACCTCAAACATCGATTGCTTGACTTGCCCAAACATTCGTTGAAATAAATTCGGTTTATTATTTTCCAAGTCTTTGGGGTCAGCCTGTTTAATGTCATATAAAAGGTCTGATAACGTCTGACCGATTGGTCCGGTGTCCTGATTTTGAACGTGATCCAGAACTTTAGCCGAAAAAGCACCGATTTTTTGTTGAGCAGCGTTGCCGAAGTTTAAGACTGACTCACGTTTAGTCGGGTCAATCTGTTCGGCTAACTTCTGAGCGCTCTGTCGGTCCTCTTCATTTAAATTGTCAACAACTTCTTCAGCAACTGGTTTAATTGCTTGATCGTCAGTTGCTTGGATTGCCTGGGGCGCGGAAAAAGCATTATTTACTAAATCGTTAATGATAGTCTTGTCAGCGTGCTCAGGGGTCTGTGTTAATTTATTTTTGTCATCCATTGTTTATATTCCTAAAAATTGTTTGCAGCTTCATGCAGCGTGTCAAGATCATCTGCAATGAATTTATGATATTGTTCGTTAATTTTCTTGTATGCGTTGTTAATTGCTTCAATACTGATTTGCAAAACTTTATCTGTTTCTTGATCTTTATAAAGATGCGAATCGATCTGGCTGTATTTCACATAGATGGTGTTTAAAGCAGGGAGTTCTTTATATAAAAATTCGCCAGCTTCTTCGATTTTACTGGGTTTGGCAACAATTTCTTTAAAGAAACCGTGTAGTAATTTATTTAAATTTAATTTCTGATTGAGCTTACTAAGTGTTTTGTTTTTGTCAGTCAAAGATTCAATTTGATTGATTTGTTTTAGCGCAGTAGCCATCGTTTCGCGAAAGTAGCGGATATCATTATCGTTAAGGCCTTCTTTATAATAATTCTTCAAAACCTTTTCGCTAATTTTGCGACCTCTGGTACTATATTTATAAATGTGTTCTATCGAACTGCTTTTGGTGTTAAGATAATAGAATAAACCCCAGAGAGCCCCAACTGCGATACAAATCAGAATTATTAAAAGGATTAAATTACCAAAATTCATTTTCCATTCCAGCTTTCTTGTTGTTATAGAAATTTTACCACATTAAGGATTATTAGCGCTCGGTCTAAAGAATGAAACTTTTTAAAAAGAATCAAAGTATCTTTTCGGCTGATAAAAGATCGAAGATACTTAATAAAAAATTGAATTTTATTATTATAATAGAGGTAGTGATTTTACTCATTATCTTTTTAGTGTTGTTTTTTATTTAGGAGGAAAAAATGAAAGAAATTTTAATTATTTGTGCGATGGACGAAGAAATTGCTAGATATCAGGAGAAGTTTGCTTTTACCGATCATGAGGTTTCAAAGAACTTCCATTACTTTGAAGGAACTTATGGTAATCTCCATCTCCGTTTAGCAAAATCTGGGATCGGCAAAGTTCAAATGGCTCTGACCGTGAGTTATCTGATTAGTCAAAAGAAACCAGATTTGGTAATTAACACGGGTTCAGCTGGTGCGATCAACCCTGAGATCAAACGTTTTGACTGCGTTGTTGCCACGGGTGCTTTCTACCATGACGTTGATATGACTAAATTTGGGTTTGCGCTAGGTCAGCTGCAAGACCACGATTTGGTTTATAAATCTGACACTGCCTTAACCGATCAGCTTAGTAAAATTAATGAGAAATTGTATGGATCGCATGCGAAAAAAGGCGTAATTGCAACTGGTGACACATTTGTCGGGACTGATGAAATTAAAAATAGAATCTTCACGAATTTCCCTGACACACTTTGTGCTGAGATGGAAGGCGCATCTTTGGCACAAGTTTGTCAAGAATTCCAAATTCCTTTTGGTGAAATTCGTAGTATTTCAGATGATACGCCAGACGATTCAGCTGATCAATTTGATCAAGCAATCGATGAAGTTGGAATCATGGCTGCCAATGTGGCAATTGAATATTTTGAGACGATTAAATAGGACAGCAGGATTTGAAGCGATATTATTTTGATCATGCAGCAACTACACCGGTTGCGCCAGAAGTAATAAAAGTAATTACTGACAGCCTAGCTAATGATTTTGGAAATGTTTCAAGCACTAACTATTTTGGGCAGCAGGAAAAATTGAACTTACGGCAGTCGCGTCAGACTTTAGCAGAAGCGATTAACGCCAACTTAAATGAAGTTTATTTTACTAGTGGGGCAACTGAAAGCAATAACACGGTTATTCGTCAAAGTGCGCTCGCTTGGCAGAATAAAGGACGGCACTTGATCACAACGGCAGTTGAGCATCCTTCAGTTTTGCGGGTAATGGAGTATTTAGCTCAAAATGGCTTCGATGTAACATTTCTTCCGGTTAACGAAGAAGGAACGATTGAGCTTACGGATTTTAAAAATGCTTTAAGGTCAGACACGATTTTAGTGTCAGTAATGTATGGAAATAATGAAACTGGCAGTTTGATGCCAATCAAAGAGATCGGTGAAATTTTAAAAGATCATCAGGCTAGCTTTCATGTTGATGCGACCCAAGCTTTAGGAATTGAGAAGATTGACGTAAAAGAATTGGGGATCGATTTTCTAAGCGCATCTGCGCATAAAATCTACGGTCCAAAAGGCATTGGTCTTCTGTATAAAGATCAAAAAATTGTGATTCCACCACTCTTGCTTGGTGGCGAACAGGAAAATAACTTTCGAGCAGGAACTACTAACATGCCATTAATTATGGGTTTTGCTGCCGCAATGAAATTATGTAATGAACAAAATGAAGCTCGTTGGGCTATAATGTATCAAGAAGATAAAAAGATTTTGCTAGATCACTTAAAAGACTCGGGAATTGATTTTGAAATTAATGGCAGTTTTGATAAATCATTGCCGCAAATTTTAAATCTCTGGTTTAAGGGAGTTTCTTCCAAAGTTTTGCTCCCGCTGATCGATCTCGATGGATATGCAGTAGCAGCAGGTTCAGCTTGTAGTGCAGGAAGTGCTGAAGATTCGCACGTTTTATTGGCGATGTATCCGAACAATCTTTCGAGAGTTCGTGAATCAATCAGAATTAGTTTTGGCCGAGATAATCAAAGAGAAGATGTTGAGAATTTGGCAGATGATCTTGTCAAACGAGTGAAGCATCTTGAAAGAAAGGATAGTTAAATGCTAAAAGAAGTAAATACAATCAAGGGTGATTCCCAAACTTATCGGGTGAACCAGAATGTCAAAAGATATTCATTAACTGATGTGGGATTTGCTAAAACCAAACGGGGCAATTTTATTTTGCAACGCTCACTTGATCCAATGGATCCATATAATGCTAAAAAAAAGTTGAAAATTTCGATCGATGGTGACTTAAAACTGCTTGATATGAGTACAACTGACGCTTCAGGTCTTAGAACAATTGATATTTTCAAAAACGGCGGCAATCAAGAGGCAATCGATCAATATCATTTCATTATTAAGAATTTGTTGGACCGGGAAATATTGGCGATCAATGAATAAGCGAGTAGTTTTAGGAATGAGCGGCGGAGTAGATTCTTCAGTCGCAGCGCTTTTACTCAAGGAGCAGGGCTACGACGTAGTCGGCGTTTTTATGAAGAACTGGGACGAAACAAAAGACGACGGGGTTTGTACAGCCGCGGAAGATTTTGAAGACGTCGCGGCCGTTGCCCAGGAAATTGGGATCCCTTTTTATTCAATTAATTTTGAAAAAGAATACTGGGATCGCGTCTTCACTTACTTTTTGTCCGAGTATCGGGCAGGTCGGACCCCTAATCCTGATATTATCTGTAACAAAGAGATTAAGTTTAAAGCGTTCTTAGATTATGCCTTGGAGTTGGATGCAGATTACATTGCCATGGGTCATTATGCACGCAATCTGATTGATGAAACGGGGCAGGCTCATCTAATGCGGGCAGCCGACCAAAATAAGGATCAGACTTATTTTCTAGCTCAGGTATCAAATGATCAGTTACAAAAGGTGATTTTCCCGCTGGGCGATTTAACTAAGCCTGAAGTAAGAGAAATTGCTGAGAAAAACGGACTCACAACCGCACATAAGAAAGATTCCACCGGAGTTTGTTTTATCGGCGAAAGAAATTTCAAGCATTTTCTTCAGAATTTTCTTCCGAGTCAAAAAGGTTACATGATGACGCCGGATGGTGAAATTATGGGTGAACATGATGGGGTCTTGTATTATACGATTGGGCAACGCTCTGGCCTTGGGATCGGTGGAACAAAGGATAATTCTGAGCCCTGGTTTGTGGTTGGAAAAGATGTGGAGAAAAATATCCTTTATGTAGATCAGGGTTATCATAATCCGCTTTTGATGTCCAATAGTTTGAAAGCATCGAAGCTTAATTTGATTAATCAAACTGTTGATTTGAGCTCAGTAGATAATTTAACTGCGAAATTTCGGTATCGACAAGCTGATGTACCGGTTTCTGTTCAAAACGATGGAGCTGATTTGATTGTTAATTTTTCAACTCCTCAAAGAGCTATAACACCAGGGCAGGCTGTAGTGTTCTATCAAGGAACGGAGTGTCTAGGTAGCGCATTTATTGATTCAGTTTATCAGGATCAAAAACAGCTAGCGTACTGCTAATTATGATTGAATTATTCCTAGTAAGACACGGAAAAACGGTTTGGAATCAAGAGCATCGGCTTCAAGGAGCGCGGGGTAACTCAGAACTTCTTGAAGAAAATATTCACCACATCGATGCGTTAGCAGCACGACTGAAAAGTGAAGATTTTGCGGCAATTTATTCATCTCCGTTAAAAAGAGCTTTTCAAACGGCTTCTCGTTTAGCAGCTGATTTGAATTATCAAAAACCAATTCAAATTGCGGAAGCGCTGAGAGAAATTGATTTTGGGGTAATTGAAGGCAAACGTGATGAGGAGTTAAAACCTGAATATCAAGAGCAGGTTAAGTTCTTTTTCAACGAACCTGAGAAGTATGACCAAACCGTTTTGAAAGGTGAGAGCTATCTGCAAGCCGCTCAGCGGACAAAAATGTTTGTGATGAAGCTTCTTGAAATTTATCCCGATCATTCCAAAATAGTTTTAGTTAGTCACGGTGGAATCCTAAACGTGATGATTAACGCGTTGTTGGAGATTCCACTGAAAGATTATCGCCGTCATGGTGGCATTACTAACGTTTCGCTAACAAAAGTTGATGTTCTCGATGATGGTAGCGCTAAACTCGTAACTTTTAATAATACTGAACATTTAGAGAACCTTGAGCCAACAGATACAATTTAAGCATGGAAGAAAAACAAAAATCCGTTACTGGTAAAGTAAAAAAAATAATTTTTAGAAATTTAAAAGATCAATTCTTTATAATCTCAGTAAATATTGCTGAGATTTCTTTTGATTTCGGTCAAGAAGAAATTGTAATCACCGGGACGATGCCCGGACTTGCTGAGGGATTGACTTATAAATTTATTGGTAGTTTAACTAAACATCCTAAATATGGTCAACAATTTAAGGCGCAAAGTTATGAAATTGCTGCTGAGCCAGATGATCCATCGGCAGTGGTGAAATTTTTAGTTTCGCGGGAGTTGCCCGGAATCGGAGAAAAGACTGCCCAGAAAATAGTTGATAAATTAGGGGTTAATGCGGTCGATGAAATTATTAATAATCCTGACAGTCTCAACGGCTTTCGGATTAATCCAGAGCGAAAAAAAGAGATCAGGGAAAAGCTAACAGAAGATGTAGAGCTTAACAAGGTTCTCTTGGCATTTAGCCGATTTCATATTTCTCAAGCCGCCGCCATTGATGCATACAATTTATATGGCCTTGAAGCGATCAATATTTTAAATGATAATCCGTATTATTTTTTAGGCCGGGTTCCGCGGTTATCTTTCAATCAAATTGATCAGTCCTGTAAATTGATTGATTTGGATGTTTCTGAATCAGAACGGATCACTGGAGCCTTAAAGTGGGTTGCAAGTGAGATGATTAACCGTTCTGGCAGTACTTTAATTGAAACGGAGCGGGTTTTGCGCAATACTAATTGGGTATTAGGAGAAAACAGTGGTGCAACGGTCAATGAAGAATTTGTTGAGAAGTGTTTAAACGAGAATGATGAAGATTTTTTTTCGTTTGATAAAGATTTCGTAACCACGCAGGACTATTCAAATTATGAAAATGAAATTGCTAATTCCATCAATCAATTAAACCATCCATTCGAAGAGAATGATGAAATTTTAAACTCTGAAATTACTGAATTTGAAAAAAAGACGGATTTACAGCTTGAGCATTATCAAAAAAAGGCGATTACGAGCGCTTTTAAAAATAATTTAAGTATTATTACCGGTGGACCTGGGACCGGAAAAACGACAATTGTACGAGCGATTATTGAAATTTTTGCTGATCTGCATCATTTAAATCTTCAAGAACAAGAGAGCGAGGAAGATTCAGGGATCCTTTTAACCGCACCGACTGGCAAAGCAGCGAAGTCTTTAAGTGATAAAACTAAGTTTCCTGCTGCAACCATTCACCGTCTTCTAAAAGTTAGAGATGTTGAAGATCGCAATTCTGAAACCGATTTAATTAGTCCAGACTTATTGATTATCGACGAGATGTCTTTGGTTGATACAGGACTATTTGCGCAACTATTACGTTCAATTAAGACCAAGCCAACCGTAATTATGCTCGGAGATGTTGATCAGCTACCTTCAGTAGGGCCAGGCCAAGTATTTAAAGATTTAATTGATAGCGATGTTATTCCTACTACTACTCTTCAAAGGAACTTTCGGCAGGATTTGGGTGGAAATATTATTAATTTCGCAAATTTGATAAATTCGGGCGAAATTTACGATAGCATGGAAGATAATTATGATGATTTGAAAATGATTTCAGCCAAAGGTGAAGAGATTGTTCCGGCATTAGAGAAAATTGTGAAGGCTGAAATTGCTGCAGGCACTCCAATTACAGAATTACAAATTCTAGCCCCCATGTACAAGAATAAAGGGGGGATTTTCGAAATTAACGATTCAATTCATCAGCTTGTTAACCCGCAAAAGTTTAAAATAAATGGTTTTGCGGTGGGTGATAAAGTAATTCAATTAGAAAATGTGCCAGAAAAGGACGTTTACAACGGAGAAATAGGAATTGTTCAGCGTGTTGAGCAACTACATGGTCGCAGAATCACTAAAGTTCTTTTTGATCAAGAACACGAAATTTCTTATGAGCCAGACGAATTAAATCAGCTGACTCTTGCATATGCAATTTCGATTCACAAAGCTCAAGGTAGTGAATTTAAAACAGTTATTGTCACAATGAGTGGGCGTTTTGATACAATGCTTAGGCGTAATTTATTGTACACAGCCGTAACCAGAGCGCGAGATCATCTCTATCTTGTAGGGGATCTAACAACTTTTATTAGGGCCGCAGGTTTGCCATCGACGATTCGCTTGACAGGTCTAGTAAATAAATTACAACGCAGACTTGATGCAAAAGTTGAAGCAGAGGAGTTTGTAAAACATGTTGAAACGAAGGTGCTTCCGAAAGTTAAAGAAAAACCCGAAACAGCAGAAAAAAAGGCTTATGTTTTGACGACAGAAAACTATCAGTTAATTGATCCGATGATTGGGATGGAGCAAATCAAACCATAAAATTTATAAAAAAAAACGTTGTCTTAATAATTGACAACGTTTTTTAGACGCTAATAATCATTGGAATGATGATTGGTTTTCTTTCAGTTTTTTCATACAAATAATCTTGAAGGGTATCGACAATCGCATCATTAATCATTGATTCAGTGACCCGACCGGAAGAACGAAAACACATCTTAATTGCGTGATAAACTTGCTTTTGAGCTTGATTAATTAATTCGCCAGATTCTCTCATGTAAATGAAGCCTCTTGAAAGAATATCTGGACCTGACAAGATTTGTCCAGTTTTCATTTTAACAGTTGCGCAAGCAGCAACTAAGCCATCTTCACTTAACAACTGTCTTTCATGAATCACAGCATTTCCGATATCGCCAATTCCGTTTCCATCAACGAAAACGTCACTCGCCGGGAAGTGATCCACCACCTTGGCTTCTTCTTGATTAAGCTCTAAAACGTCACCATTTTCCATAATGAAGCAATTTTCTTTAGGGACGTCACAAAGCTGAGCCAGTTCTGTATGGATCTTCAACATCCGATATTCTCCGTGAATTGGCATAAAGAATTTAGGTTTAATGAGTCTTAACATCAACTTTTGCTCTTCTTGCCCACCGTGGCCTGAAGTATGGACATTATTGACTTTCCCATGAATTACTTCAGCTCCAGCTTCTTCGAGCCCATTAATTACGTGATTGACACTCATTGTGTTACCGGGAATCGGTGAAGACGAAAAGATGACGGTGTCTCCTGGAACAATTGAAATCTGTTTGTGAGTACCGTTAGCAATCCGAGAAAGGGCAGCCATTGGTTCTCCTTGTGATCCAGTACAAAGGATCATCATCTCTTCAGGCGGGATATTATTGACGTCTTTTGGATCAACTAAAGTACCTTTTGGATAATCAAGGTAACCTAATTCGACTCCATTTTTTATTGCTGCCTCCATGCTACGACCAAAAACTGCAATTTTACGACCATTTTCGATTGCAACATCGGAAGCTTGTTTAATTCGAGAAATATTAGAAGCAAAGCTGGCGAAAATAATCCTGCCCTTGATAGATTCCATGATATTTCTAATCGATTTTCCGACGAAACGTTCGGATTTAGTAAATGTCGGCACCTCGGCATTAGTCGAGTCAGACATAAGAAGAAGAACTCCTTCGTCTCCTAGTTTAGCCATTCTTTGAAGATTGGGAGCGGGCTGTCCATCTACGGGCGTTAAATCAAATTTGTAGTCACCAGTTTGAACTACAACCCCAACAGGTGTGTGAACTGCTACTCCTAAAGTATCAGGAATCGAGTGAGTAGTTCTAAAAAATGTAACTGAAATTTCACCAAAATCTAAATCAGAATCTTCATCAATCTCAATTAAATTACAATCACGAGTTAGTCCATTTTCTTCTAGTTTACTTCTAATTAAAGCTAGGGCAAGTGGTCCAGCATAAATGTTAATGCCAGACAATTGCCTAAGCAAAAAAGGAATTCCACCAATGTGATCTTCATGTCCGTGGGTTATCACTAAGCCCTGAATTTTATCACGATTTTTAATCACGTATTGATAATCAGAAATTACGTAATCAATTCCTAATAAATCATCTTCAGGGAACTTGATTCCACAGTCGATAACAACAATTTTGTCGTCATATTCGACGCAATACATATTTTTACCGATTTCACCTAGACCACCAATTGCTGCAATTCTAATATTTTTAGCTTTCTTAGATTTTGTTGGCATTAGAGATCCTTTAAGACTTCGAAATCAGAATTATGTTCTTTTTCGTAATCAAGATCTTGTTCATTTAATTCAGCAACGTATTCAATGCTGTAATTAAATTTTTCAACTATTTTTTTCTTTAAATCGGGAATACTTGCAGCTTCAGCATACAAAGTCTGTGTTCTTTCCCGTCTCGGAGTACACTCAGCATCTCCTTGATAATAAACTTTGTAAATCATAGTCCTCCATTTTCTACTCAATAATTACTGTATTTTCAGGAATTTTAAAAGGAGATTTTGAGTCAATGTGATCGTAAAATAAAGTTCCATTTAAGTGATCAATTTCGTGTTGAACCACAATTGCTGGATAATCTCTTAATTTTACTTCATGGCGTGTGCCATCAGCATCAAAAAACTCAAGGGTAATCCGATCAGTTCTAACAACAAGGCCTGCAACGTCTCGATCAACAGAAAGACAGCCCTCACCTTCGTTTAGCGCTGCACGCTTAACTGATTCTCTTAGAATCCGAGGGTTGTATAAAATTTCCTTAAATACGATATTTCCTTGGTTATCAGGCACTAAAACGGCGGCCATTCTTTTTGAAACATTTACCTGTGGAGCAGCAAGACCTACTCCTGCTCTAAGATGATATTTTTCAGCTATTTTTTCATCTTGACTGTTTTCAAGAAATTCCATCATCTCTAGTCCCAGATTCTGTTCTTCTTGAGATGCGGGAAATGTAACTTTTTTGGCTGTCGCTCTTAATGTTGGAGTACCTTCACGAATAATATCCTTCATTAAAATCATGACAATCTTCCTTTGGTTAAAATTTACCTAATCATAACATAAATGTCGAACTTTAGCACTGGAGGAGCTCTAATATTTTAATTTTTTTGAAAAAAATAATTATTTTGAGTGATGATGTTTAGTCCGATAAGGGAAAATTTTCAAATTTTCTTCCTCATAAGTAGCTAAGTAAACGTCTGAAACTTGGAAACCTTGCTCGTGGACTTCGTTTTCTAACCAAGCTTCATCTTTTTTAAGAGATTCGAGTGAATCGACGTTTAATTGTCCATCAGTAATTAGAGGAGCGTTTAACATGGATTCGCCTTCTTGAATCACGGTCAACTGACCATTTTGTTCTAGAATTGCTTTTTTAACCTTTGTTAAATCTTCAATTCCCGATGTTCTTAATTTAAACATTAAAGTATTAGCAGTCATACCTCTTTGTGTAAGCTTAGAAACGCTAATTTTTCCGTTTTCAATGACAGTTAGCGGGGTCCCGTCAACTAATTTTTTGACAATTCGATTATGGTTGGTCATAAATCTAATCAAAAGAACAACAATCGTCCAAATTACAAGCACTAAGAAAAATTGGAGAGGAGTGATGCTTTGGTTATAAATAATGCCCCCAATGATTCCCCCCAAAACATAGTTTTGCATTTGATCAATTACATTAGTAGGTGCTAAATTTCCTTTGCCTGAAAGGTTAATTTGTGCGATGATGCAAATAAATCCAAGAACAAATTTGACGGCAACGTCGGTATAGTTAATCATATTTCACTCCTTATTTTTTCAAAAGATTTATTTCGTTATTGACGAGTGAGGCCTTAACCAGCTGATAACTTGAAAAATCGCTATTAAAAATTACTTGATAATAGTTGTTTTTAATTTTGAGGACCATTTGGTCGGTTAAAGACGTCTGATTACATGCGATGTCACTGGCTTTAATCTTCTTCTCCTTACAGACGCTTTTTAAAAAATTGGCTGTTTGGGTCGACTGGTTAGTGGTGCTTTGTGATTGTTGATAATTTGTAAATTGAATCCCTAACAGAAGAATCCCACAGAGAGCTACAATAATAATTAAATCACGATATTTATTATCATCGCGATGTCGAGCAAATTGAAACGCTAAGGCAACGAGAATAACTGCAATCCCAGCTGCAACAAGGTATTTAACATTTTGTGAACTGTGAATTTGATTCACAAAATAATCGTAAGTGTAAAAATTCATGATTTCCTCCTTATTTATTGCATCGCAATTATACATTCTTTTGAAGGTTTTGTATAATGCAAAATTTTATCTTTGATATCAGTGATTTTGAAATAAATCTTTTCAAACGGTTGACAGTATTTCAACTTTCAAGTAAAATATCTACTTGTTTATGGGTAGTAGCCAAGTGGTAAGGCAGTGGACTCTGAATCCATAATGCATAGGTTCGAACCCTATCTACCCAATATCAGGAAGTAGAAAGATCATCGTTACTTAGTTGTAGCGGTGATTTTTTGTTTTAAGATTACTTGAATTAAAAATTAGGTATAAGATAAACAATAGAAATTACAGGGGGACTTTTGATTGAAAATGAAAAATAAATGGTGGAATTTAGTAATTATTTTAGGAGTGTATTTTTTATTTCGTCTAGTTGTGATAGTGATAAATGAATTTGGGCTGATCCCAATAATGAATAATTTTATTTTTTGGGAGACCGTCTTAGAACTGGCGATCATTTTGATCATGTTCTCTGTGAATCATTGGATCGTGAAGCAAAAAATTGATTTTAGGTTTAACATTAAAAGCCCTTTTCTTTCGCTGGGACCAGTGTTTTTCCTGATGGTAATTTTATTTTCGGTCATGCTTAGCGATCGGTTGCCCAGGACTTATGGGAATACGCTGCCTTTAGCATTGAGTGCGGGATTTTTTGAAGAGTACCTTTGCCGAGGGCTGTTGTTTCCTCAGATTTTTCAAGCGTTGTCTGAGAAGAAAGAAAGGAATTTTAATCAAGTTTATTTGGCGATATTTTTGTCTTCGTTAATTTTTTCGAGCCTTCACCTTTTAAATCTTCGAACCCAGGATTTACCTACAACATTGATGCAAATGTGGGAGGCACTGTGTGCTGGCATCTTTTTTTCTGCACTTTACCTTGCTGCAAATTCGCTTTTACCCTCAATTTTGTTCCATTTTCTATTTGATTTCATTGGAATGTATACTAAGGGTCCAGTTCAACAAAGAGTTCAAGTTAATAGTGCTAGCTTAAAATCGATTGCAATAATCACACTTATTTTCTTGGGATATAGCCTGCTATTAATTAACAAAAAAAAGTTATCAAAACAGTTTGCTTGGGTAAATAATTTGATAAGTTAATTTTTTTAGGTGCATTGTAAGCGGATTTT
Source organism: Xylocopilactobacillus apicola (assembly GCF_033095985.1). Lineage (NCBI taxonomy): Bacteria > Bacillati > Bacillota > Bacilli > Lactobacillales > Lactobacillaceae > Xylocopilactobacillus > Xylocopilactobacillus apicola. Next base: position 676,192 of record NZ_AP026802.1, read on the forward strand.
TGATAAAGTATTACCATTAAGCTATCTAGGGGAATAGGATGAAATATAACGTTGGCCTTGATATTGGCACAGGTTCAGTTGGGTGGGCAGTAATTGATGATGAATACCAGGTTTTAGAAGCTAGAAATAAAAAATTGATGGGAGTTAGGCTCTTTAGCTCGGCAGATACTGCTGAAGAGCGGCGCACCTATCGAACAACGCGACGCCGATTATCAAGACGCAGATGGCGAATTCGTTTACTAAATGAAATTTTTGCTCCAGAGTTAGCGGCAATTGATGAGATTTTTTTAAAACGTCTAAAATACACTTGGGTTCATCCATTGGATGAAAAAAATCGCCAGTTTTATTATGGGGGAGCATTATTTGGTGATTCTAAGTCTGACCGAGATTTCTACCAAAAATATCCCACAATTTATCATTTACGCCAGGCTTTAACGAATGATGGTCAAAAACATGATCTCAGAGAAGTTTATTTGGCGATCCATCATTTAACTAAATATCGCGGACATTTTTTGATTGAAGGACAAATTAATCCAGAGAAAACTTTTGATTTAGACGAACTAGTTAACAGTTTTAAAAGATTTAACCCGGATGGAGCAATTTTTGAAGTTGTTGACTCAAGTAAAATAGAGCAAGGATTATTAAATTTTGGGAAATCTAAAACTGGTAGAGTAGAAGAAGCACTCACTGGAATTTCTGTCACAAAGACAAATTTAGCTTTGACAAAAGCAATTTTAATGGGAATTGTTGGTAATACAGTTGATCTAATTAAGATTTTCGACAAAGCTCAGGATATAGAAAAAGAGGAGCAAAAAAATTATAAAATTAAATTTTCAGATGAAAATTTGGATGAAACTTTAGAAAAATTAAGCTCGCTTTTATCAGAAGATGAAAATCAATTTGTAAATGAGTTGCGTGGGGCTTATGACGGATTAACTTTACGTTCCATTTTACAAAAGGATAAGTCCATTTCAGATGCGATGGTACGCCGTTATGAGCAACATAAAAAAGATTTGCAGCTCTTAAAAAATAATTTTCGCAATGCTAAAACTAAAAAAGCTTTTGATGAATCCTATAAAAATGTTTTATCTCATGACGAGAAAAAAAGAGATGAAGGTAAGAAGTATTTTCGAGACTTAATTGTTGACAAAATTGCCCTGAATTTTGCAAATGAAGTTGGTTTTAATGAGATTAGAAAAGTAATTATTAATAATAAAAGTCGCGACGAAGATATCCAAAAATCAATCGCAGCTCTTACAGAAATTGTCAAGAAAAGAGTTGATAATCTTGATCCACTTGCAATTTCTGACTATAAATTGATACAGCTACTTAGTAATATAAATTTAGGGACTTTTTTAGAGACCCAGCGCAACAAAAGCAATGGAGTTATACCCCATCAGTTACATGAAAATGAATTAACCAAAATTATTGAAAAACAGGGAAAATATTATCCTTTTTTGGCAAAAACTTTTGAAAAAGAAGGGAAGACAGAAAATAAATTAATTGCTCTTCTAAATTTTAGAGTTCCATATTACGTTGGTCCTTTAGTAGAAAAAGAAGATGTTCAAGGTGATGGGACAAATCACTGGATGCAACGAAAAGAAAAAGGTGCGATTACTCCTTGGAATTTTAGTGAAAAAGTTGATTCCGATGAATCGGCTGAGAGATTTATTAAGCGGATGACGCTCAAAGATACCTATTTAATTCATGAGGATACGATCCCTCAGAATACACTACTTTATCAAAAATACACTGTTTTGCAGGAGTTAAATAACGTTCGGTATAAGCTTAGAGACGATCCTCATCGCCATCGTTTGCCCGTAAAACTAAAGCAAAAGATTTTCGAAAATTGTTTTAAAGAACATGTCAATGTGACCAAGAAAATGGTGGAAGATTTTATTTTTTCCAATGAGGGGATGAAGTGCGAGATCTCTGGTCTATCTAGCAAAACTAAATTTAATAATTCTCTTAAAACGTATAACTACTTTGTTGGTGTTTTTGGTCGTGATTTTGTTGAGGATTCTGATAATCAGAAACTCTTGGAACAAATTGTCGAAATTCAGACCATTTTTGAAGATCGCAAATTAATAAAAAGAAGATTAACCAAATTAGAAAAGCTTAGCAGCAAACAAATTGCTCGGCTCAGCAATAAGCACTACACCGGATGGGGGAGACTTTCAGAAAAATTCCTGACCTCAAAACATATTTACACAAAACTCGTTGGTGATAATGTTCCGGCTAACTATAGCATTATCGATCTGTTGTACAAGACATCTCTCAACTTAATGGAAATTATGAATGAACCTAAATATAAAATTAATGATTGGATTAAACGGGAAAACGAAACAGAAACGGGCACCAAAAATATTTATCAGGCGATCGATGATTTAGCAGGTGCTCCTAATATTAAGCGAGGAATTCGCCAATCATTTCGAATTTTGGACGATATTAAAAAGGCGATGGGCGGAGTTGCTCCATCTAATGTCTTTCTTGAATTTGCCCGTGAGACTCAATCGTCAAAAACGACTAATGCTAGAATTGATCGGATCAAGAAATTATATGCCAACAGCGAAATCAAAAAAGATTTTGCCGATGTTTCTCGTGAACTCACAAAAGCAAATAAAGAATCAATAAAAGATGATCGTCTTTATCTTTACTATCTACAGTTGGGTAGAGATATGTATACAGGCGATCGAATTCCAATTGGAGAAGTTTCGACAAATTATGATATAGATCACATTATTCCGCAAGCGTATGTTAAAGATAATTCTTTGGATAATCGAGTTTTAGTTAATCGTGCAGACAATGCTCGTAAAAGTGATTCGCCAGTCTATGTTCCTGAGATAATTGAAAGAATGAGTCATTTTTGGAGACATCTTTTAAATTTAGGGCTGATTAGTCAAGAAAAGTTTAATTATCTTACTCGCAAAGATGATTTTAGTGATGCGCAGAAAAAGCGATTTATTGCTCGATCACTTGTAGAGACTCGCCAAATAATTAAAAATGTGGCAATGTTAATTGAACAATATTACGGTGATAATACAAAAGCTGTCGCGATTCGTGCAAGTTTAACAAATGATATGAGAAAATATTTTCACAAGTTTAAAAGTCGGGATATTAATGATTACCATCATGCTCATGATGCGTTGTTGATCGCCACAGTTGGAAAATATATTCAACGACGTGGTTTTGATGCCAACGGTGATTTTACATACAATGAGTATAATTCATATACAAAAGAATGGCTTAGGAAAAAAAGAGAAGAAGGTAAGGGAAGAGATCGTATTGAACCTTATAGCTTTGTTGTTGGAAGCATGCGAAGCCGTAACCAGGAACTGCAGACCAATCGAGAAACTGGTGAAATAGTTTGGACAGATGAGAATTATCGGTATTTAATAAAACAGTTAGAAAATCAAGATCTAATTTTTAGCCGAAGAACAGAGGATTCAAAGGGAAAATTATATAAAGAAACTCGTTTTTCAAGCAAACTTCATGATGAGAAAACCAAAGCAAAACAGTCTTTTAATGATAAACAGTCAGTTGATCTTTATGGAGGCTTTGATTCAATCCAGTTAGCTTACTCCATTTTAATTTATTACAAGAAAGAATTTCGGCTGATGGGTTTACGGAGGTTATGGGTTGATGAAATGAAAAAAGACCCAGAATTTTTACAGAAAAAAATTGATGAAATAATTCCGGGAGCTAGGGTTGTTCTTGATCATATTCCAAGTGAGCAAGAAATAATTCGTAGTGGAGCGAAAATGACAATTGGTTCAGCGACAGAATTGCATAATGCACAACAACTCTACTTAGAACATGATCTATATAATAATTTATCTGTTGTTTTAAAATCAGATACTGAAGATAGGGCTGACGCCCGTTTAAAATCAAAAACGGCAAGAGATATTTTAAATGAAGCTTATGATGCAATTTCAATTGAAATGCGGGAATATTTTCCGATGCATGAAAATTATTTAGTGCATATGCTTGATTATCGTGAAAATTTTGAGAATTTAGATTACGAAAAACAAGTGAATATGATTAAAGATATATTAGGTGGGTTACACGCTGATCCGACATGTAAGAAAATTGATTTTAGCTCTAGTTTTGGACGTTTTCAAAATAAAACGTCTTTATCTAATGGGTATACTTTAGGCTATAAAATGGGCGAGGACGATGCATTTGTTTTCAATTCACCTTCAGGACTCTTTAGAAGGATAGTTAAAGTCAAAGATTTGCCTGAAGCCAAGAAAATATTAGAAAATTAGGCCACAAAAAAAGTCCCTCTCGGGACAGTACATAAACTCTCAGGTAAATCTGATTGTTTTACTTCAATTCACTATGTCAAATTGATGAGGTAGACCTTTGTAGTTCTACCTACACCAGTATATTACTCCGTTAGGTGGTAAATGTAAATGGGATGGCGCACAGTTGTTGTTACCAAACACGCAAAAATTTCTTACAAGTTAGAACACGTGATTGTTCAAACTGATAACGATATCGTTCAAGTTCCGATTGCCGATGTTCAAATTTTAATGATTGCCACCACTCAGGCCGTTATTACGACTCATTTGATGATGGAACTTTCCCGCAACGATATTAAAGTTATTTTTACTGATAATAAAGAAATGCCAGTGGGAGAATTTACTTCTTATTACAGTAATTTAAGCCGTAATCGCAATATTTCGAAGCAAATTATTTGGGATTCAGATCGAAAATCTTTGCTCTGGCAAAACATTATTAAGATGAAAATTACTAACGAAGCAAAAATGTTAGAAAAATTTCAGCGTACAAAATACGATGGATCACCAGGACATCAAGATTTGCTGGACTTACTCGACGAAGTAAAACCCGGAGATTCAACAAATCGTGAGGCAGTAGCAGCTAGAATGTATTTTCAAAGGCTGTACGATACCAAATTTAATCGACGAAAAGACGAGTTTGTTGCAAATGGTCATTTAAATTTTGGATATTCTGTTTTACTTTCATTGATCACTCAAGAAATTTGTTGTGCAGGTTATTTAACTGAACTAGGAATTCATCATGACAGTATGGAAAATTTTTATAATCTCTCCTCAGATTTAATTGAACCATTTAGAGTGTTTGTTGACGAAATTGCTTTTAACAAGTATGAAAATCCGTCATTTGATTTAGCCGATAAACTTGAATTGGTAAATTTGTTAAATCAGACAGTAACAACAAATTCAGGAGATGCTTTATTATCTGGGGTGATAAAAACGTTTGTTAGGAAATGTTTAAAGTACTTATCAAACGAAACTGACGTGTTGCCAGAAATTGAGATTAAAATATGAGTTTAAGGTACCGGATTATGAGATTATTAATATTTTTTGATGTTCCAACTTTGACTGCAGAAGATCGGAGGAATTATCGCAAGTTACATCAGACCTTAGTTAAAGAAGGTTTTTTGATGATTCAAGAATCGGTCTATGTTCGGGTTTTGATGAATAAACAGTCTGCTAATTTTTTAGAAGAAAGAATTCAAAAAGTAGCACCAGTTAGGGGAACTGTACAATCGATGATCGTTACTGAAAAACAATATTCAGAAATCAAGTTTCTTGCGGGTAAAAATATTGAAGATGTTCGAAATTCTGATGAGCGGATGGTTGTTATATGACTTATAAACTGACAATCTTTCCTTTTGAACCCATTAATTTGATCAATGGATACAATTCAATTAACATTGAAAATTTTCCTTTATTTTGGAAAATTATTAGGGGATTTAAACAAGAGACCAAAGATGACTTAGTTCTTAGTGAAAACAATAGGGTACTTGACTTATCTAAATATCTTATTTATGTTGGAGAGCTTACTTCCTGTACCACTCCTAAGCAGATTTTCTATAAGCAAATGTTAAAAAAATTAGAAAATACAATTTCTGATGATAGTAAACATAATCTTTATATTTTAGATCGGGAGATGCGCAAAATTATAACAAAAGAAATTTTTGATTTTGGTCTTCCGCTTGAAATTAGTGACGATTGGTCGCTTAATGATATAATAGGAATGATGGATATTAGCTACTGTTTCCATCAAAACAATGAACCATTAAATATTTTAGGCGAGTTTATTGATCTTTCTTTTTATTTAACAAATACTAAAATTTTGTTATTTACAAACTTGAACCGCTATTTGTCAAAAGAGCAACTTCAGAAGATAGTTTATGAAAGTAAAAGTAAAAAAGTTACAATCTTGAGTGTCAATTTATCTAGTGACATGGAGGATATAGAAGCGGATGAAAATGGGTGCTTTATTGATAATGATTTCACTATGTTCAAAAATCGATAGAGCGAACACATGTTCCGCTTCAGAACTATGTCAAATTGATGAGGTTAGGACCAAAATACTTTTAATTACTCAACCACTTTTGGCTTCAGAACTATGTCAAATTGATGAGGTTAGGACCTTATAAATTGCTGTTTGATCGATATGCTGGGCTTCAGAACTATGTCAAATTGATGAGGTTAGGACCTTCGATGGTTCCAACAAGTTTTGTCCCTACGCTTCAGAACTATGTCAAATTGATGAGGTTAGGACCCAGCTATTGGAGATGACGATTTTAGTGTAAGCTTCAGAACTATGTCAAATTGATGAGGTTAGGACCTTAATTCCCAAACCAATGAGTCAATTACAGGCTTCAGAACTATGTCAAATTGATGAGGTTAGGACCAGCCGGGTAACACATACGCAAAAATTCAAAGCTTCAGAACTATGTCAAATTGATGAGGTTAGGACCCTGTATCATAGTCACCGTTTGGTAGTTTATGCTTCAGAACTATGTCAAATTGATGAGGTTAGGACCTATGATCGCTTGTGTAAGGTCAAGTACAACGCTTCAGAACTATGTCAAATTGATGAGGTTAGGACCGCGGCTGATACTTTAAACTGGTATATGAATGCTTCAGAACTATGTCAAATTGATGAGGTTAGGACCGCTTTCCGTTTGCATGTCGTGATGATCCTTGCTTCAGAACTATGTCAAATTGATGAGGTTAGGACCAAAAGTTAGATGAACATAAAGCAAGCGACGGCTTCAGAACTATGTCAAATTGATGAGGTTAGGACCCAATTTTAAATAAAACAGAACCAGAAATAGGCTTCAGAACTATGTCAAATTGATGAGGTTAGGACCTCATGACTGTGATCACTACAGAAGTTGGTGGCTTCAGAACTATGTCAAATTGATGAGGTTAGGACCTGCGTCGAGTACTGCTAGTGTACTACGGTCGCTTCAGAACTATGTCAAATTGATGAGGTTAGGACCAAAGCTACAAATCGGCGATCCTAGCACTTAGCTTCAGAACTATGTCAAATTGATGAGGTTAGGACCTGCGTCGAGTCCTGCTAGTGTACTATGGGCGCTTCAGAACTATGTCAAATTGATGAGGTTAGGACCTGGGGCTTACATTCAAGTGTACTATAATATGCTTCAGAACTATGTCAAATTGATGAGGTTAGGACCTCAATAATGGTAATACAGCAGAAAGATGCGGCTTCAGAACTATGTCAAATTGATGAGGTTAGGACCGAATCAAAAATATGAGCGACGCAACAGCCGGCTTCAGAACTATGTCAAATTGATGAGGTTAGGACCCAACTCCAGGTGATGCAACCCCCAGTGAACGCTTCAGAACTATGTCAAATTGATGAGGTTAGGACCGTTATGTATCGAAACAAATATCCAACTTACGCTTCAGAACTATGTCAAATTGATGAGGTTAGGACCTACCACCACGGACAGATAACTACATCGAAGGCTTCAGAACTATGTCAAATTGATGAGGTTAGGACCATAATCAGCGTCAAGACAACTGGTTTGATGGCTTCAGAACTATGTCAAATTGATGAGGTTAAGACTATTTTTATTAATTAATGAGATAAAAATAATTGTAGTCCAATCTGTCAGTACCTAGTAAAATAGGCATAAAAAATTTAAAATATTTGCTTTTTTGATGTTATAATCTAAAAAATTAAAATTTGTTTTCCGAAAAATCACTAAAACTTAATAGTGGATTTTTTTGTTATAGAAAAAATTGCATACATGTTTTATCATCAGATGTACAAAAATTGTTAATGATCAAAAATTAGAATTCATGTAGGTTGATTTTATGAAAAAAGTAGAGGAATTATTTTGAAATCTGGAATTCTATATAAAGAAATTGCTTCGTCGATTAAAAAGGATCTTTTGAATGGTAAATATCCAGTGGGGACTTTAATTCCATCAGAGAATGAACTGGAGACTAAATTTGATGTCAGCAAAATAACAATAAGAAATGCGATCCAGCTTTTAGAAACCGAAGGTTTTTTGGAAAAAAAGCAAGGGATCGGAACAATGGTCATTAGTGATCGCCTATTTAATAAACTATCGAAGGCCGATTCTTTTACTTCTATTTTGCAAAAAAGTGGCAAAAAAATTGAAAAAGAAGTTTTGAGTATAGAAAATATTGAACCAAAAGAGTTTGCCGATGTAAACCATCGGATCACGAAAATTGAACGAGTTTATTGTCTTGACGGAGTTCCTTATATTTATTTTACTCATTTTATTTTGTTTACTGATCACCTGTCTGAATTTAAAAATATTAATCAAAAATCATTGTATAGCGTGATTAAAGAAATGGGAGAAAATATTGGATCTTTTAAGGACTCATTTAAAGCAATTCACTTGGATTCAAAAAATAAAAGAATTTTAAAAACAGATCTGGATCTAGGTATTCAAAGGGAACGCTGCTCTTATAATAGCGCAGGTGAATTAATTGAATTTTCTCGATCTATTTATTTGACTGACCTCAATGATTACAAAATCGACTACGAAATTTGATAAACTTTTTTGAGTAAAACATTCTCTTGATAACGCTTTATTTTTAATGATTATAATGTTATAATCAGTTCACTGAAATTAGAAGGAGGGTAAAATGAATAATTTTGTTACATTTTTGGAACAGAAAGTAGTTCCGGTTGCTAATAAAATTGGACAGCAAAGGCACATGGCGGCAATTCGTAAAGGAATTGTTTCAACATTACCACTTACAATTGTTGGATCGTTTTTTACGATTATTTCCAACATGCCGATCCCTGCTGTGGCAAAATTTTTATCAGCATATCAGGAAATATTAGATGTTCCATTTAGATTTACAGTGGGGATTTTGTCAGTGTATGCGACTTTTGGGATTGCCTATTCGTTAGCACAATATTACAAATTAGATCCACTAACTAATGGAATCATTGGGGTGATGGCGTTCTTAGTTGCAACAGTAAAGCCGGTACACGTTTTAAAGCCGATAAAAGGAACTATTGAGGCAGGAAGGTATATTTCGATTGGGAATTTAAGTGCCTCCTCATTATTTGCTGCAATTGTCACGGCGCTTGTCTCAGTTGAAATAGTTCATTATTTTACTAAACATAATATTACGATCAAAATGCCTGAGGGAGTTCCGCCAGAAGTATCGAATTCTTTTGCAGGTTTACTTCCTGCCGCAGTTGTTTTGATCTTATTTTGGGTAATTAGACACGTTATTGGATTTAACATTGCTAACTTTTTAAGTAATCTCTTAATGCCATTAAAAGGCGTTCTAGCAGGAAATAGTTTGCTTGGCGGCCTTTTGACAATTATTTTCATTACATTTTTCTGGGTATTGGGAATTCACGGAACAGCAATTATGGATCCAATCATTCGGCCTTTTTGGGAAATGTCAATTGCTAGCAACATGGCAGAATTTCATGCAGGAGTTAATGTTCATCACCTGTCGACAATTTTTACAGAGCAATTTCTGCAATGGTTTGTTTGGATTGGTGGGGCAGGAGGAACACTTGCGTTAGTAGTACTTTTTATATTTTCAAAATCTAATTATTTGAAAGAATTAGGTAAACTTGCATTTTTACCAGGACTTTTTAATATTAATGAACCAATCATGTTTGGTGCGCCGATTGTATTGAACCCGATTTTGGGTCTTCCCTTTATTATTGCACCACTTGTTACCGCAACGATCTCTTATTTTGCAACAATATCGGGAATTGTTCCAATGATGATGGCCCGGTTACCATTCACGATCCCATCTCCAATAGCTGCGATGATGAGCACTAATTGGAGTTGGCAAGCAGCAGTTTTGGCAATCATTAATTTCGTTATTGATCTTGCAATTTATTATCCGTTCTTCAAAGTATTTGAACGTCAACAGTTAAAACAAGAATCAGAAAATTAAGGAAGTAAAAAGTAGATGGTTTATGGATTGTTATTTGGAGTGTATTTTATTTTTTGTCAGATCCTTGTCAGCAAGAATAAAATTCCTTCTTTTATACAAAATAAAAATACTTCTGGTACGCTCTTATTTTGTAGTTTAATTGTTGGAGCAAGTGTTGTAGTAGCGTCAATTTTCCATTTGGGTTACTTGTTGCCAGCTCTTGTGACAATTTATATGAGTTCGATTATTTTCGATAAATATATGAAAATTTTTAATAATCTAGAAAAAGGAAAGAAAATTTGAATCAGCGAAGACTAGGGGTATCGGTTTATCCCGATCACTCAGATTTAAAACAAGATCAAAATTATTTAGAAAAGGCCAGCAGTCTCGGTTTTACAAGGATTTTTATGAGCATGTTGGAAATCAATGGAGATTCGAAAGCCGTTGTTGATAAATATAAATCGATCATTGGTTTTGCCAAAGACTTAAATTATGAAATCATTTTAGATGTTTCTCCTGCGATTTTTGATACGCTAAAAATTAGCTATGATGATCTGCAGTTTTTTAAAGACCTAGGTGCCGATGGCATCCGTTTGGACAACGGTTTTGATGGCGCGAAGGAGGCCTTATTAACTTTTAATCCGCAAAATTTAATTATTGAAATTAATATGAGTAATGATGTAGCCTATTTAAATAATATTTTGAGTTATGAAGCTAATATTCCGTTCCTCTATGGCTGTCATAATTTTTACCCGCAAAAAGGAACGGGATTACCATCTTCCTTTTTCGAGAAATGTGGGCGTCGATTTAAGAGCCAAAACATTCACACGGCAGCTTTTATTTCTTCTTCGGTTGGTCAGATTGGACCTTGGGATGTTAATGACGGTTTGCCGACCCTGGAATTTGATCGCGAATTACCTTTGGACATTCAAGCGAAGCATCTTTTTGCCACGGGCTTAATTGACGATGTAATTATTGGTAACGCTTATGCTTCAAAAGCGGAACTAGAGAAATTGAGTAATATCGATCGTTATCAGGTTGAATTTACAATTGAAACCACTGAAAATAATAATCGGGTTGAAAACCAAATTTTATTCGATAACCAGCATGTTCGAAGAGGAGATATCAACGAAATGACGATTAGATCGACTCAAGTTCGCAAAAAATACGAAGCTGAAAAAAATCTGCCACACGATCATAACCAAACTTTTGAACGGGGGGATGTTGTGATTGGTAACGATACTTTCGGTAAATATAAAAACGAGTTACAAGTAATTTTAGAACCACATGCTGATCCTAGGAAAAATAAAGTTGGGCGAATTATCGAAGATGAACTCTTTTTATTGGATTTCATTCGCCCTTGGTCTAAGTTTAAGTTTGTTAATTTAAACGACTAAATTTCTAATTGCTAGAAGATCTGTGTCTCATAATAGTCTTGAGGCACAGATTTTTTTGGTTTAGAATTATAAAATTCTTAATCACCGAAATTCAAAAAAAATCAAAAATTTCTGTTACATTTATTAACTGAGAATTACTCTAGGAGATGTAATTAATGTCTAACGATAACAAAAACACAAGTTCGATTTCTAGTGGTTTTCGCCGGTTCCTTTTAAGAGATAACGTAATCGGGATGGCGATTGGTTTAGTTGTGGGATCGGCTTTTTCTAATATTATTCGCTCATTTGTGGATAATTTGATCAATCCATTTTTAAGCATTATTTTAAATCATGTGAATTTTTCACAGAAAGTTTTGCAAGTAGGCGAGGGCCAAAATATAATTACGGTCAAATGGGGCCAGTTTTTAAGCGACATAATTAATTTTTTGATTCTAGCTTTTATCGTGTATCTAATTATTTGGTGGCTCAACAAGACTTTGGCAAAAGATCCCAAAGAACGCTTTGGTTATAGTGCCGAACTAGATGAATTAAAAGAAATTCGTAAGATCATGGCTTATCAAACTTTGCAGCAGGATAAGGATCGAAAAGAACGTGAAGAGCAGAATTATGATCATAACGAAAATACTAGTTACCGGCATTGATTGATGGGAAAAATGCAAAGATCACGAAAGAATAAATCACATGTAGACTACAGCCACTATCGGCAAACAAATTTTGAGTTATTGCGAATTTTAAGTATGTACGCAATTATTATTCATCATCTGATTGCCCATAGTGGATTTTCTTGGAGTCAATTTAAGGTCACGCCTAATAAAATTTGGTTGTTATCTGTATTACCGATTGGCAAAGTTGGAGTCGGGACCTTTATTTTAATTACCGGATATTTCACTTATCGTCATTCGCCTAAATTAAAAACTTTGCTACGCATCACTACGACTACCAGTTTTTATTCAATTTTAATTTATATATTAGCAAATTTGACGATTCCTGGAACTCATGTTACTCCGCAAACTTTTTTTCAGAGTGTTTTTCCGATAATATCTAACCTTTACTGGTTTGCGACTGCTTATGTTTTTATGTATATTCTAATGCCTTATTTGAATATTTTAGCCGAGCGATTGGCAGTTAAGCAATATGTGATCATGCTGGGTGTATTAATCTTGTTGATTTGTGGACCAGCCTATTTGATGTATTACGGGGTGCCGGTTTATGGTTATACCGATGTTGCAGTCATGATTCTTTTATGGCTTACTGGCGCTTTTATTCGTAAATATGAAAATTATATTCATATTAAAAGTTGGCTTCTTTGCTTGATCCTAGCAATTTTAATTATCGGTGATTTTCTTTTTCATTTTTGGGGTTTTAATCTGGGAGTCGAACATCCTAAAATATATATTTACACAATGAATATCGGCATGTATAATTACAGCTTTTTTAGTTATGTTGTGGCAGTTGTTGTTTTTCTATTATTTAAAAACATGAAAATTAAACCTAATTTTATAATTAACTTTGCCGCCTCGGGAGTGTTTGCTGTTTATTTGATTCATGATAATCCTTATGTTTCAAATCTTATTTTTAAAACGTTTATTCATTTTCCTCAGGTCAAAGATTTACCGACGATGATCCAACAGACTTTTACGATTCCAGCAGTGATTTTGTTAGTTTGCCTTTTGATCGAGTATACACGCTCAATTATGTTTGGAACTTTTCAAAATTATTATTTAAATTTTTGGGTTAAAATAATAGGTAAAATCGATCGGGCTTTCACCAAATTTTTAGCCCGTATTTTTAAGCGAGGAGGAAAAAATAATGGAAAATAAAGGAGAATTGCGCAAAGAAATTATTGCGGTGTTTAATCGCCGATATGCGACAAAAAAGTTTGATCCAACCAAGAAAATTGATCCAGCGGATTGGCAGGTAATTTTAGAGGCAGCTCGATTATCCCCAAGCTCATTTGGCTATGAGCCGTGGAAATTTTTGTTAATTGAAAACGAACAAATTAAAGAGGATCTTAAGGATTTTGCTTGGGGTGCAGTAAATAGCATCAATGGTGCAAGTCATTTGTTGCTTTGTTTGGCGCGCACGGATGTAACAGCTGACAGTGATTACGTGAAACATTTGGTTGAGGACGTTTTTCAAAATAAATATGATCCCCATTCTCCGCGTACTGATGCATTTCGAAATTTTCAAAAGCATGATTTTCAGTTGAATGATCCCCAAACGCTTTTTGATTGGGCTTGTAAACAGACTTACATTGCACTTGGAAATATGTTAACAACTGCGGCTTGGCTTGGGATTGATAGTTGTCCGATTGAAGGCTTTAACCGCGAAAAATTAACTGATTATCTCGTTTCTCACGATCTGATGGATCCAAAACATTTTGGAGTTTCTTATTTAGCAGGTTTTGGTTACCGAGACCAAGAAATCACTCCTAAAAAAAGACAGCCTTTAACAGATATTTATCAAGTAATCTAATCATCAACATGCTGTAAGGCATAATCAATTTGGTCGCTAGTAAATTTTTGCCGTTCAAGTTCTTTTTCGATATCGCGGTTTTCATGTTTAGTTTTTAAAGCGCTCTTTAAAGCTAATTCGGACCAATTTACGTTGATATTGTTAACCGCAAAATGAGCTTCGCTTTCGGTGAAGCCAGACCGTTCTTTGTCAATAAGCAATTCGTAGAGCATTTGTTTCGAGTAGTTGATTTGATTGACACTACGTTGGGCTTCTTGCAACGCCTTTTGCGTCCAGTCGACTTTGACATGCTTAAGTGCATATTCAGCTTCTGAAGGCAAGAAAAGGTATTGATCTACAAGAAATTTGATGAGTTCTGATCGCTTGTTAATAATTCCATCCAGAAGTCTTTTGGCACATTCGGTTGCTGATTTGTTCCAGTTAAATTTCATTTTATCGATCGCTTGATTAGCGGCTTCTTCGCTGAAAACTAGACCATCTCCTTTTGGGGCAGTCAATCTAAGAAAGAGTGCTTTTCTCGAGGTCAAAAGTCCGAGCTCAGTATGGCTCTTAATTTCATCAATTGCTAAATTTACGTTATTGATTTTCTTTGGAGCAACGGTTTTAGGATCATGTTTTCTAAATTCGAGCCGAAATTGCGGCAGCTTTAGCCTCGGCGAAACGACCAGAATCGCCAGCGCCACAATGACCCAAAATTCCCAAGTTTGATAAATTTTTCGTCTTTTTTTCAATTGTTATCCTACCAAAAAAGCAGGGATGCCCCTGCTTTTTATTTCGCGCCAGTATTCTGTTTAACTTCATTAATAAAGGTATCCCAACCAATCGCTAAATAATCTAACTGATTTTTATCTTGGTCTGGCATGTTAATTACTGCACTAAGTAAATCAATTGATGAGCCTTTTGATTTACTGTTGATCTTACCTTGAATTTCCCAACCGTTCATTCGGGCTTTCTGGCTTTTCTTAACGTAATAAGGACCCGAATTCTTAATTGAAGTAATCTCCACGTCAGATTTACTAATCTTTTGCTTCTTTTCTTTTGTTAAATAATCAAAAATTACTGTTTGGGCGACGCTTTTAGCCTTGTCTTTATCAGTAACGGGCTGCGGTTTTTTGACTACTTTGCTTGAAGAACTGCTGGCACTTTTTCCGGTTGATTTACTTTTACTGGTTTGGTTGATCCCAATTACTACTCCGATCACTAGGACAATGATGATTAGCCAAAACCACCAAGTTTTATAAAAAGGTTGTTTCTCAGATTTATCCATAATTACTTCACTTTCATTAAGTTTTTCTATAACTATTATACAATAGTTTTCCTATTTTTCGCTTTTAACCTCGTTGATTGCTTTTTTCAGCGCATCTTGTTGAATTTGCTCTGTAATTTTTTTGATCAACTGCTGCTGTTGAGCTTGATTCATCTGCGGATTTTTCTGTCTCGCAGCTCGAACTTGTTCGCTAATTGTTTGCTGCATCTGCACTTTTTGTTGATCACTTGGTTTTAGCTTTTTACTTAAAGCAGTGCTTTGTTTAACCGAAAGAACGTTCCAATTTTTAGGGATCTTAAAGGTATTGTCTTGTTCGATAAATTCCCCGTCATTTCTTTTACTAAATAAGTTTTTAGTGAAATTGCTTTGATAACCCCAAGTTTTGGTTTGCTTTAATAAAACAGCCTGGTCACTACTAGAAGTTTTAACACGATTGTGAATGCCATAGCGCGTATCGGTATTAGTTATTTTGCCGTGGGGTGAGTTTTTGTAAAGATAGATTGATAAATCTTGATCTAGTTTTTGGTAAACTAAAAGAGGAATTTCTTTAGTTGGGGAAGTGCTGTAAATGCTTGATTTTTGGGTTTTAGTTTCTTTAACCATTCCAAAATGAAACAAACTGTTCATTACTAAAAGAACAATTGAACTCAAGACAATTAAGCTCATGATAGTGATCGTAGCGCGTCGTATTTTTTTTGACTTAATGTATATTAGCGTTAGAAAAAGTCCAATAATGCTGATTGCAGCAATCAAAATAATCATTAACGTTTACTCCTTTGCTTTGTTTTTAAATAGTGTATTGGTCAGATGATTACCACGATCTTTAATAATCAGATAATCATTCTTGTCAATCAAATGAACCTGATAGCATTGACAGTTATCAGGGGATGGTTCTTTGTAAATATGAGTTATTTTGTCTAAATTAAGGCAGATTTCAATTTCTTTTCCATTTTTGAGTTCGGTTAACCAAATAAATCCCATTTTAATTTCCTATTCGTTAAAATAATTAAGTATGAAGATTATACCGCAGATTTTATCAAATTTCGGTATAAAATATTTGTAGTTGGAAAAGAGAATAATTAATGTCTGAAATTTATCCAAAAAAAGATGAAAAAAGTGAACTCTCTCAAAGTCATCACATGCAAATTCCGTGGTACGACGTAATCGATGATCAAAATGATCAAGTTCTTAATTCGGCTCTAAAAGAACGATCATCGATTGTTGGGCGGGTTGGAATTATGTTATTGTCTTGTGGGACTGGTGCTTGGAGGGTGAGAGAAGCAATGAATACCATCGCTAGAAATTTACATTTGACCTGTTCAGCAGATATCGGTCTGACTTCCATTTCTTTTACTTGTTTTTATCAAAGTCATTCATATTCAGAGGTATTGACTCTTTCAAAAAGTGGGGTTAATACTGATAAATTAGATGCCTTGGAAAGATTTGTTCATAGTTTTTCAGATCAACTGCCACATCTGAGTACGCGAGAGATTCACCGTAAGCTCGATGAAATTCAAAAAATGCCTGGTAACTACAGTGAGATTGCGACGGGTTTTGCGGCGGCGCTTGCTTGTAGTGCATTTGTATTTTTGTTGGGTGGTGGACCAATTGAAATGTTTTGTTGCTTTTTAGGAGCAGGCCTTGGAAATTTTATTCGTACCAAGTTGCTTAATCGCGAGCTAACTTTACTGGCTACAGTTGCCGTGGGAGTTGCGGCAGCTTGTTTAGTGTACTTATTAGTCTTTTTAGGATTAGAGAAATTATTTAAGATATCTCCTGAACACGAAGCAGGTTATATTGGAGCGATGTTGTTTGTGATTCCAGGATTTCCTTTTATCACTAGCATGTTAGATATTTCAAAACAAGATTTGCGTTCAGGTCTTGAACGATTTGTGTACGCTTTGATGATTACAATAGTTGCAACGCTAGTTGGCTGGTTAGTGGCCTTCACGGTGCATTTGCGTCCAGCAAATTTCTTACCGCTTGGTTTGACTCCGGTTTTGATGTTAGTATTTCGTTTCATTGCTAGCTTTTGTGGCGTTTTTGGGTTTTCAGTTATGTTTAATAGTCCGCGCCGGATGGCTTGTCTGTGCGGATTGATTGGTGCAATCTCAAACACGCTTAGATTAGAATTAGTTGATTTTACCAAAATCCCGCCAGCTGCAGCAGCATTTATTGCGGCATTAACTGCAGGTTTAATTGCATCGGCAATGAACCGCGTGGATGGCTATCCGCGGATTTCGTTGACGGTTCCTTCTATTGTGATAATGGTTCCCGGACTTTATATTTATCGGGGGATGTATAATCTCGGCTTAAATAATATTAGCGTTGCAGCGGCTTGGCTTTCTAAAGCAATTTTAATTATTATGATGTTACCGCTAGGTTTATTCACTGCCCGCGTTATTATGGATCAACGTTGGCGGCGCAGTGATTAGTAAAAAAAATAGGCCCAATGGCCTAATTTATCACCCGAACGGGAATCGAACCCGTGTCTTCGCGATGAGAACGCGACGTCTTAACCCCTTGACTATCGGGCACTTCAAAAAAACAATAATTATATTTTACATGTTTAGGAAGTTTTGTCAATTCCTGCGACATCTTTTATAATTGATAAGAGTTTTTGAGGGAAGGATAGGAAATGGCACAATTATTTTTTAACTACGGTGCAATGAACAGCGGTAAGAGCATCGAAATTTTAAAGGTAGCTCACAACTACGAAGAGGAAGGAAAAAAGGTTTTGGTTTTCACTTCCGGATTAGACTCTCGTTTTGGGAACGGAAAAATTAGGAGTCGCATTGGGATCGAACGAGTCGCTGAGGTGATTAATCCTGATACTGATTTTTACGAAATAATCAAGAGTCAAGCCAAGTCGACCAGGATTTCTTGTATTTTGATTGACGAGGCCCAATTTTTGTCGAAACAAAATGTGGTTGATTGCGCGCGGATTGTTGATGAATTCAATATTCCGGTAATGGCTTTTGGTCTTAAAAATGACTTTCAAAATCACTTATTTGAAGGTACGCAGTTTCTACTGCTTTATGCCGATAAATTCGAAGAAATAAAAACTATTTGTTGGTTCTGTGATCATAAAGCAACAATGAATTTAAGGCTTTCTAATAATCAACCAATTTACGAAGGTGAACAGTTTATGCTTGGTGGCAATGAATCGTATTTACCCGTTTGTCGTGAGCACTATTTTCACCCTAAATTAAAGGAATTACAAAATGGATAATTTTATTGAAAAAATACAAGCTTTGGCAGATCGATACAATGAACTACAGGGGATGATGAGCGATCCTGAGATTATCTCTGATACTGATCGTTATATGAAGTTGTCAAAAGAAGAGTCAAAACTTCGTCCGATTATTGAAAAATATAATCGCTATACGCAAAATTCGACTTTGATTGAGGAAAACCAGGAAATTATTGCCAGTTCTGAAGATCAAGAGTTAGCGGACTTAGCCAAAGAAGAAATGAAAGATGCGGTTCAAGAGAATCAAAATTTAGAACAAGAAATTAAAGTGGACCTCCTGCCAGAAGATCCAAATGATGAGAAAAATATTATTATGGAAATTCGAGGAGCAGCTGGTGGCGATGAAGCTTCATTATTTGCGGGTGATTTGTTGAGTATGTATGAAAAATTCGTTGCTACTCAGCCCGGTTGGAAGATGGAGATTGTTAGTTCTTCACCGACGGAAGTAGGCGGCTTTAAAGAAGTGGAAGCAGTGATTACCGGCGATCATGTTTATTCTAAATTGAAGTACGAAAATGGTGCCCATCGAGTTCAAAGAGTTCCTGTCACTGAGTCACAAGGACGAGTTCATACTTCGACCGCGACGGTGATTATTATGCCTGAATACAGTGAAACTGACTACAAAATTGATCCGAAGGATATTCGAGTGGATGTTTTGCGTTCTAGTGGGGCAGGTGGTCAGCATATTAATAAAACTTCAAGTGCGGTTCGGATGCTACATTTACCGACTGGTATTATGGTGTTTATGGAAGAACAGCGTTCCCAGCAGCAAAACCGTGCTAAGGCACTGCAAATTTTGACAACTCGGGTCCATGACTACTATGAATCTCAAAATCAAGAAGAATACGATTCTACAAGGAAAAATTTAGTTGGGACGGGAGATCGTTCAGAACGAATTCGGACCTATAATTATCCGCAAAATCGCGTTACTGATCATCGAATTGGGTTAACTTTAAACAAATTAGATCGGGTGATGGATGGTGGATTAGGTGAAGTTATTGACGCTCTAGTTGCCTACGACCAAGCTCAAAAGTTGCAAGATGTGGAAAATGGCTGATTACCTAGTACGTGACTTTTTAAAAGATGCGAAAGATAAATTAAGCGATCAACCTGTGATTGCTGATTTTATTGCAGCAGATTTACTTAAAATTTCGTTGGGTGATCTTCCTTTTTATTATCAGCATCTAATGGTTCATCAAGATCTGGCCAATCAGTGGATCAAAGAATATTTAGCAGGTAAGCCTTATCAGTATTTAACTCATCAGGCTTATTTTTTTGATTTAACTTTTTATGTCGACGAAAATGTTTTGATTCCTAGACCAGAAACGGAAGAATTAGTTGAATGGCTCTTAAATCTTCATCACGAATCAAAGCTAAAAGTTCTCGATCTTGCAACGGGTTCTGGGGCGATTGCGGTGACTGTGAAAAAACATCGACCAAATTGGGATGTTACAGCGAGTGATATTTCGAAAGAGGCACTTGAAGTAGCTCGCAGTAATGCCAAATCTAATCAAGTGAAGATCAACGTCGTCGAAAGTGATCTTTTTTCAAATCTAAATGAACGCTATGATGTGATTATTTCTAATCCTCCTTATATTGGGCAAAGTGAAGTTTCTGTGATGGATCAGTCGGTTCTCAATCATGAGCCTAAAATTGCACTTTTTGCCCCGGATGATGGTTTATATTTTTATCAAAAAATTTATGAAGAGGTTGCCAACTATTTAGAACCGAAAGGAGAACTTTTAATGGAATTCGGTTATCAGCAGAAAGCTAAATTGGCCGCGATCTATCAAACAGGTCAAATTGAATTCAAAAAAGATCTAAGTGGTCACGACCGGATGTTAAGGTGGCAAAATGACTAAAATTTATGACAAAACGAATTATAAAGAAGCGCTTCAAGCGATTAAACGGGGAGCACTGACAGTTTATCCAACTGAGACCGTTTATGGTATTGGGTCAGTGATTCACAATTCTATTAGTCTTGCTAAAATTTTTGTCTTAAAAAAAAGACCTCGCAGTAAACCTTTAAGTCTAAATATTGCATCGGCTGAAATGGCCCGGCCTTTTTTAAATTTTAGTGATTATCAGCGTTATCAAAAGATTGCTGCTAAGTTTTTGCCTGGACCATTATCAGTAATCTTCAAAACTTCGATCGAAAGTGAAGCGGCCCAGTACTTTACTCGCAAAGGCAGTATCTCCTTGAGAATGCCAGCAAGTGGCTTATTCTTGGATGCTTTGCGTGCTGTAGGCCCAATTGCTGGGACTTCCGCCAATTTAAGCGGAGAATTGTCATTGACCGATCCCCACGATGTGAAGGCTGCGATGAAGGATTTGGCAGAGATAATCTTACTAGACGGGGCACCAGAGATCGGAGTTGAATCGACTATTTTAGATTTAACTGGTAATCCTAAGATTTTCCGAGTTGGAGCAATTTCGGTTGAAGAAATAAGTGATTTTTTGGCTGAACCAGTTGAAATTGTCACTGATTCACGGCGTTATGAATTACGTAAAACTCTATATTTATATCGCAATTCAGCTGAATTAAATTCTTTAATTGATCGAGTGAAGCCGGATGATTATTTAATTTGGGGTAATAATTTTGGTTTTGCTGGGAAGTATCTGCCGCAATCCCCATTGGCAGAACTATTCAGTACTTTGAAAAAAATTGATCAGGATTCAAAAATTTCGGTAATTTTTGCAGAAGAAACAAATGATGATCTTTATAATCGAAAGTTAGGAGAATTGGCGCAAAAATGGGAATAAATTTCTTTAAAAACGATAAAGAAAATAAGCTTGAGCAGGATTATCAGAGAATGTTGGGAGTTCCAACAGTTAAATTAATTCCCCAAAGTGAACAAGCAGCGCTCAATATTTTAGTTGATTCTTTGCTTACACCAAACGACCGTTTGGTAATTATTAGTTCAGAGAATAAAAATCTAAACTGCAAATTTCGATTTTTGTTAGACCACTACCAAACAGAATATTGTCAAAAAACTTTTGAGCATCTTGAACTTGAAAGTTTACAGTCGCAGATTGAGAAATTTGGGCCACAGGTTATTATTTTTGATCGCGCAAGTTTTCAGTTTAAACCAGATTGGCAAGGATTGCGTCACTTGGCACGAATTAATGGGAGTCAATTAGTGGTGATGATGAATAGTAGCATTGACTGTGAATTAGCTGAAGTAGTAAATCTTGCTGATTTTGTGACTGCTAAGTGGGGAGCGGGGATGATCATCTCGCAATTTGATTATCAAGCGTTAATCGAAGAAAGTAGAGATAAATTCTTTTCAAAAGAAGTGATTTTTAGTTCAAATATAGTTAATTCTAAAATTGCTAATCTTAACGCTCAGGCGCTGAGAAGAGGAATTGGCAGTCAGGCAAGTTGTAATGGAGCTTTAGTTTGTTTACCATATAGTGAAATGCCCGATAGAATTGAAAATTTTCAAAAAATTCTTCATCAAGTTGGTTTAGAGGTCAAAGAGGCTAATCTTAAATCTGAAAAGCAAAAAGTACTTTTCTTTTCAACTTACGATTTGACTGCCAGTGGTTACAGTCAAGAAGCCTGCCAGCAGATCGGGGCAATTATTAGCAAAGCTTTTTTTGTGCAAAAAAATTTAATAAAGCTTGAAGAATTACGTCAACAAGTTTTAAATATTCAACGGGACTATTTATAAAAATATTAGGAGGTGTCTAATGAGTAATTTTACTGTTTTGAATCATCCATTAATTCAACATAAATTAACGATGATCAGAGGCAAGGAAGTAGGAACAAAGGATTTTCGGGAAGTGGCCAATGAAATAGCCGAATTGATGGTTTACGAGATTACCCGCGATTTACCGCTAAAAGACGTTGAAGTAGAAACACCGATGGGTAAATCCATCCAAAAAACTTTGGCAGGCAAAAAATTAGCCGTGGTACCAATTTTAAGAGCAGGTTTAGGGATGGTCGATGGAGTTTTACGATTAATTCCCGCAGCTAAAGTTGGTCACGTTGGAATGTATCGCGATGAAAAAACCTTACTTCCCCACGAATATTTTGTTAAAATGCCTTCTGATATTGATAAACGAATTCTCTTTATCGTTGATCCAATGCTTGCAACTGGAGGTTCAGCTAATATGGCGATTGAGGCTTTGAAAAAAAGAGGAGCAAAATCGATTCGTTTAGTAGTTTTAGTCGCGGCTCCAGAAGGAGTAAAGGCGGTCCAAGAGGCAAATCCGGATGTCGATATCTATGCAGCAGCACTTGATGAAAAATTAAATCAAGATGGTTACATAGTTCCAGGACTAGGCGACGCAGGCGATCGGCTGTTCGGGACAAAATAAAGCGTTTGCATTTTTTGGAAATTGGTTCACTTTTTAATTTTAAGGTGTATGATAACTATTTGACGAGGAGAACTGAGGAAAAAAAAGTTTTCAGGTCATTGAAAGAAGGTGAGGGTTTACGGATAAGGATGCAGCAATTAGCATTTTTGGTTTGCGTTTTAACCTTGCTAACGACATTCCAATTCTGGTGATTGCCGTTTTGATTATTTGCTTGGTCTTTGCTTGGTCACGCCACCTGCAAATTCGCCCAGGAAGAAAGCAAAACGCACTTGAATGGTTGGTAGATTTTACTAACAATGTTGTTGATAGTAATTTAACGGGCGAGGAAGAACGAAAACCAGCAAAATTGTTTGGTTTTGTGGTTTTTTTATTCATTATTGTCAGTAATGAAATTGGATTGTTTTTTCAAATTACTAGTAATGGAGAAAGTTACTTTAGATCACCAACTGCTTCTGCAGTGGTAACGATGACTCTAGCCATGATGGTCCTTGCATATTCACATTATGTAGGGGTTAAAAAGCATGGAATAAAGAGGTACCTTAAAAGTTTTGTAGAGCCATTTGCCCTTTTTCTACCGATCAATTTGATTGATGATTTTGCAAGTTTTTTAACACTTTCCTTGCGTTTATATGGAAACATTTACGCTGGAGAGGTGCTGATTCATCTAATCTCAAGTCTGGCTTTTGGCGTCAAAGGGATGACTTACATAACGTTGCCTTTTGCATTGATTTTAATGTTGATTTGGCAAGTATTTTCTCTTTTTATTGGCGCAGTTCAGACATATGTGTTTCTAAATTTATCAATGGTCTATATTGACCGCAAAGCAAATGAATAAAAAATGGAGGATTTTATAAAAAATGACTGGAATTAATTTAATCGCAGCAGCATTTGCAGCAGCATTTGCTGCAATTGGAGGAGCTTTTGGTGATGCTATCGTTGTTAGTAAGGCTTTAGAGAGTATGGCTCGTCAGCCTGAACAAAGTGGTACAATCCGTGGAACGATGATCTTGGGTGTCGGTTTAACTGAATCGACTCCAATTCTAGCAATCGTTATCGCTCTGATTCTGGTATTCAAATAAAAATTGACTAGCAGAAAGGTGCGTGGAAGATGCTAAATTTGGGAATGGAACCTCTTGAAATTGGCGATACTCTTCTACTTTTGGTTACGTTGATTATCATGATTTATTTGATCGGCAAGTTCGCTTACGGACCGGTCAATAAAATGCTTGAAGATCGACGAAATAAGATTAATGATGATTTGGATCATGCTCAATCTGAGCGGGAAAAGGCTTCAGAATTAGCAGCTCAACGTCAAAAAGAAGTTGATTCGAGTCGCGATGAAGCTAGTTCAATCATTGCAAAAGCAGAAAAAGATGGTCAAAAGCAAAAAGCTGGGATCATTGAACAAGCTCATGAAGAAGCTGCAAATATTCAAAAGCGCGCTAAAGATGATCTTGCAAGTCAGAAAGATCAGATGCTTGATCAAGTTAAAAATAATTTGGTTGAAGTATCAACTAAAATGGCCGCTAATATTTTAAAAGATCAAATCGATGAAGATAAACAAAAACAGTCGATTGATGATTTTTTGCAGAAAATTGAGGCTAGTAAATGAGCTATGATCGAGAAAAGTATGCTACGGCTTACGTTGAGGCAATAGGCGAAGTCGTTAAAATTGAAGAAGGTAAGGAATTTATCGATCAGTTAACTGAGTTGAATCAGGTCATGCTAGAGAATCCAGAACTAGAAACAGCTTTTAGGAGTCGACGACTCCCTCAAGCTATCGAAAAAGATCTTGTTACTACTTTATGCCAGGGGTATAAGAGTGTAGTTCAGAGCTTTTTCTTAGTTTTGGTTCAAAACGGACATATTATGATTCTTGATCGAATTTGTGCTAAGTTCATTGAATTTCAAAATGAGCGACAGAAATTGATGGTTTTTAAGGCAGTAGTTACTTACCTTCCAGATAATTTGCAGCAACAGAAGTTAGAAGAGGTTCTAAAAAATAAATTTGACCTCAATGAGGTTCAAATTAATTATCAAATCGATAAGGACTTGGTCGGTGGAATTATCATTGAAAGCAATACATACTTGATTGATGATTCAGTTCGCACTAGGCTAAATCGAGTTAGAGATTCATTGTTTCAAATGAAGATTAATAGTAAAGAATTGGAGGCATAATTTTGGCAACTACTGAGGCATTGGCTGAATATATCAAGAAACAGCTAAGCCAATATCAAGATGAAATTAAAGTTGATGAAATTGGTGCCGTTACTTATTTAGGTGATGGAATTGTCCGAGCGTCGGGGCTTAATAATGCCATGTATGGTGAGTTGGTTCAATTTGCTAATGGTGTTTATGGATTGATTCAAAATCTTGAAAGAGACGATGTAGGAATCATTGTTCTTGGAGATTATGATGAAATTTCCGAAGGCGATACCGTTAAGCGGACTGGCCGGATTATGGAAGTACCTGTTGGTGACGATATGATTGGGCGAGTTGTAGATCCTTTGGGACGGCCAATTGATGGATTGGGTGAGATAAAAAGCAATGAAACGCGCCCAATTGAGTATAAAGCACCAGGCGTCATGCAAAGAAAATCAGTTGATGAACCACTTCAAACCGGGATTAAAGCAATCGATTCGATTGTCCCAATTGGACGTGGGCAGCGTGAGTTAATCATTGGTGATCGAAAAACTGGAAAAACTTCGCTTGCCATTGATACGATTTTAAACCAAAAAGGCCAAGATATGATTTGTATCTATGTGGCTATTGGTCAAAAACAATCAACGGTTAGATCTCAGGTTGAAACTCTAAGAAAGTACGGCGCTCTAGACTATACATTTGTAGTAGAGGCTGGTCCATCTGTTCCGGCGCCACTTTTGTATATTGCACCTTATGCAGGTTCTGCAATGGGTGAGTATTTTATGTACAAGGGTAAAGACGTTTTAATTGTTTTCGATGATTTATCGAAACAAGCAGTCGCTTACCGTGAAATATCCCTGCTTCTTCGGCGTCCGCCAGGACGTGAAGCATATCCTGGTGATATCTTCTATACCCATTCAAGACTTTTGGAAAGAAGCGCGAAATTAAGTGATGATTTAGGCGGTGGCTCAATGACAGCTTTACCAATCATTGAAACCCAGGCCGGAGATATTTCAGCCTACATTCCTACAAATGTAATTTCGATTACTGACGGACAAATCTTTTTAATGAGTGATTTGTTCTTCGCGGGGACTAGGCCAGCTGTCGACGCAGGAGCTTCAGTCTCTCGAGTCGGTGGTGCTGCTCAGACAAAAGCAATGAAGAAATTATCAGGAACCTTGAGAATTGACTTAGCTAGTTATCGCGAGTTGGAATCATTTTCTCAATTTGGAACTGATCTTGATGCGGCTACGCAGTCTAAATTAAATCGGGGTCGACGAACTGTTGAAGTACTGAAACAAAAGTTGCACCAAATGCTTTCCGTGTCTGATGAAACTGTGATTTTTTATGCTTTAACTAAGGGATACGTTGATAATGTTCCAATCAATAATATTACGGGATATGAAGAGTTTTTAATTAAGACGATGCATGCTCAATATTCTGAAATTATGGATGAAATTCAAAACAGCAAAGATTTGCCTAAAGATGATTCGCTTAATCAAGCAGTTAAAGAGATTACCGATACTTATATCGCCTCTTTAAATGCTAAAAACAAGGAAAATCCGGCAAGTCAAATTGCAAATAAGATTTCAAATTAGGTGTCTAAATGTCACAATCATTAACAGATATTAAACATCGAATTGCGTCGGTTAAAAGCACCGAACAGATCACCAAAGCAATGCGAATGGTGTCAGCATCTAAAATGAGCCAGGTGCAAAGACAGTATGCTAAATATGAGGTTTACGATAATAAGTTAAGGAACATCGTACAAAAATTAGCTCATTCGCAAACTTTTCAAAACATTGCTCAACTACACGAAAGTGACCCAGAATCTTTAGAAGGGGTTTACTTTGACCAAACAGAACAAGCAATCGTTAATAGTTTCTTGGCGAGCCAAAAAGATGGTTTTGAGGAAAACAGTAAAAGGACCGCTTACTTAGTGATTACTGGGGATCGGGGACTCGTTGGCAGCTACAACAGTAGCGTTTTAAAATCTTCATTGAAAATGTTGCGTCAGGATCACGAAAAAGGTGAAGAACCATTGCTTTTTTGTGCGGGTAGTGTTGGAGTTGATTTTTTTCATCGTCGAGGGATTAACATCGATTTGGAAATTATGGATGTTTCAGATAGCCCAAGTTTCGGTGAGGTTAGAAAAATAATTGTTAAAGCTATAGATCTTTTTCAAAAAGGCTTGTATGGCAAATTACTTATTTGTTATAACCACTTTGTTAACTCCTTAACCAGTAGTTTTCGAATCGAACAGGTTCTACCTTTATCAGACTTAGAAATTTTTGACAAGGAATATGACTCTGAGTGCGATGAACTTGAATTTTTGCCCGAACCTGATCCGGTAACCGTTTTGGATACAGTTTTGCCACAATATGCCGAAAGCTTGATTTATGGGGCAATTCTTGATGCGAAATTGGCTGAGCATTCAGCTTCAACGATGGCAATGAAGAGTGCTAGCGATAACGCAGAAGATTTAATTAGTAGAATGTCGATTGAGTATAATCGAGCTCGTCAGGCAGCTATTACGACAGAAATAAATGAAATTGTGGGCGGCGCATCCGCTCTTGAGTAGAAAGGATAGGAATGGCTGATAATATAGGAAAAGTTGTTCAGGTAATTGGACCGGTCGTTGACGTTGAGTTTCCGACTCAAGACAGTTTGCCAGATATTAATAATGCCCTCATCGTCCAAAAAAATGAGGAAGAGACCGTTACACTTGAGGCCTCTTTGGAATTAGGAAATAATGTAATCAGAACGATCGCGATGGAGTCTACTGATGGATTAACTCGTGGCATGAAAGTAATCGATACGGGGTCATCTCTAAAAGTACCAGTCGGCAAAGAGGACTTGGGTCGAGTGTTTAATGTTTTGGGTGAAACTATCGACGGTGGACCAAAATTTGCTCCAGATTATCCTAGAGATACTATCCATCGAGACCCACCTAAGTACGAAGATATTACTCCAACAGATCAAATTTTAGAAACAGGAATCAAAGTTATTGATTTACTTGCTCCATATTTAAGAGGGGGTAAAATTGGATTATTTGGTGGTGCCGGGGTTGGAAAGACCGTTTTAATTCAGGAATTAATGCATAATATTTCAGCTGAGCACGGTGGCATCTCTGTTTTTACAGGGGTTGGTGAAAGAACACGGGAAGGTAATGACCTTTATTACGAAATGAAGGATTCAAACGTCTTAAAAAATACAGCACTGGTGTTTGGTCAGATGAATGAGCCGCCTGGAGCAAGAATGCGGGTAGCTTTAACGGGATTAACGATCGCAGAACATTTTCGAGATGCTGAAAAGCAAGACGTTTTACTCTTTATCGATAATATTTTTCGATTTACCCAAGCAGGTTCAGAAGTTTCAGCATTGTTAGGTCGGATGCCTTCAGCAGTTGGGTATCAACCGACTTTAGCGACAGAAATGGGACAGCTGCAGGAAAGAATTACCTCGACTAAATCGGGATCAATTACTTCCATTCAGGCAGTTTATGTGCCAGCCGATGACTATACGGATCCTGCACCTGCTACAACATTCGCGCATTTGGATGCAACAACTAACTTGGAGCGCCGTTTAACTGAGCAGGGGATTTATCCCGCAGTTGATCCTTTGGAATCGACTTCTAGTGCACTTGACCCCTTAATTGTTGGTGATGAGCACTATGAGGTAGCTACTGGTGTTCAACATGTCCTTCAGCGCTACCGTGAACTGCAAGATATCATTTCGATTTTGGGAATGGATGAATTATCTGACGACGAAAAAACAATTGTCCAAAGAGCTCGTAAGGTTCAATTTTTCCTTTCACAGAATTTCTCAGTTGCTGAACAATTTACCGGAAATCCGGGTTCTTACGTGCCAGTTAAAGACACAATTAAAGGTTTTAAAGGGATCATTGAAGGCCAGTATGATGATATCCCAGAAGATGCATTTCGAAATGTTGGTCCAATCGAAGATGTTTTGAAAAAAGCTGAAACGATGAGAGTTCAAATTAAGGATAATGGCTCAAAAGAAGGCAAGGCGGTTGATGATTCTGACCAAAATTCAACTTCTACAAATAGTGAACATAAAGAAAAGTCTTCGGCTCCAAAGTAGGTGAGATATGAATGAGGATAAAATTTTTCGTATCAATATTGTTACCCCGGATGGTTTGATCTACGATCATCATACTACGATGGTTGTAGTGAAAGCTATTGGAGGAGAGATGGGCGTTGAGGCACATCATGAGCCGATTTTGGTATCGTTAACGATTGCTCCGGTTAAAATTTACCGGGTTGATGGACAGATTCAGTATGTTGCTGTTAATGGCGGTTTTTTGGAAATGGACGACAATGTTGCAACTATCGTGGCCAATACTGCTGAACGTCCAGGTAATATTGATGTTGATCGAGCTCAATCTGCAGAAGAGCGAGCAAAAGAAAAAATTGAAAAAGCAAAACGCGAACATGATGAAGCAGAATTGCGTCGCGCGGCTGTAGCTTTGAAAAGAGCAATCAATCGGATTGATACGGTATCTTTACGTAATCGTTAAATCAATTAACAAATCCTAGTTTCAACGATAAGTTGTTGGTGCTAGGTTTTTTGTTTTTTTAGGTTGATGAATAGTGAAAATTGATTTTACAATATTTGAGTTTTGTTTAATTCAAATAAGAAATGTGAAATTTTTTTAATTTTGGTCTGTTAAATGATATAATTAAGTCCATTGAATAATCAGAAAAATAAAGTAAACGTGGAGTATAAGCATGGCTAAAGAAATTGGCATTGATTTAGGGACGGCCAATGTCCTTATTAATCAAAAGGATAAAGGGATCGTTTTAAATGAACCTTCAGTGGTTGCAGTTGAAACGAGAACAAACCGGGTGGTAGCTGTTGGATCAGAAGCATATCGAATGGTTGGTCGCACACCTGGCGATATTAGAGTAATTAGGCCGCTGAAAGATGGGGTCATTGCTGATTTTGATATCACTGAACAAATGTTGACGTATTTTATCAACAAGTTGAATTTGAAAGGATTTATGTCGCGACCAACAATTTTGATTTGCTGTCCGACAAATATTACCTCAATTGAACAAAAGGCGATTATTGACGCGGCAGAAAAAGCTGGCGGCAAAAAGGTTTATTTGGAGTTAGAACCGAAAGTTGCTGCTGTTGGAGCGGGACTTGATATCTATGAACCGAGCGGTAATATGGTTGTTGATATTGGAGGGGGAACTAGTGATATTGCAGTTCTTTCAATGGGTGAAGTTGTCACTAGTCGATCTCTAAGATTAGCAGGCGACGCGATGGATACGGAGATTGCAAATTTTGTGCGCCAAAAGCATAATCTTTTAATCGGGGAACGCACCGCTGAAAAAATCAAAATCGATATCGGTTACGTTTATAAACCGGATCCAGAAGTGTCGGTTGAAGTAAGAGGACGTGATATGGTATCTGGTTTACCAAGAGAGATTACGATTAGTTCGGTTGAAGTTTCAGAAGCTTTGCATGATTCCATGTTGGCAATTATTGCAGGTGCTAAAGAAGTTCTAGAGAAAACTCCGCCTGAACTGTCAGCAGATATTGTTGATCGGGGAGTAATGTTAACTGGCGGTGGAGCTCTTTTACGTGGAATTTCGCAAATGTTTTCAGATAGTTTACAGATTCCGGTAATCGTTGGTGATGAACCATTATTGGCTGTTGCTTTAGGTACAGGAATTCTACTTGACCATCTTGATAAAGGAATGAAAATCTAATCTTGCGCAAACATAAAGAAATCAGGGATTTTATTTTTAAAATTATAATTTACCTTCTGACTTTTATTCTTTTAGTTTTAATCGGTACCGGCGTCGGCTTTATGGTCGGTGGCGGTAATTTTTTTCAGGCTTTCAACTGGGCTAATTGGCAGCATTTATTAAACTATTTTAAGAGGTGAAGATGCGGGTTCTTTTAATTTCTTTAGTCCGTTTTTATCAGAAGTTTATTTCTCCAGGGTTTCTACCCCATTGTCGTTTTTATCCGACTTGTTCCAGTTATATGATTACAGCGTTAAAAAAGCATGGACCAATTTTGGGGTTGGTAATGGGAATTGCTAGAATCTTGCGGTGTAATCCGTTCGTTAAAGGCGGCATTGATTATGTTCCTGATTATTTTACGATTTTTCGTAACCGTGAAAGCGAAAGAAATGGATAGTTAGTCAAATGGATAATGAATCAAAATTAGACAATAAAATAGATTATGGGATTTTATTTAGTGTTTTTTTACTTGTGTTGATCGGAATGGGCTCTCTTTATGTTTCGCTTACCCATGACCCTAACATTGTTAATGTCGTTCGTCCAATGGTTTCTCAAGGAGTTTGGTACGTCTTTGGTACTATTTGTATGCTTGCAGTCATGCAGCTTGATTCAGAGCAACTTTGGAAATTAACCCCTTATTTTTATGCCGCTGGAATATTTTTGCTCCTGCTCGTGTTGGTTTTTTATGATCGATACATATTTAACGAAGTCGGTGCTAAAAGTTGGTTTCGAATTGGCAATTTTACTTTTCAGCCTTCAGAAGTAGCAAAACCAGCTTACATTGTGATGCTTGCAAGGGTGACGACTTTGCACAATACCCGCTACCCCAAGCACAGTTTTCAAAGTGATTTTAAATTGATTTTCGAGTTGATTGGTTGGTCCTTACCAGTAGTTGGTTTGGTGATGCTTCAGCCCGATTTGGGGACGACCTTGGTTTTTATTGCTATTTTTTTAGGTATTTTAATTATGGCTGGGATTATGTGGCAAATTTTGTTACCAGCGTTTATTGGGATGGGCTCGATTATGGGCGGGGCCCTGGCGCTAGTGGTGTTTGACCAGTCATTTCTTCTAAAACTAGGATTTAAGTCTTATCAATTTGATCGAATTTTTGATTGGCTAAACCCAACAAGCGGTAGTCAATCTTCAAACCAAGTTGGAAATAGTATTCGGGCAATTGGTTCGGGTCAATTGTTTGGAAAAGGGTTTGGGGTCTCGCAAGTTTACGTGCCAGTGCGGGAATCCGATATGATTTTTTCTGTAATTGGTGAGAATTTTGGTTTTATTGGATCTTGTGTTTTGATTTTTATCTATTTTGTTTTGATTTATCAAATGTTAAGCACGACCTTTGAAACCAAAAACGAGTTTTATGCTTATATTTCAACTGGAGTTATTATGATGATTCTCTTCCATGTTTTTGAAAATATCGGAATGTCAATTGGACTTCTGCCAATGACGGGGGTCCCTTTACCTTTCATTTCTCAAGGGGGCTCCAATCTGTTAAGTAATATGATTGGGGTTGGTCTGGTCATGTCGATGAAGTTTCATTACAAGAATTATATTTTCTCTCGCAATAGCGAGATATTTAGCTCGACGGAAAGCGAGGCTTATATTAAATGAGCAAATTAGAAATTGTAGATTTACATGTTGAAGTTACCAATGATGAAAATGAAAAAGAAGAGATCCTTAAAGGTGTTAATTTAACAGTAAATACTGGTGAAATTCATGCTATCATGGGTCCTAACGGGACTGGAAAGTCAACTCTTTCCGAAACGATTATGGGAAATCCTCATTATTTGGTCACTAAAGGTGATATTTTGATCGATGGCGAGTCATTGTTACCTTTGAGTGTTGATCAAAGGGCGCGTAAAGGTGTGTTTTTGGGAATGCAGTATCCAGCAGAAGTACCGGGAGTGACGAATGCTGAATTTATTCGAACCGCGATGAATGAGCGTGATCCCGAACACAAAATTTCAATCCGCGATTTTATTAAAAAATTAGATCAAACAATGAATCTTCTTCATATTTCAGAAGAATTTGAAGAAAGGAATCTTAATCAAGGTTATTCTGGCGGCGAAAAGAAACGAAACGAAATATTGCAGTTAATGATGTTGGATCCAAAGTTCGCCATTTTGGATGAGATTGATTCTGGTCTTGATATTGACGCCCTAAAGATTGTTTCTAAAGGCGTTAATTCAATGCGTTCTGATCATTTTGGAGCTTTAATTATTACCCACTACCAACGGCTGCTTGAATACATCGAGCCCGATTTTGTACATGTAATGATGGGAGGAAAGGTTATTAAAACTGGTTCAGCAAGTTTGGCTGCTGAGCTTGAAAGAGTCGGATATGACGGGTTCGAAAAGGAAGTTTCATAATGAATGATAGTTCAACTTCCAAACAAATTGAAGAATTCAAAAATGAATTAATTAAATCTGGTTCAAAAGATTTGTCTTTGCCAGTTTTTGACCAAATTAATGTTAAGTCTTTGCAATTGATGCGTTTAAAAAAAGATTTTGGTTCCGATTCGTCAATATCAGAACCAGAGTTGACAGATGATTTTGGCTTTGTTTTTGCTAATAATCAGCTAACGTCACTCAAGATTCCTACGAAGTACCTTGACCAAGGGTTAGTAATTACAGATTTGAAAACAGCTCAAGCAAAATATTCAGAGTTATTTAGAACATATTTTGCTCAGTTAATTACAGCACGAGAAGATTTATTGACCTATGAACACTATTGCCGTTTAAACGGGGGAGTATTCATTTATGTACCCGACGAGTTAAAAGTAAATGATACCTTACAAGCTTACTTTTCTAATAATCCTAATAAATCTCAAAGTACTCAGGTTATTTTGGTTGTTGGAAAAAATGCAAAATTGTCGATGACTGAAAACCAAGTTGCAACTGAATTAGGCGTGGGTGATTATTCGACTTTTTGTGAAGTTTATTCGCAATCAGGGGCTAATTTGTCTTATGTGGTTAATGATCAGGCAGCGACTGATGGGCATAATTATTTTTATCGGTCATTTAATTGTGGCAGTCGTTCGGTTGTGAATTTAACTTCCGGTGAGTTTACCAAGGGTAACGTTTTGGTTAATAACAAAATTTCACTTTTTGGCAACGATTCAACGGGCGAAGTTAAGACTGTTGCGATTGCTCAAGGGGATCAAACTGCTGCAATTAATAGTCGAGTAACTAATTTTGGTCTCCGGACCAGAGGCAACATTTTACAACACGGAGTTATTCTTGATCAAGCAAAATTAGTTTTCAATGGAATTGGGCAAATTGTTAAAGGAGCGAGGGGAGCGGATTCACAGCAGGAAAATCGAGTTTTGATGCTGAGCAAGAAAGCTCGTGGTGATGCAAATCCCATTCTTTTAATTGACGAAAATGATGTAACAGCTGGGCATGCAGCTTCCGTTGGTCGAATCGATGAAGAACAACTTTATTATCTTGAAAGCCGCGGTTTAAATTCTGATATCGCTAAAAGGTTGATTATTAAAGGATTTTTGGAATCAGTAATTACTGTAGTTGAAAGTAAACGGACTCGATCAATGTTACGTTCAGTCATAGAGCGTAGTTTAGGAATTGCCGATGAATAGTCAAGAGCGTTTGGATTTTCCCTTTTTTAAGCAGGAAAAATTAATTTATTTAGATAGTGCGGCTACTTCGCAAAAGCCCCAGTCGGTGATCGATTCGTTGGTCAATTATTATTCTTATAATAATGCTAATATTCATCGTGGAGTTTATGCTCTAGCTCAAAAGACGACTGATCAATTTGAGATGGTTCGAAATCAAGTAGCACATTTTATTAATGCTAAAAAATCAGAAGAAATAGTTTTTACAAAAGGAGCGACGCAAAGTTTAAATTGGGTCGTTTTTGGCTATTTTGCACGTTTTTTAAAACCAGGAGATGAAATATTAATTAGCGTAATGGAACACCACAGTAATTTGGTTCCATGGCAGGAACTTGCCAAAAAAACAGGAGCTGAGCTACGTTATGTTAAACTTGATCAAAATGAGCAGTTGGATCTAGATGATTTATTGACTAAATTAAATTCGCGGGTTAAAGTTGTCTCAATTGCTCAAGTTTCTAATGTTCTTGGTTGTATTAATCCAGTGAAAAAAATTGCTTCACTTGCTCATAAATTCGGCGCTTTGGTGGTAGTCGATGGAGCTCAAGCGGTTGGCCATATGACAGTCGATGTGGGTGAATTAGATTGTGATTTTTATTGCTTTTCGGGTCACAAAATGTTTGGCCCGACTGGAATTGGGGTTCTTTACGGCAAATACAAATTGCTTGATCAACTTAAACCAGTTGAATACGGTGGCGAAATGATCGATGAAGTTGATTATCAGGCCAGCACTTTTAAGGAATTGCCTCTGCGTCTAGAAGCTGGAACTCAAAATATTGCAGGAGTTATAGGATTAGGTGCGGCAATAGATTATTTGAACCAAATAGGCTTAAAGAGAATTTCAAAGCATAATCAAGAGATTACCGAGTTAGCTTTTGATAAACTAAGAAAAATTCCAGGGCTCAAAATTTACGGTTCTGCTAATCCTAAAGAACATCATGATGTAATTTCTTTTAATTTAGCAGGAATTCACCCACATGATGCTGCAACCGTTCTTGATAGTTTTGGAGTCGAGGTGAGAGCAGGGCATCATTGCGCAGAAGTTTTAATGCGTTATTTAAAGATTCCAGCATGTTTAAGGGCTAGCTTTCATCTTTATAATGACGAA
Source organism: Xylocopilactobacillus apicola (assembly GCF_033095985.1). Classification (NCBI taxonomy): domain Bacteria; kingdom Bacillati; phylum Bacillota; class Bacilli; order Lactobacillales; family Lactobacillaceae; genus Xylocopilactobacillus; species Xylocopilactobacillus apicola. The sequence continues at coordinate 711,767 of NZ_AP026802.1, forward strand.
AGTGATGTCTTACAGCTAGTAAGTGCAATTAAGGAAGTTCAGAGGTTTTTTAAACATGGAACAGTCTAAGTTGATGAATCTTTATCGAGAAATGATTGTCGAGTTCGGCAGGGATCCCCACAATTTTGGTGAGCTTGAAAATCCAAGCGTTACAACCGAGTTACATAATCCAAGTTGTGGTGATGTTTTGGTTTTACAAATGGACATTGATGACAGTGAAATTAAACAAATTAAGTTTTCGGGAAGTGGCTGTATTATTTCGCAAGCAAGCGCTTCAATGATGACCGATTTAATTCAACATAAAAGCCTTAAAGAGGCCAAAAAACTTAAATTAACTTTTTCGAAAATGATTACAGATCCCGATCCCAATGATTTATCTGAATTGGGTGATGCAGAAATTTTACAAGGTGTTCGTTTATTTCCTGCTCGAATTAAGTGTGCTACGCTGGCTTGGAATGCCTTGGAAAAGTCGATTGGAAAATTGGAGGAAGACAATGGTTGAAGCAAAAACAAAAAACACGAAAAATAATGAGGATATTGCGGAAAAAATTCAAATAGATGAAAACTTCGATTATGGCTTTTCTGATAATTTTAAGCCGGTTTTTTCCACGGGTAGAGGATTAACTGAGGAAGTTGTTCGTTCGATTTCCAGAGAGAAAAATGAGCCTGAGTGGATGCTTGATTATCGTTTGCATGCCTTTAAGGTTTACGAGCAGACATCAATGCCAGATTATGGTCCCGATCTAAGTGAGCTTGATTTTTTAGATATGCTTTATTATCAAAAGGCCACGGATCGGAAATATCGAAATTGGGAAGATGTGCCTGATACTATCAAAGAAACATTTGAACGCCTAGGTGTGCCTGAAGCTGAAAGAAAGTTTTTAGCAGGTTCTTCTGCCCAATATGAATCTGAGGTAGTTTATCATAATATGAAGGAACAATTTGATAAACTAGGGATCGTTTTTACTGATACCGATACAGCATTACATGAATATCCCGAAATTTTTAAAAAGTATTTTGGGACTTTGGTAAAGCCAAATTTAAATAAATTTACTGCTTTAAATGGTGCAACTTGGTCTGGCGGAACTTTCATTTACGTTCCAAAAGGAGTTAGAGTTGAGACCCCAATTCAGTCGTATTTCAGAATTAATGCAGAAAATTCAGGGCAATTTGAACGGACATTAATTGTAGTCGACGAAGGGGCATCGGTAAATTACGTCGAAGGATGTACCGCTCCAAATTATTCTAGCGATAGTCTTCATGCCGCAGTTGTCGAAGTTTTTGTTGAACGAGATGCATATTGCCGTTATACCACGATTCAAAATTGGTCGAAAAACGTGTATAGTCTTGAAACTAAACGAGCTCAGGCGATGGAAAATGCAACGATGGAATGGGTTGACGGCAATCTAGGTTCGAAGACAACGATGAAATATCCAGCAGTTTACCTTGATGGTCGTGGGGCAAAAGGCACCATGCTTTCAATTGCATTTGCTTCTAAAGGAGTTGACCAGGACAACGGGGCCCGGATGATTCATAATGCACCAGACACCACAAGTTCGATCATTTCTAAATCGATTTCTAAAGATGGCGGGGCCGTCGATTACCGCGGGACAGTTAGGTTTGGACCACATTCAGATCGTTCATTTTGTCACGTTGAATGCGACACGATTATTATGGACGAGGAGTCTAGCTCAGATACGATTCCTTATAATGAAATTTTAAATGGTAACGTGACAATGGAGCATGAAGCAAAAGTGTCTAAAATTTCCGAAGAGCAACTTTATTATTTAATGAGCCGAGGGATTTCCGAGGAAAAAGCGACCGAAATGATTGTGATGGGTTTCGTGGAACCTTTCACTAAAGAATTACCAATGGAGTACGCAGTTGAATTAAATCGTTTAATTGGAATGGAGTTTGTTGGCGGAATAGGCTGATTTAAGTCTGGATTAAATTTTAAAATTTATGAAAATTGTCCCAGGTACTGAATAAATTCAGCGCGTTCAAACCCCTTATCGTATTGAAGTTGTTAAAAATTGGCAGATTTTAAAGGGAGATTGGACTTCAGTATTATCAGAAGCTTTTGACGTGGTGGGGGGCACCAATTACAATTGAGGATGCTGAAGATTATCTCAAAAATTCTCCGATTTCACTTGGCAACGAATTTATAGATAAAAAGATAAATTTTCCGGCTAATTATTTGATGGAGTGGGCTTCTTGGTATTTTAAAAATATCAAATTTAATTCAAAAATCAGCTGCGTGGGTCAAGAAAATCTATTTTTTGGAGTGGGATTAAGAGTATTAAATCCTGTCCAGCTTGGGCATTTTCTAAAGTCAGATTGCAGCTTTTAACACTAATAGTCAAGCAAATATCCGCACACTCGTAACTAAAAGGGACGTTGAGCGGTTTTTTTGTCAAAATGGTTTTAAGATCGAAAGTTGTTTTCTGTCAAATACAGATCATTTTCAAGATGATAGATATAAACGGAGAAAAACTAATTGACCAACTCAATATTGAACAAAAATTGAAAGATTTATTGAGGAGTCAGGGGGGAATATTGAAAGAAATTGACTCCGAAAGCGTTTTATCTCTTCTGGTTTTTTCTTTAATTGCGAAAAAAGATTCACTATTTTGAATATTCATGTTAGTATTATAAACATTAAAAATATTGAATAGGGGGAGTTATTATGGCAAAAGCAAAACCGAGTGATTTTGATTGGCCGAATTTAGATTTTTCGTATCACGATTTACCGTATCGTTATCGCGTTACGTATGAAAATGGTGAATGGGGCGAAGGAGGTTTGACTGAAGACTCTAATTTAGTAATGTCAGAAGCAACACCATCACTTCATTATGGGCAACAAATTTTTGAAGGAATGAAGGCCTATCGACGTAAAGATGGGGGAATCAACCTTTTTCGTCCAGATGAAAATGCTAAAAGAATGAATCGATCGGCCGAACGACTATTGATGCCATCTTTTCCGGTTGAACGTTTTATTTCGGCAGTTAAAGAAGTCGTTTTAGCAAATAAGGATTTTGTTCCGCCGTATGGTAGTGGAGCAACGCTTTATATTCGTCCGCTCATGTTTGCGACTGATTCAGTTGTTGGAGTCCAACCGGGCCAAAAGTACATTTTTAATATTTATGTCACGCCAGTGGGACCTTATTTTAAAGGCGGATTGGTTCCAACGGCTTTTGTGACTTCCTTGTATGATCGAGCAGCTCATGGAGGAACTGGTCAGTCGAAGGTTGGGGGAAACTATGCTGCTAGCTTATATCCAGGTCAAAAAGCACACAGTGACGGTTACTCTGATGTGGTTTATCTTGATCCAACTGAGCATGAGTATATCGAAGAGCTTGGATCGGCCAATTTCTTTGGGATTACTAAAATGGGACAATTGTTAACACCGAAGTCGCCATCAATTTTACCTTCCATTACGAAATTTTCAGTTTTGACTTTAGCTGAAGAGATGGGGTTAAATCCAGCACAAGTTCAGATTTCGATTAATGATATTGACGAATTCTCGGAAGCCGGTGCTTTGGGAACGGCGGCAGCAATTTCTCCAGTTGGCTCAATTACTCATAATGGAGAAAAACATGTCTTCTACTCGGAAACTGAACCTGGACCAATTACTTTAAAACTTTATAATCGGTTAACGGGAATTCAATTTGGAGATGTAGAAGGACCAGAAGGTTGGGTTTATGACCTAGGCAAATAAAAAGAGGCTGTGACATAACTGCGTTTCAAAAATAAAATAACGCTGATGATATCGAAATCGTTCTTGATCTCGTTTTTCATCAGCGTTTTTCTTTAGACTCAGACTATAATTGCATGTCTGATCGATTTTTGCGACTTATGTCACAGCCTCTTTTTTGCTTGTAGCTTATCTTTTTACAACTAAGCAATTACACTGGGCATTATTTAGAATATATTCGGTAACCGATCCGATGAATATTTTTTCAACCTTACTCATCCCAGTTGCTCCCAAGACAATCAAATCATGTTGGTCCGCAAAGTTATCTTTGGAAATAATAGTTTTGGGGTTACCCAATTCTATAAATTGGTGGACCGATTTAACACCTTTTTCTTGGGCATTATTTACAAGTTTGCTCAGTTCATTATTGACTCCGTCACGAATTTGATGCACATAGTCAGTATCAAGGCTCGAAATATCTTTTAATATGTGATTATCGATGACCGAAATGATGTCCAAATTTGCTCCTGTATCATAGGCCAATTGACGAGCTTTATCATAAGCAAGGAAAGATAAATCAGAGCCATCAAAAGCAACTAAGATATTTTTGTAAGTCATTTATTTACCCTTCATTGATTTAATGAGAACTCGATTAATGATAAATGTAATGGTAACTCCGAGAATTAAAGAAAAAAACTCAAACCAAGTATTCTTCGTTATAATTGCTCCAATAGTAATGATTACTACTACTCCAATATACAGATCGTAACATAAAATCTGCTTATTTGTGAGTTTTAAAAAGTTTTTTTTGACGGTAATAAAAGCGCCACATAGAGCAATTAAGATGGCATAGATGCCAAATAAAATTTGCATGGATATTCCTCTTAGAAAAAAATAAACTGGAAAAATCCAGTTTATTAAATCTCTTCGTGTCGTTCACTAAATATTATTGGTTGAACCCGTGATACTACTAGGTGGGAACGATTCTCAATTGCTCCATTACCTTTGTGCCAGGCCTATGCCAACAGTTGGATTTTGTTCCCAATATCAATGTTTGACGGTCAACACAATTTTCACTTAGTTCGAGCACAAGAGAACAACTAAAATATAGCACAAAGCACTATTTTCAACAATAGATTAAAGTCGTTTGTTGTAATATTCGACGATTAACTGTTCATCAATATCAGGATCTAACTCATCACGAACAGGGATTCTTACATAAGTGCCTTCCAATTTGTTTTCTTCAAAAGAAACGTAATTAGGACGACTTATAGTGCTATCGAGAGCAGTCTTAACAATATCTAAGTTTTTTGACTTTTCCCTAAGACTAATTACTTGGCCTGGTTCAACAATATATGAAGGAATATCTACTCTTTTTCCATCAACTGTGACATGACCATGATTAACTAACTGACGAGCTTGACGACGGGTTAAAGCAAATCCCAATTTGAAAACTAAATTGTCAAGACGCGATTCTAACAAATTAAGCAGGTTTTCCCCGTGGGTATATTCGCTGTTAACCTTACCAGCCTTAACGAAAAGGTTTCTAAATTGACGCTCATTTAATCCATAGAGTAAACGAGCCTTTTGTTTTTCTTTTAATTGCGTTGAGTATTCAGACGGTTTTGAACGGTTGTTACGTCCATGTTGACCAGGAGCATAAGGTCGACGTTGTAATTCCTTACCCGTTCCTAAAAGTGAATAACCTAATCTTCTGGATTGTTTCCAGATGGGTTTAATATTTCTAGACATTTTTGTCCTCCAAGTTTTCTTTGGAGTAAAATAACTGTCATCTTCGACCTCGTACAATTTAGCCTAATTTTCGCTTTAGCAGCAAAGTTACTCATTCCTTAAACAGTGTAAATTGTTGACGTACGATCAGATGACTGCTGCTATTCTACACAAGTTTTAATTCTACTTGATTAATCTTTTATAGTCAATTTTTGATTTATATTTTTTCTAATTGCTGTAATTTGGTATAATTTATCATAATTAGTGAGGCTTTGGAGAAATTATGTGGTGGATTATTGTTTTTATCATCTTTATTATTATATTACTTGTCTGGTTGGCGATCATTTTTTATCAACGTCGAATTAGCTTAAAAATTGATCTTCTCGACCAAGAAAAAAATAAATTGATCGACCCCAATCTTGAGGAGGAGTTTACCAAACTTGCGCAAGCCAATCCGACTGGTGAGAGTTTGGTTACTTTAAATCGGTGGCAGCTTGCTTATGATCGGTTGAAAAATCGAGATTTGGTAGATTTGGAAACATTCTTCTTTGAGGCTGAGGATGCAAATAATAAATTTCAATTTTTGCAAGGGCGTCAAAAGATTGCGAGCTTAGAGAGAAAACTTAAAGATTCCAAACAAGAGATGGCTCAAATCAAAGAAGAAATTGGGAAGATTAATGAAGTTCAAGATTCGGCTAAAGAATTAATTGATATGATTAATGGCGAGCTGACCGAAATCAAAAGAAAAATTCTTGCTAAGGGTTACGCTTATGGACCTGCACAAGATATTTTAGAAAATCGTTTGGCAAGGATTGACGAAAGTTATGATGCAGCCCAACAAATCTATTTAGGCGGAGATTATGCGAAATCTCGGGCTCTTTTTGAGACTACCCATCACGAATTGAGCGATCTTAATCGTGATATGGAGGAAATTCAGGCTGATTTTTCTCAATTAAATAAAACTTTTCCTGATCAGCTTAAAGAAATCAAAGAGACTTATGAGAAAATGAAAAATTTGGGTTATCAATTTATTGATGATGATTTTGATAATCAGGTTTTAACTTTGCAAAATTTAGTTGATCAAACGATTCAATTGTTAACGCAAGCAGCAATTTCTGACGTGAAGACTAATTGTGAACAAATCATAGAAACGATTGATGAATTATATAAGATTTTGGAGCGTGAATATAAAGCTCGGCATAGCGTTCAGAAAAATAAAGACGAAATTTATCAATTTATTATCCATGCTGATCGGCAAAATCGTGGCTTAAGTGAAACAGTATTTCAAACTGGAAATCATTTTGTCCTTCATGAAGGCGAGGCCAAACAAGTGAGCGATTTTGGACTCCAAATTGAAGCCATTCGGTTAAATTACAATCGTGATTTACAGAAAGTGACTGACCATGAAGCAGTTTTTAGTGTCATTATGCGAGATCTTGAGTTGTGGCGCAAGCAATTAACTGAAATTGAGGAAAGTCAGGTCAAAATTGCTGATGGTTTGGCGCAAAAATATGATAAAGTAGAACAATTAAAGCAGGATCTTTTAACCGATGATTCGGCATTTAAAATGATCGTTCGCTACGTTGAAAAAGAAAACTTGCCTGGCGTTCCTGAAGATTACCGAGAATTTTATTTGGTAGTTAACAATGAATTGAAAAAAGCTAAGAAAGCTCTTCAAGTAAATAAAATTGACGTCGAAGAAGTTAGCAAGATTTTGCAGCTTTTGGCTGAAGATTTGATAACTTTGACAAGCAAGACAAATGAAATGATTAAAAACGCTCGCTTAACTGATATTTTGATTCAAAAGTCGGCCCAATACCAATCAGAAAAGCCGGAAGTTACAAATTCAATTGAACAGGCTCAAAAAGTTTATGCTCAGAAATTTGATTTTGAAGGCTCGGTTAATATTTTGGCTAAGCAATTAGAGCTAATTAAACCGGGATCATTTCAAGAAATAGCTAATAATTATAACGATCAAGATCAATTGAAAGTTCAATTAAATGAAAGAAAAGATAGTTGATGATTTATTTTGACAATAGTGCGACTACGCCAATAGCACCTGGCGTTTTAGATACTTATCTTAAAGTTGCACAAAATTTTCCGGGCAATCCTTCAAGTTTGCATCAGTTGGGCCGAAAAGCGGCTGAAGTTCTAGAATTATCACGTAAGCAGCTTAAAGATCTGCTGAAATTAACAACAAAAGAAATTTTATTTACTAGTGGTGGCAGCGAGGGTGATAATGATGTAATTAAGGGAGTTGCTTTAGCCCGTAAGATCAGTGGCCGCCATTTAATCGTTAGTGCAGTCGAACACGATGCGGTTTTGCAGTCAGCACATCAATTAGAAAAACTTGGCTTTGAAGTAACATATTTAGCACCCAATCATGATGGAATAATCGAGCCCTCAGTTCTTAAAGAAGCAATTCGCCCAGATACGATACTTGTTTCAATCATGGCAGTTAACAATGAAATTGGGGTAATTGAGCCACTTAATGAATTAGCACAAGTAATGAAAGAGCATCCCCAAATTGTCTTTCATGTCGATGCAGTTCAAGCAGTTGGCAAAAATTTAGAGGAATTATATTTAAATCCACGGATTGATTTTGCTACTTTTTCTGCCCATAAGTTTCATGGCCCGCGCGGGGTTGGATTCATAATTTATAATCCCCATCGTCATTTAATGCCAATTATTAGTGGCGGAGGTCAGGAAAAAAATCTCCGCAGTGGAACTGAAAATGTCGCAGCGATTGCTGCAATGGTAAAAGCTTTTCGACTAGAAGTTGCGGATGCTAAGGTGACTCAGACTAAATATCATGAAATGAAAAAGAGACTTCTTAGTTTCTTAAACCAGAACACCGGTTTTTATGTTGTTTCAAAAGATTCGCCAATTTACACACCATCGATTATTTCTTTTGCAGTTAAGGGTGTTAAAGGTGAAACTATTGTTCATTATCTTGAAAGTCAAGATATTTATCTTTCGACAACGAGTGCGTGCTCTTCACAAAATCATCGTCCTTCGCACGTTTTAAAATCAATGAATCTGCCAGAAGAAGTGATGACAGGAGCTTTACGGGTCAGTTTGGGTTCTCAAAATACAATTGATGAAATGAATATTTTTATCAATAATTTAAATAAAATGAAAGACGACATCAAGGTAATTAATTAATGAAATATAATGAATTAATGATTCGCTATGGCGAATTGTCTACTAAAGGTAAAAATCGCGGTCAATTTATTGAACATTTACGCCGAGATGTTAAAACAAAACTAGCTAATTTTCAGGTAAAAGTTGTTACAACCCGTGATCACTTACACGTGATTTTAAATGATGAAGATCCTGAACCAATCATTAAAGTATTACAGACTATTTTTGGAATTCAGAATATTTGTGAAGTTGTAAGAGTAGAGTTATCAGTTGATGAGATAAAAGCTGCTGCGCTTTTTATTGTTAATAATACTGGTCAAAATGCGTTAACCTTCAAAGTTCGCACCAAGAGGAGTAATCGTGACTTTTTGCATGGAACTTTTGAAATGAACAATTTGATTGGGGATTTAATTTTAGAGAAACATCCAGGTTTAACTGTTGATGTACATGATCCTGATCTGGAGTTGACCATTGAAATCAGAAGTGACGCTGCTTATCTTTATAGTAAAGTAATTCCTGGAGCGCACGGGATGCCAGCGGGGACAGCAGGGTTGGTTCAAGTAATGCTTTCTGGCGGGATTGATTCGCCTGTTGCAGCTTATCTAGCTTTAAAACGTGGAATGAGGGTTGAAATGATTCACTTTTATTCGCCACCGTATACTTCGCCGCAGGCTCTCGCTAAAAGTAAAGAATTAACTAAGAAGTTAATCCCTTTTACTGGATCTAGGAGCGTTCAATTTATTGCAGTTCCTTTTGCAAAAATTCAAGAAAATATTAAGCAAAAGGTGCCAGAAGGCTATTTGATGACGATTCAAAGGCGCATGATGTTGAGAATAGCGGATCGGATTCGCGAGCTCAGGCACGGTTTAGCAATTGTAACTGGTGAATCGGTGGGTCAAGTTGCATCACAAACTTTAGAAAGTATGATGGCAATTAATGACGTTACAAATACGCCAGTGATCAGACCGCTAGTTTCATTTGACAAAAATGAAATTATTAAAATCGCAAAAGATATCGACACTTTTGAACTTTCAATTATGCCTTTTGAGGATTGTTGTACAATTTTTGCTCCGCCTCAACCGAAAACCAAGCCACGTTTAGTTCAGGCTCAGGAGTATGAAAAATTAATCGAAGTCGATGAATTAATTAACGATGCGTTAGAACATTTAGAAATCACTAATATTGAATCTGATCATAATTACTTAAACGGAGAAGAAGAGCAGATTTTGAATTTGCTTTAGAGGGAGATTAGATGGATAAAGAAAATAGAGAAATTGCAAAAAAATATGACGGAACTGAGGTTGAAAAGGGCCGTTATCAATGGTGGCTTGATCATGATGAGTTTAAACCGAATGAGACACTGAAGAAAAAATACTCCATCGTAATTCCTCCACCAAATGTTACTGGTAAGCTGCATTTAGGCCATGCCTGGGATACGACTTTACAGGATATTTTAATTCGCTTAAAGAAAATGCAGGGATTTGATACTTTGTGGCTTCCGGGGATGGATCATGCTGGGATTGCAACCCAAGCAAAAGTTGAAGCTAAGCTTAGAGAACAAGGAGTCTCGCGCTATGACTTAGGACGCGATAAATTTGTAGATGAAGTTTGGCGCTGGAAAGATGATTTTGCTGCAGTAATTAAAGAACAGTGGGCAAAGCTCGGGTTATCGCTTGATTATTCACGGGAGCGGTTCACTCTTGACGATGGTTTGTCGGAGGCAGTCAAAAAAGTTTTTGTCGATCTTTATGATAAAGGATTGATTTATCGAAAAAAATATATCATTAACTGGGATCCAAAAGCTCAGACCGCACTTTCTGATATTGAAGTAGTTTATGAAGAAGAAAAAAGTTTTCTTTATTATTTTAAGTATCCTTTGGAAGATGGCTCTGGTTTCCTTGAAATTGCGACTACTCGTCCTGAAACAATTCCAGGCGATACTGCAGTTGCAGTTAATCCCGCAGATGAACGCTATCAAGATTTGATTGGTAAGAATTTGATCTTGCCATTGTTCGATCGCAAATTACCGATTGTTGGCGATGATTACGTTGATCAAAGTTATGGAACTGGCGTAGTTAAAATTACACCGGCTCATGATCCTAATGATTTTCAGATTGGCTTAAGGCATCATCTAGAAATGCTTAACATCATGAATAAAGATGCTACTTTGAATGAAGAAGCTGGTAAATATCAAGGAATGGATCGTTATAAAGCACGTAAAGCAATTATTGATGATTTAACGAATGCGGGATTTTTTGTCAAAAAGGAGGAGTTAATTCATAACGTTGGACATTCAGAGCGGACTCATGTTCAGGTTGAACCAAGACTGTCGACCCAATGGTTTGTCCGGATGAAAGAATTAGCTCAGTTCTCAATTGATAATCAATCAACCAAAAACAAGGTTAATTTCTTTCCGCCCAAGTATGAACAAACATTCCTACGGTGGATGGAAAACGTTCACGATTGGGTAATTTCTCGCCAATTGTGGTGGGGTCATCGGATTCCTGCATGGTATCGCAAAACTGACGGTAAAATTTATGTGGGAGTTAATCCGCCAGCTGACCTTGAAAACTGGGAGCAAGATCCAGATGTTCTAGATACTTGGTTTTCTTCCGCGTTATGGCCTTTTTCTACGCTAGGTTGGCCTGATACGGAAAATCCTGATTTTAAAAAATATTTTCCAGTCGATACCTTGGTTACTGGATACGACATCATTTTCTTCTGGGTAGCTCGGATGATTTTTCAAAGTCTTGAATTTACAGGTCAGCGCCCATTTAATAATGTTGTGTTGCACGGGTTAATTCGGGATGCCGAAGGACGTAAAATGAGTAAATCATTAGGTAACGGGATCGATCCAATGGAAGTAATTGATCAATACGGAACTGACTCCTTGCGCTGGTTTTTTGTAACCGGATCGACTCCTGGTCAAGATATTCGTTTCCAAACTGAAAAAATGGATGCAGCCTGGAATTTTATTAACAAAATTTGGAATGCGAGCCGCTTTGTTCTGATGAATCTTAGCGGGAAAGAAAATATTTACGAATTGGCAGAAGATTTGCCTGCAGACTTAACTGATCGCTTTATTTTAGCCCGTTTAAATCAGGTGACGGAGAAAGTTACCAGATTATTTGAAAAATTTGAATATGGTGAAGTTGGCCGCGCTCTATATGATTTTATTTGGGATGACTTTTGTGATTGGTATATTGAGATGGCAAAAGATACTCTGTATGGTTCCAATGAAGAGCTAAAAGCAGCCAAGCAAGAACATCTCGCATATGTATTGTTCCATATTTTATTACTTATCCATCCAATCTTACCGTTTGTCACAGAAAGTCTTTATCAAGAACTCAATAAAAATAAAATTTCAATTATGGAAGAAGATTATCCGGTCGTCTGTGAACAGTTCGAGGATGATGAAGCGATTCTTGCACTTAATTCATTGATTGAAGTTATCAAGGCAGTTAGAAATATTCGTGCTTCCCACCAAGTTGCTTTAAGTAAACCGATTGATCTGTATATTAGAGTTAACAACTCAAAGCTAGAATCATTGTTGAGGGAAAACGAAAATTATCTCAAACGCTTTACTAATCCCGATAAATTAATTATTAAGCAGGATTTGGAATTAGATTTCTTAACAGCCAATGGTATTATCACTGGAGGGACAGTTTTAATTCCACTTTCAGGGTTAGTAAATAAAGAAGCCGAATTAGCTCGGTTGAATAAATTAATTGCTAATTTCAATCGGGATTTAGAAAAAATTCAGAAAAAACTTGGTAATGAAGGATTTTTAGCTAAAGCGCCAGAAAGTGAGATTAACAAACAGAAACAAATCCGCCAAGAAATTGAAGAAAAACTGGCTGCGGCAAAACAACAGTTAAATTCAATCAAAAACATTTAGTAAAAATCATTTTTTTGCGTAATTTATATATTAGAAGAATATATAAGGGAGTTACGTAATTGATGGATTCGTTAAAATTAGAAAAGCACATTGAAAAATATGGCTTTGCAGCCATTGACGATGAAGATTTGCTTAAAATCATTTTAGGTACACCAAGTTTGATTGATGATGAATTAGGCATCTGTTTATCTTTAAGAGATTTAGCTTTTCTAGACTTTGAACAGTTGAGTAGAAAAACCTCTTTAAATGATCAGGAAATTTTAAAATTATTGGCTTCGGTTGAACTAGGGAATCGAGTTTTTGAAGACTGTCAGTTAAGATTTGGTCAGCTTACTACGAGTAAAGATGCTGGCGAAATATCACTAAGTTTCTTTCAAAATATTTATCAAGAATGTTTAGTTGGTTTTTTTCTGGACGTTAACAAAAAATTGATTAAAAGTGAGATAATTTTCAAAGGGACCCTGGATGCTAGTATCGCTTGTCCGCGTGATGTTTTAGTTTGTGCTTTAAAGTATCATGCGCATAGTTTTATTTTGGCTCATAATCATCCAAGTGGTGAATGTATTGCTTCTAAGGCAGATTTGCGTTTTACCAAAAAGATGGCTCAGGCTGCTCAGATTATGGGAGTCGAATTTACCGATCATTTAGTTGTAGGCTCTAAAAGGTATTTGTCTTTGCGTGAAGAAAACTTATTTAATTAAGGATATGATAAATGTTTAAACGTCGATATAGAAATATTTCTTTGAATTTAGGATCGGTCAATACTACTGTTAAGTATGACAAAACTGACAATCTTTTGAAAGAACCGACAGTGGTAGCCTATGATCTAAGACAAAAAGAGTTTATATCTTATGGTTTAGAAGCAGAGAAATTAGTAGGACGCTCACCAGCGAGTCGGATTAATATTCGGCCTTTCAAAAGAAATTTTTTAAAAAATTATGATGCATTACTTTATTTCATCAAAAATCTCTTAATGAAATTTGGACCTTTAGATCAAATAAGATTAATGATTTCAATTCCTAATTTTCCTAACCGTCGATTAAAAGAGCTTTTAAAAGAGGATCTTTTAGCTTTAGGGGTCAATCAAGTTTACGTAGATGAAGAATTGCATGCAGTTGCAGTTTATCTGGAAAAATATGAAATGCTCAAAGTCAGTCAATATTTATTGGTTGATCTAGGTGCCAGGCAAACTAGTTTAGCAAGTTTTGTGGGTGATAGGCTGCGAGTGAGACTAATTGGTAGTGGAAGTGATCGATTTAATTATTTAATCAAAGAAGAATTCATTAATAATTACGGAGCAATTTTAAGTAATAATACTGCCGAGTATTTGAAAAGAAATTTTGGAACAACTGGCAAAAAAGTTACTACGATTAAAGTTAAAGCGATCGAAGTTAAGACCGGCCTGCCAATCTATTTAAATATTTCTAGTCAGTTAATTGATCAAATTTATTGCCAATTGATTAGAAATTTGAGTCAAGAAATTAAAGAATTTATCAAAAAGCTTCCGCTTGTGATTCAAAATCATATAATGAAGTATGGAATAATCTTGAATGGTGGTGGATCGCTTTTAAATGACTTGCCATTATTCTTGATGAAAGAAACTAACTTGCCAGTTTTAACACCAATTAACCCTGTTGATAGTGCAGTAATTGGTGGTTGGGAAGAATTAATAACTAGTAAAAAGAAATAAGAGCAAATGCCAAAACTTTTTTCAAATAAAAGATTAATTGTAATTTTAATATCGTTTATTTTAGCCACTGCATCGATTGCATTTTCGATTCGGATTCTTAACTATGCGCAGACACCGCCATATCTTTTGAGGATCACTGATGATGTTATTAGCGTAAGCGGATATGTGGTGAATGAACCGAGTAGTTTAATTAAAAACGGGTTTAAATTTCAGCATGAGTTAATTTCTACTTATGACGAGAATAAGCGTTTAAAAAAGCAAATTGATGAGCTGCAGCAAAATCAAGCAAAGTTAGCGGTTTTAAAGCGGGAAAATAAAGAGTTAAAAAAAGAGCTCCAGTTAAATGCTACTTTATCAGATTATTCGCAAATAACAGCGGCGGTAATCTCTCGTTCTCCTTCTAATTGGCAAGATTTGTTAATTATTAATCGGGGTAGTGTCAATGGAGTGAAGAAAAATATGCCCGTGATGTCTGGTTCAGGTGTGATAGGTCGGGTGATGGAAGTAAATGATTTTACTTCTAAGGTTGAATTGATTTCTTCAAACAGTAAATTGGCAAATCACTTTGCGGCTCAGATTACCAACGATAGCGGCGAAATAATTAATGGTGTCATCACCGGTTTTTCCCAAAGTGAAGATGCGTTAGTTTTTGGCGATGTCTCTTCAAATGCTCAAGTCAAGGTGGGAGATTCAGTTCTTACTTCCGGTTTAGGAGGAGTTGTTCCTAAAGGGTTACTGATTGGTAAAGTTAGTAAAGTTGAGAAAAAAGATTATGGACTTTCAACGATGATTTATGTTAAATCAGCAACCAATATTGATGATTTTTCAGTGGTAACGGTGATTGATCGGACGGTTGGAGATTAAATGTCGAGAAAATTAATTTTTAAAATTAGCGCGCTAGCTTTTATTTTTTTGTATATTTTAGTTTTGCTTGATGGAGCAGTTAGTTTTATATCTCGCTCCTTTCCTTGGGTTATGGCTGAACGCATCTCATGGGTAGGAGCTTTGGCAGGGCTCACTATCTTAACTTTTGAAATTAATTTTAACTTTTTTTGGGTAGCACTTATTATTGGATTAGTTGAGGATCTCTTTTATTCTGGGATTGTTGGCTTTTATGCAATTTCTTACGTGTTTGCTGCCATTTTTTTACGATGGTTGGTAAATCATCTGCCTAATAATTTTATCTACATTATTTCGTCGTTTTTTTTGTCGATGACGTTATTTTGTACGATCTATTATTTGCTCAATAGTTATTTGAGATTAACTGATGTGATGTTACTGCAATATATTTCGCTCTATTTACCAGTAACGCTGTTTACTAATCTGATATATTTTGTTATTTTATACTTGCCAATGATTAAAATCGTTGAGTATTATCAGAAAAAGCTGGAATTAAAAAATGAAAGATAGTAACAAAGAAAGTGTTTTGTCGATTAAGTTCATCGTGGAAGATGCACTTTTTGCCGCTTTAGCAATGGTTTTAAATATGTTAAAGCCTAATTTGGGGGCAGGCTCAGCAATTAATATCTCCCTAGGATTTGTCCCAATTGTGTTTTTGGCATTAAAAAGGGGGATTGCTAGCGGTTTGCTTTCAGGTTTTATTTTCGGGATTTTGGACTTATTCTTAAGAGGAATTGGAAGTAACAATATAGTTGCGCCATCACAAGCATTTTTGGAGTATATCTTAGCATTTACAGCTATTGGCCTTGCGGGACTTGTTCACTTGCCGCTACAGTTATCGGTCAACAAAAAAAAGCACGCATTTTCCGTACTTTTTATCTTTCTCGGGATTTTTATTGGTGGTTTAGCAAAATATTTTTGTCACATGGCAGCCTCAGCCGTCTTCTTCGCTAAATACCTTACGCTTCCTAAACACGGAGGTATTTGGGTTGCAGCATTTCTTTATACGTTACCGAGTTTTTTGGCAACATTTGCCGTTGCGGCCGTGTGCCTAATTCTCGTCTACGCAATTCGTCCGAGTCTATTTGAAAAATAATTACCATTGAGTAATTGTTGCGACGACCGAGAGGACAATGCCAGAAATTGTGGCAATGATCATTAACCAAACTGCGATTGTCGTTATTCTTTGAAATTTACTTGTTTTTTTCTTCATAATTTTTTTCCTTGGAATTTATTTTATCAAAAATATTAGTTTAAGTGGTAGGTAATGTCAAAAATTCAATTACTGAGTTTGATCCTTTTAATCCTTTTTGTTGTTTTAATCGGTACGATCAATATCTTTTTAATCAATATTGCACCGAGGTACAAAGTTAAATTAAGTCATTGGGTCTGGGCCCCGCTGACCGTCGCTTTGTTTATGGAAACAAAAGATAAATACGTAAATTCTATTTTACCAGTATTTTTTCTTTTGTTTTTTATTTTTGCGATAATTTTTGCGATTTCTTATAGCCTAACCTTTCATTCATTTAATTATCGACGGTTTATCAAACAAATTCGTCGAATTTTAAATTTTTTACTTCTTTGGTGGTATTTAATTTTTTTTGTTATCGGCCTAATAGTTAAGTAATTTATTTTAATTGGTATTTGCTGAGACCTTGTCGGGTGTGGAGTAAGTGTCTTTCAGAACAGGCGTTCTCTTGTTAAAATTATGTTACATCGATTCTGCTCGTGGTGAGAAGTGGAGGGTTGTGGTAGAATTTTTTTGAGGGTAATTAGCTATGTTTATGGGTGAATTTCGCCATTCATTAGATCAAAAAGGCCGGATTATTATTCCGGCCAATTTTCGAAATGAACTTGGTAAAATATTTATTGTTACTAGAGGAATGGATGGATGTCTATTTATCTATCCACAGAAATCTTGGGATCTTTTGGTTGATAAATTGGCAACTTTGTCTTTAACTAAAAAAGATGCCCGGTCCTTTAGTCGCTTTTTTTACTCGGGAGCTAGCGAATGCGAAATTGATAAACAAGGTCGAGTTAATTTACCACAAAACCTAATTACTTTCGCAAATTTGGATAAAGATTGTGTGATTTTAGGTGTTAACTCTCGAGTAGAGATCTGGGATGCCAAAACTTACGAAAAGGTTGATGAAGAAATGACAATTCAAATTAGTGATATTTCAGAAAAATTGATGGATATTGATTTTGACTGAGTTTATTCATCGCAGTGTCCTACTAAATGAAGCAGTTGAGGCATTAAACATTGATTCCAATTCTAATTATGTTGATGCAACATTTGGTCGAGGCGGCTATACAAGAGAAATGCTACGCCACATTACTCATGGCCAGGTGATTGGAATTGATCGAGATCGAGAAGCAATTGATTATGGCAAAAAACATTTTGCTAAAGAAATTACTGATGGTCGCCTTAAAATCTTTCAAGCAAATTATGGGCAGTTAGCCGAAATAATCCAAGTTCCAATTAAAGGAATTGTATTTGATTTAGGCGTTTCTTCACCCCAATTTGACGATCCTAAAAGGGGATTTAGCTACCGCTTTGAGGGACCATTGGATATGAGAATGGATCAAGACCAAGAATTAACCGCTTTTGAGGTGGTTAATTCTTATAGTGCCCAACAGCTAAAAAGAATTTTTCAGCAGTTTGGTAATGCACCACTTCCTTATCAAGTAGCACAAGCAATTGTAACAAGTCGCCAGAAAAAATTAATTCGAAATACAATAGATTTGGTGACAATTATTGAAAATACCTTGCCAGAGGCTGTTAAACGGAAAAAAGGTCATCCGGCTAAACGTTATTTTCAAGCACTTCGAATTGAAGTTAATAATGAATATGGTTCATTAAAACAAGGATTAGAACAAGCGTTAGAAGTTTTAGAAATTGGAGGAATTGTCTCTGTTGTAACTTTTCAACCATTGGAAGATAAGTTAGTATCTCAAACTTTTAGAAGTCTGGCGCGAATGAAACCTTATCCAAAGGGAATTCCGATCATTCCCGAAGAAGTTAAGCCCGAGCTTGAAATTATTCATAAACGGGCAATTAAACCATCGACAGAAGAATTAGAACAAAATCGACGCGCACATAGTGCTCGCCTAAGAATAGCTAGGAAAGTTAGAAAGATCAGTTTTAGGTGAAATAATGAGACAAAATAGTATTGATTCAGATATTATTTATCGCGGTGCTAATGGTGCTAACGGTAATTCGATACCAGTAAATGCATTGCCTGATCATTCGATTGGGACAAAAACAGCCGAAGCAAAGCGCTCGGCTGCTAAAGATGTTAGTGTTGGTTCAGTTAAAGTTAGTTTCTTTGAGCGCTTTTTAATCTTTCTTTGCTGTGGATCGGTTATTGTAGGGTTATTTATTATTTGCCTGGGAAGAAATAAGACTTCTGCCATTAGTTATCAGATCGATAACGTTAATAATCAAATTCAAACAGTTAAGCAAGAAAATCAGGATTTAAATTCTGAGGTTCAAGTTTTAACAAATAGCTCAAGGTTAGAGAAATTAGCGCAAGAATATGGTTTTCAGTTAGATGAAAATCGGGTTCAAAATGTGATGAAGTAGTTTATGAAAAAGCGGGTTATTCATAATGCTCACCGTGAGTTATCTTATCGTAACCGAAGAAGATTCGGTTTATTTTTTCTCTCAATAGTGGTAATTACTTTCTTGATTTTTGTTGGACGTTTTGTCTGGATTGTTGCGACTCATCGAGCAAGCGGGGTTGATCTAAATCAAAAGCAAGAATACCTTCATCAATCTAAGACTATTTTACCAGCCAATCGAGGACGAATCTTTGATCAGCTTGGAAATGTGATCTCGCAAGATTCCAGTAAATTTACAATTACTGTTACTACAGATAAAAGGGCAGGCAAAAAGCAGGAAGGTGATCGGCAGATTCCACTTTATGTGACCGATAAAGAAAAAATTATTCAGCTGATTAGTGACAATTTGCCAGTCAGCAAAGAATTAATTAACAAGCAGTTAAAGCTAAAAGGTTATCAAATTCGTTTCGGAGCTGGTGGCGATAATATTCCAGTTTCAACCAAAGAGCGAATTGAAGAACAAATTAAAACTCGCCACATTACTGGCGTTGAATTTTTAAGACGGCCATCACGTCTTTATAATGGGGGAATTTTTGCTTCCCAGATTGTGGGAATTGCTGATCTGGACAACAAAGACTCAGAAAAACTAGCTCCCCAGTTAGTTGGTCGCCTGGGAATTGAGCAGGAGTTTAATAAACAGCTGACTGGAAAAAATGGGTATATTGAACGAAAAGCTAATTTGCGTGCCTCTTTTGGTAATCGAACGATTGAAGATCGAGTTAATTCCCAGGATGGATCGGATGTTTATTTAACTTTAAATACAGATATTCAGAAGTATTTAGAAAAATTAGTTAATGAAATTAATGTTAATTATCAGCCTTTGGCGATGGATGCAGTTTTGATGGGAGCCAAAACAGGCAAGATTGTTGCAGCTACTCAGCGCCCTTCATTCGATACAAATACTTTAAAAGGTCTCTCAGAAATGTGGCGTGACAATTTAGTAGAAGATGGATTTGAGCCAGGCTCGGTTTTTAAAGCAGTGACTTTGAGTTCAGCAATTGACCTGGGAGTTTATAACCCTAATCAATATTACGATTCTGGTTCGGTTAAGGTTGGACCAAACGTAATTTATGACTGGCAGCGTTCTGGCTGGGGGGTGATCCCAATGTCGCAAGCTTTTGCTCGCTCGAGTAATGTGGGATTTGTTACTCTGGAAAAGGAAATTGGATCTGATCGTTGGAAAGACTATATTAATCGCTTTGGTTTTACCCAAAAAACGGGTATCACTCTACCAAACGAAAATCCAGGTTCCCTGCAATTTGCCCAACCGCTTGATCAAGCGATAACTTCTTTTGGACAAGGGATTAACGTAACAGTAATGCAATTAATACAAGCCTATAGTGCGATTGCAAACGGTGGGAAAATGGTTCAACCGCAAATTGTGGATAAAATCTATAATCCTAATACGAGGGAAACTAAGAAATTTAAAGTAATAAAAAAGGGCCAACCAATTAGTAGTCAAGCTGCAAGCGAAACAATAAATGAAATGCGGCGAGTGGTTACGGAAAAATACGGTACCGGCAAAGTTTATGCAGTTGATGATGTTGATGTGGCGGTTAAAACAGGAACAGCAGAAATAGCTCAATCAAACGGAGCCGGTTATCTGAAAGGCAAAAATGATTATCTGTACTCAGTGATGGGAATTTATCCAGCAGGCGATCCACGCTACATTCTCTATGTTTCACTTAAAAAACCGCAAAATGTTACAAAGCAGCCTGAACAGATGCTAAGTGAGGTTTTCGTTCCATTGGTTAAGTACTCACTATCTTACAATCGGTCTTATAAAACTTTAAGTAATTCAGAAATCGTAACTCCTGATCTCTCAACTAAGAATCCGCAGGAGGCTGCTGAAGAATTAAAGCAAAAAAAATTAAAAGTAGAAATCATTGGGACGGGAAATTCAGTAGTTCAACAGCTGCCTTTGCCTAAAACTCGGGTAATAGCGGGTGAAAAAGTAATTTTACTGACCAATGGTGCGATGACAATGCCTGATTTGACAGGCTGGTCTAAGAGCGACGTCATTAAGTTTGGCCAAATAACTGGTAAAACAATTAAAGTTAATGGAAGTGGCTACGTTACTCATCAAAGTTTGGGTGCTGGCAGTTCAATTGATTTTGTAAAAAATATTACCGTGGATTTGAAAGAAAATATCAATGAAGATCAATAATAATCGTTTATTTAAAATTATTTTAATAGTCTATAGTACTGTATTTCTTTTGATGGAGCATAACGCATTCTTGCTTTCTTTAACGATTTTGGGTTTTGGACTGGCATTCATCATTTATCCCCCTTTTATTAAAATTCTGAAAAAAAGCAAGGATGTCCAACAAATTAAAGAAGATGGTCCGACTTGGCATGAAACCAAGGCCGGAACACCGACGATGGGAGGTTTATTGTTTATCGCAATCCCTGCCGTTGTTGGTCTTGGAATTGTTTTGTACCGTTTGATATTATCCCAAGAAGTTAGGGGCTTGATCAGCATAGTTTTTGTGTTAGTGGCTTTTGCGGGAATTGGGTTTATTGATGATTTTAAAAAAGTTTCGCAAAAACAAAATTTAGGTTTAAGGGCCAGAGATAAATTTGTTCTTCAACTTTTGTTGGGCTTAATCTATTTATTCATTTCCCCTGTTCAGCCTTGGCGTGATTACAAAGGTTTTTTCGTTGTGTTAGTTTTGGGTTTCTGTTTAATTTGGGTGGTCGGTTTTTCAAATGCAGTAAATTTAACTGATGGTATCGACGGTTTAGCAGGAGGAACTTCACTAATTGTCATTTCGTTTTATTTGATTGTAGCATTTGCTAAAAGAAATTGGTCGGTTTTAATAATTGGTTCATTGCTTTTTGGGACGCTCGTTGCTTTTCTTTGGTTTAATTTTAAACCTGCGAAAATTTTCATGGGCGATTTAGGATCGCTCGCAATTGGAGCTTTTCTTGCCGCTTCATCGATTCAACTGGGAATGATTTGGTCGTTGTTATTTGTCGGTTTAGTTTTTGTAGGCGAGACGCTGTCTGATATTATCCAAGTTGGCTATCATCATTTTACTGGTAAACGAGTTTTTAAAATGGCTCCAATGCACCATCACTTGGAATTATCTGGTTGGTCAGAAGAAAAAATAAATTATTTTAGTTATATTTTGACTTTGATTGTGGCACTTACATATATTATTTTGATGAAGGTTTAACATTGAAAAACATCAGTTCGTTTAGAAATAAGAAAATTTTGGTATTGGGACTTGGCCTTAGCGGCTTGGCGGCAATTGATTTGCTTAAACATGCCGGAGCAGAAATTTTTTACCATGATGATCAGAGTAACTCTCAAGCATCTGGAACAATGATTAATTGTCAATCTGCAGAAGAATTAGCCAAGCTTCATTTGGATGTATTAATTAAAAGCCCGGGAATTCCTTTAGAAAATTGGTACGTGGAAACTGCCCAAAAACTCCAAATCCCGATTATGACAGAATTGGAACTTGCTGCTCGTTTTTGTGATTCTCACTTGGTCGCAGTGACTGGCACAAATGGAAAAACGACCGTGACGACTTTGATTTATGAAATGATCAAGCTGGCTCAAGGTGGTCATGCTTTTAAAGCAGGTAATATCGGAATTCCTTTTTCAAAAGTCGTCCAAGAAGCAAAAAGCGACGATTATATTGTTGTGGAGGCATCAAGTTTTCAATTAGAATTTACCCAGGAGTTTCATCCCCAGATCGCGGTGATAACAAATGTTTTCCCCCATCATTTAGAACACCACCATTCCTTTGAAAATTATTTGGCGGCAAAATCTTTTATTTTTGCCAATCAGATTAAATCTGATTTTCTGGTGGTCAATGGCGATCATCAAGATTTGAATCCTTACTTGAAAGAAGCAAAGTCGCAACTGATATTTTTTAGTGCCCAAACTAACCCGCAAAAAGCTGTTGTCTATGTATCTGACAGAGCTATTTATTACAAGGATGAAAAAATTTGCAAAATTGAAGATTTATTAATCCGTGGGCAACATAATTTAGAAAATTTTATTGCCGCTGCAACAGTTGCTAAGCTGCTAGGTATCGAAAATCAAGTTATTAAGAAGGTAGCTCAAACTTTTAAAGGTGTGGAGCATCGTTTGGAATACGTGGGAGAAAAATTTTCTTGTAAATTTTACAACGACTCCAAGGCGACTGATGAGGAGGCAACAATCGTTGCTTTAGATAGCTTAAACGCGCCAATCGTGCTTTTAGCAGGTGGGATGGATCGGGGAGATAATTTTTCTGCCTTGGCACAGCATTTAAAAAATGTTAAATTAGTTGAGTTATTCGGTGAAAACAGAGAGATTTTACAAAAAATAATTGCTTCAAGCAACATTAAAATTGTGATGAACAATACTTTGCAAGAGGCATTTAATGATGGAGTTACTCATCTTGAAGCAGGGGATACAATGCTTTTATCACCAGCGAGTGCTAGTTGGGATCAATTTAAAAGCTTTGAAGAACGGGGTAAAATGTTTAAGAAAATGTATCGAGAGCTAGAAAAATGAAAGTAATTTTTACGGGAGGAGGCACGGGGGGACATATTTATCCTGCCTTATCCTTAATTGAAAAAATAAGGCAAAATTGTCCGAATTCAGAAATTCTTTTTGTTGGAAGCGATCGAGGATTAGAGAAGAGGCTGACCTCAGAACTTGGGATCCCTTTTGTTTCACTTGATGTTCAGGGCTTAAGACGCTCTTTGTCGCTTGATAACTTAAAAACCGGATTTAAATTTTTACGGGCCTTGCCTCAATCAAAGAAACTGCTTCAAAAATTTAAGCCAGATATTGTAGTTGGAACTGGCGGTTACGTTTCAGCTCCGCTAATTTTCGAAGCGGCAAAAATGAAAGTTAAAACGATCATTTTTGAGCCAAATTCATATCCAGGGTTAACTAATCAGTGGTTGGGCAAGAAAGTTGATCGAGTTGCAATTGTTAACCCCGAGGCTGCTAACTACTTTCCCGCTTCAAAAATTGTGAGGACTGGAAATCCTCGTTCTCAAGAAATTTATGAAGCCTCGATGCAGGAAAATTCGCAGGAAAACTCACTGCCAAAAGTTTTAATTTTTGGTGGTTCTCTGGGCGCCTTAAAGATTAATGAGATAACTCAACAATTGATTTCAGAATATGATTTTGAAAATTTTAAGTTGATATTTGCGACTGGACGCCGATATTACGACTCACACCGAGATGTTTTAAAGCAGCTTGGACAAAAAGAAAACGTGGATATCTGTCCTTACATTGATCAAATGACCCAGCTTTTACCCCAAATCTCTTTGATTGTTTCTCGCTCAGGAGCGACAACAATTGCTGAAATAACCGCTCTTGGAGTTCCAGCAATTTTGATTCCGAGTCCTAATGTAACTCATGACCACCAGACTTATAATGCAAAATCTCTTTCCGATGTTAATGCTTCAATTCTCTTACCCGAAAACGAATTATCGTCGCCTGAATTGTATGAATTGATAAATTCTTTAATTCAAGATCCGATTCGTTTGAAGGAGATGAAAGAGAAATCTTTTGAGCTGGGACAAAGAGATGCAGCTGATCAGTTTATTAAGGTCATGAAAGAATTGGTGGATGAAAAAGCAAAGAAAGAATAATGATTTTAGCAAAGATAAAAATAGTTATATTTTACGATTGGGTTCAGTAATCTTACTAAATTTAATCGGGATTGCAGTCTGTATTTATTTCTTGTACGGTTTAAATTTGATTAAAATTATTAGTGTTGAGGGAAATAAGGAGGTTCCAAGCCAAGAAATAATTGATGCAAGTGAATTGAAAGCGCGAGAAAGCATGTTTAAAGTTTTTCTTAGCAATCAAAAAATAGAAAATAGAGTAAAATCTGAACTTCCACAGATTAATCAAATTACGTTAAGTGTAAATAAATTCAATTGTGTTAGTATTAAAGTTACTGAGTTTGATGTTGTTGGTTATATCCAAGTTAAAGATCGCTTTCGTTCGGTTTTAACTAACGGAGCTGTAGATCCGCACTTGAAAAGCAAGGTTCACCAGAATCGTCCGATTTTTGATCAATTTTCAACAAAGAAACAAATTCAACAAATTGCTGAAATTTATCAAAAAATAACGCCTTCTGTTAAGAGTAATATTTCAGAGATAAAATTAACCCACTCAAAAGTTAATCCTAATCAAATTACAATAAATATGAATGATGGTAATTTAGTTATTGGGGATTTAACCACAATTCAGAAGAAAATTGCTGACTATTCTTTCTTAATCAAGGGCAAGGAAGGAAAGTTGATTATTGATTTGGAAGTTGGAGTTTTTGTAAAAGCAGCAAAATAGAGTGAAAAGTTTTTTTTTCATGTGTTAGAATGAGTCTAGTAAAATCCGTAGGAGGCCGATCATTTGGAGAATGATTCTCAGGCATTTGTTGGGATTGATTTAGGAACTTCCTTTATCAAGATTATTGCGATGAAAGCAGCCAACAAGCAGATTAATGTTATTGGGGTTGGTATTGCTCAATCACAAGGTATGAATAAGGGGATGGTTGTTGATATTGATCAGACCATCAATGATATCTTGACTGCCAAAGCCGATCTTGATAAGAAAACGCAAGTGCCGGTTGATCAAGTCACAGTGGGAATTCCCACTGGTTATTTAACAATTGAAAAGTTAGTCGGATCGTTTGAATTAAGCAAAAGTCCGCGTGAAGTAAATGAAAATGATTTACAACAGTTGGTTGGACAAATGCTAAAAGAACATCGGACAAGCGATCGTGATTTTGTCGGGATTGCCGTTGAAAACTTTTCGGTTGATAATTTTAATGGTATCAGTGATCCTCTAGGGATGATTGGAACCAGATTAAGTCTTAAGTGCCTAGTCTATTCCATTCCAAGTACGATCTTTCGTAACATTTTAAAATGTGTTGAAGGTGCTGGATTTAAAGTCAAGAATTTAGTTTTAAATCCAGTTTCAGTAGCAGAAGTTGCGTTAAATAAAGCGCAAAGAGAGATGGGAGCGATCGTTATTGATGCTGGTAGTGGGCAAACGAGCGTGAGCATTTTTCAAAATAATTTATTGATTGGAAATGATACAATTTTTGAAGGCGGCAAAAATGTAACAAATGATATTTCCAAAATTTTGCGAATCAGTGAAAAAGATGCCGAATCTGTTAAGATAGATTATGGAAGTCTGAAAACTCAGCAAATTAAAAATGATGAGTCATTTGTGATCAAAACCCTTGACCAATCGAAAGAAATTAAGACGCGAGATAAGTATTTGTCAGAAATCATAAGTGCTCGTTTTGAGCAGATTTTTGAACAAGTAAAAAAGGTTTTAATCGCAACTCATGCTTTTGACCTGCCAGGGGGAATCATGATTACAGGTGGAAATACGGCTTTGCCTGGAACTGAGAAAAAAATTAGTTCAATTCTGGATAAAAATGTTAAAGTTTATTTGCCAAATCAGATTGGGCTGAGAAATCGGATTTACACAGTTGTCTATGGAATGGTGATCCATACCTGGCAATTGCCCCGAGTCCAGCGGATCTTGGAAAATTCTTTAGATGTTAATCATATTAAAAATGTTCAACCTCGAATTCCAACAGAAGTTGAGGTTGAACAGGTAGAAAATTTGCAAATTGACCAAAATTCTCAACCCAAGAAGGTTAAAAGCCAAAAAAAGAGTGGTATTATATCTTCAATAAGTAAATGGTTGCGTAATTTATTTGAGTAATGTGGAGGAGTAATGGATAATCAAGAGGAAACAACGGAAAAACAACAAGGCGCTAAGATCAAGGTAATTGGTGTTGGCGGAGCCGGCGGTAATGCAGTTAACCGGATGGTTGAAGAAGGAGTTAAAGGGGTCGAGTTTTTTGTTGCTAACACTGACCGTCAAGCATTATCCTCTTCAAGAGTAAACCAACATATTCAGCTGGGGCCAAAAATTACCAGTGGACTTGGTGCGGGATCTGACCCAGAGGTTGGTCAAAAAGCGGCGCTTGAAAGCGAAGAAGAGATCAGAAATGCTCTTCAGGGAGCAGATATGATCTTTGTAACGGCTGGTATGGGCGGTGGAACTGGCACAGGCGCTGCCCCAGTTATTTCTAAGATTGCTAAAGATCTTGGAGCATTAACAGTTGGAGTTGTCACGCGGCCGTTTAAATTTGAAGGGTCAAAGAGAGCTCAGTTTGCAATGACCGGTATTGCAGCCATGAAATCAAATGTTGATACTTTAGTTGTAATTTCTAACGACAACTTGTTATCAATTGTTGATAAGAAAACAGGATTAAAAGAAGCCTTTTCAGTTGCAGATGATGTTTTGCGGCAAGGGGTTGAAGGAATTACAGATACGATTACTGAAACAGGATTAGTTAATCTTGATTTGAATGATGTAAGAACTGTGATGGAAAATCAGGGAACAGCAGTAATTGGAATTGGATCTGGTAGCGGAGACAATGCAATTGACGAGGCAACTCAAGCAGCTGTTGCATCTCCATTACTCGAAAGTGATATTACTGGGGCAAAACAAGTTTTACTTAATATTGTCGGTGGTAGTAATTTGACCATTTTCGATATTCAGGCGGCTGCTGATACGGTTGCTGAAAGAGCATCGAATGATGTCAACGTGATTTTTGGAGCTTCAATCGATGAAAACTTTGAAGATAAAATTCAGGTTACTTTGATTGCTACAGGAATTGATTCTGAAGGAAGCCCAAGAAGACAGGAAACTTCACATTCATCTTCAGATAAGACAAACAATCAGGTTGTTGATTGGCAAGATAACCAGGTGCTTTCTAATCAAAGTTCTAATTCATCGACAGTAGATAATAAAAGTGAGCAAGATCGTTCGTCATACAATCAACCTGATTTTGAAGTATTTCAAGGTGGTCAAGCTCCAATTGATCATGATGATGACGATGATGATGATGTTCCACCTTTTTTAAGAAGAAATAATCACAGATAAGTATAGAAAGGTTAGAGATGGCTTTTAATAAAAGTTTGTTAAAAAATATTTTTGGTTCTGAAGACGAAGAAGATTATGAAGAGGAATCTTTTGAAGAAGAATCTCTTGAAGATGAGCCAAGAAACAAAGTAATTCCCATGAACAAACAAAAAGGGACCAAAAAATCAGTTATGGCTCAAAATCGGATTATTGTGGTTGAACCACGTATTTATAGTGATGCAGCTGAGATTGTTAATAAATTAAAAGATAATTTTGCAATTGTCGTTAATTTTGAGAAAATTGAAGCTGAACAAGCTAAACGAATTATTGATTTTTTAAGTGGTGCAACCTGCGCAATGGACGGAGTAACCCAAAAGGTTAGTCCTCAAATTTATTTGTGTACTCCTAATAATTTTGAAGTTCAAGCTAATTTAAGCGATAGCGAGTAATTTTTTGGGTCAAGAATTTTTTGTTTTACTTTATAAAATTGGTGATCGTTTAATTTATATTTACATGTTGGTAATTGTTGTAAGTGCATTTTTATCGTGGGTACCAAATCTTTATAATTCACGGTTTGGTGAACTTCTAAGAAGATTTAGTGATCCATTGGAGAATATGATTAGGCGAATTATTCCACCAATTATGGGTCTAGATTTTTCACCAATAATTGGAATTTTCTTGTGCGAGGTTATTAGAAAATTATGGGCGATGATTTTCCGGGTTATCTTGCTAGGATAGTTGATGGCAAAAAAAGATTATTCAACTAGTAAAATCTACAACATTGTTGAGATGGTTCGCTCAAAGGAGCGAAATTACGTTAGCAATTTTTTGAATCCAGTTGAACAAAATTTGTGGGATCAAAATAGTCGCAACGTTAAAGTCGAATTTTGGGGTGGATATTCGTTAGCTGAAAGAAAAGCTGTTTTTGTCTCACCTTTGGATGATAGACAGGATGTTGATTGTCAAAGATTTGAGTTAGCGGCTCTTGAGGCTGAGATAAATAATTTTTTTGAGCCTACACATCGGCAAGTTTTGGGAAGTTTGATGCACAAAGGATTAAACCGTGATGTGATTGGAGACATTTTGATCAATTCCCAAACGGTTCAGATGATTGTGAAACAATCGATTGTAAAATTTATTCTCAATGATTCGTTGAGAATAAATAATAATGTTTTAAATTTTAAAAATATTGGATTTGATCAAATTGTTGATCCGGTTATTGACACCCCTACTGTGAGAAATACGATACCATCTCTACGTCTTGATGTTTTTGTTGCGAAGGTTATTAATACATCACGTGCTAAAGCACAAGAATTAATTTTAGTTGGTAAAGTATTCGTAAACTTCCAGGAAGTGAACAAAACTACATATGTTTTATCGGAAAATGAATTTATTACGGTCCGAGGTTTTGGTAGAATAAAATTAAATAGGGTTATCGGTCGATCCAAAAAAGGAAAAATCGTGATCGAATACCAAAAAGTATAGCCTGGAGGTTATTAATGGTACTAACACCTGAAGATATTGCAAATAAAGATTTTAGTCGGAGCGTTCGTGGATTCAACGAGAATGAGGTAAATGATTTTCTTGATGAAATTAACGATAATTATGCTCGGACTTTAGACGAAAATGTTTCATTAAAAAATCAGCTATCAGCTGCCCAAGAAAAAGTAAAGTATTTTTCGGGTTTACAAGATGCACTGAATAAATCGATTCTAATTGCTCAACAAACAGCAGATCGAGTCAAAAAAGATGCTGAAAAAGAAAGAGATCGAATCATTTATGATGCTGAAAATGATGCTAAAAAAGTTCTTAAAGCAGCAACTGAGAAAGCTAATCAGATTCAGGCTGAGGCGATTGGTGAAACTCAAGAATTGTCTGATAAAGGTAAAGTGATTGAAGCTGGATTAAAGAAATTTCATCAAGATTTAATCGATACTTTTAAACAACAGCTTGAATATGCTAACGACGATAATTGGGTCAACCTTTTGCAATCGCATTTTTCAGAGAATTTTGATGAGTTTAAGAAATATAAAGCTTCACAGGCTTATGACGATGTAACTAAATCATTGTTAAGTGAAAATCCTGATTTAAAGCTTGATGTTGCTGAACCTGCTGCCGATTCGCAGTCAAGTCAGCAGAATTATGATTTTGATCAACAAGCAAGTCAGTTC
Organism: Xylocopilactobacillus apicola; assembly: GCF_033095985.1. Classification (NCBI taxonomy): domain Bacteria; kingdom Bacillati; phylum Bacillota; class Bacilli; order Lactobacillales; family Lactobacillaceae; genus Xylocopilactobacillus; species Xylocopilactobacillus apicola. The sequence goes on from NZ_AP026802.1 coordinate 741,530, forward strand.
ACTCAGCAATATGATCAAAATCAAGCTGGTGAGGGAGCTGCAAATGAGCAGTTTGGCGGGTCGCAAGGACAGTTTGTTAATCCTAATGATCCAGTAGCTCAAGGGCCAGACCAAGCCGGTTATCCTCCAGTTAATTCGGGTGATCAACAGGCTGAGAGTGTTGTAGATTCGGGATTTAATAATATTAATTCTCAAAATTATGCTGATCCATATAATTTTAATCAGCCTAATTCGGATTTGGGCGGGGCAGGCTTGTATTATCCAGGTGATCAGCCTAATAATGCGGCAGTACCTAATCAGCCTTATGATGCTAATTCGGGTTATCAACCAAATCCGCCGAGTAGTGGTTTTGATCAACCAAAAACGCAACCTCAGGGGAGCTAAAATTTAATTTTCAGGTAAATTTATGAAATGTCAGGCGGAGTTCTGGCTTTTTTTTTGGCGAAATTGAGAAATTGTATTAAAATTAAAAAGAAGTTTTAAGTGAAAGGGATTAAATATTGCAACGAGATTTAGCAAAAAAATGGTATTATCCAACTTGGAAGACGAGTAAAATCACTGATCTCGATCCGATATCGTTAAAAGCTCACGGAATAAAAGGAGTGATTACGGATTTAGACAATACTTTGGTTGCTTGGGATCTTGAAGATTCTGATCAAACTGCTAAGAGATGGATTAATTCGTTAAAGGATGCATCCATTCCGGTTATTGTTGTATCTAATAACAATCAAGAGCGAGTTGAAAAAGCAGTGGCAGATTTGGGTGTCCCATTTGTTGCTTTTTCGCTGAAACCCGCTCCTTTTGGGATTAGGCGGGCTTTAAAACAGTTGAATTTAAAAAAACAGGACGTGATTTTAGTTGGCGATCAAGTTTTGACAGATCTTTTTGCAGGTCTTAGTTCGAATATTAAGACAGTTCTGGTGGATCCATTAGTTCAAACTGATAATTGGAATACGAGAATTAACCGCTTTTTTGAACGGCCTTTTATGAAACAAATTCAACGGGCTAAGGGACTTGAATGGAAAATAAAATAGAAAATTTTCAATGTAGTGGGTGCGGGGCAAAGTTACAGGACCTGCAAAAAAATCAGGCTGGCTATTTAAATCAGCAAACTTTAGAAAAATTATTAGACGAACAGCGTCCACTTTTATGTCAGCGGTGTTTTCGCTTGTTGCACTATAAAGAAGTCACTCCTTTAGAAATTGGAGCAAGTGATTTTGCGACAATCTTAAAGCAAATTCCAGCTGGTTCATTGATCATTGCAGTGACCGACATTTTTGATTTGTCAGATGAGTTCTTTGCGCTTCTTAAACAATTTCCGGCTTCTAACCAATTTGTGATTGTGATTAACAAAATTGAGGATTTGCCGCGGGATTATAAGATTGCGGCAGTTCAAGATTGGGTGCGCAATCATGCAATTAGAGAAAAAATTAGCTTGCGTTACATTGTTCCAGTGAGCGCAAAAACGAAATACAATATTGATATTTTATCTCAGATTTTAAATCAGGAACTTGAAGATCGAGAGTTGTATTTTGTGGGTAATGCAAATGTTGGTAAATCAAGCTTAATTAATGCTTTAATTAAAAGTCAGGCTGGAAAATTTATTGAACCTGCGATTTCATCTCTTCCGGGAACGACTTTAAATTTTTTGACATTCAAAAATGGGTCAAAAACCTGGTATGATACTCCAGGGTTATTATTAACTAATCAAGCACCTTCTTTTCTATCATTGTCGGATTGGCAGATTTTATTACCGCAGAAAAGAATTAGACCATTAATTTTTCAAATTCAGGCAGGGCAAAGCATTTTTATTGGCGGATTAGGCTGGTTAGATTACAAAAAAGGTCCCAAAATTTCTTTGGTTTTTTACTTTAACTCACAAGTAGTTATTCATCGGCGTAAAACTAGTGAAAACGAGGATTTTTATGTTAATCACGTTGGAGATCTTTTATTTCCACCACAAAAGTTAGAAAGGCCTTCATTTAGGACAAACACTTTTCAAGCAAATTATAAGTATGATCTTGTTTTTCCGGCAATGGGATGGGTGACAGTAAGCCAAAAAGCAAAAATAAATTTGACGCTTTTAGAGCCTTTGAAGGTGTCTCTAAGAAAAGCAATCGTATAGAGATGGGTAATTAAGATGGACAAAAGAAAAAGAGAAAATGTAATTTTGACTTTGCCAAAAGAAGAGGTGAAAACAAGTCAAAATAAAAAATCAATCGGCCTCTTTACAGGCAAGTTCGATCCGATTCATATTGGACATTTAGTGGTAGCTGAAAATGTACGGGAATTTCTTAAGTTAGATAAAGTTTATTTTATTCCGGTTACAAATCATGACATTACAGAAAATAATCCTCAAAAAGATTGTCACCGTCTGGCCATGATCAAAGATAGCATCAGGGATAACGATTATTTTGAACTTCTTTACTCGGGGATGATTTTTGAAAAGCCAAAAAATCTAGAAGAGATGTTTCGTTTGCTGCATGAAAAAAATCCAGCAGCTGATTATTACTGGATTGCAGGTAATGAATTTATCAACTCAATCAGTATGGGTACTTTTTCGACGAAACTTTTAGATTATGTTAAGTTGGTAGGGACACGACGCTATAATTTTGTATTGCGTTCGAAGGTCCCGATTACTTGGGTTGAGGTACCAACGATTAATATTTCTAGTTCAGATATTAGAGAACGTCTTCGAAATAAAATGACTGTTCGTTATCTAGTGCCCGATCAAGTTTTTAGATATATTTTAAAGGAGAATTTATATGGTTTGTGATCAATTTAGCTACTTTAGCGAACTTGCTAAACAAAAGTTAACAGCTAAACGATTTGATCATTGTTTAAACGTAGCAAAAACAGCGAAATCTTTAGCTGAAGAAAACGGAGTGGATCCCCAAAAAGCTAGATTAGCAGGACTTTTACATGATTTTTATAAAGAAACTGATTCGGAAGTTTTTGTTGAAATGATTAAAAATGGACACTATGATTCTGACCTTTTGAGTTATAGTCGTGGAGTTTGGCATGGATTATTGGGCGCAGATCTTTTAAAGCAAGAATACGAATTTTACGATGAAGAAATTTTGAATGCGATTAGATATCATACAATCACGGATCCAAGAATGGACCAGTTAGCAAAAATCGTTTTTGTGGCGGATTACATTGAACCAAAACGCAATTTTAGACAAGTTTGTCTGGCACGGGAAATTGCCCAGGAGAATCTTGACGCAGCAGTGTTATTTGAAATCAGAAGTAGCATCAAATATATGATGATTCGATCAGCGCGGATTCATCCGGCAATGTTAAACACTTATAATGCATTATATGCAAATAATTCTAAATTACATGATTTGATACAAAAATTGGAGGAAAATTGGAAGTAAATACTTTGAAATTAGTTGAAGATCTGGCTAAAAAGGCTGATCAAAAACAAGCAAACGACATTGTTGTTTTAGATTTGGCAGGAGTGAGCTTTTTAGCAGATTATTTTATGATTATGGATGTGCGTAATCCTCGAATGATTGAGGCTTTAGTGAAAGATCTGTCTGAAATAGCTCAACAAGACGGTTTTGCCGTAAAGCGCGTTGAAGGAAAACCGGATTCACAGTGGGTTTTACTAGACTATGGTGATGTAGTAGTCCACGTATTTACGCCCGAGAAGAGGAATTTTTATAATTTAGAAAATCTTTGGAATGAAGCGAAGAGTGTTTCAATAAATGTTTAATTCTTTTGCGACCATTTATGATGAATTGATGGACAAAAGTCTCTATGATAAGTGGCTAAGCTTTACTAACCGATTTGCGCCGATGGGAAGTAAAAAAGTATTGGATCTTGCTTGCGGCACCGGGGATTTTTCTTTACAGTTGGTAAGGTCAGGCTTTAAGGTCATGGGGCTAGATAATTCTGAGGAGATGCTTTCCATTGCCAGCAGTAAACTAACTGATGATCCTGATTCAATTATGTTTGTCAAAAGAGATATGCGCGATTTAACGGGACTTGGCTCTTTTGATGTCGTGACTTGTTATGATGATTCGCTTAATTATCTTTTGGATTTTTCTGAATTAGAGTCAGTATTTGGAGGCGTTTTTGAAGTCTTACGTCCGGGCGGAATTTTTCTTTTTGACGTGATAACTCCGTATCAGACCGATGTAGTTTATCAAAATTATTACTACAATTACTCTGACGAACAAAATTCTTTGTTGTGGACGACCTATTCTGGGGAGTTTGAACATTCAGTAATTCACGATTTGACCATTTTTAAATATGATTCAGAATTGAAAGCTTACCAGCGATATACCGAAGAACAACAGGAACGCGCTTATGAAATGTGGCAGTATTTAGATAGTTTACAAGCTGCAGGATTTAAAAATATTCAAACGCTTGCTAATTTTGGCGAACAAGAAATTGATTCAGAGACTAAACGGTGGTTTTTCATTGGTCAAAAATCTTAAAGTTTTAGGCATTATTGCCGAATACAATCCCTTTCATAATGGGCATTTGTGGCAGCTGCAAGAAGCTAAAAAGATCGTTGAGCCTGATCTAACAATTATTATTTTAGGCGGTAATTATACTCAACGAGGAGAAATGTCGATTTTACGCCGTGAGGATAAGGTCAAGCTGGCTTTAACCTATGGCGCTGATTTAGTGGTCGGAATTCCTTTTTTGAACAATATTCAAGCCGTTGATCAATTTGCTTTTGGCAGCGTTCAGGTAGCCAAAAAAATGGGAGTAACCCACTTAGTTTTCGGGAGTGAGGAACCTGATTTTCCTTACCGAGCCAAAGCAGAAGAATTTTTGAAAATGCCGCCTTTGGTTCCGAAATTAAAAAATCAAAATTATGCGAATAATGTGGCGCTAGATTTAGCAGCAATTTCAGTTTCGCCTAAATCTGCTAATCACCTCTTGGGATTTTATTATGCTGTAGCAGCAGCTAAATTGAATTATCAACTAGACTTGATTCCTTTGAAGCGCGGAATTAGTGAGGTCAGCAGCAGTAAAATTAGATTGCTTCTAAGACAACGAGACTTTGAGGCAGTTAAAACGCTAATGCCACCTGAAGCAGTTTCAATTTTGGCCAAAACACCGCCAGATAGTTTTGATAAGACCTTTGCAATTGTGAAATCTAAGTTGCTTTTAACAGACCCCAAATTCTTAAACGAAATTTTTCTGTTACCAGATGAGCTTTTGAAGCGATCTCTTCAAGCAATTCGAAAGGCTAAAGATTACGAAGATTTTATTCATCAAGTTAAAACAAAACGGTATACTTTAACCCGAATTAAAAGGATTTATCTTTACCTCTTACTTGATATTCACCGCGATTTTATTCGGAGTTTTGAGATGGTGGAAGTCTGGGGCTTTAATTCGGTAGGGCAGAAATATTTAGCTGATCTGAAAAATGAGGTGGATTTAATTACAAATCCCAAAAGTTCAGATTATGCCCGTTCGGAAATTTTTTGCTTAGAGGCACGAGCTAACCGCTTCTATGATTTTATTATGCAGACTGAACCTTCAAAATTAGTAATAAGTAGAAAGGAATCAAAATGAAACTAGTTTTTGATTTTGCGAAAGTTTTAGAACGTAAAAGCCCAACAATCATTGAAACTGAGGTTGATTTGGGCCAAGAAATTGAAAAAAGAAAGCCAGATTACCAGGCTTGCGATCCGTTTATGGTGAAAATTAAACTACTACCAATTGACGGAAAGTACGTTGAAGCTCACTTTGAGCTTGAAGGAAAGTTAATTGTCCCTTCTACTCGTAGTTTATTACCAGCAAAAGTGAAAATTTTTCAAAATGCTGATGAAATTTTCAAATTCCCTGAGATTGAATTGGAAGACGGAGAAAAAGAAGAGCAGGTTATTACGGACGTTGAGAATAATGTCTTAGATTTGTATAATACAGTCGTTGATTATATTTTATTGGCTGTCCCAACCCAGGTTCTGACTGAAGAAGAACAAAAAGAAAATTTGATGCCTAAAGGTACTAATTGGCAAGTTATTTCCGAAGCTGATTTTAAATCTCCGACAGATAAATCCGAGAGTTTACCAGCCCAAACACGTAATCAATTAGAAAAATTAAAGAAAGAGTTAGATCAGGAGAAAAATGACTAAAAAAGCAGAAATCGGTGTCATTGGTATGGCAGTTATGGGTAAAAACTTAGCCCTAAACATTGAAAGAAACGGTCACACAGTTGCAATTTATAATCGTACTGATGCGAGGACGAAAAAAGTAGTTGAGGATCATCCAGATAAAAACTTGGTTGCAAGCTATGATTTATCAGATTTTGTGGCAAGTATTGAACAGCCCCGGCGGATTATTTTGATGGTGCAGGCAGGAGCTGGCACAGATTCTGTAATTGATCAACTATTACCACTTTTAGCACAAGGCGATATTTTGATCGATGGTGGAAATACATTCTTTGAAGATACTATTAGACGCAGCAAAAAACTCGATGCATCAGGGATCAATTTTATTGGAATGGGAGTTTCTGGCGGTGAATTAGGAGCCTTAAATGGACCTTCGATGATGCCTGGCGGACAAAAATCTGCTTATGATCAATTGGCAGATATTTTTGAGCAGATGGCAGCTAAAGCTGATGATGGCAAACCTTGTGTAACTTATGTTGGGCCAAATGGTGCCGGTCACTACGTTAAGATGATTCATAACGGAATTGAGTACGGCGATATGGAGTTGATCGCAGAAACTTACAATATTTTGCGTAATCTTCTGGGGTTATCGGTTGAAGAATGTGCAGAAGTTTTTAAAACTTGGGATCAGGGCGAACTAAAGAGTTACTTGATTGAAATCACGGCGGATATTTTGACTCGTAAGGACGACCTAGGTAGTGGCACTCCAATTGTTGATTTAATTGTAGACGAAGCAGCAAACAAAGGAACTGGTAAATGGAGCTCTGAAAATGCGTTAGAGTTAGGTGTTCCACAATCAGTGATCACAGAATCTGTTTACGCTCGTTATATTTCATTTCTAAAGAGTGAGCGGGTTGCTGCAAGTAAGCAGTTAAGCGGACCAAAAGTTGAACCAGTTAGTGAAGATGAGAAAAAAGAACTAATCGATTTGTTAGAGAAATCCCTGTACTTCAGTAAAGTAATGAGCTATGCACAAGGTTTTGAGCAAATCAAGACGGCATCTGACCATTATGATTGGAATATAAATTACGGCGACATGGCAAAAATTTGGCGTTCAGGTTGTATTATTCGAGCTGAATTCCTCCAAAATATTACTGACGCCTTTACTAGAAATCCAGATTTAAAAAATTTGCTTTTGGATCCGTATTTTAAAAATATAGCTGATCAATATCAAGATTCACTTAGAAAAGTTGTTTCGATTGCGATTAAAGCAGGAATCCCGGTTCCAGTCTTAGCAGCAGGGATTACTTATTATGACTCTTATCGCAGTGCAGTTTTACCTGCAAATTTGATTCAAGCTCAAAGGGATTACTTTGGGGCGCATACTTATCAGCGCGTTGATCGAGAAGGAACATTTCATTATCCATGGTATCCAGAACAATAATAATAAAACGCCGATCAGGCGTTTTTTGCTAGAAAAAAACTCATCGTCATTTTAACGATGAGCTATCTTGGAAATTATTTGTCAAAGTGTTGCTTGCCAGCATTTCGCTTTTTTAATTCCTCTGAGTCGATGCTACCAATTTTTTCATCAGAGTCAGAAGATCCGGGTTGAAGAAATTCGTCACTTTCAAAAGTTTCAGCGGTTACGACTTCGACAATCGGATTTTCTTCCAAATCTTCGTCAATTTGACGGCGAATTTTAGGTAAAATCAGGTAAGTGGTAATTGCCTGCTGTCCAACAGCTAAAACACCGGTAATCAAGAAGTAAAGGCCAAGTCCTGCAGGTGATGCAAAGGTGAAAAAGAAGATCATGACCGGCGAGATTACAAGTACTGATTTCGATTGTTTACGCTGCTCGGGACTCATTCCTGCTAGTGACATGTATCCTTGAATGAAATAAGTTATCGTCGCTAATATAACGATTAACAAATTGGGTTTTCCTAAATTCATTCCGAAGAAAACGCTGTGTTGGAGAACTTCTGAGTACTGGATCCCTAAAAATAAACCACTAAAAAATGGAAGTTGGATGATTAAAACAAGACATCCCATGCTTGGAATCATTTTAGTATTGTTCTTTTTGTAAACATCCATCAAAAGCTGATTAAGTCGCATTTGCTCAGCTTGATCCCTGGTTTGCTTCATCCGTTTATTAATCAAGTTAACTTGCGGTTGTAATAATCGCATTTGTTCTTGTTGCAGAGTTTGCTTTTTTGCTTGATTAAGTCTTAATGGTAAAATGATCAAATTGATCACGATCGTGATAATTAAAATTGCAAAACCGTAACCATTCTTTCCACCCAAAGTATCTCCTAGCCAAATAATGGAATTTTGCATTGGGATTCCCAAAAATTTATAGATCGTTCCATAAAAGAAATCCGTCGGAGGCTTGCGCACTGAACTAGCGCGCCGAGCACATGAGGTTAAGAATAAGAGAATTGGTAGCAATGACCAAACAATGATTTTTTTATTTTTCAATAGTTAATCCTTCTAAATAGAGTGCTAAGAAAATATTATATCATACTGGAGTTTGAATTTAAGATTTTATATAATTCGAAAATCATGATAAACTTGAGTGTCTAATATTTTCGTTCTTTCTACCTTTGAAATCCGGGCCCAAGGAGAGATCTTATTGGGCAGGTTCCGGGTAAATTGGTTAATTACATCTGGCGAACCTTGAACAATTGCAATCACCGATCCGTTCCAGTCGTTATGAATTGTACCAGTGATACCGAGTTGATCGGCAAGCATTTTACAACTATAGCGAAATCCAACTCCTTGAACGTGACCTGAAAAAATAATTTTTTCTGTTTCCAATTTTAGAACCTCCTAATAAATATAATGATAATAGATTCAATCCAAAATAAACACATCAAATTAATTAAAAAAATTCTGACTTCCAAATATCAAAAAAAAGAACAGAAGTACCTGATCGAAGGACGCAATCTGGTTGACGAGGCGATTCACTATCAAGAACCGCTAGAGATTTTAGCCACTGAGCAAGCTGCTGCTTATTTATCTGGATCAACGGATCATTTTACTTTAATTAGTGAGCAGGTAGCAAAATATTTATCATCAACCGTCACTCCAGAAGGGATTTTTGCGGTGATGCCAATTCGTCAGGAAACTCCTCAACCTGGTAATTGGCTAATTTTTGATGAATTACAGGATCCAGGTAATGCAGGGACCATTCTTAGGACGGCAGATTTTTTTGATTATCAGGGGGTGTTTTTTAGCCCGAAATCAGTATCGCCATACTCGCCAAAAGTATTACGATCTGCTCAAGGGAGTAACTTTCATCTACAGGTGGTTATTGGTCCAACGATGCCTTTTATTGAGCAGCTCAAAAGTTGGGGTGAGTTAGTTCTTGGCACAACTCTTCATGAGCAGGCAAAAGAGGTGCAAGATTTAGATCTTAATGAACCTTATGCGTTAGTTCTTGGAAACGAAGGACATGGGTTAAGCAAAGAAATAGGTGCAACAATTGACGAAAATATTTTGATTCCGACAAAAGGACACGCTGAAAGTTTAAATGTTTCAGTCGCTGCCGGAATTTTGATGTATGCCCTTAATATTATAAATAAAAACTAAAGGAATGAAATTTTGAAATTTAATGAACTAGATTTACAACCAGAACTTTTAACAGCAATTAATGACGCCGGTTATGTGGAAATGACTCCGATTCAGGAACAAGCAATGCCGGTCGCTTTGGCTAATAAAGATGTGATGGGACAAGCACAGACCGGAACTGGAAAAACTGCAGCGTTTGGGATTCCAGCGATTCAACAAGCTAACCATAATGACCACTTTGTTTCGACTTTAATAATGTCACCAACAAGAGAGTTGGCAATCCAAACCCGTGATGAAATAGCAAAGCTTGGTCATGACAAAAAAATCAGAGTAATGGTCGTTTATGGTGGTTCCGATATTGGAAGACAAATTAGAGATTTAAAAAATCCGCCGCAAATATTAGTAGGAACTCCAGGTCGCCTACAAGATCACATGAATCGAAAAACTGTTGATTTTTCGCATTTGAAGACGTTAGTTTTAGATGAAGCTGATGAAATGCTTGATATGGGATTTTTAGAAGATATTTCTAAGATAATTCGTTCGTTACCTAAAGAAAGACAAACTTTATTATTTTCTGCAACATTGCCACAGGATATTGTCCAAATCGGGACGGCATTTATGAATAATCCTGTGACTGTTAAAGTTAAATCTAAAGAATTAACTGCTGATTTAATTGATCAGTATTACGTAAAAGCGCGAGACAATGAAAAATTTGATTTTATGACTCGTTTGATGGACGTACAGCGACCGGAATTAGCTCTAGTTTTTGGACGAACTAAGAGAAGAGTGGATGAGTTGACACGCGGATTAAAGATTCGTGGCTTTAAGGCTGAAGGGATTCACGGTGATTTAACGCAACAAAAGCGGATGAATGTCTTAAGGATGTTTAAAAACAGTGAAATTCAAATTTTGGTAGCTACTGATGTGGCTGCACGTGGTCTCGATATTCGCGGAGTAACTCACGTTTACAATTATGATATCCCACAAGATCCCGATAGTTATGTTCATCGAATTGGTAGAACCGGTCGGGCAGGACGAGCTGGGATGTCTATTACATTTGTCAATCCGCGAGAAATGGATTATTTAAGAGGAATTGAGAAATTAACTAAAGTTAAGATGATGCCTTTAATGCCTCCAACGGCTGAAAAGGTTCAAAAAGAGCTGTTAGATCATGCTGTCTCGGTTATTGAAGATAAGTCTTCTTCAATTCATGTCAATAATTATCAGAAATATGCTGAAAAATTGGTTGAGGAAGTTGACCCGATGATTTTAGCCAGTCTTTTGCTGCAAAGTTATACTAAGAGTAGCAGTAAAAATCGGCCAGTTAGTATTTCAGTAGAGCGTCCGTTGCCGTCGAAAAAGAAGTCAAGTGGTAAAGGGTATCAGAAATATAACCATGGTTCATCACGTCGTTATAATTCCAAAAAACCATATCATCATGATCGTGACCAAAAGAAATACGGTCAGCGAGATCATAAGCGTTCATCTTCCAATCAGGCAAAAACTCCAAAGAAAGTGAATCGTAATTTTGTGATTCGAACTAAAGCCTGATGATTTATGGAATTGGCGTTGATATTACGGAGAAGAATCGAGTTTATCGTTTGATGAAAAAATTCGGAGAAAAATTTTCCGAACGCATTTTAACTAAAGAAGAGTTGGAAATTTTTCAAACGTATCAGACTGTAGAAAAACGAGTGGAATTTTTAGGCGGGCGTTTTAGTGCCAAAGAGAGTTATGCGAAAGCTTTTGGGACTGGACTTGGCTCTGTTGGGTTTCAAGACTTAGCAATCTTAAATCAGGCAAACGGGCACCCGTTTTTTTTGTATCATCCTTTTAAAGGAGTTGGCTATATTTCAATTAGTCATACTAATGAATTGGTTATGACAGAAGTGATATTGGAAGAGAAAGATGAAATTTGATTTTATACCTTCAAAAGCTTTGATTGATCAAAGAGCAATTTATGATAATTTTAAATTAGTGCAAAATCTTCATCCCAAGAAGAAAATTTTTGTTGCAGTTAAGGCTGATGCCTATGGTCATGGAGTAAGGGAAGTTTGTGCACCCGTTATAAAAGCGGGAGCAGCTGGTTTTTGTGTCGCCTATGTCGATGAAGCGCGTGAAATCAGGGGCTTTGGTTTTAATAATCTAATTTTGGTTTTGGGAGCTAGCGAAGCTAAATCTGCAGCAATTGCTCAAAAAGAAGATATTAGCCTGACCGCACCGTCGCTTGCTTGGCTTCAAGAAGTAGTGAAATATTTGGACTCAACGAATCCTAATAAGTTAAAGGTTCACCTTGCAATAGATTCCGGAATGGGCCGGATTGGGATGACTAGGATAGAGGAACTTGAGCAAGCTTTTCAGTTTGTTCAGGATAATTCCGATAAAATAGAGCTAGAGGGAATGTTCACACATTTTGCGACAGCTGATGCTGATGATGAGTATTATCATGAGCAGCAAAAAAGATTTAAATTGTTGGCTAAAGGGTTTAAGCAAAAAGTTAAATATTTGCACTGCGAGAATAGTGCTTCTAGCTTGTTAGAAGAAGATGATGATTTCACCAATTCCTTGCGTTTAGGCGTTGCTCTTTATGGTATTTCTCCTTTTATTAAGCCGCAAAAGCTTGAGCAAAAGTTTAAACCAGTTTTGAGTCTTGAGTCCCAAATTTCATTTATCAAAAAAGTTTCGAAAGGGACAAAAATTAGTTATGGTGCAACTTATACCGCGCCTCAAGATGAGTATATAGCTACAGTCTCGATTGGTTATGCTGATGGATGGTTACGCCGGATGCAAGGATTTAATTTATTAGTAGAAGGCGAATTTTGTCCCATTGTTGGGCGTGTAACGATGGACCAATTAATGATTAAGGTTTCTAAGTGTTATTCTATTGGAACGAAAGTTACATTAATCGGCAATAGCGGAAGTAAGAAGATCTCTGCTGAAGAAGCAGCTGATTTCGCTAAAACAATTCCTTATGAAATTTTGACCACAATCTCAAGAAGAGTGCCACGGATTGCGGTCAATAAAATTGAAGAGTAATTATAGGAGAAATAGATGGTAAATGAAATGATGGATCGGCCAATTATCGATCCAGAGATTCAATCGTATCTTAGATCGCATTTAAGTGAGACAAATGACCCTAAATTAATCGAATTACGAAAAGAAGCACAACTAAAGGGGTTGCCGATCATTCCTTTGGAAACTGCTTCTTTTTTACGTCTCTTACTCAAAATTCATCAACCAAAACGAATTTTAGAAATTGGAACAGCGGTTGGCTATTCTGCTATTTTGATGACGCTTGAAAACCCGGTTAAAACACGGATCGTCACAATTGAAAGAAATCCTGTGATGTATCAACAAGCGGTTAAGAATATTCAGAAATTTGGCCTTACTTCTCAAATAAAAATCATTGATGGCGATGCTGCTAATTTTTATGAAAGTTTTGAGTCATCAGAGTTCGATTTAATTTTTCTTGACGGGGCTAAGGCAAAGTATCTTGAACAATTTGAACATTTTTTTCCGAGTTTGAAAAATAATGGTTTGATTTTGATTGATGATATTTTTCAAGGAGGAGACACTTTGAAGCCCGAGGCCAAAATTAAACATCGCAACAAGGGTATTCATCGGCATCTTAATCGGTTACTAGATGAAGTTTTGGCACAAAAAAAATCCATCGCCACACTTTTACCAGTGGGAGATGGACTTTTGGTCGTTCAAAAAACTAATAAATAATTACGGGAGTTCCGATCTTAAGTACAGGGTAATATTTAGCTATTACATCGGGTGGATTATTAATGCATCCGTGACTTCCGTTATTAACATACCAATCACCGCCATATTTTGGCTGCCACGGTGAGTCATGAAGGCCAACACCAGTGTAGTCAATTGGCATCCAGTAAGTTACAGGTGAAGAATAACGACTTCCGTCGTCGTTAAAACCTTTTAAAACGCTTGGACTTTGCTTATTCCAAATTACAAAAGTGCCGGTGGGTGTATCGTTTTTCTTATTGGGTTTACCGGTAACAATATTTGCATCAATAAATAATTTTCCATCAACGTAAACCCACTCATGTTGCTTTGCCTTGCTTACCTCAACGTAAGTATTGCCAATGTTATCGGGATTAGCTTCATCTAAACCCTGACCAATTACGCTTGCAGTAATTTTGGTCGTCGCCCCCTTTAGGAGGGCGTTTTTAAATTGAGCAGTGTCATCGTTTACCTTAATTTGACGGCCGTAAGTTCCACCACTTACTTTGATCATGGCCCCGTCACTAGTTTTAAAATTGCGGGTAATTCCAACAGTAGAATAGTTACCGTTAATATTACTAATGTAGTTATAAATACTTTGAGTATTGAGGTCAACTTGATTATTATCGTAATTAATCCAATTAGTTATATCACTTTTAGGCACCTCAATTGTTGCACTATTGGCAACTTGGTAAGTGATTTTTGTTCCTTGAATTAACTGAATTTGCTTGAAATTTTTCTGCAAAGTAGAATTATTCTCGCGAATTTTCGGTTGCTCATAGTCATCTTTTTCAATCGTAATTTTAGCATTAGCATTATTAATATTGTTTCTGATTTTATTTTCTAGTTTAGCAAAACTGATAGTATTTCCATCGATTTCTTTAACTAGTTTATATTCATCGCCATCGCGAATAATTTTGGCATCAACCGGTGCGCTACGATCTTTACTCAGATTAGTTTTAAGTTTATCCTCAATCCGTTTTAGAGATTCGTTGTTAATTGTCAGTTTAATATCATTGGAATGTTCATCATTATTACTAGCAAAAGCCAGTGTTTTTACGCCCCAAAGTGCAGGATTTTGACGTTTCATTAAATCTTTTAAAAAAGGATGATAATCCTTTTTTAAATCAATTTCCTTGCTCGTAATAGTGTAGACGACCGAGCTATCTTCATAAATCTTAAATTCCATGTTGTCTAATTTGGAATGGAGAAGATCAGCTGCTTCATTTACGTCTTTATTTGAAATATCAACCCCAAAAGCTTGAGTGTTAGGCATAAAATTGTTTTGAAAGTTAAGCGAATATAGCAAATAGAAGGTGCTAACAATAATAATTCCGAAGATCGAAATTAGAAAGAAAGATCCTTTTTTAAATCCTTGTTTTTTCGAATTAACTTTTGGTCGTTGAATTTTTGTTTCCATGTTCTTACCCATAGATCCATTCTAGCATTAAATAAAATTTTTAAAATAGAGAGTAAAACAAAAAAAGCGTTCAATAAAACGGACGCTTTTCAGAAAATAATGAAAATATTTCTTAATTATTCATTAAAAGATTTATCGATTACTTCTTTTAATTGTTCTGCAGAATGATTCATATTTTGCTTTTCGTGATCGTTTAATGGAATTTCTAAGACAGAAGTAATTCCGTTACGGCCAATAACTGCGGGGGTACCAATATAAATATCTTGTAAACCATATTGACCTTCCATGTAGCATGATAATGGCAAGATTGCTTGTTCATCATCAAGAATTGCTTTGGTGATTCGCGCTAAAGTAGTTGCAATTCCGTAGAAAGTTGCGCCTTTTAGTTTAATGATTTTGTATGCTGCATCACGTACATCTTCAAAGATTGTTACTAATTTACTTTCATCAATTTCTGGATGTGCTTTAACCCATTCCGAAATTCTGACGCCACCGATGTTAGCATGTGACCATACAGGGAATTCAGTATCGCCATGTTCACCCATAATGTAAGCATGAACCGAGCGAGCATCAACATGAACCAAATTAGCAACTTCTTGACGAAGTCTTGCTGTATCAAGAGAAGTTCCAGAGCCGATTACTCGTTCTTTTGGGAACCCTGATAATTTATAAGTAGCATAAGTTAAAATGTCTACTGGGTTAGCAGCAACGACAAAAATTCCTTTAAAACCAGATTCAACAATTGGTTCAACAATTGATTTTAAGATTTTTAAATTTTTTGCAACAAGATCTAATCTTGTTTCACCAGGTTTTTGAGGAGCACCAGCAGTGATAACAACAATATCTGCATCTTTACAGTCGCTGTATTCAGCAGAATAAACGTTTTTAGGTGAAGTGTAAGGTAAAGCGTTCGAAAGATCGATTGCATCTCCTTGAGTCTTGTCTTTGAAAACATCGACGATTCCGAGTTCCCTTGCGATTCCTTGTAAAACTAATGCGTAGGCATAGCTAGAACCAACAGCTCCGTCACCTACAAGTATAACTTTCTGACGATCGTTTTTTAAATTTGCCAATACAAATTATCTCCTTTGAAATTGTTTAACAGTGATAGTATAGCATAATTGATTGAAAGATGGAGTGAAAACGAGCAGATCAAAAAATCAATCTGGTTTATAATAAGAGCATGACTAAATTAATTGTAGGCCTAGGAAATCCTGGGAAGAAGTATGATAATACGCGTCATAACGTGGGTTTTATGACGTTAGAATCTTTTTTAGATGAACACGGATTTAACTGGAAAAAAAATGAAAACGATCAACGCTATTCATCATTAAATCTTGATGGTCATCGGTTCATTGCCTTAGAACCTCTAACTTATATGAATGAGTCTGGCCGAGCAGTAAAATATATTTGCGAAAAGTTTTCAATTGAAAGTGAAAATATTTTAGTAATCCATGATGATATGGATCTTGCAACGGGAAAAATTAGAATTAAAGTCGAACATTCTCCTGGCGGACACAACGGAGTTAAGGATATTATGCGAGTTTTAGGAGGAAAGGAATTTGTCAATTTAAAGATTGGAACGGATCACCCGGAAAATGGAAATGTCATTAATTGGGTCTTAGGACGTTTTTCAGTGGATGAATCACCTAAAATTGATGAAGCAATTAAAATTTCTTCAGAAATAATTGCTAGTTTTATTAAAGGTACGACAGTTGATGAACTGATGAATAAATTTAATTAGAAATGAAAATTAACAATAATATTTTTGCTTTTTTGGAAAAAAATGGATTTTTTTCCACCATTGATGAAAGTTTGAAACAAACTGGACGGCATCTTTTCACCGGAGTTCAGGGCTCAATTTCAACCCTGATCCTTAGTCGTGATGTTTTTTTACATGACGATCAAACCTTTGTTTTAGTTCCGACAATGGATGAAGCAAATTCGTTAATGGATGAATTGAGCAACTTTGTTAACAACGATGAGATTTATGTTTTTCCAGCCGAAGAAGTTCTGTTTTCTCAAGATTTGACCTCATCTCCTGAAAATCAAAGGGCCCGAACGTTATTCATGCAGGCTCTTGTTTTAGGACAAAAAGGAGTATTTTTTTTAACTCCAGAAAGTTTAATAAGAACAATAACTGGTCCAACTGATTTTAAAGCCGCTGGCTTTAGTTTAAACTTCAACAGTAAAATTTCTTTGGAAGAGCTTGTTGAAAAGCTTAATCAGGCAGGGTTAAAAAGAGTTGCGCAGGTTGAAAAAATTGGCGAGTACGCAGTGCGCGGGGATATCATTGACTTTTATACTTTTGGTGAAGATCATCCGATTAGGCTGGAACTTTTCGATACAGAAGTTGATTCCATTCGAGCTTTTGATCTTGATACCCAGCGTTCATTAGATCAGATTACAAATGCACAGGTTACGCCAGTAACGGATCGAATTATTAAACAAAAAGATATCGACAACTTTTTGAATTCAAAAGAATCTTCAGAACTCAAAAATTATTTGAAGGAATATTTGAATAGCGAACATCCGTTATTCAATTTTCCTTACTTAGAAAAAATAATTGGCAATCAAACTATTCTTAATTATTTACCAAAGTCAGCTACTTTTTTTATTTTTGAGTATGCTCATATTCTTGATTTGCTGGGTGGAATAGATGATCAACTGGTGCAGCTGAAGGATAATTTGAACCAAGAAAATCACTATTTTAAGTCGGATTTTTGTGAAAGAAGTGTGGTCGATTTAATACGCGGGTTAAAAAACCGTCAAGTATTTTTAGCGAATATAAAACGTGGAATTGGACGAATTTCGTTTAAGTCAGTTCATAATATTATTAGCAGAGCCGCTCCAAATTTTGTTGATCGATTACCAGCGTTTGAAATGTTTTTGGATGAGTCAACTGCCCAAAATAGAACTTTGATTTTGAGTTTGCCAGAAAAATCACAAAGAGAAACGCTCAAAAAAATTGCAGCAGATTTAGATTTAACGGTTGTTGAAGATAATATTGTTGCTCATAAAATTAATTTAGTTAACGATAGTTTCAGTCGGGGCTTTGATTTAATTGATGAAAATATCACATTAATTAGTCAAAATGATCTTTTTACAACTAAGAAAAAAAGACGTCGTCGCAGCAATTTTCTAGATAAGAATTCGCGCAAAATAACTAATTTTTCAGAATTAAAAGTTGGTGATTATTTGGTTCATATTCACCATGGAATTGGGCGTTTTGTCGGAATGACAACTGAAACGCGTGGAGGAGTAAGCCGCGACTACATTACAATTCAATTTGCAGGCAGTGGTAAATTGTATGTGCCGATTAACCAAATTCAATTTATTCAAAAATATCAGTCTGACAATGGAATTGCACCAAAATTAAATAAGCTAGGAAGTGCCGAATGGCGAAAAACTCAGCAAAAAGTTGCAAATAAAATTGACGACATGGCCGATGAACTCATTGAGCGATACGCTGATCGGCAAGCCAAAAAGGGTTTTGCTTTTTCTCCGCGCAGCAGTTATGAAGTTGAATTTGCAGAAGCTTTTCCTTACGTTGAAACTCCCGATCAATCGAGGTCGATTGAAGAAGTTTTATCTGATATGGAGAAAAGTATTCCAATGGATCGATTACTTGTTGGAGATGTAGGATTTGGTAAAACAGAAGTAGCAATGCGGGCAGCATTTAAAGCCGTTTTAGATCATAAACAGGTAGCAGTTTTAGCTCCGACAACGATTTTGGTCGATCAGCACTACAATTCTTTTATTGATCGCTTTCGAAACTTTCCGGTCTCAATCGAGATGATTTCGCGTTTTCGTACAACAAAAGAAATCAAGGAAGTAATTAAAAAGGTCAAGGCTGGTCAGGTCGATATTGTAATTGGGACCCATCGACTTTTATCCAAGGATGTGAGTTTTAGCGATCTAGGATTACTAATAGTCGATGAAGAACAGCGCTTTGGAGTTCGCCATAAAGAGCGATTGAAAGAATTAAAGAGTAACGTTGATGTGCTAACTCTCACGGCGACGCCAATTCCAAGAACACTACAATTGGCGACATTAGGAATTATGGATCTTTCTTTGATTGAAACTCCGCCGCCAGATCGTTATCCAGTTATGACTTATGTCAGTGAATTTAGTATCGATTTAATTAAGGATGCCATTAGACGAGAATTACAACGTAATGGGCAGGTCTTCTATCTACATAATCGCGTAAGTGATATTGAAGGCACTGTCAGCTTTTTGAAAGGACTTTTTAGTGACGCTGAAGTTGGATTTGTTGACGGACAAATGACTGAAACCCAACTTGAAAATACAATGCTTGATTTTATGGAAGGTCGATTTGATATTTTAGTGACGACGACGATTATTGAAATTGGAGTTGATATCGCTAACGCTAATACCATGATTATCGAAAATGCTGATCATTTTGGACTGTCAACTCTTTACCAGTTGCGCGGTCGAATTGGTCGCTCTAACCGGATGGCATATGCTTATTTGACTTATCGAGCTGATCGGTCGATCAGTGAAACCTCGGAAAAACGTTTGAGCGCAATTCGTGATTTTACAGAGCTTGGGTCTGGGTATAAGTTAGCAATGACTGATCTTTCGATTCGAGGGGCCGGGAATATTTTAGGAAAAGAACAACACGGATTTATCAATGCGGTTGGTTTTGATTTGTTTCTCGCGATGTTGACTGATGCAGTTCAACAGAAAATGGGACGAGTTAATCGTTATCAAACAAAATCAGTGGTTGAGCTTGATTGGTCGAATTATATTTCAGATGAATACATCACGGATCGAAGCGAAAAAATCGAAATGTATCAAAGAATTTTACATGCTAAAACTGATCAGGAAGTTGACGAGCTATTGGATGAAATGATTGACCGGTTTGGAGAACCACCGGTAAGTGTTTTGAATTTGCTTAATACCGCAAGAATCAAAATCCAGGCAGATATGGCGGGAATTACTAAAATTACTTCTATTAGAGATCAAATTCGCATTATTTTTAGCTCAGTGATGACAAAAGTTGTCGATCAAAAGGTTTTAGCCAAAATTATTTTTGAAGCTAAGTGGAAAATTAAATTGAGTTTAGATGATCAAAGGTATAACATATTGATAGAAAATTCAAACGATCAAATTACAAGTGCTGAATTTTTAGGCTTTATAACAAAAATTCGAGAATTGGTAGTGGAAAAAGAAAGTGAGACTTGATAAATTTTTAAAAGTAAGTCGTTTGATAAAGCGGCGGACTGTAGCAAAAGAATTAGCTGATGCAGGGAGAATTGAGATCAATGGACGTTCTGCTAAATCGGCAAGCACGGTTAATATTAATGACGAATTAGTAATTCACTATGGAAGTAGAACTATTGCATTAGTTGTGCTCAGTGTTAATGAATTTGCCAATAAAGACCAGAGTAAAGAAATGTACAAAATTCTTTCTGAAAACTAACTGAGGTTAACGTTGAATAAGGAACAAATACTTAAAAAGAAGAAGAGAAGAAAAATTCATCGAAATCGAGTTCTTGCTTTGATGTCAGTTTTTCTATTTATTGTTGGAATTACATTTATCGAAATTAGAGCAAATAATGCCTCTCTTCATGATTCACAAAAACTTTTGCAAGAGAAGACAGCAGCTTTAGATAAAGTAAAAAATAAGAATGAAAACTTGAAAATTACTGTTAAAGAACTTAAAGATAAAGATTATATTAAGAAGTGGATCCGCAGTAAGTATTTTTATTCTAAAGACGGAGAAACTATTTATAACTTTGGTTCGAATTAGTGGTATCTCTTGTTTCGGAATTTAAAAAAACAATTAAAAATGATCACATTTTAGACCCAAAAACTAAGTTTTTGATCGCAGTTTCTGGTGGACTTGATTCAATGTGCCTTTTATCTTTGCTCGGAGAATTAGATCTTAACAGTAAAAATGTTTTTGTGGTATACGTCGACCACCAGCAGCGCCAAGAGAGCGTAATTGAAGAAAATGCGGTTCGTGATCAAGCTCAATTGCAAGGTTATAACTTTTTGAGCCAGAAAATCTTTGTTCAAGAATTAAATAACCTGAGTGAAACTCAACTTAGGAATCTAAGATATAATTCATTAGAAGCTATCGCTGCCGAACTGAAAATTGGGTTAGTTCTTACTGCCCATCATCTGGATGATCAGGCTGAAACGTTTTTAATGCAGATTTTTAGAAGCGGAACCGTGATGGGGGTTAAAGGAATTGATCGTTTTAGCCAACGAAATGGCCTGTCTTTTTACCGACCGTTAATAAATATTTCAAAGAAACAATTGCTTTTATATGCCCAAGAAAAAAAATATTTTTTTTCGAAGACGAAACGAATTTAAGCGACGAAACTATGCGTAATCAAATTCGGCACCACATTTTTAATCATGATTTTTTGACGGATAAAGAGTATCATCATTTTTTAAATTTTTGCAACGAAGTATCTGATTTAAAAAGAGATACATCCAACTACTATGATTTACTAATTGAAAAGTATCAAATCTCTAAGAGATCGATTAGTCTAAATGTCTTCTCAAATTCAATTTCTTATCGTAACTTTATTCGCCATTTTTTAGTTAAGAACGGGATTTTACAGATAAATACCAATTTGGTTGGGGAGTGTAGCAAATTGCTTCACAATCCAAATAAACCACAGGGATTAGTCCAAATTAGCAGCTCATTGATTTTCTTTAAGGAGTACGACCATTTTGGGTTGAAATCAGCTGAACAAAAAGAAACGGGGGTTGTACCAACATTTAAATTTAACCAATGGTTTAAAGTTGGTAACGATGAGTTAGGTATTTTTGAACTACCGTTAGCTGATTCTTATAAATATCAAAAAAAAATTCCAATCGTTTATTCAACCCAAGATCCGCCATTTTGTTGGCGCTATCGAGAGCCAGGTGATCTTATTATGATTGGTGATCATCGAAAAAAATTGCGGCGATTCTTGATTGAAAAGAAAGTGCCAAAATCAAAAAGAGATCGGTTACTGATTTTGGCAAGTGGGTCTAAAGTACTATTTTTAGAAAAATTCGGTTATTCAGGTTTGTTTAATATTAGCAAAACTGATAAAATAACGTCTGTTGTCTTGTTGAGATAATTTATTTAAAGGAAAAAATAAATGGATTCTGATATTGCTGAGATTCTTTTCACTGAAGAAGAAATAGAGCAGAAAAATCGAGAATTAGCTACACAAATTGATCATGACTATAGTGATCGAGATATTGTTGCAATTGGTATTTTAAGAGGCTGCATGTTTTTTATGGCTGATCTCTTGCGATTGCTTAAAGTTAATTTGACGATGGATGTAATGGTAGTTTCTTCTTATGATGAAACGGATACGGTTTCTAGTGGAGAAATTGAAATTCAAAAAGATTTTTCCATTGATGTTAAGAACAAAGATGTTTTAATCGTTGAAGATATTGTTGATACTGGATTGACGTTGTATCATGTTAAAGAGCATCTTAAAAAACGTGGTGCAAAAAGTGTTAAAATCTGTACAATGCTTGATAAGCCATCGAGAAGAAATCTTGATGTCGTAAGCGATTATAATGGGTTTGTTATTCCTAACGAATTTGTTGTAGGTTACGGTTTGGGTTATGCAAACCGTTATCGAAATCTTAAGTATATCGGAATTTTAAAACCAGAAATTTATCAAAATTAAGAAAATGGATCTTAATTGGAGGTTTAGATGAAGAAAAGAGGCAATGGACTATTTGGGAATAGCCTTTTCTACGTTGCCATTGTTATATTTGCTGTTGTCGCGTGGGCTTTGCTCACAAGTGGAGGTAATGGTTCCCGCTCGGAAACAGTTAAGACGACGGATTTTTTGAATTCGCTTGATCGGGGGGATGTTAAGTCATTCTCAATGCAGCCTTCAAACGGGGTTCTTAAAGTAACAGGTGAGTATAAACACGAAAAAACTTCCTCAGGCAATACGCAAACTAGTTTTGGAATGTTAAATAATCGCTCTGTCAAAGTAAAATATTTTCAAACTAGTGTTTTAGGCGACGCTTCGACAATTTCTGAAATTAATAAAATAGCTAAGGATAGTGCAACTAAGGTTGACACGTTGCAGGAATCTCAGTCGGGGGCTTGGCTACAGTATTTACTTTTATTTGGGCCAATTATTTTAATTTTTGTCTTTTTCTACTTGATGATGAATCAATCAGGTCAAGGTGGGGGAACCGGGCGAGTGATGAGTTTTGGTCGCTCGAAGGCAAAACCATCCAGCAAAAAAGATATCAAGGTTCGTTTTTCTGATGTTGCTGGTGAAGAAGAAGAGAAGCAGGAATTAGTCGAGGTTGTTGACTTCTTAAAAGAGCCGAAAAAGTATCAAGAATTAGGTGCGCGAATTCCTTCAGGAGTTTTGCTTGAAGGACCACCAGGTACGGGTAAAACTTTATTGGCTAAGGCAGTTGCTGGTGAAGCAAATGTACCTTTCTTTTCAATTTCTGGTTCGGAGTTCGTTGAAATGTTTGTCGGAGTTGGTGCAAGTCGGGTTCGTGATCTGTTTGAAAAAGCTAAATCAGCTGCTCCGGCGATCATTTTTATCGATGAAATTGATGCAGTTGGTCGTCAGCGGGGAGCAGGTCTTGGTGGTGGTCACGATGAACGTGAACAAACTTTAAACCAATTACTCGTTGAAATGGACGGTTTTGATGGAACCGAGGGCGTGATTGTGATTGCAGCGACTAACCGTTCTGATGTTTTGGATCCCGCTCTTTTACGACCAGGTCGTTTTGATCGAAAAATTTTAGTTGGACGACCTGATATTAAAGGTCGTGAAGCTATCTTAAAGGTTCATGCTCGAAATAAACCGATTGACAAGAATGTTGATTTTAAAGAGATCGCCAAAGAGACTCCAGGATTTGTCGGAGCAGATTTAGAGAATGTTTTAAACGAAGCCGCTTTAATTGCAGCTAGACGAAATAAGAAAGTAATTGACGCTGTTGATCTTGATGAAGCAGAAGATCGAGTTATTGCAGGTGTTGCTAAGAAGAATCGGGTTATTAGTCCTAGACAGCGCCGGATCATTGCTTTCCATGAGTCTGGTCATGCGACAGTTGGACTTGTTTTAAGCAATTCCCAAACTGTTCGGAAGGTAACGATTGTGCCTCGTGGTCAAGCTGGTGGTTATGCAATTATGCTACCTAAAGATGACGATTCATTTATCTTGACTCGTGAAGAGTTAAATGAACAAATTGTCGGTCTTCTCGGCGGTCGTACTTCTGAAGAAATATTCTTCCACGAAGAATCCACTGGTGCGTCGAATGATTTTGAACAGGCAACTAGCATCGCTCATGACATGGTAACCAAGTATGGAATGACCGGTGAGCTAGGCACGGTAGCGCTAGAAAAACAAGGACAACCTTTTATCGGAGCAGACTATGGTCAAGCGCCAGTCTACTCGCAGGAAACTGCTGCTAAAATTGATAAAGAAATTAAAAGAATTATCAATGAGGCACATGAAGAGGCGAGAAAGATCATTTCTGAACATAAAGAGCAAGTCACGCTTATCGCGGAAGCTTTACTGAAGTATGAAACTCTTGATGAAAAAGAAATCTTGTCCTTATATAATGATGGTAAATTGCCAGATGGAGATCAACATCTAAGAGAAGAAGAAGACCAAGCAAAATCATTTGAGGATATTAAAAAAGAAGTAAATTCCGAAGGTGATGAAGCGCCGGTTTCTGAATCAACAGAAAATGGTCCAGGTGACAATCCAGAAGATAATAATTCATTAGATTAAAAAACCAAGTTAGCTTGGCTTTTTTATTAAGGAGAATAACATTGTGGAAAATAGGTAATATTGAAATTCAAAATCAAATAGTTGTGGCTCCAATGGCAGGAATTACCAACACAAGTTTTAGGCTAATTTGTCGAGAGTTTGGAGCCGGTCTAGTTGTTTGCGAGATGATTAGTGATCGAGGAATTATTTACCGTAATGAAAAGACTCTTGGAATGCTTTTAATTGATCCAAATGAACATCCTGTTAGTGTCCAAATTTTTGGCGGAACGAAGGAAACTTTAGTTGAAGCTGCTCAATTTGTCGCAAATAATACCTCGGCTGATATTATTGATATCAATATGGGCTGTCCTGTTAATAAAATTGTTAAAACAGAAGCAGGTGCAAAATGGCTTTTAGATCCTGAAAAAGTATATGAAATGGCTCAAGCTGTTGTCCAGGCAGTGGATAAACCGGTGACTGTTAAAATGCGAACTGGTTGGGATCAAGACCATATTTTAGCAATTGAAAATGCGTTAGCGGCCCAAGAAGCAGGGGTAGGAGCAATTGCTATGCATGGTAGAACTAGGGCTCAAATGTATCGAGGCCATGCTGATTGGGACTTACTAGGTAAAGTTGCAGAAAAAGTTGAAATTCCTTTTGTGGGAAATGGTGACGTTAAAACCCCTCAAGAAGCCAAAACTTTAGTTGATGACTACGGATGCACGGCTGTAATGATCGGTCGAGCGGTGTTGGGAAATCCTTGGTTTCTTAAAAGGACTGATTATTATTTGCGCACAGGTCAGTTACTGCCAGAACCAAGCGTTCATGATAAAATTGAATCAGCGATTACTCAATTAGAACGGTTGTGTGAATTGAAAGGCGAAAAACTAGGAGTTCGAGAATTTCGTCAGTTTGTTCCCTATTATTTAAAAGGGATTAAAAACGTCGTTCGTACGAAGATTGAGATTAATAAGGTTGATGATAAAGATGCAGTGGCAGATCTTTTACGTTCAGTAGAAGGTCACGAATATGCAAGAGAAGGAGCGATGAATTAGTGGCTAAAAAAGATGAAATAAATGACCAGTTACAAGTACGAAGGGAAAAAATGCACGCGTTACGAGATGCTGGAATTGATCCTTTTGGAAATAGATTTGAAAGAAGTGACCGAGCTGAAGACATCCATCAAAAGTATGAAGGTCAAACAAAGGAACAACTTGAAGAAGTTGAAACACGAATAACGGTTGCAGGACGAATTGTTGCAAAACGTGGCAAAGGTAAAGTTGGATTTGCAGATCTTAAAGATCAGACTGGTCGCATTCAAATTTATATTCGTAAGGACGAAGTAGGTCCTGAACAATACCAAATTTTTAAACAGGCCGATCTAGGAGATTTTGTCGGAGTTAATGGCGTTGTTATGAAAACTGATATGGGGGAACTTTCTATCCGTGTAGAAAAATTGACCTTTTTATCTAAAGCATTAAGACCACTGCCAGACAAACATTCAGGCTTGACTAATATTGAACAAAAATACCGTCAGCGCTATTTGGATTTGATTGCAAACCAAGACAGTTTTGATCGACTTTTAAAACGTTCGAAAGTAATTAAAGCAGTCCGTGAATATTTAGATGGATTAGATTTTGTTGAGGTCGAGACCTCGATGCTCCATAACGAAGCAGGTGGAGCAGCAGCTCGGCCGTTTATAACCCACCACAATGCATTAGATACAGATTTTTATTTACGGATTGCTTTGGAGTTGCAACTAAAGAAACTCATTATCGGCGGAATTGATCGTGTTTACGAGTTAGGTCGAGTATTTCGAAACGAAGGAATTGATACCAAACATAATCCTGAGTTTACAATGCTTGAAACATATGCTGCTTATTGGGATCTCTCCGATGTAATGCTCGAAACTGAAAATTTATTACGTTTTGTAGCAAACAAAGTAAATGGTAGTAGTAAGTTAACCTTCCATGGAGATGAAATTGATTTAGGCCCTAAATTTAAAGAAATTACAATGGTGGACGCTGTTAAAGAAGCGACTGGAATTGATTTTTCTGAGAATATTACGACAGATGAAGCAAAGAAGTTGGCAAATGAACACGGAATCCCCGTTCAAGATTTTTGGCAAACCGGACATATTATTAATGAGTTTTTTGATAAGTATGTTGAAGATACGTTAATTCAACCAACTTTCGTTTTAGCGCATCCAATTGAAGTATCTCCTCTAGCGAAAAAAGATCCTAAAGATCCAAGATTTACTCAACGTTTTGAGTTATATTTGGGTAAAGGAGAGTTAGCTAATGCATTTTCCGAACTAAATGATCCAATTGACCAAAGAGAACGTTTTGTTGAACAAGCAAAAGAATCAGCCAGTGGTAATGATGAAGCTCAACAAATCGATGAAGATTTTGTCACAGCGATGGAATACGGAATGCCACCTACTGGCGGGCTTGGAATAGGGGTCGATCGATTGACGATGATAATGACTGATGCTCCAAGTATTAGAGATGTTTTAATGTTTCCAACTCTTAAACCAGAAAAAAAATAAAAAAAATCCTCAAAAAAAGGGGATTTTTTATTTACAAAAGCGAGAAAGCAGGTATAATGATATATATCTTGTTTGAGAGATAACCGATGTTTTTGCGGCCGAAAAAAGGAAAAAGGTCAAAAAAGCGGTCAACGAAGAAGAACGAAAAAAGGTTGAAAAAAAAGAGTTGACAGAGGTTGTTAAACGAGGTAATATATAAAAGTTGTCGCGAGCGAGCGAAGAGTTGAAAGAAGCTAGTAGCGGTGAGGGATGACGGAACATTTGCTCTTTGGAAACTGAACAAGTCAAGCTCAGAAGTGAGATGAAAATCTTTTTGAGAATACCAGGAGGTAGAGATACCGAGAAGGTAGAGAAGAGAGAAGTAGTTAAACTTCGAACCCCTGTTGAGGAGATCAACAGCGAGAGAGACTCGAAAAACCGACGAGAGGGTCGTAAAACCACAAAGGATAACGAGAATTATTGAAAAGCCAGTAAGGTTTAAGATAATGAGTTAGAGAAATCAAATGAGAGTTTGATCCTGGCTCAGGACGAACGCTGGCGGCGTGCCTAATACATGCAAGTCGAGCGAGGGAAGCAGAGGAAACCTTCGGGTGGAATCAGTGGAACTAGCGGCGGATGGGTGAGTAACACGTAGGTAACCTACCGAATAGACGGGGATACCATTTGGAAACAAGTGCTAATACCGGATAGAGCAGATAATCGCATGATTAACTGAGGAAAGGGCGGCTTTAAGCTGTCGCTAATCGATGGACCTGCGGCGTATTAGCTAGTTGGGGAGGTAAAGGCTCACCAAGGCGATGATACGTAGCCGACCTGAGAGGGTAAACGGCCACATTGGGACTGAGACACGGCCCAAACTCCTACGGGAGGCAGCAGTAGGGAATTTTCCACAATGGACGAAAGTCTGATGGAGCAACGCCGCGTGAGTGAAGAAGGTTTTCGGATTGTAAAGCTCTGTTGTTAAAGAAGAAGGGTGAGTAGAGTAACTGCTATTCACTTGACGGTATTTAACGAGGAAGTCACGGCTAACTACGTGCCAGCAGCCGCGGTAATACGTAGGTGGCGAGCGTTGTCCGGAATTATTGGGCGTAAAGGGAGCGCAGGCGGTTTAATAAGTCTGATGTGAAAGGTCATAGCTCAACTATGGACGTGCATCAGAAACTGTTAGACTTGAGTACTAGAGAGGTCAGTGGAACTCCATGTGTAGCGGTGAAATGCGTAGATATATGGAAGAACATCAGTGGCGAAGGCGGCTGACTGGCTAGTAACTGACGCTGAGGCTCGAAAGCGTGGGGAGCGAACAGGATTAGATACCCTGGTAGTCCACGCCGTAAACGATGAATACTAAGTGTTGGAGGGTTTCCGCCCTTCAGTGCTGCAGCAAACGCAATAAGTATTCCGCCTGAGTAGTACGACCGCAAGGTTGAAACTCAAAGGAATTGACGGGGGCCCGCACAAGCGGTGGAGCATGTGGTTTAATTCGAAGCAACGCGAAGAACCTTACCAGGTCTTGACATCTCCTGAGGTACTAAGAGATTAGTATGTTCCCTTCGGGGACAGGAAGACAGGTGGTGCATGGTTGTCGTCAGCTCGTGTCGTGAGATGTTGGGTTAAGTCCCGCAACGAGCGCAACCCTTATTTTTAGTTGCCAGCAGTAAGATGGGCACTCTAAAGAGACTGCCGCAGATAATGCGGAGGAAGGTGGGGATGACGTCAAATCATCATGCCCCTTATGACCTGGGCTACACACGTGCTACAATGGATGGTACAACGAGTTGCGAACTCGCGAGAGTAAGCTAATCTCTGAAAGCCATTCTCAGTTCGGACTGTAGGCTGCAACTCGCCTACACGAAGTCGGAATCGCTAGTAATCGCGGATCAGCATGCCGCGGTGAATACGTTCCCGGGCCTTGTACACACCGCCCGTCACACCATGAGAGTTTGAGACACCCGAAGCCGGTGAGGCAACCTTTTCGGAGGAGCCAGCTGTCTAAGGTGGAGCAGATGATTAGGGTGAAGTCGTAACAAGGTAGCCGTAGGAGAACCTGCGGCTGGATCACCTCCTTTCTAAGGAAAAAGGAAAGCTTGACTTGTTTAGTTTTGAGAGAGCGAAGTGTTGGGGGATTAGCTCAGTTGGGAGAGCGCCTGCTTTGCACGCAGGAGGTCAGCGGTTCGAACCCGCTATCCTCCATTGACCGGGAGTAGAAGAAGTACGAGAGTATGGAAGCTAAAGAAGGTCAGTGAGACTTGGAGATTGAAAACTGAATATCTACTAAAAGTTGATAGTTGAGAGACTATTAACGAAATAAAGAAGCCACATTGCGCGTTAAGAAGAAGTCCGAGAGGATGGAAACGAGACGAAAAAGAGTCAAAGGTTAAGAAGAAAAGGCGCACGGTGGATGCCTAAGCACCAGGAGCCGATGAAGGACGGAACGAACACCGAAATTCCGCGGGGAGCTGTAAGTAAGCTATAATCCGCGGGTATCCGAATGGGGAAACCCAGATATCTGGAAAGGTATCTACTTAATACTGTAAAGGTATTAAGGGGGAACGTGGGGAACTGAAACATCTAAGTACCCACAGGAAGAGAAAGAAAGATCGATTTTCTTAGTAGCGGCGAGCGAAAAGGAAAGAGCCCAAACCAGCAGTTTACTGTTGGGGTTGTAGGACTGCCATTAAGGTTGGAATAACTAGTTGAAGTTGCGTGGGAAAGCACACGATAGAGGGTAAGAGTCCCGTAAACGAAAGTTAAGAAGAGTGAGGCAGGATCCTGAGTAAGGCGGGGCACGTGAAACCCCGTTTGAAGCAGGGAGGACCATCTCCCAAGGCTAAATACTACCTGGTGACTGATAGAGAAACAGTACCGTGAGGGAAAGGTGAAAAGAACCCCGGAAGGGGAGTGAAATAGATACTGAAACCGTGTGCTGACAAGTAGTCAGAGGCCGTTAAAGGCTGATGGCGTGCTTTTTGTAGAATGAGCCGGCGAGTTATGTTTACGTGCAAGGTTAAGTTGAGAAGACGGAGCCGAAGCGAAAGCGAGTCTGAAAAGGGCGCGAGTACGTAGATATAGACCCGAAACCAAGTGACCTACCCATGACCAGGTTGAAGGTAAGGTAAAACTTACTGGAGGACCGAACCCACGTATGTTGAAAAATGCGGGGATGAGTTGTGGGTAGCGGTGAAATTCCAATCGAACTTGGAGATAGCTGGTTCTCTCCGAAATAGCTTTAGGGCTAGCCTGGAGGAAAGTATAGTGGAGGTAGAGCTCTGTTTGGACTAGGGGCCAGTCAATGGTTACTGAATCCAGATAAACTGCGAATACTGCTATAATAATCCTCTGGAGTCAGACAGTGAGTGATAAGATCCATTGTCGAAAGGGAAACAGCCCAGATCACCAGTTAAGGTCCCAAAATACATGCTAAGTGGAAAAGGAAGTGGGGTTGTAGAGACAACTAGGATGTTGGCTTAGAAGCAGCCATCATTAAAAGAGTGCGTAATAGCTCACTAGTCGAGTGACCCTGCGCCGAAAATGTACCGGGGCTAAGCATGATACCGAAACTGTGGATGTGCATGAAGAATGTACGTGGTAGGAGAGCGTCCTATATGCGGAGAAGCTGTATCGTGAGGAGCAGTGGAGCGTATAGGAGTGAGAATGCCGGCATAAGTAGCGAGAAATAGGTGAGAATCCTATTCACCGAAAGACTAAGGTTTCCTGGGGAAGGTTCGTCCGCCCAGGGTTAGTCGGGACCTAAGGAGAAGCCGAGAGGCGTATCTAATGGACAGCAGGTTGATATTCCTGCACTATATATGACTGATTGAGCGAAGGAGTGACGCAGGAGGATAAGTACGCATGCTGATGGAAATGCATGTCTAAGTATCGAGTCAGGGAAAGAGAGAAAAGCTTTTTTCTGATAATGGTGAGATACGAATGGGAGCGAAATAAAGTAGCGAAGGTACAGATTTCACACTGCCGAGAAAAGCTTCTAGTGAGGGAGTATATACCCGTACCGCAAACCGACACAGGTAGTTGAGGAGAGTATCCTAAGGTGAGCGAGAGAACTCTTGTTAAGGAACTCGGCAAAATGACCCCGTAACTTCGGGAGAAGGGGTGCTGATTAAGAGATTGATCAGCCGCAGTGAAAAGGCCCAAACAACTGTTTATCAAAAACACAGGTCTCTGCTAAATCGTAAGATGAAGTATAGGGGCTGACGCCTGCCCAGTGCTGGAAGGTTAAGGGGAGCTGTTAGGAGCAATCCGAAGCAGTGAACTGAAGCCCCAGTGAACGGCGGCCGTAACTATAACGGTCCTAAGGTAGCGAAATTCCTTGTCGGGTAAGTTCCGACCCGCACGAAAGGCGTAATGATTTGGGCACTGTCTCAACAAGAGACTCGGTGAATTTATAATACCCGTGAAGATGCGGGTTACCCGCGACAGGACGGAAAGACCCCATGGAGCTTTACTGCAGCTTGATATTGAACATTTGTGTAATTTGTACAGGATAGGTAGGAGTCAATGAAACTTGGACGTCAGTTTGAGTAGAGACGCTGGTGGGATACTACCCTGATTAGATGAGTGTTCTAACCTACTACGAGAGATAGAGGGACAGTGTCTGGCAGGCAGTTTGACTGGGGCGGTCGCCTCCTAAAGAGTAACGGAGGCGCCCAAAGGTTCCCTCAGAATGGTTGGAAATCATTCGCAGAGTGCAAAGGCAAAAGGGAGCTTGACTGTGAGACCTACAAGTCGAACAGGGAGGAAACTCGGGCTTAGTGATCCGGTGGTACCGCATGGAAGGGCCATCGCTCAACGGACAAAAGCTACCCTGGGGATAACAGGCTTATCTCCCCCAAGAGTTCACATCGACGGGGAGGTTTGGCACCTCGATGTCGGCTCATCGCATCCTGGGGCTGGAGTTGGTCCCAAGGGTTGGGCTGTTCGCCCATTAAAGCGGTACGCGAGCTGGGTTCAGAACGTCGTGAGACAGTTCGGTCCCTATCCGTCGCGGGCGTAGGAAATTTGAGAGGATTTGTCCTTAGTACGAGAGGACCGGGATGAACATACCGCTGGTGAACCAGTTGTCTTGCCAAAGGCATAGCTGGGTAGCTAAGTATGGAATAGATAATCGCTGAAAGCATCTAAGTGAGAAACTAACCTCAAGATGAGATTTCCCATACCGTAAGGTAGTAAGACTCCTCTAAGAAGAAGAGGTAGATAGGCTGGGAGTGGAAGTACGGCGACGTATGAAGCGGACCAGTACTAATAAGTCGAGGTCTTAACCGGGACGAGAGTAATGTGGTGAAGTAGATATTTAGTTTTGAGTGTCGAAGGACACGAGTGTGGTGGCGAAAGCAAGAAGGAAACACCTGTTCCCATTCCGAACACAGAAGTAAAGCTTCTTAACGCCGAGAGTAGTTGGTGCGTAAGTGCCTGCGAGGGTAGGAAGCTGCCACACAATTGGAGGTTTAGCTCAGTTGGGAGAGCGTCTGCCTTACAAGCAGAGGGTCACAGGTTCAAGCCCTGTAATCTCCACTTGAGTCAATTTTGACTCGATAAGTTCCACATAGCGGGTGTGGCGGAACTGGCAGACGCGCAAGATTTAGGTTCTTGTGTTGTTTCAACGTGGGGGTTCGAGTCCCTTCACCCGCACTTTTCCGAAGCCGACTTAGCTCAGCTGGCAGAGCATCTGATTTGTAATCAGGGGGTCGGAGGTTCGAATCCTCTAGTCGGCATTTGCGGAAGTAGTTCAGTGGTAGAACATCACCTTGCCATGGTGGGGGTCGCGGGTTCGAATCCCGTCTTCCGCTTTGTTGCTTTGCCGGGGTGGCGGAATAGGTAGACGCACAGGACTTAAAATCCTGCGGTAAGTGATTACCGTACCGGTTCGATTCCGGTCCTCGGCACTTATTGTTTTTAGGTAAGA
This sequence comes from Xylocopilactobacillus apicola, assembly GCF_033095985.1. Taxonomy (NCBI): domain Bacteria; kingdom Bacillati; phylum Bacillota; class Bacilli; order Lactobacillales; family Lactobacillaceae; genus Xylocopilactobacillus; species Xylocopilactobacillus apicola. The sequence goes on from NZ_AP026802.1 coordinate 774,546, forward strand.
AAGATTAAGTGAGCAAATATTGCTCACTTTTTGTTTATATTGGATCAAAGATTGGATTGAGATGAATGAATTAAAAGATAAAGTAAAAGAAATTGTTAACCATATTTTATTGGATTTAGAAAGCAGTCTTCAAATTTATGAAATTAATTATTATCGTGGACGTGATAGTATGGTTTTGCAAGTTTTACTTCAAAAAAACCAGCCAATTGGACTTGATGAATTAATTGAAGTTAATCAGTTACTTTCTGAAGCTTTAGATCAAATTGACGATCAATTTTCGGAGCCTTATACTCTTGATGTTGCATCTGCGGGCTTAGAAAGAGAAATTAAGGATAAGGATGATTTGCATCAAGCCTTAAACAGTGATATCAAAGTTAATTGCTATCGAAAGTTTAATGACAAAAAAATTTACTTGGGTAAGTTGAATTCTTTCGATGACCAAGAGATTTTGGTTGAGCAAAGAGATGGAAAATCTATTAAAATTCCATTTGAGTATATATCTAAAATAAATTATGCTTTAATAATGTGAAAGAGGAGCTAAAAATTGTCACAAGAAGTTTTAAAAGCACTGAAAGTCTTAGAAGAAGACAAAGGTGTTAAAAAAGAAGTGGTCATTGATGCTTTGATACAGGCTTTGAAAGCTGCTTACAAAAAACATTATGGTCAGAATCAAAATGTAGATGTAGTTTTTGATGAAGAAACTGGCGAGGTTCATGTTTATCAAATTAAAGAAGTTGTTGATCATGTATTCGACAATCAGTTGGAAGTTTCAATTGAGGATGCTCAAGGTATAAATAAAGGTTATGAACTGGGTGATCAAATCAAGTTTGAAGTTACACCTAAAAACTTTGGTCGTCTTGCGGCCCAGAGTGCTAAGCAAGTTATTTTACAAAAGCTACGCGAAGAAGAAAGAAGCGCTGTTTTTCAGGAATATGCAAATTATGAGCACGAGGTTATGCAGGGGTTTGTACAACGAGAAGACAGCAAGTATGTTTACGTTAATTTAGGGAAAGTAGAAGGAGTCATGGGAAAAACTGACCAGATTCCTGGAGAGCATTATGAACCTTTTCAAAGATTAAAAGTTTATGTGAGTAGCGTAGAGAACACGACCAAAGGTCCAAGAATTGTTGTTTCTAGGACGAGTCCTGAACTGGTTAAAAGGCTTTTTGAACAAGAAGTTCCTGAAATTTATAAAGGGACGATTGAAATTGTTTCAATTGCTAGAGAACCAGGTGATCGAAGCAAGATTGCAGTTAAATCAAATGACCCTAATGTTCCAGCTGTTGGGACAACAGTGGGCCAGCGTGGCCAACGGGTTCAAAATATTGTTGACGAATTACACGGTGAGAATATGGATATCATCGAATGGCAAAAGGATCCGATTGATTTCATCGCAAATGCTCTTAAACCAGCTGAGGTGATCGCAGTTCAGTTTTTGGCTGACGATGAGAATAGTTGCTTAGTCATTGTTCCTGACGATCAATTATCTTTAGCTATTGGGAAAAAAGGACAAAATGCGCGTTTAGCAGCGAAATTAACTGGTTATAAAATTGATATTAATCCAGAATCAGATGTAGAATTTACTGATGATGAGGATTCAAATAGTGTTGAGTGAAAATAGGAATTGAATTGGCATGAAAAAAGAAGCTTTAAGGATGGATCTGATTACCAGGCAAATGTTCCCTAAAAAGGAATTAGTAAGAATTGTTCGGACAAAAGATCAAGACATTAAAATTGATCCAACTGGGAAAGCTCCTGGTCGTGGTGCTTATATAGCGATGGATTTAAAGAATATTGAAGTTGCCAAAAAAAAGAAGATTTTTGACCAAGCTTTTGGTTTGAAAATCGAAGATAGTTTTTATCAAGAATTATTTGAGTATATTGAACATAAAATTGCACGTAATGAATTATTCAGGAGTAAAAAATGAGTAAAAAATAAGTGTAGTTAAGAAGAGGTTGTAGGAGGTATATTTTGGCTAAAATAAGGATTTATGAAATAGCGAAGGAACTGGGCAAGCCATCGAAGGAATTAGTAGAAAAAGCGAAGTCTTTAGATATCGATGTGAAGAGTCATATGTCAGTAATTAGTGAAGACGATGCGAATAAACTTAAACAAAGTGTTAACAATAATTCCTTTCAAAAAATGAGAAATTCAAAACCCGCTGATATTAAGGGGAGTGAACCCAATAATGATGTAGGTAAAACAGAGGGTAAAAATAAAGCCAGTAAAGCGAAGATTAAAATTAGTGTTCGAGCAATCCGTAAACCTAATCAAGTGCCCCAAAACAATAATAAGAATCGAAATAAAAACGATTCAAAAAATGGACAAAGAAAAAACAATAATAAACAAGCAAATGTTGCTTTTGATGCTAAGGCTCGCGCTGATTCACTTAAAAGAAGGCAGAATCAAGAACTTTACGAGAAGACTTTTGAGCAAAATTTAAATCCTCAACAAAATGTAGTAAAGTCGGTTAAACATCGAAATCAACCAGCAGTAGTGAAAAAACAAGAAAACAAAGAGATAAAAAAATCCGTGCCAGAAAATTCTGTGAAAAAAACTTATACTGAACAAAACAAACGAGTTGAAACAAATAAAACAGATAAGAGTAACCAACCGAAATACAAACAGAATTCAACGCTTTCTCGCAAAGAGTTTACTAAACCTGATCTGAAAAAAGAGAACCAGTCGGGGGAGTTTTGGAAGAAGAAAAATAATACTAAAAAGAAAAATTCTTCTAGTGAAAATGCTTATAATAAGCGTCCTGATCGTAAAGGTAGAAAGCAGAAAAATAAAGCAAGAACAAATGTTGTTGTTACAGCAAGGAAAGAAAGGCCGTTGCCAGAAATTTTACAGTATACAGAAGGAATGAATGCTCAAGATCTTGGAAAAATTCTTCACCGAGAACCGACTGAAATCGTCAAAAAATTATTTATGTTAGGTATTATGACTAACCAAAATCAATCACTTGAAGATGATACAATTGAGCTTTTAGCAACTGATTATGGAATTGAGGCACAAAAAGTAGTCCCTGAAGATATTGGGGATTTAGATAAATACTTTGAATTAAGTGATAACAATCAGAAGGATTTGAAGAAAAGGCCTCCCGTTGTTACCATTATGGGACATGTTGATCATGGAAAAACGACGCTATTAGATCGTTTAAGACACACTCATGTCACTGAAGGTGAAGCAGGAGGGATTACGCAACATATCGGAGCTTATCAAGTTGATATTGAGGGACGTTTGATCACTTTTCTTGATACCCCAGGGCATGAAGCATTTACTGAAATGAGAGCTCGAGGAGCAGATGTTACCGATATAATTATTCTTGTTGTTGCAGCCGACGATGGAGTCATGCCGCAAACGATAGAGGCAATTAATCATGCGAAAGCCGCAAATGTGCCTGTTATTGTTGCGGTTAATAAAATTGATAAACCAGGAGCTAATCCTAATCACGTAATGGAACAACTTAGCGAGTATGAGCTTATTCCTGAAGATTGGGGTGGGAATACAATTTTTGTTAATATTTCCGCAAAAACTGGTCAAAATATTGATGAAGTTTTAGAGATGGTTAATTTACAAGCTGATATTTTGGAATTGAAGGCTGACCCAGATCGTTTAGCTGTGGGAACAGTTATTGAAGCTAAATTGGATAAGGGAAGAGGTCCGGTGGCAACTCTGATCGTTCAAGAAGGAACCTTGCATATTGGTGATCCTTTAGTTGTTGGAAATACGTTTGGTCGTGTAAGAAGTATGACTAACGATCGCGGTCGGCGAGTAAAATTGGCTACCCCTTCCACTCCCGTTGAGATTACAGGATTAAATTCGGTGCCCGATTCTGCTGATAAATTTGTTGTATTTGAAGACGAAAAAACAAGTCGGCAAGTGGGAGAAGAAAGGGCAAAACGGGCTGAGTTAAATGATCGTCAAAAAGCCCATCGCGTTACTATCGACAATCTTTTTGACTCAATGAGTGAAGGCGAGTTGAAAGAAGTTGCAGTGATTATAAAAGCTGATGTTCAAGGGTCAGTTGAAGCATTGAGGCAGAGTCTTGAAAAAATTGAAGTTAAAGGAGTCAGAGTTAATGTGATTCATTCAGCTGTTGGGGCTATTAATGAAAGTGATGTTAGTCTAGCAACGGCGGGTAATGCAATTATTATTGGATTTAATGTCCGGCCGACTTCTCAAGCTCAGCAAGAGGCTGATTCTGAAGATGTTGATATTCGTCTTCATAGTGTCATTTATAAAGCTATTGAAGAAATTGAATCAGCTATGAAGGGGATGCTTGAACCCGTTTATCAAGAGAAGGTTACCGGAACTTTAACAGTTCGAGAAATTTTTAAAGTATCGAAACTCGGTACAATTGGGGGTTCACTTGTTGACCGTGGATTTATTCAAAGAGATAGCGGAGTTCGGTTAATCAGAAACGGCGTAGTAATCTATGAAGGTAAACTAGCATCTTTGAAGCATTATAAGGATGATGTTAAAGAAGTTAAAGCTGGTGAAGAGTGCGGAATTATGATCGAAAATTACAATGATATCAAGGTTGATGATCAGATTGAAGCCTTTATTATGGAAGAGATTCCGACAGTTTAAGCGAGGTGTTTAAAAGATGCGCTATCGAGTAGATCGTTTAGAAAACGAAATACAGAAACAAATCGGCGAAATTATTATTCAAGATTTGAACGACCCGCGGCTTAATGGAGTTACAGTCACCGGGGTAGATCTTTCGCATGATTTGAAAAATGCTAGAGTTTATTATAGCTTTTTGGGACATTTAGCGAGTACGGCGAATAAAACTCAAAAAGGGTTGGTTCAGGCAAAAAAGAGAATTAGATATTTGCTGGGAAAAAAATTATCTATTCGACAAATCCCGGAAATTGAGTTTGTGCACGATGGTTCTTTTGATTATGCTGATAAAATTAATCAGATAATTAATCGAATTGAAGGCGAAAGTGAAGATAATTTATGATTAATGGGGTAATTCCGGTTTATAAAGAAGCAGGAAATTCAAGTTTTTTCTATGTTAATCAGGTAAAAAAAATCTTTAATCAAAAAAAGGTTGGTCACACAGGAACCCTTGATCCAATGGTTACAGGTGTTTTACCAATTTGTTTGGGAGCAGCGACTAAATTAGTCCCTTTTTTGATGGAAAAAAAGAAATCTTACGCTTGTACTATTTTACTGGGTCTTGCTACTGAGACAGAGGATCTAGAAGGGAACATCGTTGCTAAAAAGGCAGTTGATGAAGCTATTTCCCAAGGAGAACTTGATCGAGTTTTGTCATCATTTAAAGGGAAGAACTATCAAGTTCCTCCCTTTTTCTCTGCAGTGCGTTACCATGGGAAACATTTATATGAGTACGCGCGAGAAAATATTTTTATCCAAAAACCTCCTCGTGAGCTAGAAATTACACAAATTAATCGTACATCTGACATTAAATTTAATGATGATCGGACTTGTGAATTTAGTTTTGAAGTAGTTTGTTCTAAGGGAACTTATATTCGAACCCTTTGTACTCAAATCGGATCAGAGCTCGGATATCCGGCTGTAATGAAAAAACTGGTTCGAATTTCTAGTGGAGGATTTAAATTGGATGAGGCAGTGCCTATTAACCAAATTAAAGAAAAAGTTTATTCAATAGAAGATGTTTTAAAAGAATTTCCAACAGTACAATTAAGTGAAAAGCAATTTAAATTGGTGTCTAACGGAGTCAGGTTATCATTGAAGCTAGACGACGAATTTGTCGCCCTAAAGTTTCATGAAAGAATAGTTGCTATTTATAAAAAACAAAACGGTGAGTTTTGCGCCTCAACAATGTTTTTGGACAATATCAATGGAAATAATTAAAATCAAAGATCAAGATCAAATAAAATCATTGAGTTTAGATCCGAATGTAATGACTTCTGGTTTTTTTGACGGAGTTCATTTAGGTCATCAAAAATTAATTAAACGGTCACGCGAGTTGGCTGACAATTTAGGTTTGCCTTTAGTTGTTCTAACTTTTTGGCCGTATCCAAAACAGTTTTATGTAAAAGTTGATCAACCATATCCAATTTTAACTTCACAGGAAGATAAGTATGCTATTTTCTCAGATTTGGGAGTGGATTTGGTTTTAGAAGTTGTTTTTAATTCCCAGATTCAAAAGATGTCACCGCAAGTTTTTGTGGATAAATATCTTAAGTCAGCAGCAGTTAAAGTTTTTATTGCAGGAGCGGATTTTTCTTACGGAAAACATGATGTGGCAAACATGGATCTTTTGCCACAATATGCTCAAAATGACTTCGGCGTTAAAAAAGTTTCTTTCATAGAATATGAAGGAGAGAAAGTTTCTTCTTCTCGGATCAGAAATGAAATTAAAAAAAATAATTTTGAAATGGTGAAACATCTTTTGGGACGCCCTTATACTGTTAAGGGTAAGATTGTAACAGGAGCTCAAGTCGGACGGACAATTGGTTTTCCAACTGCAAATCTTGACAATTCAGCCAATTACTTGATTCCAAGCGACGGAGTTTACTTTACAAGAGTTGAAATTGACAGAAATTATTATTGGGGAATTACTTCCGTGGGTGATAAGCCAACTTTCGATGGAAATAAACGATTTATTGAGACTTATATTTTGGACTTTAACCAGGATATTTATGGCAAAAAAATGTCTCTAGAATGGCTTGAGTTTGAACGACCGCAAATAAAGTTTGAATCTGAAGAGCAATTAATCAGGGCAATTGAGCAAGATGAAATGAAGATGAGGAGATACGTTCAAACAAGATGACGGGTATTTATATTCATATTCCATTTTGTGATCATATTTGTTTTTACTGCGATTTTCCCAAGGTATTAAAACAGGGACAGCCAGTGGACGCTTATTTAAGGATGCTTTTAAAAGAGATTAAAAAAGGTCTTGCGCTCAGGCCCACTTATCTACCTGAAACGTTATATATCGGTGGTGGTACGCCAAGTGCAATTTCAAGCAGCCAACTGGCTTTTCTTTTAGGCGGAATCAGGGAACTAGTGGACCTTAATCGACTAAAAGAATTTTCAATGGAGACAAATCCTAATGATCTAAATGATTTGGAAAAATTAAAAATTATGTTTGATCATGGAGTGAAAAGGATTAGCATTGGAGCGCAAAGTTTTAATGATGAAACGTTGAAACGAATTGGGCGCACTCACGATCGTAATTCAATTATTAAAGCAGTTGAAAATGCCCAGCAAGTGGGCTTTAAAGATATAAGTTTAGACTTGATGTTTCGGCTACCAGGACAGACATTCGAAGAGTTTAAAGAAAACTTGAGACAAGCACTCGATCTGGGAGTTAATCATCTTTCGATCTATTCATTGATTTTAGAGCAGCACACAGTTTTTCATAATCTTTTACTTGAACATCGACTTAAGTTACCCGATTATGAGCAAGATCGAAAAATGTATGAATATGCAATGGAGCAGTTACAAAAAAACGGGTGGCATCAATATGAAATAAGTAATTTTGCTAAGGATGGTACTGAGTCGCTTCATAATAAATTATATTGGCAAAATGAAAATTATTTTGGTTTTGGTGCAGGCGCACATGGGTACTTAAGCGGAGCTCGAATTCAAAATAAACAGGTTATTGGATCTTATATTAATGATTTAGAGATTAATGAAATGCCTATTTTAAAAACTCGTCAATTGACGAAGCAAGAGCAAATTGAAGAAGAGATGTTTTTAGGCTTAAGATTAAATCAAGGCGTTGATTTAGTGAAGTCATCTCTTAAATTCAACGTTGATTTATCCAACATCTATCGTGATCCGATTGACGAATTATTGGCCAAAGGATTAATTGAACAAAATGAAAGTAAAATTCGACTTAGTTCTGAGGGCCGATATTTTGCAAATGATGTTTTTTCAGCGTTTTTATTGGACAAATCAGCTAGAGATAACTTGACATTGGAAGAGTGAGAGAGTAGTATATAGTCGTTAGCACTTGAAAAGTGAGAGTGCTAAAAAGAGGTGATTTAATGTTAAGTAAAAGGCAAAGAATCATTCTTAAAGAGATTATTGTCAATTATGCAGTGAGTGGTCATGCGGTTGGTTCTAAATATCTTCAAAGTGCCTCAGGGTTAGACGTATCATCTGCAACAATTAGAAATGAAATGGCAGAACTTGAAGGTCTGGGTTTAATTGAGAAGACGCATCTTTCTTCTGGTCGAATTCCGTCACTAGATGGTTTTCATTACTATTTTGAAAATATTTTAAGACCAGTTGACGTTTCAAAAGAATTGCGTGCAAAGATTAAAGCGTTTATGCAGCAGGCAGAAAGTAAACAAATTGATGATATGATCAAAGAGTCGACAGAATTGTTATCGAAAATGACCGATTATATGTCAGTTTCTTTTAGTCCTGAAGCATCCTCTTCTAAAATTGAAGATTTTCAGATTATGGTTCTTCAAAATCAGAAGGTGATCTTGCTTGCAACTGATAATTTTGGCCGAATTGCTGAACAAATTGTTTTCCTGGATGCTAAAATTTTAGGACTATTTACAGCCATAGCCAAAAGATTGGAAGCGAACTTAGTTGGCAAGACAATCAAAGAGGCAAAGGATTGTTTACTTGAATTTGAAACTGAGGATGAAGATCAATCTATTATTGAATTGTTGAAGGTGTATGTTGATCGAATCCTTGATGATTTGGCAAGAGATCACTATTATATTGAGGGTGAGTATAATTTGCTAAATTACGTTCACGATGAATCACCGGATACGATTAAACAGATCATTACTTTTGTTAATTCGAACAGTGATGACTTTATGAAATTAATAAAAAAGATTGGGTTATCCAGCGGCAGTAACACAAGAATACAATTTGTTCCACATTTAATGAATGCGGATTTTGATGATTTTATTCTAATTAGTGCACCCTTTGATACAAAGTACTTACAAAGTGGTATGTTAGCGGTTCTTGGACCGCAGATGATGCCTTACAGTAAAATGTTAGCAATTGTTGATACTTTTCGAGATGAATTACAGGAACGCATCAACAGTATTGAAGATATGGATAAAGAGGTGTGAAGACAACAGTGAATGATGCTGATGATTTAAAAAATAAGAATCCAGATTCAGAAGAGTTAAAAGAATCTGGTGATCAACAGACAACTCAAAAAGAATCCGAACATCATAATGTTCAGGTTAAAGAGTTAGAGCAAGAAATTGCAACACTTAAAGAAAAAAATGATCAACTGCAGGATCAATTTCTACGTTCACGAGCGGAAATTGCTAATATGAACAATCATTTTAAGAACGAACGAGCTCAGCTTTTGATGTACGGCGGACAAAACTTGGCTAAAGATATTTTGCCAGGAATTGATAATTTAAAGAGAGCACTAGCTACTAAAACTGATGGAAAATCTTCTGAGCAATTAAAAAAAGGAATTGAGATGGTTTTTAATCAGTTGAGTGAAGCTTTAAAAAGTAACGAAATTATTGAAATTGCAGAAACTGGAGTGGAGTTTGATCCAACAATCCACCAAGCGGTTTCTGTAGTTGAAGCAACAGACGATGAAAAACAAAATATGGTCAAAGAAATTTTACAGTCTGGTTATAAGTTAAAGGATCGAGTAATTAGACCAGCAATGGTCGTTGTAACTAAATAAAAAGGGGTATTATTATGGCAAAAATAATTGGAATTGACTTAGGTACTACTAATTCAGCAGTTGCGGTTCTAGAAGGAGACGAACCAAAAATCATTACTAACCCAGAAGGTAATCGGACAACTCCTTCAGTTGTAGCATTTAAGGATGGTGAAATCCAAGTTGGTGAAGTGGCTAAACGCCAAGAACTGACAAATCCTAACACGGTTATCTCAGTTAAAAGGCATATGGGTGAACCTGGATATAAGGTTAATGTCGATGGCAAGGAATATACTCCGCAAGAAATTTCAGCAATGGTCTTACAATACATTAAGAAATTTTCTGAAGATTACTTAGGTGAAACTGTTACTCAAGCAGTTATCACAGTTCCTGCTTACTTTAATGATGCTCAAAGACAAGCAACAAAGGATGCTGGTAAAATTGCAGGCCTTGATGTTGCTCGAATTATTAATGAACCAACAGCATCTGCTTTAGCATATGGTCTTGATAAAGGTAAAAATGATGAAAAAGTCATGGTTTACGATTTGGGTGGTGGAACTTTTGATGTTTCAATTCTTGAGTTAGGCGATGGTGTTTTCCAAGTTCTTTCAACTAATGGTGATACAAATCTTGGTGGTGATGATTTCGATCAACGAATCATGGACTGGATGGTTGAAGAATTTAAGAAATCAAACGGGATTGATCTTTCAAAAGATAAGATGGCAATGCAACGTTTGAAAGATGCTGCTGAAAAATCTAAGATGGAGCTTTCAAGTACAACTACAAGTTCAATCTCTCTACCGTTTATTTCAGCTAACGATAGTGGTCCCATTCATTTGGAAATGACTTTAACGAGAGCCAAATTCAATGATTTAACTAAAGATTTGGTTGAAAAGACGATGATCCCAATGGAAAATGCGTTGAAAGATGCTGATTTAACTAAAGGTGACATCGATAAAGTCATTCTTAATGGTGGTTCAACTAGAATTCCAGCGGTTCAAGATGCGGTTAAAGAGTGGACTGGCAAGGAACCAGATCACTCAATTAACCCAGATGAAGCAGTTGCATTAGGTGCTGCAATTCAAGGTGGGGTTATCTCAGGAGACGTTAAAGATGTTGTTTTACTTGACGTTACTCCATTGTCACTTGGAATTGAAACAATGGGAGGAGTATTTACTAAATTAATTCCACGGAATACGACGATTCCAACAAGTAAATCTCAAGTTTTCTCAACAGCTGCTGATAATCAGTCCGGAGTTGATATTCACGTTCTTCAGGGTGAAAGACCAATGGCTGCAGATAATAAAACCCTTGGAAACTTCCAATTAACGGATATTCCGCCAGCTCCAAGAGGAGTTCCTCAAATTGAAGTTAAGTTTGATATCGACAAAAACGGTATCGTAAACGTTTCTGCTAAAGATCTTGGCACTAATAAAGAACAAAAAATTACGATTAAGTCTTCTAGTGGTTTATCAGATGATGATATTGATCGGATGGTTAAAGAAGCACAGGAAAACGAAGAAACAGATAAGAAGCGTAAAGAAGAGGCAGATTTACGAAATGAAGTTGATCAGCTAATTTCGACTTCTGATAAGACTTTTGAAGAACTCAAAGGTAAAGTTAGCGACAGTGATTTAGATGAAGCTAAGAAACTCAAAGAAGAGTTAGACAAAGCTCAAAAAGATAATAATCTTGAAGAAATGAAAGCAAAGAAAGACGCTTTATCTGAAGTTATGCAAAAGATGACTGTTGAAATGTATCAAAAAGCTCAACAGGCTCAACAAGCTCAAGGACAAGCTGGTGATGATTCGGCAAATACTTCTGATTCGTCCAACAATGGTGATGATAAGACTGTTGATGCTGATTTCGAAGAGAAAAAATAATAAATGAATTGAGGCGTGAATTTAATGGCCCAAAAAGATTACTATGAAATTCTGGGCGTTAGCAAAGACGCTTCAGAGGCGGAAATAAAAAAAGCTTACCGGGAGTTAACCAAGAAATTTCATCCAGATATTAACCATGAACCCGGTGCTGAAGAAAAATTTAAAGATATTAACGAAGCTTACGAGGTTTTATCGGATCCTAGTAAAAAGGCTCAGTATGATCAGTTTGGCTCAGCTGATCCAAACGGAGCTGGCGGTTTTGGACAAGGATTTAGTGGCTTTGGTGGCGGAACTCAATATACTACAAGTGGCGACTTTGGTGATTTCGAAGATATTTTGAATTCGTTTTTTGGCGGCGGTGGTAGTAATTCAACTGGCCGCAGCTCAGGTCCTCGTAAACAAAAAGGTAGCGATCTAGAATATCGGGTTAATCTTAAATTTGAAGATGCGATTTTCGGTAAAGAGGAAGATATTACGTATGAACGGATGGATCGTTGCCAGACTTGTCACGGTAATGGAGCAAAGCCAGGAACTAAGCCGGAAGAATGTTCTAATTGTCATGGTAGTGGTTATGTGGTTCAACAAGTTCAAAGCCTTTTTGGAGTCCAACAGACTCGGCGAGTTTGTCCGGTATGTCATGGAGCTGGTCATATCATTAAAGATAAATGCTCAACTTGTAGTGGCCGCGGGGTAACTCGTCAATCTAACACGATATCTGTTAAAATTCCAAAAGGAATTGATAACGGCCAGCAACTAGTTAAGGAAGGTGCTGGCAATGCAGGAGCATTGAATGGCGAATACGGCGATTTATATGTTGATATCCATATCGCACCTTCTAAAAAATATCAGCGTAAAAATTATGACCTTTATAGTGAAGAAACCATTAATTACGCGCAAGCTGTTTTAGGTGATAAAATCACGGTGGATACTGTTTACGGTCCAGGTGAAATGACAATTCCTGCCGGAACACAGCCTAACACAGTAATGAAAATTAAAGGTAAAGGCGTTCCCCATTTAAATTCTAATGGTGTTGGAAATCAATTTGTGACGGTTAAAATTCAAATTCCTCGTAAGCTAAATGAAAAACAAAAGAAGGCTTTATTGAATTATGTTCAAGTGATGGGTGAAGATAAACCTAACGATGATAATTCGTTCTTTAGCCGGATGCGAGAGCGCTTTGATCTATAAATGAATAAAAATAGCAGTTGAGGTAGTTTTGAAAAAACTGCTTTTTTTATTTTCAATTTTAGCATTTGACTATTCAATAATGTTATTATAGTTGTATTTGGAATGAAAGGAACTTCAATGTCTGATTTATCTAATGCCCAACTGGAAACACGCTTAAAACATATTCGAAATTTTTCTATTATTGCTCATATTGACCATGGCAAGTCGACAATTGCTGATCGAATCCTTGAGTTGACCAATACCGTGTCGAAGCGAGAAATGCAGAACCAGATCCTTGATGATATGGATATAGAGCGGGAACGGGGAATTACAATTAAGCTTAATGCGATTGAACTCGAGTATAAAGCCAAAGATGGCGAAACTTACGTTTTTCATCTAATTGATACTCCTGGTCATGTCGACTTTTCGTATGAAGTTTCAAGAAGTTTAGCAGCTTGTGAGGGAGCACTGTTAATTGTTGATGCATCACAAGGGGTTCAAGCTCAGACGGTTTCTAATGTCTATCTTGCGTTGGAAAACGATCTTGATATTTTACCGGTTATTAATAAAATCGATTTGCCTTCTGCTGATGTTGAGGCAACGAAGCAGGAAATCGAAGATATAGTTGGAATTCCAGCAGATGATTCGGTACTAGTTAGTGCTAAAACGGCGGTCGGAATTCCCGATCTTTTAGAACGCATTGTTACCGATATTAAACCACCAGAGAATTTAATTGACCAACCTGTTCAAGCGCTGATCTTTGATTCATACTATGACTCTTATAAAGGCGTAGTTTTACTTGTACGGGTCAAAAGTGGAATTCTAAAGGTCGGTGATCAAATTACTTTAATGAATTCCAAGAAGCAATACGAAATTTTAGAACTTGGAGTACACCGACCAGCTGAAGTTAAACGTAGCGAATTAATGACCGGTGACGTCGGCTTTATCGTTGCAGGAATTCGGGATATTTCTGAAATTAGAGTTGGTGATACGATTACTTTAACGGATAATCCTGCCAAATCTTCTTTAGAAGGTTATCGGGAAAGTAATCCGATGGTTTACGCTGGGATTTATCCGATTGATAATGCTAAATTTCCTAATTTACGTGAGAGTTTGGAAAAACTCAAACTTAATGATGCAGCTTTAACCTTTGAACCAGAAACTTCTCAGGCGCTTGGGTTTGGATTTCGTTGTGGCTTTTTGGGCCTGTTACACATGAATGTTGTTCAAGAACGCTTGGAGCGAGAATTTGATCTTGATATTATCATGACCGCACCGTCCGTTCACTACCAAGTATTTTTGGCGGACGGAGAAGAACTACAAGTGGATAATCCTTCTCAGATTGAGGATCTCAGCAAGGTAAAAACTTTTAAGGAACCTTTTGTTGATGCAACAATTATGGTGCCTAGTGAATTTATTGGGTCAGTGATGGAGATCACACAAAATAAACGCGGTGAATATCAAACGATGGAATATTTAGACAATAATCGGGTCGAACTAAAGTATCAGATGCCACTTTCTGAAATCATTTATAACTATTTTGACGAATTAAAAAGCCGGACCAAAGGATACGCATCGCTAGATTACGAAATTTCTGGTTACCGGGAATCTGATCTTGTTAAAATGGATGTTCTTTTAAATGGTGAACCAGTCGACGCGCTTAGCAGTATTGTCCATCGAGATGTCGTCAGTGTGCGCGGTAAAGAAATTGTGGAAAAATTGAAAACGGTAATTCCTCGGCAACAATTTGAAATTCCGATTCAAGCAGCAATTGGCAGTAAAATTGTCGCACGTTCAACGGTGAAATCTTATCGTAAAAATGTTTTGGCTAAGTGCTATGGCGGAGATATCACCCGTAAAAGAAAGCTATTAGAGAAGCAAAAGGCAGGCAAAAAAAGAATGAAAGCAATCGGAAGCGTGGAAGTTCCTCAAGAAGCCTTTATGACAATTTTTGGGATGAATCAAGAAGATAACAGCAAATGAAAGATAAATGGATAATAAGACCGCCAGCGGATGGCGCAGCCGTTAAAAAGCTTCAAGAAGATCTGAAGTCTACACCTCTGTATGCAGAACTTCTGGTTCAAAGGGGAATTACGTCACTGACTGAATATGAAGCAGAAATTGAATTAAAAGATTTTGCTCCCGCTGATCCTTTTTTAATCAAAGACATGCAACTTTGTTGTCAAAGGATTAATCAAGCTGTGGAAAATGGCGAAAAAATTTTGATTTACGGCGATTATGATGCAGACGGCTTGACTAGTACGGCTTTAATGTATGAAACGCTAATGAACATTGGGGCAGATGTCAGTTACTATGTACCTGATCGTTTGGTCGATGGCTATGGGCCAAATGTTGAAAGTTACGAGCGAGTTATTGAGCCGGATGTTAGTCTTTTATTGACAGTGGATAATGGAGTGACTGGCACAGATGCATTTGATTGGACGAAAGAGCACGGGATCGAGGTAATCGTTTGTGATCATCACGAATTGCCAGAGAATCTTTCGCCGAATATTTTTGGCTTAATCCATCCAGCAGCTCCTAGCTCACAGTATCCAAATCGCAAACTGGCTGGAGTTGGCGTTGCATATCGACTTGCTTGTGCACTTTTAGATGGCGAACAGGAAGAATTGCTGGACTTGGTCGCAATCGGAACCATTTCTGATGTAGTTGAACTCACTCCTGAGAATCGTTATTTTGTCAAAATGGGGCTTGATATCCTTAAGAACCGCGAACGCATGGGGCTTGATGAGATTTTGAAACAGGCCAAAATTGAAAGTTCGACAATTACCGATGAAACGATTGGTTATCAAATTGCGCCGCGCCTAAATTCTGCTGGAAGAATGGGAGAGGCTGGTTTTGTGGTAGATTTACTGACAACTTTTGAAGAAGACGTTGCGGTTGATGCTGCTAAAAAGCTAGAGTCTTTGAATGAAGAACGCAAAAAGTTAACGCAGGAAATGGTGCAAGAAGCTTTAGAACAAGTCAAGGGTAGTGATGATCAAGTGGTTATTGCTGTATCAAGTCGTTGGTCAGAAGGGATCATTGGTATTATCGCAGCAAAATTAGCTGAACAAATGCATCGCCCGGCGATTGTTTTCCATCTTGATGAGAATTCGGGGATTGCCAAAGGTTCTGCGCGGACGAAAGGCGAAGTTAATATCTTTGAGATGATCGCACCTCATCGTGATCTTTTATTAAGTTTTGGTGGGCATCGAGGAGCCGCGGGGCTAAGTATTGAAGCTAATAATTTACCAGAATTTCAGCAAAAAATACAACAAGTAAATCTACCTGTGGAAGAGTTGGAAAGTAAGTTAATGATTGATCATGTTGCTAATCTAAGCGACTTATCAATGGACTTTTTTCAAGAACTCGAACATCTGCGTCCTTTTGGGCCAGGCAACGATCAACCAACGTTTCTGTTAGAAAATTTCACTATTCAAAATGTTCATCAAATTGGGGCTAATGGAGCTCACATTCGCATGGCGGTAAAGCAGGGCAAAAATCAGCTTAATGCCATTGGTTTTCAAATTGGTCAGTCGTCTTCTTATTTCGTGAATAATAATGTTGAGCAATTAGCATTTAGGCTTTCACTTAATAATTGGAATAGTTTAGTTCAGCTTCAACTTAGATTACTCGATTTTAAAGTCAGTAAGCCTGTTATTTTTGATGAAAGAATGCGTAAAATTAAGGGAAATGATTTAGTTAAAAGATCGTGGCCGCTGGTATTTTTTTCCAAACAGCATGCGATAAATTTTCAAAAAAATTATTCTGCCCCGGAAGATCAGATTTACTTAGCTAATAAACATAATCTAACAGTAAAAAAAGCAATTTTAGTTGATCAGCCATCGACTGAGGCCCAATTAGCTGACTTTTTTAAAGCTAATCAGCAGCTTGAAAAAGTTGATGTTATCATGAGTGACCCAATTAACTTGGGAATTGGTGGCTTTCCACAAACTACAGAATTTAAAAAAAGTTATAAATGGATTTACCAGCAGGAAAAATTGCCTTTAAAAAATGGAGTTGTTGATTTAGGATTAAACTTGGAAAAAACGAAAGTGATTCTAAACGTGTTTTTTGACTTAAAGTTTGTTACCATAGAAAAGGGTTTTTTGCTGATTAATAAAGATGCCGAATTTCATTCGTTAGAAGACTCATCCGTTTATCAGTTATATCAACAGAAGTATGAATTTCAAAGAGAATTTATGCTATATTCTAGTGATGAAATTAAAGCCAAGATTAAGGCATATTATACAGAAAATGGAGAAATTTGAATTTGGATTACTCAAAATTTATTAGCGCAACACCAGATTTTCCGATTAAAGGAGTATTGTTTCGTGACATCTCTCCCTTGTTAGCCAATGGTGCTGCTTTTAAGTCAGCAGTTGGTGAACTAGCAGATTTTGCTCGTGAGAAAGAAACCGAGTTAATCGTCGGTCCTGAAGCACGAGGATTTATTGTTGGTGCAGCTGTGGCTAATGAAATGGGAATTGGCTTTCAGCCAGCCCGCCGGGAAGGTAAATTACCAGGTGAGGTGGTTAAAGAGTCGTACGATTTAGAATACGGTCAAAACACTTTAGAAATGGAAGTAAGTGCGATTAAACCTGGTCAACGGGTCTTGCTAGTTGATGATCTTCTGGCAACGAGCGGTACAATTAATGACACTAAAAAGTTAGTTGAGAAACTAGGTGGCGTTATTGTGGGAGCAGCATTTATTGTTGAATTGAAAGACTTAAATGGCAGAGATAGTATCGCTGATCTGGAGATTAAATCACTTATAACATATTAAATGGCTAAGAAACAAAAGAAAACACTAATTGAAAAATTTCTCGATAAAGAGCAGATACTTTATGAACCGCTTAGTGTTCAGACCCATTTAGATGGTGATGTTTACGCAATTGATGATCAACATCGCTTGCCCCAGGTGTTTAAAACTTTAGTTCTAACAGGGAATAAAACGGGTCCGGTCGTGGGAGTTGTTCAGTTAATTGACCGCATTGATTATAAGAAAATGAGTCAAGTAACTGGCAATAAAAAAGTGGGATTGGTTCCTTTAAAAGATTTAGTGAAAACGTCTGGTTATTTACATGGAGAAAATACTCCGATCGGGATTTACAATAATAAGCATTTTAAAATTTATTACGATGAAGCAATAAATAACTTCGAATCAGTGATTGTTTCAGCTGGAGAAATTGGTAGAATGGTTAAAATTAATGGGAAAGAATTAGTTAAGATTACTGAAGGCAGCATTGTAGATATTGCAGAAAGGAATACTAATGTTTGATTCACGAAGAGGTAGATTTGCAACATACGGGGTGATTTCTCATTTGCCAGGAGAAATCATTGATACTTTTTGGATCATAATTGACCAGAATTTGCAAGGAGTGTTTAATCTGGCAAAAGTGCTTAATTTTAATTTAATAGACAACCAAGGATTGCTTTCGATTGTCTATTCCCAGGAAGAGTCGATATATTCAGTAACATTCGATCTTAATACTCCTTTTAGAGCTAACTATCCTGAACTTGTTTTGGCCTACGATGATGGTAACAGTCAAACAATTTTGTTGCCGACAGAAGCTCAAACCTAAAAAATCCCCCTTTGAGGATTTTTTTTATTTCAAAAGCCAAGTATCAATTGGTTCGTTAATTTGTTCAACAGTCAGATTAGGCGTGCTTTTGAAATCAAGATGGTCAGTGTTAATGATGATCAATTTTTCCATGACGGATCCAGTTAAGACCAACTGGTTAACAGGAAAAACATTTAAGCGCGTGCCAATCACGACGACAATTTTGGCTTGATTGACCCACAATGAAGCTTGATCAAAATTCTTGACTTGTTCGCCGTAAAAAACAATATCTGGGCGAGCGTGGTTGAGATCTCCTGTTGCGGGAGTCATTTGCTTGTATTCTTCTTCGGTAAGTTGGATTTCATTTTGATTTTCGTCAATAAAACGATCTAATGTCCCATGAATCTTTAACAGCTGCTTACTTATTACACCAGCATGTTCCAAAATAGTGTCGATGTTTTGACTGATCAGATGAATATTTTCTTGCTGGCTAAGCTGCGCTAGCCAGCGGTGAGCCTCGTTAGGAAGACCAGGGGTCATTAAATATTTTGCTATAAAATCGTGTTGTTGCCAGTAATTGTGATAATATGCATCGATACTCAGCAGCTTGGTAGTGTCAAATTTGTTTTGGAGACTCTTGAAGTCACTGATACCAGATGATGTAGAAAGACCAGCTCCTAAAATAAAGACGGTTGGTTCATGAGTTATTAATTCGGTTAGTTGTTTTCGATCCATCACATTTACCTCCGTAATGATCAATTTAATTTTATCACTGTTAACTATAAAAGGAGCCCAAAATGAACGATAAATGGTTAAATCAGTTGCCAATTGGCAAAATTGTAAGTGGATCACCCGTGGGTGGAGGAGATGTGAATCAGGCGTATCATTTAAGAACGCAGGCTGACGATTATTTTCTATTGGTTCAGCCTGGAAAGACTGGTGATTTTTATGCAAGTGAAATTGCGGGGCTGAAAGAATTAGCTGAGGCAAATATTAGTGCGCCTAAAGTGTTAGGCAACGGCGAGATTGATGGTTCAGCATATCTGCTTTTAAATTTTCTAGATCGTGGTCAAGGAAGTCAGCGTGATTTGGGACAATTAGTGGCTAAATTACATCAACATTTTAGTCTGAATGGTCAATTTGGGTTCCAAACTCCGTATCAGGGAAGTGATCTTAGTTTTGATAATAGCTGGACTGATTCTTGGAGTGAAATTTTTGTTAATCGGCGACTTGATTATTTGAAGGATTTAATCATAAGTAAGCACCATTGGTCGCAGTCAGACTTAGAGCGCTATCAAGCAGCACGGGAGGTAATTATTGCAGAGTTAAGCAAACATCAAAGTGAGCCTTCGCTACTTCATGGTGATCTTTGGGGTGGAAATTACATTTTTTTAACTGACGGACAGCCTGTACTGATTGATCCAGATTGTTTATATGGTGATCGTGAATTTGATTTGGGAATTACAACAGTTTTTGGTGGTTTTACTTTTGATTTTTACGAAGCATACCAGGAATTATTTCCCCTAGACGACGGTTATCAGTTCCGACTCAATTTCTACCGCCTCTATTATTTGATGGTGCATTTAAACAAGTTCGGTCTTGATTATGCAAGCAGTGTGAGAACAGCGCTCAATAAAATTATCCAATAAAAAAACTGGAATGAGGATCATTCCAGCGTGATTATTTACCTGAGCGAGAATCTTTTTTGCTTTCACTTTTACTTGATTTATTGCTAGTCGATTTTTTCTTCGGATAGCTCTTCATGTAAACCTTTTTAGTGTTCTTTTCATCGGGTTTGTCAAATTCAAACTTCTGCTTGTCGTTATCAAGGCGAGTAACTAAGTAATAGGAAGCCTGACCGGTTCCACTGTTAATTCTAGGATCTTTTAGACCAGCGTAATTAAAATCACCAATTTTAGTTTTATTAACAATTCTAGTCATAAAGTAATCTGGAGCCGTGATTTCGTTGATTCCTTCACCAGCAACTTTTTCGCCGGTCATATCCATGTAAAGGTTCACCTTGCTGTCTTTTGTAATTACAGATTTCTTCTTATCTTTACCAATTGAACCTTTTTTGGACAATTTTTTAGCATAACTAATTTGTTCGTCATTGCTTTTTTTGCTGTTGAAGTCTTTTAAAGTTTTATGGCTCGCAGCGGTGATATAAGCGGTAATTTTGGCATCTTTGGTGACCAAAACGCCCCCAACCTCAGTATCAGGCTTCAAATCTTTGTTTTCTTCGGTATAACAAACGTACCAAATCCTCTCATCAGAAGAATTAATCGTTTCAGCAAGCCTTAAAGTTTTAGGTGCTGAGTTTTGATTTTGACATCCTGCAAAAATAAATAAAAGTAATAGCGAGGCAATTATTGCAAATCTTTTTTTGAATTTCAATTTTATCTCCGTCAAATTTCTTATTGTAGACACTATTAGTAATTTTACCGAAGTGTGGGGAGTATTTCAAATATGGTATGTAATGCTGAGGAAATTTCTAGCGCAAATACAATGTTAAAACCGCTCTTTTACGGCAGGAAGTGAATGACAGAAAAAGCGATTCACCTTGCAGTTTGTAGGTCGGTGCTTCTCTTGAGTTTTCTATTGTCGAGTGGTTCAACGTGATATTATCACGTAATAATTTAGTTAATGCGAAGACAAGCAGCGAAGAAAAAAGCAAATTGTGGTTAAGTAAAATTGAAAGCAAGTCAGCTCATAACATCCATATTTAATATAATTTCAGATTGACAGCAAACAAGACTCTCTTTTGAAAAAAGTAATTTTGTCCCCAAACAAAAAATTATAAAAATAAATTTATTTTTTAGAATAAATTTGATATACTCTCTATAAACACTTCAAATTATAACTTAGGGAGGATATGATGAGAGGGAGATTGTTGAGCAGCAATAGTGTAAACGTTTTCAGGGGGGAGGCATTTATTAAATTGCCTTAAAAGAGCTTTTCAGATAATTATTTTGATTTTGTTGGGGCTGGTACTTAAGAGCGAGTCAGTCAATGCATTGTCTGGTCCGTTGCCGATGTTTAGTGGTGTGAGTACAGATTTGACGAGTTTAGTATCAGATAAGTATGCATTTAATCCAATTATGAGTGAAACTTCAAGAATCAAGCTTTTTACTTCTGTACAAAATGCAGATAATTGTACAGTTAAACCGTATGATGGCAGCATTCCAATAAATGGTATTCCTCCAATAGACCCATCGAATCCAATAGACCCATCGAATCCAATAGACCCATCGAATCCGATAGGTCCAACAACTCCATCGTATTATATAATGGAAGGTGCACCGAATGCTTCCACTATGGGAATGGGCGCAGAGTTTAGTTATCATTTCTTTGGAACTGATGATAAAGGGTTCCCTTTTTCACAAACAATAACAGCTCGTGTTGCCTCACGTCTAGGAGGAGGAGGTGGCGCACCTGGACCAGAGGCTATTGTGGTAGCTCCTATTGGTGCAGTTTATTTTCGTTCTCAAAATCGAAATTTTGAGGTGAGTGTTAATCTTCAATCTAATGACGTGCCGAAAAATGGGCACCTTACTCTGAGTCTTAGTCCAGGGTACAGTGCTGATATCTCATTTTGGTTTATGGGTAAATTTACTAAACTTTATACGCGTAGTGACACGGTGCTGGAAAAAACTGAATTGGGACCTTCTACTTTATATCTTGAAAATCGAGGTGCTTTTGAAGATCTGGAGCGAACCCAGTTTACTGGTACTTATGAGACGCCTTCCTCTTTCGACTTAACAGTTAGTTATGGTGATCATGGTGCTAGAAGTATAAATATGTTATCTGGCTTCTTGCCAACTTCACTAGTTAAGTTTGGGGAACAAAAAAAGTTTAGAAAAGTTGGAACTGATGAAAGAAGTGGCAATCTAGTGTTTCGACCTAATCAAGTTCGCTCTCTTTATTCAATCCAACACGAGGTTGCGACCCCAAGCAGCTCGAGCGATTATCTATCGAAATATCAAGTTGATGATGATCTTTCTACTGCCTGGAAAGTTGACGCCAGTACGATTGACATCACTGATGAACAGAATACTGATGTCACAGGGAAATTCGATATTTCAGTCAGTCCGACCAATCATCTGACAATTACGGCTAAGGCTGCGAGTCTCAGTGCTGCGAACTTCTACGGGCATACTTACACTTATGATGTCAAAGGTTCTCTTAATCCTGAGACTGCCGACACTTGGCAGAATGATCTGGAACAACCAAATTTGAATAGCTCTCAGTTTATTTTAGGCTATCCTAATACGGCAACTTTAACTCAACAAGTTGGCAGTAATACGCCTGTAGTTAGTAGTTCTGAACAAGTTAGAAATAATATTGTTGTTTTTAAGCCACAACTGAGATTTGATAAAAACACTCATACTAGATTAGATTTGCCGGTTAGTGGGGTAGTCAAGAATGGGTATGCAAGTTCATTTATCAACCGACCGTACCTAGATTTCTATTTGACCTATCGTGATATTAACGGGGTGAGGAAAACTCAGCCGTGGAATTTAAAAAATCCGACTACGCCGGTTCAAAATCGTTTAGTCCTCCTGCAAGCAGATACCTTTGCAAATTGGTCAGCCATGCTTCCTGCAGATTTTGACGGCAATTCAGATCAAACAGTTTCTGTGACAATTAAAGATCAAGAAGGTGTCAAAGCAAGGGACTTCTTTCTCTACGAGATGTGGTGGAAAATGCAAGGTGATTCGTTAGCCATTTATCCACATGAATTAAACGCAGAAGTTGATGCGCCAAATGGTCAGTGGCCTTGGTATGCAACCCAGAAGAATAATATCAAGTCAATCAAAATCAAGCCAGGGGTAACTGCTAAGAAATCGTTAGACCATTTGTTTGCCGGTTTAAGCAGAGCAGAATCGATTCAGGGACTGGAGAATTTGAATACCTCAAATGTTGAGAACTTTAATGCGATGTTTCTTTCAAATGGGTTCTCGGGGACGCTCGATTTATCAAGTCTGAATACGACCAAGGCAACAAGTATGGCTAATTTTATGGCTAACTGTGGAGCTAAAGAGGTAACTTTCGGTCCAAATTTTGATACAACAAATGTTACTGATTTCAGTCATTTCTTTGATTCTGTAAGTCGCTTAAATGAAATCGATTTGTCGAAGTTCAAGATTAGTGACAGCGCAAGCACGACTGGCATGCTTGGTCGAGCTAAACAAGTTTGGAAACTAACTCTTGGAGCCAATTCCAAATTGTCAGCAGATGCGGGATTACATTCACCGACCGAAGGAGAAGTATTTACAGATAGTGCCGATCCGACAGTTAAGTGGTATCCGACGAGTACCAGCTGGCGGGAAGTAAAAGAGTCAGAGGGCGGCAGTGCTCACAAGCCAAAAGGTGATGTAATTACCGCCACACAGATTCTTGCCGATTCCAAAACTCGAACTGACCTTAGAACTTATGTATTCGATCAGACAGGGAAGCAATCTTTGGCTATTACAGGCACGCCAGACTTTGGCATGTATACCGGAGGTCAGAAGGAAAGTTCGCAATTGCAATTGAAAATGACGAATAATCAGAATGGGAAGAACGGCAAGAATTGGGAAATATCGGCAGCAATGACGAAGCAATTCCATTTGACTGACGATCCGACCAAAGTTGTCGCCGGAGATCCGCTGTCGATCAAAGTCATCAATCGAAATAAGATCAGCAAGCTTAGTTCGACGGTTCAGAAGGTTTATGACGGCACCTCGACTGATTTGTATCGAGATGAAGAGACAATTCCGTTCACGTTAATCTTTGAAACAGATCCAGCTAATTCCCAGCTAGGGGAATTTATACGTCTGAACTTACATTTACGCTTGTTAATGAAACACCATAACTACAAAACCGTCGGGAAATTCCCGACGGTTTTTTGACGCAAATATCAAGTCAGCTGATAATATCCATATTTCATATAATTTAAGATTGAAAGCAATCCCGGCCCTCGCTTGAAAAAGTAATTTTCTCTCTAGTCTAAAATTGATTGTGTTTTAAAGAGTAAATTTGATATACTTTCTATAATTAATTCAAATTATAACCTAGGGAGGATATGATGAGAGGGAGATTAGCGAGAATCTTTAATGTAAACGTTCTCAAAGAGAAGCAGTTATTAAAGTACCTTAAAAGAGCTTTTCAGGTAATGATTTTGATTTTGGTGGGACTGGTACTTAAGAGCGAGTCGGTTAGCGCATTTCCTAATGTAAGTACAGATCTAACAACTTTAGTATCAGATAAATATAAATTTAATCCGATTAAGTTTACTGATTTAGATTATCCGCCAAAACATAAAAGAAATAGAGAATTTTATTAAAGATGATATTTTTAATAAAGTAACAACTATAAACTTCGGAGGGGGTTGGGATTTTCTGGTTGATACTGGCGATTTAGGGAGAGCATTATACATGTTGAGTGGAGAATTTCGAAATTATAATTTAATTATTGAACCAGGAAGCGCACTAGTTCGAACTTCAGAAGTTTTGCTTACAAAAGTCATTGATTGTTTTAAAAACAATCGAATTACTAACAATTTAGTCGTAAATTAATCTTTTTTTAATATCAGTTCATGGTTCGTACCCAAAGTGATCGGAAATATTGGTGGTAATAAATCAAAAAAGAAAGTCAAATTGAATGGGTTCAATTGTTATGAAAATGATACTTTAGGGATCATGAATTTGACAGATCTAGAAATAGGGGATTCAATCTTTTTATATCCTGTGGGTGCATACTACCTAACTACGCACAGGAAACTTCACGGATTACCCTTTCCACAGCAAAAGTTAATCTGATTTTAAAGAAAGAGGATAAAGTTGATGTTTAAAGAACAAAAGAAAGAATTTATGGAACTTGTCGAATTATCCCAAAAGTTAGAGTTACTTGACGTTCTAAACCTACCAGAACTAAAAAGCAACGAATATGTTTCTAATGATAGAAAATTGATCGATTTTAACGAAGAGATACGGACGGCGTGGCTTGAAAAAGTCGGTAGGTTACATGCGAGTTATGATAAATCGCCGTATGAGGGGGAAATTCCGAAAGATGCATTTGGTAGAAGTATAGGATATACCTACGAAGCGTTGCTTGATGATAAGCTGTTAAAGAATAATTACAGCTATGATATAACGGATTATAATTCTTCCACGTTTTTATATCCCAATGGAATGGCTTCAATAAAAGGAACGATAGATGCAATATCAGTTTTACTTGATGAAGAGATAGATATACAGTTTGATTTGGAGTATTTTGAAAGCAATATATATTTAAACACCCTTAGTAAGACGGAGCGTTTAAGAAGGGGTCCTAATAAATCTAATATTTTCATCTTTGAACCAATTAATTACGATTTTTATGGCTCGTTAGTTAAAAGTGATGATCTAATAAATGCCATAAATAACTCGTCTGCTAAACTTAAATTTGTGATCGTAGATTCCACAATGCATAACAAAACCGAAATCTTGGAGCAGTTATCCAAAAAAATAAAAGATTATAAAGACACTGTTTTTGTGGATGTTAGGTCTGGTCTTAAATTTGATGAGGATGGCTTAGAGTTGTCCAATTTAGGGATAGCTGAATGGTTTGTTCATAAAAGTCAAGAATCCTTTTTTAATAAATTAGAAAAAATTTTAAAAAATTATAGAAATATAACTGGAGCTAATTTGTCCTACATTAGCTATGTATCTCTTCTTTATACCCACAGTATATATGATTCAATTAATTATAGCCATGGAGTTTTTAATACCGTGAAAGAGTTTATGGATATTACGGGAAATTTAAATTTTAAAAATAGTAAAATAAAATCGTCAAAAGGCGATTTTATGGGGATAAAAATATATTCTCCTTTCTTGTTTTTTACGATGAACATAAGTGAGGAAAAAGAGTGCATGGACTTTATTCATAGAATTCAGGCATATCTAAGTAAGGAGGGTTATTTTCTACCACTAAGAAATAGTTGGGGGTTTCGCTTCCCATCTATTGAGCCTATAACTCATTATAAGACACGAGAAATTGCTATAAAGCTGTATTTAGGTAAGTATAGAGGTTCCCTGTTTGATGAATTAATTGACTTATTTAAAAAAATCTCCTCCCAGGGAGATACGGGGATATTTTAATGTTATCCAATATTAAAGGTCTATTGTTTGGAAGAGTTTTAACCAACTTGTCCGATAGTTTGGTTTATATGGCTATACTCTGGTATTTTAATAAATCTTTTAGCTCTCCGTTAATTACATCATCTATATTTATAATAGTTTCCACCATTGATCTTTTATCTTTTTCTTTTGGACCTCTTGTAGATCGTGTAAATAGCAAACGTCTTTTACTTGTTTGTACTCAAGTTCAAATATTAGCATCCTTCAGTTTGATATTATTTTTACCCTTTTTAGAACAAAGTACCTCTTTTTGGAAAATATTAATCCCAATATTTTTCCTAGTTATTATTTTAATAGCTTCTGCAATCATTTATCCCCTCGAATCCAAGATGCTGCCAAATTTAGTTTCTAGGGATGAATTAGTTAAAGTGAACAGTGTTTTTCAATTAACTTATAAAACTTTAAATGTTTTTTTAGATGCAGCTTCCACTATTATTATTAGTTTTATATCTATTAAATATACATTTATATTAACTGGAATTGGATTTGCAGCAGCTTGGTATTTTTACAGATTAATCAAATTAAAAGATATTGATTTGGTCAACAAAACAAGGGATCTTTTCGGGATACAGCAGTATATTGTTGAATTAAGAGAAGGATTGAAAGAGTTAAAAAGACATCGAAAACTATTGAATAGCTTATATCCTTTAGTTATTGTAAATTTTTTTTACGGCATATTTAATTCAACTTTACCTAGATTTTCAAGCACTTACTTGTCGGGGTCGGCTTTTGGTTATGGACTTTTACTCACATTTAGTTCATTTGGTGGAATGGCAGGTATAGCTATAATGAATTTTATTAATTTAAAGTCTGTCAACGATTATAATTTCATTGCTTTTTCATATTTATGTTCGGGTTTTTTTCAAATGTTTTTGCCTTTAGGAATTTTTATAAATCCAGTTATAAGTATTGCTGGCATATTTTTTAGTAGTGCTTTTATTGGAATGGTAAATATTATGTTTATGTCTTTGGTTCAACTAACAATTTCAGAAGATGTTTTAGGACGTGTTTCTACGATAAATGAAAGTTTGCTTTCATCAATGATCCCAATAGGTAGTTTATTTGGGGGGCTATTAGTAAAATATTTTAACGCGGTCATACCTCAATATTGTTATGGTATATCACTTATGATATTGGGCGCGAGTTTCCTGATCCAAAATAGGCGTAATAAAAAGAATAAATTTGAAAGGAGGTGATAAAAATGAGCAAACCAACTTTACTTGAGACGAATAAGGATATGAATAAGCATTAAAATTTGGTGTAGAATTTTCCTTTAATGAATCCGTAAACAGAATAAAAAAGGAAAACGATTCATTTGAAGTTTCGACCGAGACTTCAACTTATACATCAAAAATAGTTGTTATTGCAACAGGTATTATGACTTTTCCAGATGTAATGAGAGATTTTGGTAAAAAAACTATAGGGCTACATACGCCAGAAGAGTTGTCCAGAGAAATAAAAAAAGAATATGATTGGAATTCTGTTCTTGTAGCAGGAAACGTAGAAGAATCTATAAAACGATTATCTGAGGAAATTAGTGACGAATTTAAAAAAGTTGATTATTTTTTGATTCCCGATAGTGCAAATATTAAAGACAAAAATGAAGGTATTGATTCTGATATTATCCAAAAATTTAATGGGATAGTTTATGATTATAATTCTTACAAAGTTAAAAACGGGACAACGAGATTTTTGGGCAATTTACCAATAGAAACAATGAATGGTTTTGTATTAACGGATAGGTTTCAAATGACAAGTATTGAGAATCTATATTCAGTTGGAAGTGTATCAACCGTTTTATCAGGGGTTGCTGCAGCGATTTATTCAGGTCAGATAGCAGCAATGGATATTGGTAGAAAATTTGATAGGAAAACAAAAGCTGATCCTAGCGGTAGATTTCCATTTATTCCTAGAGAGAGTTTTTGGAATGAGTCTTGGCAAAGTAAAATCAAAAAGTATGATGATTAATTTTAAAAGAAGAAAAATGATCAACTCCATTCGTGAGCTCCTTTGCTGCCAATAATGGAGTTAAGAGTTTTCTAAATATTGATCCAAGCAGGAATAATATTTACGAAAATTTTGTAAGTATCAGCACCAGGGGATCAATTGGAAATTTTTTTATCAAGAAGCACCGACCATCGTTTCGAATGAAGTTGCGGTACTATCTAATGAACATTTAAATGAATATAATGGATTGTTTATTGCGACAGTTTTGCGCAATACGATTGAGCAGACTCTTTGGCACCGCCAGAATATAAAAAGCAGCCTCAGAACTCAACAAATTAATTTGCCGGTAGATGGGGCTGGGAAGGTTGATTGGAATTTTATGGATGAGTACATTAAATCGATCCCGAATTCAAATCTAATCAAAAGAATTTGGTAGGCACATTTTCTTGAAAAAGGACGTAACCAAAATCGAACTCAAATGTTGTCATTTTGTTGTCAGAAAACAAAAAAGCCATCGACATAAATCCCGAGTTTACACGGTTTTGCCTTGGCCATCGACGCTCATCGACACTACTTAAAGGAGAGTACAGGATTTGAACCTGCGCGCCGGTATAAGCCGGTTCGCCGGATTTCGAGTCCGGTGCATTACCACTCTGCCAACTCTCCACAACCAATAAATACTATCATTTTTTTGGGGTTTGGGCAATAACAATTTGTATGTTAAAATTCAGATAATCTAAAAATCTGGGAGCTAAAATGAAGAATTTGAGTAAAGATTTCCCCTTTATCTTTAACACGATCTATATTTTCGCGATTTTTATCGAAGTGTTGATTTTAATTTTGGGAAATCGCACGCAATTTAACTATGCTAATTTTATTCAATCCTATCAAAATGTAGGAAAATCGATTTTCTTTTTACCTTGGGTGGGTTTAGTTATTAATATTATTTTTTATTTGGTGAATTTAAATGACGGTTGGATTTTGGCTGGCTGCTTAGCCGGGATTGCTGGGTATATGGTTTTGGCAATTTTGCCAGAATTTTTCTATGTCGGTTTGATATTTCTTTGGATTGGGCTTTTCTTGTTCTATCGCTCGTTTACTAAGAGACGACAACGCGTGGTTAATCACGCTGATCCGAAATAACTTGAATTATTCTTAAAAAAGAGTAAAATATGATATTGTCAGTCAAGTAGAACTCAAGTTCTCACCTATGTAAATCCTCTGGGTATCTTTCAAAGAAGATATTTGGGCAGGATTGTAGGGAATCCTGTTTTTTTATATTTAAGTTTAAAGTTGAGGTGAAAGCAATAGTTAAAAATATGATCGTAAATGAGGGGATCAAGGCTCATGAAGTGAGATTGATCTCTGATACCGGCGAGCAACTCGGGGTCAAATCAAAAGAAGAAGCGATTGAACTCGCTCACCAAAAAGATTTAGATGTCGTAATCGTTGCACCGAATGGAAAACCACCGGTAGCGAAGATTATGGATTACGGCAAGTATCGTTTTGATTTGGAGAAAAAGAACAAAGACTCAAAGAAGAATCAGAAAGTCGTTAGTGTTAAGGAAATTAGATTAAGTCCGACAATCGACCAGAATGATTTTAATACTAAGCTAAATAATGCTCGCAAGTTTCTTGCTAAAGGTGAAAAAGTTAAAGCCAGCATTAGGTTTAAAGGACGAGCAATTACGCATAGTGAAATTGGTCGTGAAGTTTTAGACAAGTTTATTGAGCAAACAGAAGATATTGCTAATGTTGAGTCTCGTCCTAAAATGGACGGGCGGAGCATGTTTCTTTTGTTAGCTCCTAAAGTTGATAAAAACAACAAGTAGAAAGGTAAATTATGCCAAAATTTAAAACGCATCGAGCTTCTGTCAAAAGATTTAAGAGAACTGCTAGTGGAGGACTTAAACGTTCGCACGCTTTTACTTCCCACCGTTTTCATGGCAAGACAAAGAAGCAAAGAAGACAATTAGCAAAATCTGCAATGGTTAGTCATTCAGATATGAAACGCATTGGTAGAATGCTAACAAATATGAAATAATTAGGAGAAAAAAGAATGGCAAGAGTAAAAGGCGGCCCGTCCGCACGCAAAAGAAGAAAAAAGGTCTTAAAGCTCGCCAGGGGTTATCGTGGAGCTAAACATATTCAATTTAAGGCAGCACATTCCCAGCTTTTTGTATCTTATCGTTATGCATTTCGCGATCGTCGTCAAGTTAAAAGAGATTTCCGTAAATTATGGATTGCTCGGATTAACGCGGCAGCTCGGATGAACGATATTTCATATAGTCGTTTGATGCACGGTTTGAAGTTAGCTTCAATCGATTTGAACCGGAAGATGTTAAGTGAAATTGCAATTAGTGATCCAGAAGGATTTGCTGATTTAGTTAAACAAGCTAAAGCTAAACTTTAAATTAATTCAACACCTGTCAAGGGTGTTTTTTTATTTTGGCAAAATGAGATAATAGAAGCATGAATTTTACGCAATATTTCGAATCTTTTGATCGGCTGGGTTTAATTCTACCAGAGGAGATTCAAGGGAAAATTAAGACCTTAAAAATGGCCGTCGCAGACTTAAATCAGGGAATGTATCCCAAGAACCCGCTCCCTTATTTGCCGCTGGTTGAATCTGAAATTTCTGAACTGATTTTTGGAAATTTGACAGTTAATGATTTAACAGCCAAAATTAGTGAGCTCGATCATCTTTTGATTGATTTTCGAACGGTAGTCAGAGAAAACTTAGGTTTATACTGTATTTTGAATGAAGTGCTTCTTAATGATTTAGTTAATTTTGTGAATGGGCCAGTTTTAGAGCTGGCCGCGGGAAATGGATTTTTAGCTGCACGTTTAGCATCACACGGGCTTCAAGTAACAGCTGTAGATAATTTAAGCTACGCAAGTGAAACGGAGAATTTAAACGAGTATTTACCAGTAGTTAATGCAGACGCTAAGAGTTATTTAGCACGTCATCTTAATGATTTCGCTTCGATAATTCTTGCTTGGAGTCCTGATCAAGATAATTTCGATTTAGAAATTTTGCGTCTAATCCGAACCTCGAAGCCTCAAGTGAATTTTTTCGTGATCGGTGAGCATAATGGAAAAACAAATTCAGATGAATTTTGGTCCGAAGTCCATTTTATTAATCTGAAAAAAATGATAAGGTTAAATAAAAGGTTTTCTGATTTTGATTTATATCACGATCGGATCTATATGGTTGAATAAAATGTGGAAAAAAATAGCTAATTTTTTAGTGATCGGGCTTCTTGCCTATTGCTTGGTCGTTATCTTTAGTCAAAATGATAAACGATCTAATCGAGTTCGTTTAAATAATAACGGGCTTTCTACGAATGCTTTGGTTTTTCCAACAAAAAGTAAAACCACGGTAAAGAGCGCGTTAAAGAAAGTTGAAAATTCAATGCAAGATGATGATCAATTTCAGCTTCAATTTATAGCGCCTAATAAGGTTATTTACGTCTTTTCTAAGGGAATGGCGATGAATTTGCCTTTGACTCAAGGTCGACGTTTTGCACTAGAAGATTTTAATGCTGATGTGCCATTTGCGCTTGTTGGACGTGATGTAAAGACTAATGTTTATTTAACAGAGTTACAGAATTATTATCTTTTAGATGGACATTATATTTCAGCGATTGGTTTTACTGGTTCTAGTCAAACCGATCAGCTTAATAAAAAGGTCTTTGTTAGTGTTAATAGCCGTAGCATGCCGCTTGATCTCAAACTTAATCAAGTGAAGGTTGTGGGGGATGGACCTAAAGTAATTGAACATCCAAAGCACTTTAAAAAGATTTTTAAGGCTCAAGGCGAGAAAAAGTTCTTACCAAGTGAAATTCCAATAATCGGTAGTGGCTGGCTTAAACATAGTTGGGTTTTCATTCTTTTGGACTTATTAGTAATTATGATGATGATTGTAGCCGTTGCTTATCAGTTTGAGATAGATAGCAAAAGCGAGAAAAAACATGCAGATTTATTGACAGTTTTACTTGATTTAGTATTAGTGACTTTTATTTTAGTTGT
This sequence comes from Xylocopilactobacillus apicola, assembly GCF_033095985.1. Taxonomy (NCBI): domain Bacteria; kingdom Bacillati; phylum Bacillota; class Bacilli; order Lactobacillales; family Lactobacillaceae; genus Xylocopilactobacillus; species Xylocopilactobacillus apicola. The sequence goes on from NZ_AP026802.1 coordinate 806,903, forward strand.
CGGATTAAAAACACAATACATCATTAATGACTATTTTCTGGCATTTGTTCTTTATCTAGCGATGGTGCTCTCAGTCGGGCTCGGGGACTATTTATCAAAATATAAGATGCTAACGGAATAAATTAGAAAGGGATTGATTAATTAAGTATGAAATTACCTGCGGAATTTATTGAAAAATATCGCCGCATCTTAGGATCAGACGCAAATGATTTTATTGCCAGTTTTGATCAAGTGCCAATCAATGCTTTTCGAGTGGAACCGTTAAGAAGTAGAACTGATTTTAGCTCTTATCAATCGATTCCTTCAATTCCTCATGCTCATTATGGCAAAATAAGCGGCTTAAGCATTGAATTTCTATCAGGGGTTCTTTACAGTCAAGAGCCAAGTGCGATGTACCCAGCACAAATTCTGGCACCTAGGCCCGGGGATTTGGTCCTAGATTTATGTGCAGCGCCGGGGGGAAAAGCGACAGCCTTAGCTTCCCAGTTACATAACGATGGCTTTGTTTTAGCTAATGATATTGATTTGAAAAGATCCAAAATTTTGGCAGAGAACGTTGGGAGAATGGGGTATCAAAATGTAGCAGTGAGTAATATGTCTCCCGAGGATTTGGCAGCTCAATTTCCAACAACGTTTACCAAAATTTTAGTTGACGCTCCTTGTTCAGGAGAAGGGATGTTTAGAAAAGATCCTGCAGCGGTCAATTATTGGAATCCCGATTATCCAGCGAATTGTGCCAAAACGCAAAAAAAAATCCTCCGTGAAGCCATAAAAATGTTGGCTCCAGGAGGCACATTAGTTTACTCAACGTGTACTTTTTCACCTGAAGAAGATGAGGGGGTTGTTGCTGAAATTTTAAATAGTAATCCAGAATTAAGTTTAGAAATGATTGAAATGCCTCCAGGTGGAGCGCCAGGGGTTCCGGATTACGCCGATGGCAATTCAGAACTAGCCAAATGTTTGCGTCTTTATCCACATTTATTTAAAGGAGAAGGCCAATTTATTGCTAAATTTCGTAAAAGTGGGCAATTAGCGCCTGTTGAGTTGAAGTATGGAAAAAATGTTAAAATTTCTCCAGTTTTTGAGGATTTTATGCAAGCCACCTTTAAGTCGCCTTTAAAGAATGTAATAGTTCTGGATTCAAACTATTATGTTTTAAATCCCGCTTTTTATGAATTAATTAAAGATCTTCATTTGATTAAAAAAGGTGTCAAGATTGGTGAAATGAAGAAACAGCGTTTTGTTGCCCACCAAGAGATCTTTTTGGCTTTACCACAGGAAAATTATCAAACAGTTATTGAATTAGATGATGAACAATTCAAAAATTATATTCATGGAGAAGAGCTGACAATTGAGTCTTTTGCGCCGCAAAAGAAATGGGCCGCTCTTTCTTATAAATGTTATATTTTTGGTTTTGGTCATTGGGTTCAAAATCGCATCAAAAACTTTTATCCAAAAAATCTCCGGCGTTAGTTAGCTTAATTGAAGGAATATATTTGGCTTTAGCAAGGTCAGCAATGGATTTTTTGCCGAGCATTAGCATAATTTTTGGCAAGACTTCAATCCATTGTTCAATTAAGAGCTCCAATTCTTGGGGTTCTTTTTTGATTAAAGGATGCAGAAAAGTTCCGCTGACTCCGACCATTTTTGCCCCTAAGACGTGTGATTTAACAACATCTAAAGGGTTACGAATCCCGCCACTTGCAATAGTTTCAAAAGGAAAATTCTGGGCGACTCTTAAAGTTTCAACAGTACTTAGTCCAAGCTCAGACAGATAGGCAAGCTGATGAGTTTTGTTTTGCTGATTTTCGATCTGGATAAAATTCGTGCCACCGGTGCCAGAAACATCGACGTACTTAACGCCAATGTCTTGTAAACTACGCAGATCATGAGGACTTAGACCAAAGCCGACAGATTTTAAGATCACAGGTTTTTCAATGCTATTAATGATTTTGTCAATGTTGGCTAATAGGTGAAAATTGCGATCACCCGTCGAATTGATTAGCTCTTGTAAAGAATTGAGGTGGAGTTGCACGGCATTGGCATCGATCATTGCAATCGCTTCTTTAACTTGCTGGACGTTTTGATTAGCATTTAAATTAGCAATAATAAAACCATCTGGATTAGCTTGGCGCACGACACTAAAAGTTTGACGCAATTCAGGTTCAGCCAAAGCAATTTTTTGTGAACCAACTGCCATCGCGAGGTGGAATTTGTTAGCGACTGAAGCAAGTTGAGCATTAATTTCTTGTGCCCGGGCAGTTCCCCCCGTCATTGCATTGATAAAAAATGAGTGGGGAAAGTGATGATTTAAAAAGTCAATCCTTGGATCAATTTCACTAAGACTGAGTTCTGGTAATAAATTTGGAATCAATCTAATTTCATCGAAGTCATTTGTAGCTTTAGGATTATAATATTTTTCAAAAATGCTAAGATGTTCATTCTTCCTTTGTGCTGCTTTACTCAAGTAATAACCTCCAAATTTAAGGGCATAATCTGGGCTTTTTGCCATGAATTAAAAAGCTCGTTTTGACACTCTTTTAAACCGATTGCGATGCCACAATCACCGCCACCTGCACCCGATTGTTTAGCGGGAATTTTTAAAGCGCGCGCCGTTAATATTAGTTTTTTTAGCGCTGTAGTAAAAATTCCAATTTTTTCTTCACGATCTAAACGCCAATATAGATCAGCGATTTCTTGAAAAATTTCGGTGGGGTTCGTTTGCTCAATTAATGCTTTATAAAGTTTAGTCGTCAGGTGATTGATGTTTTGGCAGAAATTATTTTGGACATTTTCCGATAATTCGTTAAATCTGGTCACACCAACTTCTGTTTTAAAAGGATGTCCGGTAAAACCGACAAAAATTTGCCAATCAGATGGCCAATCAAAGGGTTGAATTAGTCCGAGTTTATCAAGGGAAGGCGGCTTTTGGTAGTAAAGTGGTTTTTGATAAACAGCAATTGCTAAATCACCGAAAGAACTTTTGGCAAAGTGCTCTCTTTGGGCCTTTAAAGAGCAGCAGAAAAGGTCTTCGTTAGTTAATTCAATTTTCGATAAGTACAAAATGGCTTTAATCGTGGCAACCGTGACCGCACCAGATGAACCAAGGCCAATTTTTCCATACGCCGGATGATTGAGTTCGCTTGTAATGTCCAAGACAAAATTTTTAAGCGGTTGATTTTTTGCAATCAAATAAGATCGAGCAGCTTGCAGCGCAGAAACCACGGGCTGCCAAAATTCGGAAAATTTCTGTTCAATGTTTAAATTGAAGAAATCAATTTTCAACTCTTGCTGCTCGCTTTTTATCAATGAATAATTTGTGTTGGTTGCATAAATTTCTGCTGTTAAATATCGATTAACTGGCACAATTAACGAATGAGATGCCGGAAAAATTGCGGCATATTCACCTGAAATAAAAAGTTTGCCAGGAACTTTAATTTTGATCAATGATTTGAGCTCCTTTACCTGGTAAGCTTAGTTGAAGGTCCCAAGTTGCAAATTCGGTTGCTACTTCTTTGACCCATTTTTGTAAAGTTAAAAGTTTAACATTAGGTCCAGCGTCAAGCGAAAAATAGACTGGAATTTGTTTTTCGGTCTGAATTTTTTGGACTTGCTGCATAATTGCCAGCGATTCAGGTTGCCAATAAATAATCTCTGGTCTAGCAGCAAGGTTTACTGCGTGCATTTTTAATGCATTATTTTGGGCGAGAGCTAATAGATCTTCCCACTTAGATTTCTTAATCAGTTCTAAGGCTTTAAAATAATCATCGGTGGAATTTTGCACCCAAGTTGGGTAATAAGGCGAGGTTGAGCTAACGATTTGCATTGCATCGGTGCTGGATATTTTTTTGTTGGCGGCAGTTGTTGTGACGGAAAACACCGCCAAAGGAACTTCTTCAGGCGGTAAAATTGCGCGACCAAAAGAAGACACATCAGTCCCAGTTGGCCAACTAACTAGCCCGCCGTCGATGGATCGCGTTGCCGAACCTGATCCAAGTCGAGCAAGCCTTGCAAGTCCGTCATGATCTAAACCCAGCTCGTAAGCTTGATTACTGGCTAAAGCAATTGCTGCCATGCCGCTGGCTGAAGAAGCATACCCAGCTGAAGTTGGGAAATTATTAGAACTTTTGATGGAAGCAAAAACTTCTTTTTTAGCAATTTTACGAACAGCGTTCATCATGAGCTCGACTTTTGGATTAATCGTTTCTTTTCCATTCAAAATAAAAACATCTTGGTTCAGTTGAGGATCAATTGTAACTGAAGTAGATGTTTCGAGTTCACTTAAAGTTAGAGAAATACTAGGGACTGCTGGTAAATTAATTAGCGGATCAGCTTTGCCCCAGTATTTGATCAAAGCGATATTAGGATGAGCAATTGCGCGAGCCATTAGTTGGTGTACTCTTTTAAAGCAATAATATGAGTGAAATTAGCTGCTGCTTGACAAAATAACTGTTCAAGCTTTACCGCATCAGGATAATTTTCAGTTAAAGCGAAGATGCTCCCGCCAAGTCCGCTGCCGGTAATTTTAGCTCCTAAGCTGCCATTATTTCGAGCAAGCGTTAAAAGTTCATCGATTTTCGGAGTGCTCAGGTGCATCTTAGCTAGAACCTTTTGATTTTCTGTGAGATCATTGCCAAAAGCAGATAAGTTTCCGCTAGTTAAATGCTCAATCGCGTTGGTAGTAATATTTTCAATTTGGTTAAAGTAATTTTCGTATAAAAACGGATGCATTTGGGCACTTTTGGCTACTTGCATCACCGCATTTTTGGTTAATCCGTGCTTAGGGGTCGTTGCAATGACGATAAATCCTTTGAGATCAGAGGCGACTTGCAACTTAGCTGCTTTTTTATTTTTTTGAAAGATAACAGGAGTTGCACTACTAGAAGTAATTAAATCGAGTCCAGAGGGATTGGTATGAACGATTTCTTCGGAAATATTTGCAAAACGATATAATTCCTCTTTGTTCAAACTTGTCCCAAAATAACGATTTAAAGCATTAGCCAAACTCCAAGCAACTGCTGCACTTGAACCAAGCCCGCTAGCCTCAGGAATTGAACTTTCAATATTAACCTGAAAATTTGCTTGCGGGTTTTCAATATAGATTAAAAACTCTTTAATTAATGCGTATAATGATGGCAGGATGTTTTTGCAATCTTCCAAATTACCAAAAAAGTATTTGCTTTTGAGGTAAATTCCTTTGCGGCTCTGTTCGGTAATGAAAACTTTCGTTTGTAAAGAATTAATCGGAACGGCAAGGGCTGGTCGGTCAAAAACTACCGCATGTTCTCCATTAAGAATTAATTTCCCGTAGGCAATTGAACTTGCGCGGGCTTTGGTCAAAGTTTTGATTTTCGGATCCTCCGAATTCTTTTGTTTGAATGATACTATTCTAAAACTTTGTTGCTCTCGTGCTTTAAAAACATCAAAAATAAAACAAAAATTAAGAAATAAGGAAAATAAATTGGTTTTCAAAATTATACAGGGCGGTGCTCGCGCCGACTTTTTATCAATTATTGCAAAGAAAATTCGTTCTCTGCCAACGGATGAAGAAATTTTTTTGATTGTTCCAAATAACTTAAAATTCAAAACTGAAATTAAAATGCTCAATCTTTTAAATGCTAACGAGACATCTTTTTTTAGCATGCCTAATCTTAAAATTTATTCTTTTAATCGGTTGGTTTGGTACTTCTTAAACGATTCTTCTTATTTTCAGTTACCTGAATTAACTACCAGTATGAAAAATATGATTTTGACGTCGATTTTGCTGGAAAAAAATGATGAGTTAAAAGTGTACCGAAATTTTGCAACTGACGTGGGATTTATTGATCTTTTGCGTCAACAAATCGAAATTTTTGAGCAGGAGGGACTAACTTTCAAAGATTTAGCTGGACTGCGCGACTCTAAACTTGATTTAGAGAAAAATGCTGATTTAGCTTTGATTTATCAAAGATATGAACAGATTATTGCCCAGCCTTTTCGTAATGAACAAAGCGATTTTCAAAATTTGGCGCAGCATTTAGAAAGCCAAGATTTAAGTAAAACTAATTTTATTTTCTTCGATTATTTAGAAATGACTAAAATTGAAACTGATCTGTTGAAACAGTTAATTGTTCAAGCGAAGGATGTTTACTTCTTGCGTTATCACGACGCTGTGATTGATAAAAATTCAATTGTGGAAAATCTTCAAAGTGAAGGTGTAAAACCACGATTTGCCACTTATCATAGCGAATCCAATAAACAAATCGCAAGTATTTTTGTCAATCAGCAAAACGTTCAAGAAAAAAGAGATATTCAGATTTTTCGTTGTTCTGATCGTTATACAGAAGTCAAAAAAATCGCACTGGAAATTACTCAGCTGGTTCGCACAAAATCAGCTCGTTTTAGTGATTTTTTAATTATTGGGAGCCAAATTAACGATTATGAACCATTTTTCAATGAAATTTTTCCATCGTATCAAATTCCTTTTTTGGGTGAATTTACCAATTCGATGACCCATGCTTCGGTAACTTATTTGTTAAAAAAAATATTGGATCTTGTTCGCGGACAAATTAAGTTGACAGATTTATTTGATCTTTTAAAGACGCAAAAGATTTTGGATTTGAGTGAAGAAATTATTTTTGATGCTGAGAATTTTGCGTTGAAGCTGGGAATCACTGGAAGAGATTTTTTGTCTTTAGAAATGACAGGTGAAATTTTTAAACGTTCATTTGCCAAAAATCCACAGCAATTAGATAATTTTTTGTTAGTTAAAAAAATGACACAAGAACTTTTAATTCCTTTAATTAATGATTTAAAGAAAGGAACGCAGGCTCTGGATTACTCAAATATTATCTATGATTTCTTTGTTGATAGTGGAATTTTAGACAAATTTAATCAAAAAAGATCTGAACTTGAAGCGACAGGAAAGCAGCTAGCAAGCGATCAGATTGAACAGGAAGTCAATAATTTTGTAAAATTACTTGACGAGATGGTGAGCATTTTTAAAGATCAAAAATTAAGCTTTAATAACTTTGCTCAAATTCTTTTGAATGGGTTTAAAACCAAGACCTATGCAATGGTTCCGTCGGTTATGGACGAGGTCCAGATTGCTGATCTTAACAAAATTAATTTAGCAGATTACAAATACGTTTGGATCGTTAATGCGGTTGATGGAAATCTGCCGTTTAATCATGAGCCAAACGAATTATTGTTTTCAACAGAGGAGTTGGCAGCCATTGCCAATGAAACAGGTGATCAATTTCTGCTCCGTTATTGTGTTAACTCTAAAAACGATTCAGAACAAAAACTAAATTATTTGATGATGAGTTTCGCTCAAACCAAACTTTTCATTAGCTTTCCGACGCATGATCAGGATTTAACCCTTTTGCCTTCAACTTATTTAAATGTCTTACGCGACAAATTTCAAATTCCGTTTGAGGATTTTAGCGATCTGCCGGATGCGACTAATTTTAGAGACCGATTGAGCTTTTCAAATCCAGCACTTACCGATTTGGTTCAGGTAATTAGAGAAGCACTTGTTAAGCAAGAAAAAATAAGTGACGATTGGTCAAATTTGTTTTATTGGTTTCAACAAAATCGAAATGATGAATTGGAGCAAGTGCTTGATGCTTTAACGATTAATGATAATCATGAGGTAGATCCAGCTCTAATTGAGGAGATTTTTAATCGCCAAATTTTATTATCTATTACAAATATGGAAACGTATTTTAGAAATCCTTACGAGTTTTTTGTTAAATATGTTTTAAAAGTTCGGGAGCGTTCAATTTCTGAGGTTAACCCTTTGGTGAGCGGATTAGTGTTTCACGACGTTTTGGATCAATTTTTCAAAATTTTGAAATCTAGCGGAAGTACGATTAAAAATCTGGCTGATGAAGAACTAGTGACAATTACTCACCAGGTATATAAAGAAGTAATTCGTGATCAGCATTTGGAATTTCTCTTAAATGATGCGCTTGATCGTTTTAATCTTGAATTGTTGGAACAGACGGTCACTTCCACTTTGCGTTCAATTAAAATGCAGGGGATAACGGCAAAAACGCTGTTTACCGAGAAGTCGTTTGGGATGAATGGTGATGAGATTCAACCGATTTTTATGCTTGATGACAGCCGATCACTTAAATTAAATGGGAAAATTGATCGCTTGGATACAGTGGGAAATTTCTTTAACGTAATTGATTATAAATCTTCAAAACGTAAATTTGATTTAAATGATTTCTACAATGGACTTGATCTACAGCTAATCACGTACCTTCAAATTTTGAAAAATTATTATTTTAAAGCTCCGACTCAAAAAATTGGAGGTAGTTTCTTTTATCAAATTCAAGATCCGATTATTGAACATGCAAAAGTTGGTGCAAATTTTGATCAAACTTGGCTGAAAAACTATCAATATAATGGACTGTTTTTAAACGACGAAAATTATCTGCAGTTGATTTCTGACGATCTAAGCAAAAATAATCTTAAGTGGCGAGATTTATTTCCAACTCCCAAGACCGCTAAACAACAAAATGCTTATACTGAAGACGAGTTCAAAGTAATTTTTGCATACAATCAAAAAAGATTTCAAACTTTGGCTGAGTTGATTTACCAAGGAAGTTTTCCGCAAAAATTGCTTTTTAGGACCTTTGATGAAGTTAAGAGCTATCGTAATAATTCTTATCAATCAATTCTTTTGTTTGATCCAGAACTAAATCACGATTTTCGAATTTGGCATCCAAGAACGCCAGCCGATTTACTAAACTTAATGAAGGGTGATTTCCATGAGTAAAATTGAATTTACCGCTGCACAAAAGCGGGCAATTGAACTGCGAGGCAAAGATATTTTGGTTTACGCCTCGGCGGGTTCTGGCAAGACGACTGTGTTAATTCAGCGAATTATAAGAAGCATTTTAAATGGAACCTCGCTTGATTCAATGTTAATTGTAACTTTTACTAGAGCTGCAGCAGGCGAAATGCGTGATCGATTGCGCCAGGCTCTAAATTTAGTTTTACAGCAAGAAGACTTGGATTTTGCTCAGGAGGAGTTTTTAAGATCTCAAATTGCTAGTCTTCAAACGGCCGATATCGAAACGATTGATTCTTTTTGTCAAAAAGTAATCCGGGCTTATTTTAACGTTGTAGGTATTGATCCAGGATTTCGGATTATGACCGATCAAAACGAAATTGATGAACTAAAGTTGGCGCCATTTAACGAAGCTTTTGGGGAGTTTTTGGCAAAAAAAGGGCAGGAGTTTTTTAATTTAGTCAAAAATTTTACTGACGGTAAAACAATTCAACGTTACCAAGATTTAATTCACGATTTGGAGGCTTATTCTTCATCGCTCGCTAATCAAAAAGAATGGTTAAATTCACTTGATAAAATGTATCGGTTTGAGAAGACATTTTCAGATAGTTATTTTTATCACAATGATTTTAAACCGTATTTGAAGCAACAAATTGTTTTTTTTGTCAGCAAATTTAAACAAATTGCTAATCTTTCAGAGGAATATCCTGATCTTGATTTTTACCTGCAGGAGGCTTTGAAGGGGATTGATTATTTTTCAAATCTTGCAAAAAGACTACCAGATTTAGATTATGCTGTGGTCAAAGAGCAACTATTTGATTTTGATTTTGCGCGTGCTAAACCGGTGAGAAACAAGGACGAGGCGCTGCAAGAAACGAAACAAATGGTTCAAGATGAGCGCACGGCTTTAAAAAAATCCTGGACCGGGCTCAAAAAATTATTCCAATTTAGCGAATCAGAACTCAACGAGCTTTCTAAGAAAACAGGAGAGCGAATCAAGTTACTAAGTGAATTTACGATCAGCTATTTATCTAAGGTGGAATTAGTTAAACGAAGCGAAAATGCTTATGAATTTTCTGATTTAGAAAGGTTTGCTCATGAAATTTTAACGAATAGTGAAGTGGCGCGGACTACTTACCAAAAAAGATTTAAAGAAATTTTGATTGATGAATATCAGGATATTAATAATCTGCAGGATGCTATTCTAACAACTTTGAGCGGCGATCAGCACAATCTTTTTATGGTTGGTGATATCAAACAGTCAATTTATGGTTTTCGTCACGCAAATCCGCGCCTTTTTCTCAAAAAGTATCAAGATTTTCAAGATCCTGCCAAAGTCGATCAGGAAGTAATTATAATTGCTCAAAACTATCGATCGGTAGAAAATATTGACGATTCGGTTAACTTTTTCTTTGAGCAATTAATGGATCAAGAGGTCGGTGAGTTAGAATATGATGAGAATTCCCACTTGCAGTTTGGTGCGAAGTATTATCCGTCAACCCTTGATTCTGAGGTTGAATTTCTTGTTGAAAATGGGTCTGAACAGGACTTTTCTCAATCGCAGGCACTTGCACAAGTAACAGTTCAGCGGATTCAACAAATGTTAGGTCATCATGAACAAATTTATGATATTCAGACTAAAAAACTACGAGAAGTTAAGCTGAGTGACATTGCGATTTTAACGCGGACCAAGGCTGAAAATCGAGTGATTACTGAAGCTTTTGCGCAGGCTGGTTTGAATATTTTCAGTGGGCAGAACGAAGATTTTTTTGTGACGACTGAAATCAAGGTTATTATTTCTCTTTTAAAAGTCGTTGATAATCCTGATCAGGATATTCCTTTCGTTGCGATTTTAAAGTCGCCTTTTGGTCGTCTTAGCGATAATGATTTGGCTTTAATTCGTTCAAAGGATGAACAAAAATCATTTTGGAAGGCAGCCCTTGCTTATCAGGAGGCATTCGAAGACGAATTGAGTGACAAATTAAAAAGAATTTGTGCTTTAATTCAAAATGCACGTGAACTTGCTGGAAATCATAACTTGGTCGAACTTTTAACGAATATTTATCAAGATCAACATTTCTTGGATTACGTTAGTTTAATGGTTGGAGGTAGTTTTAGAATTGCCAATTTGCGGACTTTTTTACTTCAAGCTAAAGATTTTCAGGAACGAGGGATTAGCGGACTTGGTGAGTTTGTTAGATACTTGGAGCGCGTTGAAAAATCTTCGGTCCGCCCTAAAATTGCTGAGCAAAAATCAGAAGATCAAGAAGCAGTCCAATTGATAACAATGCACGCAGCAAAAGGCTTGGAATTCCCGGTAGTTTTTCTTTACCGAGTGAATCGGCAGTTTAATTTAAGAGATTTCTCAGGCAGCTATGTTCTTAATGAGCAAGCGGGAATTGGCTTGAATTTAATTGATGAGCACAATATTTCTTATTTCTTGCCGCAAATTGAATTTATCAAACAAAAAGAAAAGAGCAAGCTGATTTCTGAGGAAATGAGAATTCTCTACGTTGCAATGACTCGTGCAAAAGAAAAATTAATCGTAGTGGGTAGCGATGAATCATTTTTGAACGATTTGCTTGATTCTAATGTCAGCCCTGATTTAATTTTGTCTAAAGAAGAACGGGAAAAGGCTAATTCATTTTTAAAAATGTTTAAACTGGCTCTAAAAGGACAAGTTCTGGCACTTGATGAACATAGTGCTATTTCAGCTCCTAAAAATGTTAATAATCATGCTCAAATTAAAATTATTCAAGTTGAAGCAAAGCCAGTTACTAAGACAACCGAAATTAAACAAAATGTTGAGCTAAGTGATTTAATCAATCCTTGTGATCAATTGAAGTTAAAAGAGATTGATACGGCATTTTCCTGGCAATATTCACAACTCGGTGCAACGCAGACATCGGCTTATCAATCTGTGTCTGATTTAAAGACGTTGTTTCAAGAACCAGATGATGATAATTTGCAGGCTGCAAGGTTTAGTGCTTTTAATGTTCAGAAAAACGAATTTGCTTTGCCGGAATTTAAAGGTAATAAAAAAGTTACATCCTCTGAAGTAGGAAGTGCCACGCATTTACTGTTAAGAGAAATTTCTTTAAAAAAAGCGCCAACTGAGGAAAGCTTGCAAACCAAAATATCAGAGTTAGTTGCTAGAAATTTGATCAAAGTGTCAGTTGGTTCGCAAATAAAACTTTCGCCGATTGTTAAATTTTTTGAAACTGATTTAGGACAATTGATTTTGAATGAATCAACCGTTTTTTATAGAGAGCAGTCCTTTCAAGCGGTCGCTAATCCCAATGTTCTCTATCCAAACGAGCAATTTGGAACTCAAGATAGTGTTTTAATTCACGGAATTATTGATGGATTTTTAAATCTTCCAACAGAGATTATTCTCCTAGATTATAAAACTGATCATTTAGGAAATAAAAATAATTTTGAGCGAACGAAAACCTTGATTAAGCGCTATGAAGGGCAGCTTAAAGTTTATGGTGAAGTACTTTTTTCGATGTATCATAAACCAGTGAAGAAGAATTTGGTCGCACTTGATGGTCCAACGGTTATCGAGGTGAATTAACTAATCGATGAGAGATTGTGCTAGAATGTTAAAAGTTTTAAGGACGGGATGAAGTGAAAAAAAAATCTAAACGTTTTCCAATAATATTTAGCTTGATTGTAATTGTGGTGGCAGTTGTCGCTGCTACGATCTTGATTGCAAACACGCCCTTTATGCGTGTAAAAAATGATGCGCTTAGCGTAATTAAGAAAAAGACTGATCTGAGAGATTTCTCCAAGTATTATTGGTACAATCACGACGCTTCTTACTTTTCAGCTTTGGGCAAAAATAACAAAGATCAAGAACAGTATGCAATAGTGAATACTTCTAACGGTGAAATTTTAATCGTGGACCGTAAGGATGGAATTTCTGAAGATGAAGCTAAAAAAATTGTTCTTAGATCTTCTGACAAGGTTAAAGAAATTCAAAATACTCGACTTGGAATTTATCGCAAAAATGTCGTTTGGGAGGTCAGTTTTTTCGACAATCGCCATCAGTTAAATTATTACACCTTGTCCTTTAAGAACGGTAAGGTATTGCAAAAAGTTTTGGATGTTTAGGTAAAAAATGTTACAAGAAGACGGTCAACACCATAATGAGTAGAGCAAAAGGTTCACTTAAATACTTAATTAGCGGCTTTTCAGCTGTTAATAATTACTTGATTCAACACTATCAAGAGTTTGGATTAACTGATCAAGAGTTGATTTTATACTTAAATTTGGTCAGCTATGCCAATCAAAATAACTTGTTTCCTAATATGAAAACCTTAAGTAAGAATTTGCATGTTTCTGAAAGTGAGGTTTTTAATTTAATCAGTAGTTTAGAACGTAAAAGAATTTTGACGATTGAAACTAGGGATATTGACGGAAAAGCTTCTTCTTATTATGACCTTGATCACATTTATCAAATTGACGTTGAAGAAGGTGATTTGATCGAGGTTGATCAAAATAATTCTGATGAGCTTGAACAATTAATTCAAAAATTTGAAGTCGAGTTTGGTCGGCCGCTTTCGCCAATTGAAATTGAAAAAGTTTCTGGCTGGTTGGAAGTCGATCATTTTAATGCAGATTTAGTTGAAGTAGCTTTAAAAGAAGCAGTGTTGGCGCAAGTTTATAATTTTAAATATATCGATCGAATTTTGGTCACCTGGAGAAAAAGAAATATTAAAACAGCTCGAGATTACGAAAATTCGAAGTTGAACAACGACTTACTATGATTTCAAAAGACAAATACCGCAAAATTTTGACTGTGTTAGCTGAATTTTATCCGACAGCTCAAACTGAGCTTGTTTACCACAATGGGTTTGAATTGCTTGTGGCGGTGGTTTTGAGCGCCCAGACTACTGATAAACAAGTTAATAAAGTCACCCCGGAACTGTTTAAGCACTTCGCTACGCCCGAGCAGCTGGGCCAGGCAAATCTTTTAGAAGTTGAATCTTTAATTAACTCAATTGGACTTTACCGGAATAAAAGCAAAAATATTATCAAGCTAGCTCAAATTATCCACGAACAATATCATGATGAGCTCCCCACAGAAAAAGAGGATTTATTAAAACTTCCTGGAGTGGGGGAAAAGACTGCGAGTGTTGTGATGGGTGATTATTATCACGTACCAGCACTTGCTGTTGATACCCATGTTGCCCGGTTGGCAAAACGCTGGGACGTGGTTGGAGATAATGCATCAGTTGAAGAGGTACAAAAAAAGCTGATGGAGTTGACACCCAAAAAAGATTGGATTGTCACGCATCATCGGCTAATTCTTTTTGGTCGTTATTTTTGTACGGCCCGTTCACCAAAATGTTTAAACTGCGAGCTTTTAACACTCTGTAAATACGGTAAAAATCGCCTCAAGATCAAATAACTATCAATCTGATGAACTATAATTGCTGCTTTGAGAGTTACTGCTCTGTGAGTTTACTGTATTTTGCGAGCTTGAACTATTACTTTGCTCACTGCTTTGCATTGAGCTACTGCTTTCAGATTCGCTATTTTGTGAAATTTGAGAACTCGAACTTGAACTCGTTTCGCTACTAGTGGATTCACTCTGCTGGTCATTTTTTGATTTTTTATTTTGTTCTTTACCATTGGTAATTGAGCCGATTGGAGCTTTAGGTTGAGTACCACTGAGAAACAGTTCACTAACCCCGCCCGAACTTACAGCAACTGGCGGATAAATTCCCTTTAAGACTCGAACGTTTTCGACATTACTTGGCTTTTTCCAGTCCTGCGAGGCTTTGTTCTCATAGAGAAAGTTCATTAGCTTTTGGTAAATGGCACCAGCAATTGCTTGCTGCTCGTAGTTCAAACCACCTTTTATCGGATCGTCGTATCCGGTCCAAATTGAAATACTATAGTCTTTTGAATACCCGTCAAACCAATTATCTTTAGCAATCCCGCTGCCAGCCAATGCGGGGTTTTTAGTTGTTTCACTTTCGTCATAATTAGTAGATCCAGTCTTAGCTGCATCATAAATATTAGGAGTTACTCCGTACTCGCCGTTACCATATTTAAATGAATCTTTAAGCACATCTGTAATCATATAGGCAGTGGCAGGGAACATTGCCTTATTTTCTTTACCGCTGAATTGGCGAACTCGGCCATCGGGTAAAACAATTTTGGTGACATAGGTGGGTTCGTGATAAATTCCGTTGTTAGCTAAAGCACTGTAGGCGCCAGCCATTTGTAAAGAAGAAAATGAACCACCAATTGCCTCTGAATAAACTTGATCTTTGGCGGGAATTTTTAAGCCCAAATTTTTGACAAAATCAGTCGCCTGTTTAATCCCGACGGCTTGAAGAGTTTTTACTGCTGGGATATTTCGTGAGGATGCTAAGGCTACTCTTAGAGAAATTGAACCCATATATTCGTTATCCCAATTGTGAACCGCTGTATCAGTTCCGGGGTAGTTAAACGGTTGATCACTCATCTGTTGGAAAGTTGAGTATTTTAAATATTCAATTGCTGGGGCGTAGTCAAGGAGCGGTTTAATAGTTGAACCAACACTGCGACTAGTTTGAACTGCTCGATTGATCCCAAATTGAATCTTTTGTTGCTTGCGCCCGCCAATTTGCGCTAGAACGTGCCCGTTAGTAGGATCGATAATCGTTAAACCAACTTGCATCTGATCGTCAGGAAAACGAACAGATGGATCGTCATTAACTAACTCATACGCCTTAGATTGCAGATTTGAATTGAGATTAGTGTAAATTTTGAGACCGTCAGCAAAGGGATCATAGCCAAGTTTTTTGACCTCATCGAGCGTTTCCTTAATATATGGATCAATCGCCATATTAATACTTCTTTTTTGATCGTTATCAGCTTTAGCTACTAAAGACTTTAAAGTATCGGTATTGATCGCATTTTGATACTCATTTTGCGTAATTTTCTCGTTGTTTAGCATGGCTTTCAATACAACATTGCGCCTGTTCATGAAAGCTTGGGGGTGAAGGTAAGGCTCTTGATTGGAGGGAAGATTAGAAAGACCTGCAAGACTAGCTGCTTGATCAAGGGTTAAATCACGATTATTTTTACCAAAATAATAGCGGGAAGCTGTTTCGACGCCGTAGACACTATTACCTAAGTAAACTTTATTAACATAGAATTCTAAGATCTGATCTTTGGTGTAATTTTGTTCCAGCTGCATTGCAAGCCAGGCTTCTTGCGCCTTACGCCGGATGGTGCGGTCTTTAGCATCTGTTGAATAAAATGAAAGTTTGATAAGCTGTTGAGTTAATGTTGAAGCACCTGATGCACCGCCACCGGTCACATTTCGAAAACCAGCCACGACAATTCTTAAAGGATCGATGCCCAAGTTATTTTGGTAAAAGTGGCGGTCTTCAACACTAACCAGCGCGTTAAGGTAAGTTTTTGAGACTTTGGAGATCGGAACATAAGTTCGGTCTTCAACTCCTGCAGTGTAGACCGGTTTGTCAGCACTGTCATATACAATACTTGATTTAACACTTTCTAATTTTGCGCGGGTTAATTTGGGCGAACCGAATGCGTAAAAGGCAAATAATGAAGCACCGGTTGCACAAACAATAATGAAGGCAATGAACCCCCAAATGATAACTTTTTTAATGATTGTTTCTTTTTTGCGAGTTTTAAAAGGACGATGATAGTGTTCTGGCATTTTATTTTGACTCCTTCGCAATAATTGCGTCGACATAATCAATATAGGGAATTAAAGGTAATGATGAAGGTTTAAATTCATAGCCGTGTGTTTCAAAAATTTCGACCGGAATTGATTTACGACCATTTTTTGTTTGTAAATTCCAATATTTAATGACTTGTGAAGCATTTAACATAAAGAAACGATTCAATTTAACAAATGAAACAATAACAAAGCAGATTCCTTTTTGTTTAAGGCATTGTTCCATATGGTGAATTTGATGTTCATGGAAGTTATCAAGGGGAAGATAAGTGGCACGGGTCGTCTCTTTTGCTTCGAAATCCAAATAATATCCTTTGTAAACTCCATTATAATCAGTTGTTGAGGGCTGACGAAAAAAAGCTTCCGTAATTCTCGCGTGACTTCTATTAGGATAATCAACTTTCACGATTTGAATTGGCGTTGGCTTCTTATGGACAACAGCAATCCCTAAATTTAAGTAATGCTTGTTACTCAAATTGATCATTTTTTCGAGCGACATCCCGCGACGTCCGAAGTTAGTCGAGCTCTCTTCTTTTAAATTTTTCTTGCTTCCTTGGCCTGTCGGATATTTAATCATAGCCATATTTTACCAAAAACCAGCACAAAATAAATCTTTTACCTTGAAAACATTGCTCCAATCAGGTATTATATTGATTGGCTTAACGCCAAATGCCGCAATTACTGATTTGTCATCGGTGCTGTTAGTCAGTTAATTGACAGAGTTAAAAGTAATTGTTTGAAAAAACCGGAGGAAAAAATGGCAGAAATTACAATGAAACAACTTCTTGAAGCAGGTGTTCATTTCGGACATCAAACAAGAAAATGGAACCCGAAGATGAAGCCGTATATTTTTACAGCTCGCAATGATATTTATATTATTGATCTCCAAAAAACCGTAAAAATGGTTAACGATGCGTATAATTTTGTACGCGATGCTGCTGCTAGTGGTTCGCAATTTCTTTTTGTTGGAACTAAAAAACAGGCTTCAGACGCAATTGAAGAAGAAGCAAAAAAAGCAGGCGTATTTTATATTAATCACCGTTGGTTAGGTGGTTTGTTAACTAACTGGGAAACAATCCAGAAACGGATTAAGAGATTAAAAGATTTAGAGAAGATGGCTGAAGATGGCACCTTTGAACGCTTACCTAAAAAAGAAGTTGTTAAATTACAAAAACAACACGATAAATTAGAAAAATTCTTGGGTGGAATTAAGGATATGGATCGATTACCTGATGTCGTTTACGTTGTTGACACTCATAAAGAACATATCGCTGTTCAGGAAGCTAATAAATTAAATATTCCAATTGTTGGAATGGTCGATACGAACGCTGATCCTGATAACATTGACGTAATTATTCCATCAAACGATGATGCGATTAGAGCAATTCGCTTGGTTACTTCAAAAATGGCTGATGCAATTATTGAAGGTCGTGAAGGTGAAGATCAGGGTGAAGTAGCTGAAGAAATCACAGTTAAAGAGAATTCTGAAGGCGGCGACACTAAGCAAGATATGGAAGAAATCGTTGAAGTTGTCGAAGGTGATAACGATAAATAACCAGAAAAGGAGATTTTGATGGCAAATATTACAGCGGCACAAGTTAAAGAGTTGCGTGATAAAACTGGTGCTGGAATGATGGATGCAAAAAAGGCCTTGGTTGCAACTGATGGAGATCTTGAAGCTGCAATTAAAGAGCTTAGAGAAAAAGGTGTGATCAAAGCTGCTAAAAAGAGTGGCAGAATTGCAGCTGAAGGTTTAGCTAATGTTTTGGTTAAAGGTAACACAGCAGTTGTAGTTGAAGTAAATGCTGAAACTGATTTTGTTGCTTCCAATGACAAATTTAAACAGCTTGTTGCTGATATTCTTGAAGTTATTGCGGATCATAAGCCAAAAGATTTGGATTCGGCATTAGCATTACCGTTAAATGGCGGGACTGTCCAAGATGATATTACAAATGCGACGGCAATTATTGGAGAAAAAATCACATTACGTCGTTTTGTGATTGTTGAGAAAACTGATGATGAAGTCTTTGGAACTTATTTGCATAATGGCGGGCAAATTGCAGTTTTAGTTACGGTAGCTGGCAATGATGAATCCGTAGCTAAAGATCTTGCAATGCACGTTGCAGCTATCCATCCTTTATATGTTTCACGTGATCAAATTCCAAAGGAAATAGTTGATAACGAAACCGATATTGCAACAACAGAAACTCGTAATGAGGGTAAACCAGAAAACATTATTGAAAAGATTGTTGCTGGACGAGTTAACAAGAAGTTGGCAGAGATCACTTTAGAGGATCAAGAGTTTGTTAAAGATTCTTCAATGAAGGTTTCTGAATATGTTAGTTCAAAAAATAGTAAAATCAAGAATTTTGTTCGTTATGAAGTCGGTGAAGGAATCGAAAAGAAAAATGATGACTTCGTTAAAGAAGTAATGGATCAAATCAAATAGTTTTCTACTTTCCTAAAAAGTCTGTAACAACTAGAATTGTCTAGCTATTTACAGACTTTTTTTCTAGCTAAATGCAAATAAAAGTTAATATTATCTATAGAAAATAGAGAGTTTAAGACTATCTGTGCTATATTACTTTATGGAAATAAGTTAAGGAGTGAACCTTGAATAAAGTTAAATATCAAAGAATTCTTTTAAAAATCAGTGGTGAAGCCTTAGGTGGTGAAACTGGAAAGGGAATCAAACCTTTAGTCATTTCAGACGTTGCCAAAAAAATTGCAGATGTTCATGAAACCGGGACTCAAATTGCAGTTGTTGTTGGGGGCGGAAATTTATGGCGTGGTGAAGCTGGGGAACAATTAGGAATGGAACGCCCGCAGGCTGACTATATTGGAATGCTTGGGACGATTATGAATGCTCTAGCTCTCCAGGATGCACTAGAGAAAGTTAACGTTGCGACTCGCGTTCAAACTTCGATTGAAATGCGTCAAGTTGCAGAACAATATATCAGACGTAAAGCAATTCGCCACTTAGAAAAAGGGCGAGTTGTAATTTTTGCGGGTGGAACTGGCAATCCTTACTTTTCAACGGATACTACTTCAGCACTTCGTGCATTAGAAATCAATGCCGATGTCATTTTGATGGGTAAAAACGGGGTAGACGGAGTTTATTCAGATGATCCTAATATAAATCCAGATGCTGTCAAATATGAACAAATTACGCATATGGATATTATTCAAAAGGGATTGAAAGTGATGGATAAAACGGCGAGTTCGCTTGCACTAGAAAATAATATTCCACTAATCGTGTTTGATCTTAACGATCCTGAAAACATTACCCGCATCGTTCGTGGTGAAAGTATTGGAACTTTAATTGAAGGAGATAAATGATGAATGACGAAATTATTAGCAAAATGAAAACTCAGATGAAAAAAACATCTGAAAATTTAGAACTTGAGTTGGGCCGGATCCGAGCAGGACGTGCGAATGCAAGTTTAGTAAATGATATTATGGTTGATTATTATGGAACTCCAACTCCGCTAGGACAAATAGCATCAGTTTCTACCCCGGAAGCCCGGTTAATTCAGATTACACCATTTGATAAAACGGCGCTTAAAGGAATTGAAGCAGCAATTAATATGTCAGATCTTGGTATTAATCCAACTATCGATAATTCGATGATCAGACTTGTGATTCCTCAATTGACTGGCGAATCGCGTAAAGATTTAGTTAAAGAAGTAAAGAAATATGCTGAAGAATCGAAAGTAGCGGTGCGTAATGCTAGACGCGATGCAATTGATGCCCTAAAAAAAGAAAAGAAAAATGGGGATATCAGTGAGGATGTAATGCATCAAAAAGAAAATGAAGTTCAAAAACAGCATGATGAATATATCAAAAAAATTGATGAAATTGCTGCTAATAAAGAAAAAGAAATTACGACAATTTAATTGATGAACAAAATTGAGCAAACTAACATTCCTGCTCACGTTGCAATAATTATGGATGGTAACGGACGTTGGGCCAAAAAACGTCATTTACCACGGATTGCAGGTCACAAAGAAGGAATGGAAAATGTGCGCCGAATTACAATTGAGGCGAATGACTTAGGGATAAAGGTTTTGACCCTTTATTCTTTTTCAACTGAAAATTGGAATCGTCCATCAGATGAAGTTAGTTTTCTGATGAAATTGCCAGTACTATTTTTCAATAAATATGTTCCTGAGTTGATCGAACGCAATGTTAAAGTAAAAATTACAGGTTTTACTGATCAAATTCCCTCCGCTACTTTAAAAGTTCTTCACCAGGCAGTAGAAGAAACCAAGAATAATACTGGCCTAATTCTTAATTTTGCTTTTAATTATGGTGGGAAGGCAGAGCTTGTTAATGCTGCTCAGCAAATCGCCCGACAAGTTAAGAATGGATTAGTTGAACCAGAGGATATTGATGAAAATTATTTTGAAAAGCATCTCTTAACAAAATTAGGCGATCTAGATGATGTTGATCTTCTGATCAGGACTTCTGGGGAACAGAGAATTTCTAATTTCTTATTGTGGCAATTAGCTTACTCAGAACTTTATTTTACAGATACTTATTGGCCAGATTTTTCGGCCAATGATTTGTTAAAAGCAACTAAAGTTTACGAACAAAGAAATCGGCGTTTTGGCGCTTTATAAAAGAAAGATGAAATATTGAAAACAAGAATTATTACTGCAGTGGTTGCGCTCGCAATTTTTATTCCAATCCTTTGGCTTGGTGGGATTTACATTGAGATTGCGAGTGCAGTTTTAGCATTTGTTGGGGTTTCCGAAATCTTTATTATGAAGAAAATGATGGTGATTCACCCAATTGCAATTTTAGCAATGCTGATGGGAGTGGCTTTAACTCTTCCTGACACTTTTTTTAAAGGACTTTGGCTGAATAAAAACGGGCTTTTCTATGCTTTCATTCTGATTTTATTAGTAGCAACAGTCTTTTATAACCAGACTTTTAATATTGAAGACGCTGGAGTTATTGCAATATGTACTTTTTACGTGGGACATGGTTTTTTCTATTTGACAGCGGCGCGCGATAAAGGGTTACCTTACTTGTTTTATGCCTTATTACTCGTTTGGACTACAGATATTTTTGCGTATTTAGTTGGTCGGAAATTTGGCAAGCATCCGCTTGATCCAGTGGTTAGTCCTCATAAAACTTGGGAGGGTTCAGTTGGCGGTACGATTGCAGCAGTGATTGTGGTATTAATTTATAATGCTTTTGTACCGCTTCAAAAAAATCTTGGGATTTTGATAATTGCTACGATTGCGCTTTCGATAATTGGTCAGATTGGTGATTTAGCTGAATCATCTCTCAAAAGACATTACAATGTTAAAGATTCAGGAAAAATATTACCAGGGCATGGCGGAATTTTGGATCGCTTTGATAGTTTTCTTTTCGTTTTTCCTTGTCTACATTTATTAGGATTCTTTTAAGGAGGCTAGATGAGAGGAATCATTGTTTTTTTAATTTTGTTTACAATTTTAGTCGTAATCCATGAATTCGGGCATTATTTTTTTGCAAAGAAATCAGGAATCTTAGTTCGTGAATTTGCAATTGGAATGGGGCCAAAAATTTTTCAACATCATGCAGATAATGGAACGACTTTTACCATTAGAATTTTACCTTTAGGTGGCTATGTCAGACTTGCAGGAGTCGAAGAATCTGAGCTGGAAGCGGGTCAGCAAGTGGCATTAACGCTTAATGAAAATAAGATGGTGGAGACTATCGATACTCGTAGTGAGCAAAACGTTACTGGTCTGCCTTTTACAGTGCGCAAAAGTGATTTAACTGATCAATTAGAAATTGAAGGCGATGTGTTTGACAACGAAGCTGATCAGATGGTTACTAGAATTTTTCAGGTTGACCACGATGCATCAATTATTGAAAATGACGGGACCTCTTTAAGAATTGCCCCAAGAGACGTTCAGTATAATTCTGCTGTTTGGTGGAAAAAATTAATTGTTAATTTTGCGGGGCCATTTAATAATATTTTGCTGGCTATCATAGCTTTCTCTCTCTCTGCTTTTCTAATGGGCGGAGTTCAAGATCTGTCGACAAATAAAGTTACAGTCTTTGATCAATCGATGCCCGCTTCAAAGGCAGGCTTAAAAACTGGTGATCAAATTGTTGCCGTTGATGGAGAGCAAACCCGTGATTACAACGAGGTTAAAAGTGTTCTCGACAGGCATCAAAATGGAAAAACAGTAACTCTTAAAGTTCAGCGAGATGGAAAACTTCAGACGTTCAAGGTTAAACCGCAATACAGTAAATCTGAAGGGAAAGGTCGTTACTACATTGGTATTTCGGTCTGGTACAAAAAAGACGTCAGATCGGAATTGCTTTATGGTTTTAGCGCCACTTACGAAAACACGGTCGCGATTTTTCAGACTTTGGGATCCTTTTTTACCGGCGGATTTTCTTTGGATAAGATCGCAGGACCTGTTGGAATTTATAGTATTTCGGCTCAAGCAGCTAATAGTGGGGTTGGTGTTTTAGTTTCCTTATGTGCATCGTTATCGATTAGTTTAGCGATTGCTAACCTTTTACCTATTCCTGGCTTAGACGGCGGAAAAATTATCCTTAATTTGTTGGAAGCAATTCGTAGAAAACCGATCAAACAAGAGCATGAAGTAATTGTAACTTTAATCGGAGCTGCATTTTTGTTGATGTTAATTGTGGTAGTGACGATTCATGATATAATGAAGCTATTTTAAAGGATTAAACACGATTTATTGAAGCAATTTTTAAAAGGAGAAAAATATGAAACAAAGTTTGGTTTTTATCCCAACAACTAAAGAAGTTCCTAGTGATACTGAGGCAGTCAGTCATCAATTACTCCTACGTGGAGGGTTTATACGCCAGGAAATGGGTGGAGTATTTATGTATCTGCCACTCGCGTATCGAGTTCTCCAGAAGATCCAAACTATCATGGAAGAAGAGATGGAGAATATTTCTTGTCCTGAAACGCTGATGCCCGTGATTTTACCAGCGTCGCTTTGGAAGAGATCTGGCCGCTACAAAAATTACGGACCTGAGCTTTTTAAATTACAGGATCGATCTGAGCGAGAATTAATCTTAGGCCCGACTCACGAAGAGTCGTACATTGATGTTGTCAAAAGCACTTGGAATTCTTATAAAGATTTTCCAAAAACCCTTTACCAAATTCAGACAAAGTTTCGTGACGAGCTAAGACCACGTTTTGGTTTATTGCGCAATAAAGAGTTCATCATGTTAGATGGGTATTCATTTGGCGGAAGTCAGGCCGACCTGGATTACTCGTATGAGCAGTTTAATCAAGCTTTTCGTCGGATTTTTGATCGTTCTGGCTTGGACTATATTAGTGTTGTTGCAGATAACGGAGCGATGGGTGGACAAGAGTCGACAGAATTTCAAGCAGTTGCGGATATTGGTGAAGATGATGTGGCATACGTTGGTGAAGAGCGCAGCGGTGCTAATATGGAAGTTGCGCAAGGAATCCCAACTTTTCAAGTAAATGAGGTTTTTGAAGAACCGGGCGAGTTGACAAAAGTAGCTACCCCAAATGCAAAAACAGTTGTTGAAGTTGGTGAGTTTTTTAAGACCGACTTAGCGAAAATCGTTAAAAGTATTTTATATTATGCTGATGATAAACCGGTATTGGTTGTTGCACCAGGAGACCACGAAATTAACGAGATGAAACTATCGAATGGTTTGGCAGCAAAAGAACTTCGGTTAGCAACTCATGAAGAAGTGCAAAATTTATTAGGCGTTCAGATTGGTAGTATCGGGCCAATAGGAATTAGCGAACAAGTAAAAGTAGTAATGGATCCCAGTGTCACTCATCTTCATAATTTCTATGTTGGAGCCAATGAGGACGGATATCATTACCAAAACGTTAATTATGATCGTGATTTCACAGTTGATGAACAATTTGATTTAATCAATATCAATGAAGGTGACTTAGAGCCAAAAACCAAGCAACCATATCATATTGAGCAAAGTATTGAAATTGGTCATATCTTTAAGCTAGGGACTTTTTACTCCGAAGGCTTGGGTGCAACTTTTCTTGATCAAGATGGCAAAGAGCAGCCAATTATTATGGGTAGCTACGGCATTGGAGTTAGCCGTCTGATAGCAGCAATTGTTGAACAAAACAATGATGAAAATGGAATTATCTGGCCAAAGACAGTTACACCTTATGATGTTCATGTTATTGAAATTAACAATCAAGATGAAACAATAGTTAAAACCGCAGAGAAACTAGAGGAAGAAATTACAAATTCTGGTCATTCAGTACTTTTAGATGATCGTGACGCGCGAGCAGGAGTCAAGTTTGCTGAATCTGATTTGTTTGGTTTCCCGCTAAGAGTTGTTGTTGGCAAAAAAGCCCAAGAAGGTATTGTTGAAATTAAAGAAAGACGAACTGGAGAAGTACATGAAATTGAATTGTCACAGGTCGTTAAATTTATTCGTGATTTTTACAATAAATAGGATCCCTGAATTTTGTCTGATAAAAAATTGATTAAGTTAGCTGATCTTTTTGCTAAACTGACTTTAGAGCCCGAATTTTCAGAGGAGCTTAATTTAGATCAGCTTTGGTTGGAAAGATTATTAATCCATCGCATCTCAAATTCTTGGGATTTTTTTGTTGTAGGAGAGAATTTTCTACCAGTTTCTGCTTATTTGGAGCTAAATAATATTTTAAAAAATTTAGCTCAGAGTAAAACTATTGATCTACATCTCAATTATAAAAATGATCTACCTGAAGACTCATGGTATCAAGACTACTACCCAACAATGGTTGGAAATCTTTCACATTATCAGAATATTTTGCTTAATCAAAATGCTATTTTTGCTGAAAACAAATTACAAATCATTTTTAATCAAGAATTTATTTATAAGATGATGAATAAAGAAGTGGAGGCAGAAATTGCGGGAATTTACCAAAAATTTGGTTTTCCTGCGCCTAACGTTGAATTTGTGATTGATCAAAATTCTGAGGAAGAAAAATCAAAAGAATTCCTGGCAAAGAAAAAGCAAGAAAACGATCTTGCGTTTCAGTCGCTTCAAAAGCAATTAGCAGCAGCGCCTCCAGCTAGCACTCCAGTCAGAAAGAGAAGCAGCAAGGACGACAAAAATATCACTGGAAAAGTTGTCCCAATTAATGAAATTGAAGGACCGACTTCGACAATTGTGCTCGAAGGACAAATTTTTAAATCTGATCAGCGAGCAATTAAGAATAAAAATTACATTTTAACTTTTGAGATTTACGACGGCACTGATTCAATTTTATTGAAAAAGTTTGCTGGTGAAAATGAGTTAGCTGATTATAAAGACTTGAAACCAGGAGTTTGGGTTAAAGCCAAGGGGAAAATTCAAAACGATCAGTTCACTGAAAATTTAACGATGAATTTATATAATATTCAACAAATCCCCTCACCACCAGCTCGTCGAGATAATTACGAAGGTCAAAAACGAGTCGAACTTCATTTGCATTCGAATATGAGCCAAATGGATGCAATTACGCCCGTTGGTAATTTTGCTAAAAGAGTAGCTGATTTTGGGCAAAAAGGTTTTGCATTGACCGATCATGCAAATTTGCAGGCATATCCTGAAACATATTATTCTACTCAAAAAACCGGTATCAAGGCTATTTACGGCGTGGAAGCTAATTTAGTCGACGATTATACGCACATAATTTATAATTCAACACATGAAGCTCCTGAAGAAGTAACCTTTGTAGTTTTTGATATTGAAACTACAGGATTATCTGTTGAATTTAATGAGATTATCGAAATTGGGGCCGTGAAATTTGCAGGTGGAAAAAAAGTTGGAGAGTTTCAGGAATTTATTAACATCGGCAAACCTCTAAGTGAATTTACGAAGGAATTGACCAGTATAACTGACGAAAATATTCGTAGTGGTAAATCAAATTCGGAGGTGATGACCAATTTTCATGAATTCATTGACGGGGCAGTTCTGGTTGGTCACAATGTACGTTTTGATTGGGATTTTATTGATAAAAACTTCGAACGACTTAATTTAAGTAAAGTTCAGCGACCAGTAATCGATACGATGGGACTGGGGCGATTTTTGTATCCAGAATTAGCTAATGTCCGACTAGAAACTTTAGCGAAAAAAGTTGGGATTTCTTTAACTCACCATCACCGGGCGATTGATGACGCTGAAGGTACTTATGAAATTTTCTTTAAAATGTTGGCAGAATTTCAAAAGACGCACGAATTAAAAGAATTAAGTGATTTGGATCAGCATTTGGACTTAACTAGTACCTATCGTCAGGTTCGACCGACGCACGTAATTTTGCTTGCTCAAACCCAAAAGGGACTCAAGAATTTGTTTAAAATCGTCTCTGATGCCCATACAAAGTATTATTATCGGGTGCCAAGGGTTCCTCGTTCTATTTTGAACGAATATCGCGAAGGAATTTTAGTCGGTAGTGCCTGTGATCAGGGAGAAGTTTTTGATTCAGCCTCTTTAAAAGATGACGAAGATACCCTGAGAGTAGCTAAGTTTTATGATTATTTGGAAATTCAACCCCTTGGTAATTATGAACATTTGATTAGAAATCAACGGTTAACAGCAGAACAATTGCAAGAAGTGATTCAAAAGATTATCCGAATCGGGGCAAAATTACAAATTCCAGTTGTAGCAACGGGAGATGTTCATTATTTGGATCCGAGCGATTTTAAATTTCGAGAAGTTCTTCTTGCATCTCAGTCAATGACGGCAAAACGTAGTCGAAATTTACCTGAATTGTATCTCCGGACAACACAGGAAATGTTAGATGAATTTGCTTTTTTGGGTGAAGAGACCGCCAAGCAAGTGGTGATTACTGCCAGTAATGAAATTTTTGATCGAATTGAAGATGTTGTCCCTTTAAAGGATAAACTGTACACGCCAAATATTGAAGGTGTTGATCAGAATTTACGTGATGCAGCTTATGATCGCATGCATGAGTTGTATGGGGACAATCCGCCAGAAGTAGTTGAAAATCGCTTAAAAACCGAGTTAGATAGCGTAATCGGAAATGGATTTGCTGTTATATACTATATTTCGCGCGAACTAGTAAAAAAGAGTAATAAAGATGGGTACTTGGTTGGTTCCCGGGGGTCAGTTGGTTCAAGTTTTGCTGCAACGATGCTAGGGATTACGGAAGTTAATCCATTGCCACCACACTATCGCTGTCCAGATTGTCATTATTCTGAATTCTTTTTGCACGGAGAATATGCTTCAGGTTATGATTTGCCTGATCAAAAATGCCCTGAATGTGGTGCCGAATTGGCTAAAGATGGACAAGATATTCCATTTGCGACTTTTTTAGGTTTCAACGGAGAAAAAGTTCCCGATATTGATTTGAATTTCTCTGGCGATTACCAGCCAGTTGCTCACAATTACATTAAAGTTTTGTTTGGGGAAGATCATGCTTATCGTGCTGGAACGATTGGAACCGTTGCTGAAAAAACTGCTTATGGGTATGTTAAAGCCTTTGAGCGTGAACGAAATATTTCGTTAAAACAAACGGAAATTGATCGGCTCGCTAGTGGAATCACCGGGGTAAAGCGGACGACTGGCCAGCATCCGGCCGGCATTTTGATTGTTCCTCAAGAGATGGATATTTATGATTTTACTCCGATCCAATATCCGGCTGATAAAGTTGATTCAGCTTGGGAAACTACTCATTTTGAATTTAGTTCGATTCACGATAATATTTTAAAAGTTGATTGTCTTGGTCATGATGATCCGACCGTAATTAGAATGTTGCAGGACTTGTCTGGTATTGATCCGGTAACAATTCCAACTGATGACCCAGAGGTTTTATCCTTGTTTTCTTCACCTAAAGCACTGGGAGTTACGGCAGAAGAAATTGGTTCAAAAACGGGAACCCTTGGAATCCCTGAGTTTGGGACGGGTTTTGTTCGGGGAATGTTAGAAGAAACTCATCCGCATAATTTCTCTGAACTATTGCAAATTTCAGGCCTTTCTCATGGAACTGACGTTTGGCGTGGTAATGCTGAGGAGTTGATTACAAAGAAAAACGTCACGATCGATAAAGTAATTGGTTGTCGGGATAATATTATGATGGATTTAATTCACTGGGAAGTGGAACCAAGTACAGCATTCCGTGTGATGGAAGATGTTCGTAAAGGCCGTGGTGTTAAACCAGATGATGAAGAAGTATTAAAGAAAAATCCGAAGGTTCCTTCGTGGTATTTGGATTCTTGTAAAAAGATTAAGTATATGTTTCCGAAAGCTCATGCGGCAGCTTATGTCTTAATGGCTTTGCGAATTGCTTATTTTAAAGTTTATTTTCCGATTTTATATTATGATGTTTTCTTTTCAATTCGGACTAATGATTATGATATCAGTCTGATGAGCACAGGCCAAGCTGCAATAAAGGGGCGTTTGGATGAATTAAATGAAAAAATTCAAAGTGGCGAAGCCACAATGATTGATAAAAGCAGTCGAACTTCACTTGAAGTTGCTAACGAGTCTTTGTGCCGCGGGATCAAATATAAAATGGTCGATTTGAATCAATCGGATGCTTTTCAATTTAAAATAATTGATGATCAAACGCTTTTAGCTCCATTTATCTCTATTCCTGGCCTAGGAGCAAACGTTGCTAAACAGGTAGTTCTGGCTCGCAGTGAACATCCTTTTACTTCGAAAAAAGATTTGCTTCAAAGAGGAAAAATATCGCGGACAGTTCTAGATTACTTGGATGAAAACAAAGTTACGGCTGACTTACCAGAAGATGACCAGTTAACTCTGTTTTAAGGAAATTTAGTGCTCAGTAGGTCAAAAATGCTAAAATAAAGATTAATAGATTGAGGAGGTCAAGTGAATATTAAGTCTTATCTACGTGAATATCCGGTTACTTTTAGTTTAATCGCAATTACAGTCGTCATGTTCTTAGTTGAAATGATGAAAGGTGGAAGTCAACAAATTGAGGTTCTTTATCATTTGGGTGCTTTGACGCGTTCTGGTGTTCAAACAGGACAATGGTGGCGATTAATTACTCCCATTTTTTTACATATTGGATTTCAACACATCTTATTTAATATGTTGACCCTCTTGGTCTTTGGCTTTTATATTGAACCCTTTCTAGGGAGCTGGCGCTTTTTAAGCGTTTATCTCTTGGGAGGAATCTATGGCAATTTAGTTAGTTTTGCATTTCAAAGTGAAACAACGATTTCGGCAGGAGCGAGCTCATCGATTTTTGCACTTTTTGGCATTTTTGTTTTGATGCGGCGGTCTTTGGTTAATAATTCTCAGTATCATTATCTATCGACTCAAATTGTCGGACTCGCAGTTTTCAATTTTGTGTTTGATGTAATAGATAATTTTGCGGGAGGATCAATTGGACTCTTAGCTCATTTAGGTGGCTTTATTGGTGGATATTTCTTGTCAATTATTTTAGGGTCGCCACAAGCTGCTAACTATCCTAGTTGGCAAAGAATTTTGGCTGCATTATTTTTTGTAGCGTCGTCAATTGGGTTATATTTGTTCGGAATGGGGCGGGCCCTTGTTTGATCTTGATGAAATAAAACACTTCTACAATGTTTTAGATCTATTAAAAAAATTTAATATTTACATTCATTTAGGAAATCGGCTTGATGATTTAAAATTAGCTGAAGTTGAACTAAATCGCTTATTTAGAGCTAATTTGATTGATCGGGATATCTATCTAAGGTCAATGACTATCGTTAAAAGCGAAATTAGGAAAGAGGAGAATAATGAGTAAATTATATTTAGGAATTGATTTAGGTGGAACAACCATTAAATTTGGTATGGTTGATGAAGCAGGAAAAGTTCGCAAACAGTGGAATATTCCAACTAATATTGAAGATGGCGGGAGCCATATTTTGCCTGATATGCTAGATTCAATTGGCAATTATCTTCCAAAATACGCCAGTGATCAGGTGATGGGCATTGGTCTTGGCACACCAGGAACGGTTGATCAAGTTCATGGGACCGTTAATGGAGCGTTTAATTTAAACTGGACGACTGAACAACCGCTAAAAGAAAAAATTGAATCGGCTTTTAAGATTCCTTTTTTTGTTGAAAATGATGCTAATGTTGCGGCATTGGGCGAGCGCTGGGTCGGAGCAGGAGAAAATCAAAACGAAGTAGTATTTGTCACACTTGGGACCGGGATCGGCGGTGGAATCATCGCTAATGGTAAGTTAGTACATGGGATTGCTGGTTCTGGTGGTGAGATCGGACATATTGTAGTGAAACCAGACGGTTATCCATGTACTTGTGGCAATCGAGGTTGCTTGGAAACCATCGCTTCAGCAACGGGAATCGCGCGAGTTGGAGAAAGTTTTGCTGGTAAGTATCCTGAATCATTGCTTGGTGAAGCTGCACAAAAAGGTAAATTAAATGCCAAAATTGTATTTGATCTAGCCAAATCGGGTGATCAAGCAGCAATTGAAGCCGTTGATTATGTTACATATTATTTGGCTTGGGGTTTAGGACAAGTAGCTGATGTTTTAAATCCTCAGTACATTGTGATCGGCGGCGGGGTCTCTGCCAGCGGACAGTTTTTAATTGATCACATCAATAAATTTTTCCCTAATTTTGTTTTTGATAATATCAAAAAAACTACTTCTTTGCGTTTAGCCGAGCTCGGTAATGATGCAGGTATTTTAGGCGCAGCTTCGCTTGTTAGGGAAAGTTTAAAGGAAATTGAGGAGGGAGTATGATGTCTTTTGCTGCGACGACACCAACTTGGTTGTGGATAGTTGATGGAGTATTGCTTGCTATTTTGTTATGGATTTTTGGCAATTGGTTTTATTACTATGTTAAAGGAAGGATCATCAAAGGTGGATTAAAGCCTCAAGAATTCGAGAAAAAAGTTCACAATGGACAGATTATTGACTTGCGAAGTAAAGGAGATTTTGATACTGCCCATATCATGGGAGCTAGAAACATTCCTTATTCATACTTTAAGCAGTATCAAGAATCAATTAGGAAAGATTTACCAGTACTACTATATGAACGGACTGATCAAATTCCGATTCGAGTTGCCGGAAAACTTAAAAAGAATGGCTACCAAGAAGTTTATTGGCTGAAAGGTGGTTTTATGAAATGGGAAGGCAATACCAAAAAGAAGGCATCACTTTAAGGTGATGTTTTTTGTTTAATCAAATTCATTAATTTGTTGTTTATTTTGAAAAAAGTGTTATGATGAGTTTGGAAGCGCTTAATTAGAAGAAAGAAGGCGAACAAAATGCTTATCGGAATTCCAAAAGAAATTAAAGTTGAAGAACATCGAGTTGGGATGACACCAAGTGGCGTTCATGATTTAGTTAATGCTAATCATCAAGTTATTGTTGAGAAGGATGCTGGTTTTTATTCAGGTTACTTGGATAAAGAATATATTCAAGCAGGAGCCACGATCGGTACCGCTGAAGATGCGTGGGATACAGAAATGGTGATTAAGGTAAAGGAACCTTTAGCCTCAGAATACCATTATTTTAAGGCTGGTCAAATTATTTATACTTATCTTCATTTGGCGGCTAATCGAGAATTGGTTGACAGCTTAATTAAAAGTCAAGTGACAGGAGTTGCTTATGAGACGATGGAAGATCGTCATGGACATTTGCCATTATTATTTCCAATGAGTGAAATTGCAGGCCGGATGGCAGTGCAGGTGGGCTCACATTTTTTAGAACAAACATTTAAAGGGAAAGGCATCATTTTGTCAGGAGTTACTGGCGTCCAGCGAGGTAACGTGGTAATTATTGGTGCGGGGACCGTTGGTTTTAACGCGGCCAAGATCGCTGTCGGCATGGGAGCTAACGTGACAATTTTAGATATAAATGCGGATCGATTGGCCGAAGTTGACAATTTATTTGATGGAAAAATTCAGACTTTAATGTCTAATCCCCATAATATTGCCCAAGCAGTTAAATCAGCAGATTTAGTAATTGGAGCCGTTTTGATTCCCGGAGCAGTAGCCCCAAAATTAGTGACCGAAGAAATGATTGCTAATATGGAGAAGGGTTCAGTGGTTGTAGATATTCCAATCGATCAGGGAGGAATTTTTGAGACTTCTGTTCGGGCAACTACTCACGATGATCCAGTTTTTATTTCTCATGGAGTGATCCATTATGCAGTTGCTAATATTCCTGGTGCAGTGCCTCGGGTTGCCACTGATGCACTATCTAGCGCCACTTTACCCTATGCTTTACAGATTGCCAGTAAAGGAATTAAAAAAGCAGCTGCTGATAATCCGATGATTTTAAAAGGAATTAATACCTTTGAAGGTAAATTAACTGAAAAATCTGTCGCTGATAGTTTAGATTTAGAATGTACAAAATTTGTTTAAAATAATCGTAAGTTCCAGTAAAAGATTTTATTTTGAAAAAAAGGAGTTTTTAATCATTGAATAATAATGGAAAACTGAGAGATGATTTTTTATGGGGTGGAGCAGTTGCAGCTCATCAATTAGAAGGTGGATGGCAAGAAGGTGGCAAAGGAGTTAGTGTTGCAGATGTTATGACAGCTGGTGCTAACGGCGTAGCGCGTCAAATAACTGATGGCGTTCAGCCTGGCCTTTATTATCCTAATCACGAAGGAATTGATTTCTATCATCGGTATCCAGCGGATATCAAATTATTTGCCGAGATGGGCTTCAAATGCTTTAGGACCTCAATTGCTTGGACTAGAATTTTCCCGAATGGGGATGAAACAGAACCCAATGAAGAAGGATTAAAGTTTTACGATGATTTATTTGATGAATGTTTAAAATATCAGATTGAACCAGTTGTAACTCTTGCTCATTTTGAAATGCCTTATTATTTGGTAACGGAATATGGTGGTTGGCGGAATCGTAAATTGATCAAATTTTTCATGAATTTTGCCGAAGTTGTCTTTAAACGTTATCACAATAAAGTCAAATATTGGATGACTTTTAATGAGATTAATAACCAAACTGATTTTAGCAATCCGTTTGCAATCATGACAGACTCAGGGATTAGACCTGAACCAAATGAAGATTTGGAAAAGACGATGTATCAAGCTTCTCACTATGAATTAGTCGCAAGTGCTCAGGCCGTTAAACTCGGACATTCGATTAACCCAGATTTCCAGATTGGTTCAATGATTGCGATGGTTCCGTTTTATCCAGCGACTCCTAAGCCAGCTGACGTTATGAAAGCCCAACGAGCAATGCAGGCAAGACTTTGGTTTGAAGATGTTCAGTCAAACGGAAAGTATCCGAATTGGCTTAAACAATATCAGACTAACAAGGGCTGGAATTTAGATATTACGGCAGAAGATTTAAAAGAGCTCGAAGAAGGTACTGTCGATTATATCGGGTTTAGTTACTATATGTCTGGCTGTGTTGAAGCTAAAAAAGATGAGCCAAAAAGCTATCGTTTCCTTGAAGAATCTGATCGGACAACTAATGAGTATGTTCCAGCTTCTGATTGGGGTTGGCCTGTGGATCCAGAAGGATTGCGTTATACGATGAACTGGTTGCAAGATCATTATGACAAGCCTCAATTTATTGTTGAAAATGGCTTTGGCGCTATCGATAAAGTTGAAGCTAACGGCGAGATTCACGATCAATATCGGATTGACTATTTGAAAGAACATATTGAACAAATGAAATTAGCAGTATCAGAAGATGGAGTTGATTTGATGGGGTACACTCCTTGGGGTTGTATCGATTTAATTTCAGCTGGAACAGGCCAAATGTCCAAACGATATGGTTTTATTTACGTTGACCGTGATGATGAGGGCAACGGATCAATGGAACGCTCAAAGAAAGATTCCTTTGAATGGTATCGCAAGGTGATTGAATCTAATGGTGAAGTTCTTTAATAAAATACTTTGAGATCGACGGAACTTGGTCGATCTTTTTTTATGGAAAGAAAAAACATGGTATGATATTTGAGTAATTCTAAAATCAAAGGACAATAAAAATGAAACTAGTGAATTTTCGTGATTTAGGTGGAATAAAAAATAGAAATGGTCAATTAGTGAAACATAAGCGGTTGCTTAGATCTGGTGAGGTTGTTAACGTTGATCAAGAAGTAATAGACCAATTGGTGCAAGATTACCAATTGAAGCAAATAGTAGATTTAAGAAGTGAAGAAGAATTCATTGAGAGGCCTGATGATAAAATTCCAGGAGTTGACCTCATAAACTTACAAATCATGAAAGGAGCAAAGACGAACGGATTCAGCCTCCAAGATTTTGCTAGAATCGGTGATGTTTCATTTGTGGATGATCATATGCTTAATGTCTATCACGATGTTGTATCTAATCCGATTTCTCAAGAATACTATGGGAATTTCTTACAATTATTAATTGATACCCCGGATGGTTCAACGCTTTTTCATTGCTTTGCTGGTAAAGATCGAACTGGGATTGCTGCAGCCTTGATTCTATGGCTTTTGGATGTCGAAAACGAAGAGGTTGTGAAGGATTATTTACAGACTAATGTAGATCGAAAAGTTGCTAATGATGAAATTATTGATGGATTCAGACGTGAGGGTTATGAGGGAGATGAGCTTCTGGCTTTAGCAGTTTCTCTTGAAGTAAAAGAAGAATACTTAGAAATCGTTCAAAATTTTATTAATCAAAATTATGGTAGCGTCAAAAAATATGCAGAAGAAGAGTTAAACTTCGATCAAAGTAAAGTAGATAAATTACAGGACTTATATTTAGTTTCTGATTAATTGAGAACAAAAAACCACCCGGTTTGGGGGAACCAGGTGGCTAATTCAAATTTATAAAAGGAGAGAAAACGTGAACATTTTAAATGCAATTCTTTTGCATCACTTACTGTTCGTCTATTATTATCAATCTTTTGCTTTAGTAATCCATCGGTCTCAGGACCTATTTTTTGTTAATAACATAAATTGCCTTGTCTCTGATTAAAATGCTAGAAGAGAATTTTGGCAGTGAATTCGTTGACTTCACATTTTTTTTACAAAAAGTGGAATCCAATTTGATAAGAAGTCTGGTATACTATCGATAATTAGTGAAGACTTAATGTAATTACGAGGAGATGACCATGAAGTTAGTAAAGAAGTTGGGATATGTTTTGGTGACGTTAAGCGGTATTTATTCTTTGTTTTTTGCTTTGAACTTTAAACAGGACAGTAAAGCTGCTGATTTTCCGGCAAATGTGGCAACATTAACAAATGGTAGCGATTTCAGGGGGGGGGCAATTAGCTAGCCGTGTTAAATCTACTTTTCTAGAACCGCGATTATTGTCTGAAGTAGTAAAGACCAATGATTTTCGTTTAACTGGGGAAAGTAAATTTGTAAACGGTCAAGGTTCAGTTACTTTAGATTGGGACCGAGTTTCTGATACTTCTGATGGTTATATTGTTCAAAGAACCACTAACAGTGCTATTTCAGATGATGATTTTGCTTGGGAAGTCGCACCAACTAATTATGGTAAGCATGTCAAAATCTTAAATGTTTATCCACCTGGAGGAAATTTCCTAAAAGGTTGGATGAATCAAAATAATGGAACTGGTCAGCCGGTTTCAATGAACTTAATTGACGTTACAGAAGTGTCATTGCCCAATTTTAATGCAAATCCCGATGGCTATTTAAAGGATGCAGCTGGTAATTATCAATACGATGGAATTTATTTTGGTTCTGCTGACAGTAACGGTGGTTGGACTGCGGGAGTTAATGATTTAACAGCTATATCTCAACCTGCTGTTGCAGCTTTTGCAGATACGGGAAGATCATTAATTTTGGGACATGATACCATTTGTGATATTTCAATGGGTGTACATCCTTATTTTAATATGTTTGCTTCTAAAATAGGTATTGAGTTGGCTAGAGATATTGAATCTAAGGGCGGAAGAATTGATAGCTATAATTGGCGAGGTTCAAATCAAGTTTCTTTTACTACGAATGGAACGTTGAATCAATATCCTTATAATCTTGATAGCAATGCTGTTTATAATATTTCCTCATCCCACTCGTTATCTCAATTTTTTATGTATGATGGGGAGACCACTAGATGGATGCACTACAGTTCTAACGTATGGAGTGGAGGAAGTGGACCATTTACTGGTAATACTAACTACGCTCATGATGGTACGGGTAAGGTGATTGGTGATGATAACTGGTATCTGGTTACCAAAAACAATTATGCGATGATTCAAACAGGGCATTCTAATGGATCTTGTACACCAGACGAGGCAAAAATCATTGCCAATATGACCTATTACACAAGCACACTTAATACGACAACTCACGGTGAGGACTATACAGTTAAAGATACGGCAGTGCCAGATAGCCCAACTGAATCACTTAATGGATTAACCGGCACCCAATTAAGCCTTAATATCAACTCTCAAGATGAGGGAAGCGACTATTATTATCGCGTAAAAGCAAAATCAGATGTTGCTGCAAAATATTCTGATGTAATTAAAACCACTGTTACAAGCGGCATTAAAGGATATGTCTACACTGTCGATGCCAATCCAACTGGAACCCCGCCTGTGATAAAAAATCCTTCAACTGGTGTTGTTACTAATATTAATTTAAATCCGACTTCTTCATCAGACCCGCAAGCAATTCTCAATTTGTCGCTCCCTGCTAGTTATGGTAAATACGTTCATATCGTAGCAGTTGATAATGCAAATAACGTTTCGGAAGTTAAAAACATCAACTTAAATGATTTCAAGTGGTGGGATATTGACCCGACTACTAAAGTTTTAACAATTTACCCACATGAATTAAACGGTTCAGTGGATACAACGGGCGCTTCTGTTTGGCCTTGGCATGGACAAGCGGCAGATGTCACAAAGGTTGTAATTAAACCAGGAGTAACAGCTCGCGGATCACTTCACAATTTATTTACTGACCTCACGAATGCAACCGCTATTGAAGGACTTGCATCTTTGGATACCTCAAACGTCACTGATATGAATGCAATGTTTGCGCAGTGTCAGAGCTTGACCAGTCTTGATGTGAGTAAATTCAAAACCGCCAATGTGACAGATATGAATAGTATGTTTAACTATTGTACTAGATTAACTAGTTTGGATGTCAGTAGCTTTGTTACGAACCAGGTTACCAGTATGCGAGGGATGTTCCAGGGATGTCTGGGGATCACAGAGTTGGATCTAAATAATTTCAACACCAGCCTGGTACAAGATTTTAGTTACATGTTTAATGAGATGCATGGATTGAAGAAGTTGAATGTGACCAGCTTTAATACATCAAGTGCCACCGACATGACGGTAATGTTTGCGCACATGTCGGTGCTTCCGAGTCTTGATCTTAGTAGTTTTAACACGAGTAATGTTACAACAATGACGTCAATGTTTGATGGGAGTCCGAAGTTGTGGCAGTTGACACTTGGAAGTACTTCTAAATTAGCAACAGATTGTGCTTTAAAAGATCCAAGAGTAGAGGATGAGATTATAGATTCGCTCGCAACATATTACGTGACAAATCCGAATTGGCGTGAGGTTGGATCAGGAGGAACGGTTCACGATCCGAAGGGAACAGCAAAAACTGCAGCTCAGATTATCAGTGATTCGTCTACCGCCACCGGAACACGAATTTATGTATGGGATCAACAAGGCAGGCAGACATTAACAACAACCGGCAGTATCGATTTTGGGACTCATAGAGGATCTATTCGGGCGCATAATTACACGAGTGCGGCTCAGAGCTTCAATATTACCGACAATCGGAATTCTCGCAACGGAAAAGTTTGGCGCGTCGAAGCGTCGTTGACGAAACAATTTGAACTTGCGACTGACACCACCAAGAAGATCTCAGGAAATCCACTCTATTATCAAAGTAACGGAGCGACAACTAATCTCACCTCAACGGCTCAGACTGTGTATAACGGGACGGCAGGTAGTGGCTATCAAGACGCACTCGCGATTCCCTGGAATCTGAGCTTTAAAGCGCGGGCAAGCGATATTCCAGCACCTGGTCACTACAAGGCGACCGTGACGTATACTTTAGTTAACGTGCCTTGATTGTATACCTTTAAGGGTATATAATTTAGGTATAAAAAGAGCCGGTGCGCTAACACCAGGTAGATGTGAGCCGCTTTAAAGGCGGTGGCAATATTGTAGAAATATTTAACCCTTCCTATAACTCGCCAAAGTTAGATAGGACGGGTTTTTTGTTACTTTTCGTTATGTTTTAAGATGTTGCAATAAGCAAACCAAATGAAATCATCAACGAGATAGCTTGAAAAACAGTCAAGCTGACTGCAAATCCTTTCTAGTAAGATTTTTCCGTATTTCCATACGACACCACCTCCTTGGAAATTCATGCAGCCACCGCCCATAAAACTTCTCACCTGTTAAGTATATCAAAAAGAACAAATGTTCGACAGGTGAATTTTGCTATTTCGAAAAATTTTTATAAAACTCTTCAAGTCAATAAGTTAAATACGAAGATAGATTTTAGTGAGGAAAAACAGACAATTAAAATGTTGGAATATCGATCTCATTAATATCTCAAACCGTATATAACGGTATAACGGTGAAATTTTTATTGTGAGCGAAAATTAATTAAGATGTACACCGAGATTAATTCAGTTGTTTCTCCCGTTTTTCAATAAATACTCGAAATTATTAATAAAAATCATTGACAATTAACACGAGATATTAGAGAATATTAACCAACTTCTAGTGGTAGGTGTAAAAATATCATAGGGGAAAATAAATTCGGGGGTATTAACATTGAATAAATTATGGCGGCGGATGTGCCGTAAGGAAGATCCAAGTGTATACGAACAAAAAGACGCTCATTTAGCGCGGACTCTTAGAGTCCGCGATTTTTTAGCTTTAGGGGTTGGAACAATTGTTTCAACAGCTATTTTTACTTTGCCAGGAGCAGTAGCTGCTGCCCACGCAGGTCCAGCAGTAGCGTTGTCGTTCTTGGGCGCTGCGGTTGTATCAGGGTTAGTAGCATTTGCTTATGCAGAGATGTCTTCGGCAATGCCTTTTGCTGGTTCTGCTTATTCTTGGATTAATGTAATTTTTGGCGAATTCTTTGGTTGGCTTGCTGGTTGGGCGCTTTTAGCTGAATATTTTATTGCAGTAGCTTTTGTAGGCTCAGGTTTTTCGGCCAACTTGCAGGGATTATTGTCTCCTTTGGGTTTTAAACTGCCAACATTTTTGGCAAAATCATTGGGTGCAAAGGGTGGATTTATTGACATAATTTCGGCCGTAGTAATTATTGCAGTGGCATTATTACTTTCTCGCGGAATGAAAGAAGCAGCACGAGTGGAAAATGTTTTAGTTATTGCTAAAGTTTTGGCTGTTATTTTATTCCTTGTTGTTGGAGCAACGGCGATTAAAGTTCAAAATTATGTTCCGTTTATTCCTAAATATCACGTAAATCCAGATGGGAGTGCTTTTGGTGGTTGGCAAGGTATTTATGCCGGTGTTTCAATGATTTTCCTTGCTTATATCGGTTTTGATTCCATTGCAGCTAATTCAGCCGAAGCTCGGGATCCACAAAAGACAATGCCTCGTGGCATTTTAGGCTCTTTAGCAATTGGTGTAGTTTTGTTTGTTTCGGTATCTTTAGTTCTAGTTGGGATGTTTAAGTACACTGATTATGCAAATAATGCAGAACCAGTTGGCTGGGCATTGAGACAAAGCGGCCATGCAGTTATTGGATCGATAGTCCAGGCCGTTATTGTTCTCGGAATGTTCACTGCTTTGATCGGAATGACAATGGCAGGCTCAAGACTAATTTATTCTTTTGGTCGAGACCTTTTACTTCCGAAATGGTTAGGCAAGTTAAATAAGAACAATTTACCTAATCATGCTCTTCTGGTTCTAACAATTATGGCAGTCATTGTCGGGGCAATTTTTCCGTTTGACCAGCTTTCACAGTTAATTTCTGCTGGAACGTTAGTTGCTTTTATGTTTGTGACGTTAGGAATTTACGGCTTACGGCAGCGAGAGAAAAAAGATATCAAAAATGAAGGCTTTAAAATGCCGCTTTATCCAGTCTTGCCATTCTTGGGTTTTGCTGGTTCCTTAGTAGTATTTTTAGGAATAAGCACGGAAGCTAAAATTTATGCTGCTGGCTGGTTTTTGATCGGAATAATAATTTACTTCTTGTACGGAATGAAACATTCATATTTAAACAAAGAGAAGGAGGATTCACAAAATGGAACTGAATGAAAATCAAAAATTATTAAACTCTGAAAATAAAGTACTTGCTCCGGCAACCCGGATTCAATATTTTGATTTAGTCGTTGCCAGTGGCAAAGGAGCCGTTCTAACCGATTTGGACGGCAAAGAATACGTTGATTTGTTAGCCAGCGCTTCGGCAACTAATACTGGGCATTCCCATCCACATGTGGTGGAGGCCATTTGTCAACAAGCTAAGCAAATAATTCAGTACACACCTGCTTATTTTGCCAATGAACCAGCAGCACGGTTGGCGACTCGTTTGGCAGAATTGGCTCCGATTAGCGGACCTGTACGAGTGGGCTGGGGGAATTCAGGATCTGATGCCAATGATGCCATTATTAAATACGCTCGTGCTTATACAAAACGTCCGTATATTGTGAGTTTTACCGGTGCTTATCACGGGTCGACCTACGGTTCCATTAGTATTTCAGCAGTTAGTTTAAATATGAGTCGCAAGATTGGCCCGCTATTACCAGATATAGTAAAAGTTCCTTACCCTGATCCCAGTAAAAAACCAGCCAATGAAACATTAAACGATTTTGTGGACCGCTACTGGGAAGCATTCAAATTGCCATTTGAAACCTATTTGCCAGTTGAAGAAGTGGCGGCAATTATTATTGAACCAATTCAAGGTGATGGTGGAATTATTAAGGCGCCGGATGAATACATGCAGCGCTTATACAAATTTGCCCATGATCATGGAATTCTGTTTGCCATTGATGAAGTTAATCAAGGTCTTGGACGAACCGGAAAATGGTGGTCAATTCAACACTTTAATTTGGAACCCGACATTATGACGGTTGGAAAATCGATCGCTTCAGGTCTGCCTTTGAGCGCAGTGATTGGTCGAGCAGAAATTTTGGACAGCCTTGATTCACCTGCTAACACTTACACGACAGCAGGGAACCCAGTTACAACTGCTGCTGCAAATGCAACATTAGATGTGATTGAAAATGAGCATCTGGTTGAACGGTCGGAGAAATTGGGTAAATTAGCGCAAGAATTCTTTGATCAAGAAAAGGATAAATATGATTTTATCGGCGATGTACGTTTTTACGGTTTGAACGGAGGGGTCGATATCGTTGACCCTCAAACTCATCAGCCAGACAGTGATGCGACTAATATGATTATTTATCGCATGTTTGAATTAGGAGTAGTTGTTATTAGTTTACGCGGTTATACTTTGCGGATTCAGCCGCCTTTGGTAATCACAGAAGAACAACTACAACACGTATTCACTGCATTTAAACAAACATTTTCAGAGTTGGCAGCTGGAAAGCTGAGTTTGCCGGAAAATGCAGATCAAATGGGCTGGTAAATCTGTTAAAATCATTCTAAAGTACTTTTAGGATGGTTTTTATTTTGCAACAAAAAAGGAGCAAATATTTGCTCCAATTGTCTTAACCCATATGAGCTTGGTGACTC
This sequence comes from Xylocopilactobacillus apicola, assembly GCF_033095985.1. NCBI lineage: Bacteria > Bacillati > Bacillota > Bacilli > Lactobacillales > Lactobacillaceae > Xylocopilactobacillus > Xylocopilactobacillus apicola. Next base: position 848,967 of record NZ_AP026802.1, read on the forward strand.
TTACGGTTAGCACGACGACGATTGTCTTCAATCTGTTGTGCTTTTTCTTCAGTTGGTTCAACGACAGTCTTTTTAAAAGCATAAGCCGACGCAGCAACAGCGCCAATAGCTGCAACACTGCCAGTTACAAAACCAGAGATAAATTTCTTAGCCATGAATAGCCTCCTTACTTGCGATATCATCTGTAGTAATGTTATCTTTAAACTAAAATCTTTACAAGCCCAATTATACAACATATGAAAAAAATTAAAAAAATTATCGTAATTGTCGGTCCTACCGCAACAGGAAAGACAGATTTAGCCGTTAGATTGGCTGAAAAGTTAAATACCTATATAATTTCAGGGGATTCGATGCAAATATATCGCTATTTTAAGATTGGTACTGCTCAACCTGATTTGAGTGCAATTGATGTTCCTTATTATTTGGTTAATCAGATTGAGCCGACTGAGCGTTTTTCGGTTTATGACTTTAAACAGGCTGCAAATGAAATTATTGATCATAACTCCACGATTCCAATTATTGCAGGGGGGACGGGGCTTTATATCAATTCATTTCTTCGTAATTATTCTCTTGGTGAACTTGAAGAGAAGCAATACCAGGACTTTTTGATGTCTAATGAAAATTTAAATTTAACGGATCTGATTAATTGGTTGCAAGAAATTGATCCAACTGCGACCCCTTATGTTGACCTAGCTAATAAGCGCAGGGTTTTAAGAGCAATTGCAATTAAAAAACTCACAGGTCGCTCAATTGTTGATCAAAAGGAATCTGAAGTAGAATTTGACCCTTATATTATTGGACTCAACACAGCTCGGAATGTATTGTATGAGCGGATTGAAAAACGAGTAGACCAGATGATGGAACAAGGTATAGTTTATGAGGCAGAAGATGTATATATACATCAAGAAGATTATCCGCTTTTAACAAAAGCGATTGCCTACAAAGAATTTTTCCCTTATTTTGCCAAAAACTGCGAGCTTTCAGCTTCTGTTGCTCTTTTGAAGCAAAAGTCTCGTAATTATGCTAAACGTCAATTAACGTGGTTTCGTAATAAAATGCAGGTGAATTGGTATGATTTATCCGAACCCGATTTTATTACTCAAATTGAGCATGATGTTATGCAGTGGCTTGCTTTTCTGGATTGATGTCAGAAATGCTAACATCAACTATTGAACTGATTTATTAATCGAGATAATTTATACCAGGAGGGTTAAGGATATGAGTAAAGAAATTAAACGGGATCTCCCGATCCTTTCACTTCAGGTTGTCATGGCTTTGACGGATCTAAGTGCCCGCCAAATTAGATATTACGAAGAAAAAAAGTTAATCACTTATCATCGAACTGATGGTCATCAAAGGGTTTTCTCGCTTAATGATCTTGATGAATTATTGATTATTAAAGAGATGCTTGATAGTGGTGAAACGATTAAAGAAATTCAGCAATATCGAGCGAAAAAGACCTCAGGATATCAAACTGAAACTTTTAAACCCGTTACTGATGAAGAAGCACGAGATATTTTTCGTAATGAAATGATGCGTTATCTAGAAATTGGTAAAAATAATTTAGACTGAGGAAAAAATGGCACGCAAAAAATACACCAAAGAAGAGATTAGAGAAATAGTCGAAAGAGAAAATGTTAGCTTTATTCGTCTAATGTTTACAGATATTAATGGAATTTTAAAAAACTTAGAAGTCCCAGTGTCCCAGCTGGAGAAAGTTCTCAAAGGAGATCTAATGTTTGATGGTTCTTCCATTGATGGATTTGTTCGAATTGAAGAAGGTGATATGTATCTTAAACCAGATTTAGATACGTTTTTAATTTTTCCTTGGGGCACGGAGCATGGTAAAGTTGCTCGTTTGATCTGCGATGTTTATGACCCGAATCACAAGCCTTTTCTTGGAGATCCACGGGTGAATTTAAAACGAAATATCAAAGAAATGGAAAAGATGGGTTTTACATCTTTTAACATTGGTTGCGAACCAGAGTTTTTTCTCTTTAAACTTGATGAATTGGATCATCCGACTAGTATTTTAAACGATAAAGGGAGTTATTTTGATTTTGCTCCGCTTGATTTAGGTGAGAATTGTCGGCGAGATATTGTTTTAGTTTTGGAGAAGATGGGCTTTGAGGTTGAAGGAGCGCACCATGAAGTGTCCCCTGGTCAACACGAGATCGACTTTAAATACGAGAACGCCGTTGAGGCCGCTGATAATATTGAAACTTTTAAACTGGTGGTTAAGACGATTGCTAGGCAATATCATCTTCATGCGACGTTTATGCCTAAGCCAGTGCAAGGGGTCAATGGGTCAGGAATGCATACAAATATGTCGCTATTCACAGACAAAGGAAATGCATTTTATGATCCAGATAGCGATCTCCAACTATCACAAACTTGCCAGAAATTCTTAGCAGGTCTTTTAAAACATGCAGCTAGTTTTACGGCAGTGACTAATCCAATTGTCAATTCTTATAAGCGCCTCGTTCCAGGGTTTGAAGCTCCCGTTTACATTGCATGGAGTGGGCGGAACCGTTCGCCGATGGTACGAGTTCCGGTCGATCGAAAAAATTCTACGCGTTTAGAGTTAAGAAGCGTTGATCCAACGACAAATCCCTATATGGCTTTTAGCGTGATTTTAGCCGCTGGGCTTGATGGATTAAAATCTGATTTGCCAGCAGTTCCTCCAATTGACCGCAATATTTACCGGATGAATAAAGAGGAGCGCTTGGCTCATCAAATCCGCGATTTACCTCAAAATTTATATGAAGCACTAAATTGGTTGGGTAAAGATGACGTTGTGGTAAAATCTCTAGGTGAACACATTTATAGAAGTTTTGTAAACTTAAAGAAATTAGAATGGGTGTCTTATTCCCAAACCATTTCGGATTGGGAGAAAGAACAATATTTAGAAATTTATTAAATTATTTTTTGTTTTTGCGCCAGTAAATTAAACCGAATGGGACAAGATTTTCTTGCCCTTTTTTGATGCGTTTGATATTTTCGCGGTGGCGATAAATGACAATAATTAGTAGAATAAAAGCGATAGGTGATAAAATTGGATCTTTGAGAACAAAAAAAGAAACAAGGTTAACAAAGATAAACCCTAAAATACTACCCATTGAGACAGCACTTGTGAAAAAAACGGTCGTTAAAAAAACAATCCAGGTTAAAATAAAGAGGATTGGCTCGTAGGCGAGTAAAATTCCGGCTCCTGTTGCTACAGCTTTACCGCCGCGAAATTTCAAGAAAATTGAAAATGTGTGGCCAAGAACTGCAAAAAAACCGCAGATAATCACATAGTAGTGAGGGTAGTGACCAAAAATGATAGGAAGTGACGCACTAAGAGTTCCTTTTAACATATCAAGCATTAAAACCAAACTGCCTAGTTTAGTTCCCAGCACTCGGTAGGCGTTGGTGGTACCAATGCTGTGACTGCCGTAATTTCTAATATCGGTGTGCTTAAACCATTTACCGATTAGAACTCCAAACGGAATGGAACCGATCAAGTAGGCAATTAAACAGAGAATCGTGAAAATTAAAAGTTTGCTCATTTTAGTTATCCTTTGCAGTAGAAATCACCACCAATTATAACTGAAATTCACCAGAAAAAATAAAAATATTGAAGATCAGGGTGAACTTGCGTTATATTTGTTAATCAGTAGAACGAAATAAATGAAAATGGAATAGATATGACAACAAATACATATAATGACAGCAACATCAAAATTCTAGAAGGACTAGAGGCGGTCCGTAAGCGCCCCGGGATGTATATTGGTTCGACCGATGCTCATGGACTTCATCATTTAGTTTATGAAATTGTTGATAATGCCGTTGACGAGGCTTTAGCTGGTTTTGGTAAAGAAATTGATGTCACAATTGAAAAGAACGGTTCAGTGACGGTTCGGGATTTCGGTCGTGGAATTCCAACGGGGATGCATAAAACGGGTCGTCCGACAATTGAAGTAATTTTTACAATTTTACATGCAGGCGGAAAGTTTGATGATTCGTCCTATAAGACTTCTGGTGGTTTACATGGAGTTGGATCTAGTGTGGTTAATGCTCTTTCTAAATCGATGACAGTTAAAGTGAACCGTGACGGCTTAGCCTTTAAAGAAGAATTTAAAGATGGCGGTAAGCCAGTTGGAACCCTGCAGAAGTTAGGTAAAACCAAAGAGCCAGACGGGACCACGGTTAATTTTTTGCCCGATGATACTATTTTTAGCGAAGTAGACTTCAATTTTGACGTCCTCAAGGAAAGAATTAAAGAAGCAGCATATTTACTAAAAAATGTTCGCTTTGTCCTTAAAGACAAAAGAACGGGTCGAAAAGAAGAATATATTTTTCCCGATGGGATCAAGACTTTTGTGGCTGATCTCAGCAAAGACAAGGAGTTAATCGGTCAAATTTTTGATTTTTCTGGTAAAGAGCAGGGCGTTGAAGTCGAGTTTGCGGGAGCTTTTAACACCGGTTATTCCGAAGTGATGTATTCATTTGTCAATAATGTTCGCACACCTGACGGGGGAACCCATGAGGTTGGGGTTCGCTCAGGTTTGACGCGAGCTTTTAACGAATATTTCCGGTCAAGTGAACTTCTAAAAGAAAAAGAGAAGAATATTGACGGAAGTGATCTGCGTGAAGGATTGACGGGAGTTTTGTCGGTCAGAGTTCCCGAAGAACTTTTACAATTTGAAGGACAGACTAAGGAAAAACTTGGTAGCCCAGTAGTTAAGGGAATTACCGAAAATATTATCTATGAGCAGACGAAATATTATCTTTTAGAAAGTGGCGACTTTGGGCAGAAGATTTTTGCCAAGGCCAAAGCAGCTCAAGAAGCTCGGATTGCGGCGCGTAAGGCTCGTGATACGGTGCGAAAAGGTAAAAAGAGCAAAAAAAATGATGGCTTAATTTCTGGTAAACTAACGCCAGCTCAAAAGCATGATGCTAAACATAATGAGCTTTTCTTGGTCGAGGGTGATTCAGCCGGTGGTTCAGCAAAACAAGGTCGAAACCGGAAATTTCAAGCAATTTTGCCGCTTAGAGGCAAGGTTTTAAACACTCAAAAGGCTTCGTTAGAGGAAATTTTTAAAAATCAAGAAATTAATACGATTATTTATGCGATTGGAGCGGGAGCGGGAAAAGACTTCAAAGTTAAAGACAGTAATTATGATAAAGTGATTATCATGACCGATGCTGATACCGATGGGGCACATATTCAAATTTTGTTATTAACTTTTTTCTATCGCTATATGTTAGATTTGGTAATTGCGGGGAAAGTTTACATTGCAATGCCGCCGCTTTATAAGATTCAAGTTGGGATTAAAAAGCCAAAAATAGAATATGCTTGGACTGAAGACGAATTAGAAAGTAAGACTAAACAAATTAAGACCAAGTATGCTTTGCAGCGGTTTAAAGGGCTTGGCGAAATGAATGCTGATGAGCTTTGGGAGACGACAATGAATCCTGATACCCGGACGCTTTTAAGGGTCAAAATTGAAGATTTAGCTTTTGCAGGTCAAGAGGTTGAAACATTGATGGGAGATCAGGTTAGTCCTCGGCGTAAGTGGATTGAGAGCAACGTTGATTTTTCAGATCATGACGAAAACGACAATATTTTAGAAGTATCGAGATAGGAGATTAAATAGTTGGCAGATCGGATCAAAGAGTTACCGTTAGAAAACGTCATTAGTGATCGTTTCGGGCGTTACTCGAAGTATATTATTCAAGAACGGGCCTTGCCGGATGTGCGAGATGGCTTAAAACCAGTCCAACGGCGAATTCTGTATGCAATGTATCAAGATGGTAATACGGCGGACAAGGCTTTTCGCAAGTCAGCGAAATCAGTCGGAAATATCATGGGTAACTATCATCCTCACGGAGATTCATCGATTTATGAGGCGATGGTTAGAATGAGCCAGGATTGGAAAAATCGAGCTCCGTTAATTGAAATGCATGGAAACAATGGATCTATTGACGGTGATCCGCCAGCGGCAATGCGTTACACTGAGGCGCGGTTAAGCAAGATTTCAAATCATCTTTTAGAAGGCATCAACAATGAAACTGTTGATATGATGCTTAATTTCGATGACACACTTTATGAACCAGTGGTCTTGCCAGCAGCTTTTCCTAATCTTTTGGTCAACGGTGCAACGGGAATTTCTGCGGGTTATGCGACTCAAATTCCCCCTCACAATTTGACCGAAGTAATGGAAGCATTAATTTACTTAATCAAAAATCCTGGAGCGACAACTGCCAAACTGATGGAATATGTCAAGGGTCCTGATTTTCCAACTGGCGCCATTGTTCAAGGTAAAGAAGGATTAGTTCAAGCCTATGAAACTGGTCGTGGTCGGGTCATGGTTCGCAGTAAGACTCATATTGATGAAGTTAAAGGCAAAAAGAAAATAATCGTAACCGAGATCCCTTTTGACGTTAATAAAGCTCAATTGATTAAGCGAATTGAAGAATTAAAAGCAGATAAGCGTCTGGAAGGAATTGGTGATATTCGTGATGAATCTGATCGCTTCGGTTTATCTATTTCGATCGATTTGAAGAAAAATGTTAATCCTGATGATATCTTAAATTATCTTTACAAAAACACTGATCTTCAAGTTTCTTATAATTTCAATGTGATTGCAATTGATGAAGGAAAACCAAAACTATTAGGACTTAAGGAGATCTTAAACGCCTATCTTAATCATCGGCGCGAAGTTATCTTAAAGCAAACTAAATTTTTCCTTGACAAAGCACAAAAACGAACTCATATCATCGATGGTTTAATCAAGGCCGTTTCAATTCTTGATGATGTGATCAAAACAATTCGAGCAAGTGAAAATCGACTTGCCGCAATTCAAAATTTGATGGACGCTTATCAATTTACTCAGGCTCAAAGTGAAGCAATTGTTAATTTGCAGCTATATCGCCTTACCAATACAGACATTGTGACACTTGAGAATGAGTTAAAAGAACTCAGAGAAAAAATCGAGGAATATCAAAAGATTCTTTCAAACCCTGAATATTTAGGTCAAGTGATCATTAAAGGCTTTAAAGAAATCATGAAAGAATTTGGGAGTCCAAGATTGACCACCATCGAAGACGAAATTACGCCATTACGGGTTGCCAAAACGGTTATTGTGCCGGATGAAGAGGTTCATGTTGGGGTCACTAAAGATGGTTATTTAAAGCGCTCTTCTCTTAAAAGTGCTCAAGCAAGCGTGGCCGAGCTAAAAGAAGGTGATGAGTTCTTGTTGGAAAAAAATCTCAATACTCATGATGAAATTTACGTCTTTACCAATCAAGGAAATTTGATTTATCGCAAAGTTTTTGAAATTGAAGAAGCTCGGTGGAAAGACCTAGGTACACATTTATCACAATCTGCAGGGTTTGATCCAAAAGAAAAAATACTTTGCGTATTAGCTTTAACTAGTCAAGACACAGATAAAAGAATTGTTGTCGCGACCAATGACGGTTACGTTAAACAAATTTCTCTGAGCGATTTACGCCCCCAAAGTCGTTATTTAAATCGCGCAATCCGGTTTGTTAATTTTAAATCTGATCAAAGCATTGTTACTAATGTAATTGAAATTGTTAATGAATATCAAGAAATTCTGACCGTCACCAAAAAGGGAATGGCGCTGAAATTTAATTTATCTGAAGTACCATTACAAAAAGGGCGCTCAGCTGGTGTGAAGTTAATATCACTGCACCAAGAAGATTCAGTCTGCGGCATTTCAATTTTGCGAGATTCCGATAATTATCTTGGTATCATGCAAGAAGATGGAAAATATAAGAATATTCAATTAGCCGAAATTCCGCTAACTACTCGAGCTAAAAAGGGTGTTAGAATTTTGCGGCAAAATTCAAGTCATGAAATAATTATTTTTGATTTTGTAATTTTAGATGCCGACCGCAGTGCAATGTTTGATGTACAAACACAAAGAGGGGAACATTTTAGTTTTAATCCAGTTGATTTCCCGAAGAGTAGCCGCCAAGCTTTAGGTAAACCCGTGTACAGTGTTCGTGATCATGGTGTAGTTATTAAGCTTACTGAAATTAAGCAAGAGGATGAAAATGATGAATAAAATCAAAATTATGACAGTTTTCGGGACTCGTCCTGAAGCAATTAAAATGGCGCCGCTGATTAAGGAATTAGCTAAAGACCCTGAACATTTTAGTGTAAAAAATATAATTACTGCTCAGCATCGAGAAATGCTTGATCAGGTACTAAATATTTTTCAAATCAAGCCTGATTATGATTTGGATATTATGGAACAAAATCAGACGCTTTCAAAGATCACGACTAAGGTAATCTTGGCATTGGATGAGATTTTTATTAAAGAGAAACCCGATTTAATTTTGGTTCACGGAGATACAACGACTACTTTTGCGGCTGCGTTAAGTGCCTTTTATCATCAAATTGCTATTGGTCACGTTGAAGCAGGCCTTAGAACTTGGGATAAATACTCGCCATTTCCAGAAGAAATGAATCGACAAATGGTTGATGATTTAACTGATCTATATTTTGCGCCAACCGAAAAAAATTATAACAATTTAGTTTCTGAGCACAAAAAAAAGGAGCAAATTTTCATTACTGGTAACACCGGAATTGATGCTCTGAAATACACGGTTAACGATAATTTTGCTTCTTCAGAATTTAAAGGCTTAGACTTCTCAAAAAAAATAATTTTATTAACTGCCCACCGACGTGAAAATCAAGGCGAAAAAATGGAAAAAATGTTTGAAGCAATTCTTTCGGTGGTTAAATCTGATTCTAATTTACAACTCGTTTATCCAGTTCATCGCTCTCCTGCGGTCCAAAAAGCTGCACATGATGTTTTTGATCATGAAAATCAAGTGAAATTGATTAATCCGTTGGATGTAGTTCATTTTCATAATTTGCTGAAAAGAAGTTTCTTAGTGCTTTCAGATTCGGGTGGCATTCAAGAAGAAGCACCGGCTCTTAATAAACCAGTTTTAGTCTTGCGAGATACTACTGAAAGACCGGAAGCTGTTCAAACAGGGGCAATTAAATTGGTGGGGACAGATCCGGCGGTAATCAAAAAAACGATGATTGAATTAATCAATCATCCTGAAGAATATCAGCAAATGGCCGAAGCTAAGAATCCTTATGGAGATGGCGAAGCCTCTCAGAGGATTATTGAAGCGATCAAAGCTCATTTTGGTTTAATTACTGATCGGCCGAAGAATTTTTCTTAGTAAGCCGTTCGTGAATCCGCCGCTCGCTATTATTAAAGATGGCCCGCGACATGAAATAATTGACCAGTCCTAATATGATTTGGTCAATTATTTTTAGAATCAAGGTCTGGTTTGCTTGATTCATTTTTAAAATTGTGGCAAAAATAAACATAAAACTAAGATCCAGCACGTATGTTAAGGTTCGAGAGGAAATAAACGACGAAAATTCAACAAACATTTCATGTAAATTTCCCTTGGGCAGTTTGAAGACGAAAACGCGATTTAAATAATAGCTCAAGACGTTTGCTAGAATGAAAGCAATTGAGTTAGCCACAAGATTAATTAGACGAAGATTGTGATAAAGCAGCTGAAAGATCACAACATTAACTGCGGAAGCAAGAAACCCAAAAAATGAGTAAACTAAAAAAGACCGCAGATTAAAATTTGATTTACTGAGCTTTTTCAAAGGCGGCCACGAGGCTCTTCGTATATTCGATAATGTTTTTTAGATCGTCTTCGTCAACTGCAAGGTCAATTTTGAGATTTTCTGCTCCTTGAGTGGCACCAGCTTTGATAAATTGATTTGCAAAATCATCAACCGCCGTTGCAAATTCCTCATAGTAAGTGTCGCCTGATCCAGCGCAGCCAAAGATTTTCCCTTTTAAATCAAGGGTAGGAAGGTCTTCATAAAAGTCCATTCCTTCTTCGGGAAGATCTCCTTCTCCATAGGTATATGGGCAGACAACGCAGATATCGACGTCTTCAAATTCATCAGCATTCGTGATGGAAATTTCTTTAAGCTCAGAGTCAACATTGAGTCTTTTAAACTCTTCATTGATGATTTCTGCAACCTCTTCATTATTACCAGTGATACTGGCATATACAACTAAAGCACTTGTCATTATTACTCCTTTTTGAATCCAAATTATTATAGATAATTGTACTATAATATATTTCATATGTTTTTTCATCAAATGTTTTTTTAGAATTATTTTCCTTTTAGTTCAAAAAATCTTCATTTCAAATTACAATTAAAGAAAATTAGATAAGGACAGAAAAATTGATTACAATAAAATCAGCGCGAGAAATTGAAGGAATGGCTCAATCAGGTCAGATTTTGGCCGGAGTACACCGCGAGCTAAGAAACATCATTAAACCAGGAATCTCGACTTGGGAGATTGAAGAATTTGCTAGAAAATATATTGAAGGACACGGAGCAGTTGCTTCCCAAATTGGTTTTGATGGCTATAAGTACGCTACTTGTATTAGCGTCAACGATGAAGTTGCTCACGGAATTCCGCGCCGCCAATTATTTTTAAAAAGTGGAGATATCGTAAAAGTAGATATGTGTGTCGATTATTTAGGATATCAAAGTGATTCTTGTTGGTCATACGGAGTAGGCGAGTTAAGTCCTCTACATCAAGAGCTACTGCGAGTAACTAAAAAATCGCTGTATTTAGGAATTGCTCAGTCGGTAATTGGAAATCGAATTGGTGATATTGGCGCGGTGATCGAACGATATACGGAACAAGATCATCATTTTGGAGATGTGAGAGATTTAATTGGTCATGGAATTCAACCTTCAATCCATGAGGATCCAGCCGTTCCCCATTATGGTACCCCCGGTCGCGGGATCCGTTTACGTGAAGGAATGACAATTACGATCGAGCCGATGATTAATACCGGGACTTGGCAAATTAAATCCAGAGAAGTTCCAGCAGATGATTGGACTTATTATGTCAGCCAAGATGGAACTTATTCTGCTCAGTTTGAACACACTATTGCAATTACGAAAGACGGTCCTAAGATTTTGACTTCCCAAGGCGATCCTGAAGACAAGCCGTATTTGCTTTAATTTTATGTTGGTTAAAATAAAAAAGAGCAGTCAGTTTGACCGCTTAAATGCTATAATTAAAAAATTTACAGAATTATTTCAAAGGGCAAATGTGACGGTTTTATCTAAGGCATTTGCCTATTATTTATTGATTTCTTTTTTTCCCTTACTAATTTTTTTAGGAAATCTTTTTTCTTTTTTGAATTTTAATTTAAATTCAATCTATGATTATCTCGTTTTTGCCATTCCGGGCCCGACTGTTCAATTTTTAAGAGGAATCACCAGGTCGCTTAAATATTCGTCAAATTTATTTTTGCTGATTGGCTCTTTTTTTGTCTTTATGTGGGCGATGAGTAGGGTTCTAAATGTGCTTAACCAAGGGATCAACGAGGTTTATGCGACCAGAGTTAAGCAAAATTTTCTTGTTAAGAGGGTTGTTTCTCTTTTTTATACGTTCCTTTTGGTCTTAGTAGTTGTCCTAATCGCATTTACAATGATTTTTGGGGAAATGATTATTAAAATGATTGATCCAATTTTTAAAATTACCCAGCAATACCTTAATCTTTACAATACCTTGAAGTGGCCGGTAGTTTTAACAATTTTGTTGGTGGTATTATTTTTTATTTATTTTTTTATGCCTAACCGTAAACTGCGAATTCGCGATGCTTTACCGGGAACAATTTTTACCTCATCTGGCTGGATTATTTTGTCTCAAGCGTTTCGGATTTATTTAAAATTTTTTGGTCAAAGGTGGGACAGCTACGGCACGATTGGGGCAGTTATTGTCTTTTTACTGTGGCTAAATGCTTTAGGGGAAATGATTATTATTGGTGGGCTCATTAACGGATCAATCATGGAAACTCGTAAATTAAAGTCCTGAATTTTCTAGTTGTCCCTCTGTAAAGTTAGATGGAAATTTCCCTTTGTTATTATGATTAATAATTGGATTAGTATCTGTTGAGTAATAAATTGAAAATTGTCCAAAAACATCATCATATTTGAGCTGATTGAAAAATGCTGGAAAGTACTTTGAACTGAATGCAGAAATTTCAATTTGCCCTTTATAATTAGCGTTTGGGATGTATTTATTTGAGGAGCTTTGGAAAATAATTTGATCCAAAGTAACGTATTGAGTTTTATTTGTTGGGTTAGAAATTTTAAGATCGACGGTGTATTGCGAGTCGTTATCACTACTGAAGTATCCAAACATAAAGTAAACCCCATCACTATTTTCCTGCGTTTGAACAAGTTGATTTTGGCTACTATCTGAATTATCTTTGGCTTCTTGGTTAGCTAAGTCATTGCGATCGCGCTGTTTACCAAAGTTTTTCGCGTAATTTTTCAGCGAATCAAGCCGTTGAGTGGACTTTACCAATTTAACAATATTACCATCAGACATAATTCCTATAAGCTCACCATCGTTGATGGAAAAGAGAAACTGTTTTGGATCACTATCTCTTAATGGATAATTAAAAGCTTGTCCCCGAGCTCGAACATCATAAGGGAGGTTAGCCTTTAACTGTTTCTGGCTGTTATATTTAGCTTCAACAAGCGAGCTAGTTTTGCTTTGAACAATGTTGCCGTTTAATTCAGTGGTTGCTGAATAAACGGTTATTTTATTGGGCACTTGGCTAGTTGTTTTTTGGTTAGAGTTAATTTGCTCATCTTTTTCAATCATCGTCCCATCGCTTTTAAAATAAATCGTAACATTGTGAGTTACGATAGGGTCCTTCTCGCTTTTTGAAATTACCTTGTAAACTGCAGAGTAAGTTTTTCCCGCGAAGAAATTAGTAGGTTCATTTTTCTTTTTAGGTGAGCTGATGACAACTTTGGATTTGTTGACACTCATTCGTCCTAAGAAAAACGATGCAAAAAGGATTATTAAAATAATAACAGTGATCTCAATTAAATTAATCAACTCTTTGGAATTTAGCTTTTTTTGGTTTGTTTTCTGCCTCATGAAGTAATTTTAACAAATAATAAAGGCCTTGAAGTTCAGAATTCTTTAAATTTTAGATGATTTTTTATATAATTAAAGAGCACAGCTGCTTTTTTAGCTTCATTGAAGCTGCCAAAAATTGATTTTTTTCATTTAATTAATGGTTGCTTAACTGAAATTAATTAATGTAAATAAGTTGTCTTAGGAGTATGATCTAAAGATGTAGAAGTTTAATTTTACATCTTACCTGGAGGTAATGTTGAAGTTGAACCGTAAATTTATGATTTTTATTTTGAGCTTTTGTTCTTTAGGGTGCTCTTTTACTTCAGTTGACGCTTTTTCTGAAGAACAGAATCACCAGATTTCAGTTTTCCAAAGTGAATACCGTAATTTAGACCGCACTCGCTACAATTACAAGAATATTTATTCCCAAAAGCCGATTTTCTCTATTTCACCGGTTATTGGTGCTGATACCAACTCGTATTTAAGAAGTTACGATCAAACTTACAATTTTGTTCGTTCTCTTTTTGGGCTTTCCGGTATTCCGCAAAATGAATTTGACAATCAAAAAGCTTTAATTGGATCTTATGACATGGCTTCCGTTCCCAAAAAAGATGGCAGTAATATTCAACATGGGCTTGAAGGCGTTGTTAAGCCGCCCTATTTGGATAACTATGTTTGGAAACAAGGTGCAGATGCAACTCGTGCTGGTAATATTGCGAATATTGTCCCAACTGGTTTTTCTAATTATTCTGAGCAAACCGTTTGGGATGATGTGTTGGGGTTTGTTGTTGATAATAATAATTATGATGTAAATAGCGTTGGTCATCGAGATTGGATGTTATCTCAAGCACTAAAAAGTTATGGGGTTGGCACAATATATACCGATGTTTCTGATCCTAATACGGTGGTTAGTAACGGAAATGAGAATCTTGCTTTGGGGTATCAGGTTTTTTACTGGGGTGGCGGATATGATGGTGATTACAATAGCAATCTCATTGAGCCCCTGACCTATCCAGCACCTAATCTCTTTCCAATCGAACTAATGAATAGCAGCAATCCTTTAAAGCCAGTTTGTTGGAGTGTGGGATTTAGTAAGGCTTCAGTAGTTGACAAGAATAATAAGCCAACGATTACCATCAAAAATTTAAAAACTGGGCAAGAATCTTCAGTAGATCACAAAAATATTTTCTATGAATCTCAATATGGTGGTTATGAGACGGTTTACTCCTTTATTCCCCGGGGAATTGAGCTTAAAACTGATGAAATATATCAAATCAATTTCACTAATTTAAATTTAAAAACTGCTGAAAATGAGTCAATCAACAATTATTCTTATCAGGTGAGCTTTTTCAGTCTGAATAGTAAACAAAATGAGGATGATTACTCAAATGCCGGACGCAGTGTTTACGTTAATTACCAGCCGAATTATGGAGTGCGAATTTATCAAGAGCCTGGTGGAAAACCGACCGATACGTTTGCTTTTCATGGAACTAGTTGGTTGATTATTCAACAAAAACAAGATGAACATGGCCGAGTTTGGACTCAAATTGGTACTAATCAATGGATTCCCAACGATTACTTGGTTACTGTAAGCTACGATCAAACACCAGTTGGCAAGGTCAAATATGTTCCAGGATACGGAATTAATCTTTGGCAAGGGTATGCTAATAACAAAATTTTCACTGGTAGAAGAGTTATGGATGGAACTAAGTGGAAAGTTTTTAAAAAGGCAATTGTTGGAGATACATACTGGTTTAATCTTGGGGGGAATCTTTGGGTAGACGGACAATACATGACTATAGAGGCTTAGTTTCGAATTATTAACGAATCTTTAGAATTTTTGGTCGTTTTTAAGTTTATAATTATGTTAGTCTTCCTTTAGATATTTAAAGTTAGGACGTTTAAGAGATGAGTGGAGAAATTCAATTTTTGCCTTACGGTAAAAATCCTGAATTAATTAAAAATATAAAAAGTAATTTTCTGAGTATTAAATGTGAACCGAAAGAAGAAAAACAAAATCAGAGTTTACTTGAGGTTTGTAATCGGGAAATCTTTTTAGGTGATAAATTTCGATGTGTTGACTTAATTAGAGAAGTCAGATCCCCGGTCGGAGTTAAACTGAATTTTAATCAAATTGATCGACTAATTGAACAAAGAGTAATCAAAGTCACTGGTGTTAATGAGAATCTTTTGAAATGTGGAGCTTATGCCTTCACTTTTGAATATTATTCTCACAAAAAAGGAGCAATCCTTTTTGTTAAGGATGTGAACTACAAAAATTCAGGACCAGAACAAGTTGATTTGCGAAAAAGTGTTTCAAATAAGTTAGATCTTACTAAGTATTACCATTATACTAATATTTTGGGCTCTAAATAATAAGGAGAATTTAATGAAAGTAAAAAAAGCTATCATTCCAGCGGCTGGTTTAGCAACCCGCTTTTTGCCTGTTACTAAAGCACAGGCGAAGGAAATGTTACCGATTGTCGATAAACCAACGATTCAGTTTATTGTTGAAGAAGCAAGAGCGTCTGGTATTGAAGATATTTTAATTGTTGAAGGGAAGCAAAAAAGATCGATTGAAGATCATTTTGATTCAGCACCAGAACTAGAGTTTAAATTAAAAGAAGATCATAAAAATGATCTCCTTAAGCTAGTTCAGTCGATCACTGATATCGGTGTAAACATGTTTTATGTCCGTCAACCTTATCCCAACGGTTTAGGTGCTGCGGTTTCTCTTGCAAAATCTTTTATTGGCAATGAGCCTTTTGTGGTAATGCTTGGAGACGATTTGATGAATGATAAGGTTCCGTTGACGCAACAATTGATTGATGCTTATGACGATACTCATGCTTCAACGATTGCTGTAATGCAGGTTCCGCACTCCGAAGTTTCTAAATATGGAGTAATTGATCCGATTAAAGAAGTAAAAAAAGATCTCTATAGTGTCAAAACTTTTGTAGAGAAACCGGCGGTAGATAAAGCACCGTCTGACTTTGCTATTATTGGTCGGTATCTCTTAACACCGGAGATTTTTGATTATCTAGCAAAGACCAAGCCGGGTAAGGGGGGAGAAATTCAGTTAACTGACGCAATTGATAGTTTAAATCAAACTCAGCGTGTTTTTGCTCGTGTGTTTAGAGGCGAACGTCATGATGTAGGTAACAAATTTGGCTTCCTTAAAACCAATATTGAATATGGTTTACAGCATCCGGAAGTTAAAGATGAACTAAAAAAATATTTAATCGAATTAAGCAAAAAGTTAAAATAAATGTCAAATGATCAGATTAAGTCGAGGAAAATAGCTAACTTAGCAATTTTTTTGATTTTTTTAACGGTTGTCTACGGAATTTTTATTCACGATCTTTTACCGGTTCGATGGCAAGGATTTGTGGATTTTTTTTTCTATCTTGTCTTATTGGGTAGCGTTTTTATCTTGGTAGGAGGACTTTATCGACGACATTTTTTGTATTTAGATTTAACTGAAAAGACGATCGAAAAGATGAGTCATGCAGAATTTGTAAAAATGGTTGCCCATCTTTGTCGCTGTATGGGTTATGAGAAAGTTAAAGAGCAGTCGGATTCTTTTTTTGACATATCTTATGAGTATCAAGGTAAAAAAGATGTGATCTTTTGTTATCATAAAAAAAAGCTCACGACCATTCCGATCATTAAAAATGCAAGGGTAATTTTAATTACCGATTACCATTTAGAATCTTATGAATTAGATCAGCTAGCAGGAAGCCACTGGAAGTTGATTGAGCATGATGAATTATTACGCTTACTTAATGAATATTTAGTTTAGGAGTTGTCGTGAAACGCGGATATCAAATTTTTGACTTAATAGAAGAAATCACTTTACTAGATGGAACGTCCTATTTTGAAATTGCCAATATTTTTCTTAATGGGATTGCTGAGCATGCTTTTAATAAAGGGTTAATAAAGAATGTTAGGATTGTTAAACTCAATATTCCTCATTCAAAAGACATTGAACTTTACGAAAAATTTGTCAATGAGCAGGAGGTAATTCCTGATTACGGGTTAACTCAGTGGCAAATTTGGAATAAGGAAGATCCAAAAATCAAAAGTATTTATGACAGAATTTTAAAATCTAACGGCGTTATTGGGTAAATATTACAATGGAAACATTTCATATCATTCATACCAATGATTTTCATTCTCATTTTGAGTATTTACCGGCAGTTAAGCGAATAATTTTAGAAAAAAGGGAAAATTATCAACGAGATCATGAGAGTTACCTTTTAATTGATGATGGAGATAATTTAGATCGTTCTCATCCTTTGACTGAAGCAACGATGGGAGTGGCTAATGTAAATTATTTGAATGATTTGCATTTTGATGCGGTTACGATCGGTAACAATGAAGGTTTAGGGATGAATCCAGCTGAATTGACAAGGATTTATCAGAAATCTCACTTTAAAATCATTGAGGGGAATGTTTTTGAAAAGAACACAAAGAAGTTGCCAAATTTTGCAAGACGAGATTATATTTTTCGAATAGGAAATTTAAAAATTGGAATCTTTGGCTACACTGCTTTTTTTAATTCGTATTTGTTTAATGGATGGAATGCTGTTTCGTATGAACAACTTATTGCGTCAGAAGTAGAGAAATTAAGGCCACAAGTCGATGTGTTGATCCTTTTATCTCACCTTGGAATCAAGGTCGATGAGTCTATTGCTGATCAATGCCCTTTGATCGATGTAATCATTGGAAGTCATACTCATCATTTGCTTCCTCATGGTGAAATCCGAAATGGGGTGCTTTTAGCCGCAGCAGGGAAATTTTTTGAAAATACAGGTTTTATTGATTTGACTTTAGAAAACCGAAGAATTCTTAAAAAATCTGCTTATACAGTTCCTTCAGAGGTTTTACCTAAAGATATTCTGCAAAATGATATATTATCGAAAAAAGGGGACCAGATTATGGAGCAAGAGTTGGTTATAGAAAATTCTCCAGGGTTTGGTTTTAGCAATTTTGAAAAATCTGATTTAAGTGAGCTATTTGTTCTGGCGCTAAGAAACTATACAGGATGTAAATATGTTATTTTAAATGCTGGGTTATTTTTGAACGGTTTGCCAAAAGGTAAAGTTACTTACCGCGAAGTATTTCATGCTTTGCCTCACCCAATTCATCCAATTATAGTTAAACTTACGGGTGTTCAATTGCGAAGTTTTATTACCGAAATAGAAAATACTAGAAATTTTTTAACAAAATATCCACTGAAAGGAGTTAGTTTTCGCGGCCGAATTTTTGGCTCAATGCTTTATTATGGTATTGAAGTTGACGGTTCTAACGCATTTTTTAATCACAGAAAAATAGTCGATGATCAGGTTTATTCAATTGTGGTCCCGGATAATTTTCGCTACTTGAAATACTTTCCTTCGATTGAGCAGGCAAGCAAAATAAAACCTTTTTATGGAAAATTTTTACGAGAAGTATTACGTGATTATTTAAAAAACAGCTATGGAAGAAAATAAAAACACTAAATATGACTTTATCGAATCACATGTTAGGCATCGAGGCAAGTCATTTGTTTCCATTGATAGAAATTTTTATCTAATAGTAGATAATTATAAAAATAGTTTAGATTTAGATTCGTTAAAATCTCGTTACACAATTTTTTTTGCCAAATTTGATTATATATTTGGTGACTGGAGTAATGATCAATTAAGATTAACAGGCTTCTATGAAAAAGCAGGTAAGAATAAGTTTAAATCAATTGCAACTTGCGAAGATTTTTTGAATGAATTTTGTACTTTTGATTGTCCTTATTTTTTGTTGAAAAAAATAGTTGGCGGGCTTTAATATGTGTGATGAAATGAGGTACCAAGGCTATTTGATTGATTTGGACGGGACGATTTATCGTGGAAAAGAAAAAATTCCTTCGGCCGTAAAGTTTATTAAGGATTTATTCGAAAATCATCTTAAATTTCGTTTGGTGACCAACAATACAACTAGAACTCCTGAGGCTATTGTTGATTTCTTGCATGTTTATCATCAGATTGACGTCGAATTATCAAATATTTATACAGCTTCGAAGGCAACGGCCGAATACATTGCTAGAAACAAAACGGTTACTTGCCCCCATGTTTACGTAATTGGTGAGAATGGCTTGAAAACAGAATTGGCTAATTATGGTTTTATTTACGATGAACTAGATCCAGATTATGTTGTTGTTGGGTTGGATTCGGATGTAACTTATCATAAATTGGAAATTGCGGCCTTGGCAATTGAGAAAGGGGCAATTTTTATTGGAACTAATCCTGACCGAGCCATTCCTAAGGAAGTTGGTTTGGTACCCAGTGCGGGTGCACTTATCGGTTTATTACAAATAGCAACGAAGGTTGATCCAGTTATAATTGGAAAACCTCAAACGATTATGTTGGACTTAATTTCTGAAGATTTAAATGTAGCCAAAGAGAATTTAGTTTTGTTTGGTGATAATTATGATACTGATATTTTAGGCGGAATAAATTTTGGGATTGATACAGCACTTGTTTTGACAGGAGTAACAAAAAGAGAAGATTTAAAAAGTGTAGATAAATTGCCTAAATTCATTTTAGATAGTCTTGAGGAGTGGCATTTTGCTTGAACGTTTTCGCTTATTTAGTAGGGGATTATTGATTTTTTTAACCACTTTAACAGCAGTCATTTTTATCACAGTTGCATCTTCACCATTGGTTTTTAGATCGCTTATTTCGCCGTTACATTTAGTGAAAATTAGCGGATTGAATGTTTCAACTTTAATGAAAAACTATTTAGTGGTTGTTAATTATTTGCTCAATCCATTTAATAATCATCTTGTTTTTCCAAATTTTATCCAATCTTCAGCGGGTTTGCGTCATTTTTTTGAAGTCAAACAACTGATATTGGTAAATAATGTTGTTTTTCTTTGCGGTTTAATTTGTTCATTTTTTGTTTTCCGATCAGCTAGTCGAAGTAAATACTGGTTAACGCTTAAAAGATCATTGCTTTTTTTGATAGTCATTCCTTTTGTTTTGATTTTTTTGATGTTTGCGACAGATTTTAATCAATTTTTTGTTGAGTTTCATATGATTCTTTTTCGTAATTCAGATTGGATTTTTGATCCCATGAGAGATCCGATTATTAATATTTTGCCTGAAGAATTTTTTGAAGTTGAGTTTATTTTTTTCTTTGTCTTATGGGTCTTAGTTTTACTGATAATGAATATTTTGATTAATCGCCAAATAAAAAAAGAATTGTCATTGAACAATTCCATGGATATTTCGATTACTCGTTAACGAATAGTCTTCAATTGCACTATTAACTGCGATAGGAACCTCACCAAAACCGTTGGCGAGGATTTTTTGTTTGTAGGGATAAATAGTTGCGTCGCCAATTGCATAAATTCCAGGTCGGCTCGTTTCCATTTTTTGATTAACAGTGATTAAATTTCGTTCAAGTTCAACACCCCAGTTTTGCTGAATTCGATTATTTGCTTTAAATCCATAGCTTACAATCAGTCGATCGGCATTAATTATTTCTTTAATTTCAGACTCTCGAGCTTTCTGAAGGTTTATTTTTAACTTACCGTTTTCTTCATTCAACGCAGAAATAACATAGGGGGTCATTATCTTGACGGGAGAATTTTTAATTTTAGCCATATTGGACTCCAGAGCACGAAAACCTTCACGGCGATGAATAATTGTAAGATGTTCAGCGTGATTTAATAGTTGTAAAGCAGTATCAATTGCTCCATCACCTCCGCCAGCAATTGCAACATTGAGACCTTGATAGGAACGTGGATCTCTTACATAGTAGGAGATAAATTTATTTTCAGTCGTTTCATCAATTAAAAGAGGCAATTTTCGGGGCTCGAATGGTCCAATTCCAGTAGCAATAATAATTGTTTTACTGTACGTCGTTGTTTTGTCAGTTTCAATTTCGAAGACTCCTTCGGAGTAATTGATCGTATCAACTGTATTGTTGAGTAAGACGTTAACAGGAAACCCATTAAGTTGCTTATCTAAACGTTCGATAAAATCAGTTGCTTTAATTTGAGCAAATCCGGGAACGTTAATCATTTCTTTTTCCGGATAAAGTGCAGCTAGTTGGCCGCCAAGCTTGCCTAATGATTCAATTAACTGAACTTTTAAGGTTCTCAAGCCAGCATAATAAGCTGCAAACATGCCAATCGGTCCACCACCAATGATGATTACGTCATAAATATTTCTGTTCTTTATTTGCATTAGATTATTCCCAGTAGCTCTTAATTTTAATAAGAGTTATTCAATATCCTTTCTTTTGTTTATAATATTTATACCCGCTGATCAGCTTTTGGGCGATAATTGAATGTATCATAGCATAAAATAAAGAAACAGGATTAGGAGTTTACTTCATTGGAAAGAAAATTAAAAGTTGGTGATATCGTTTATGGGACGGTCTCAGGAATTCAAAGATATGGAGTTTTTGTTGAATTAGATCATGGGTATCAAGGACTTATCCATATTTCAGAGGCGAAAAATGGATATGTCAAAAACTTACATCAAATCGTTCATGTTGGAGATCGAGTACGTGTAATGATAATCGACATCAACGAATATAATCAAAAAATTTCTTTATCTTTAAGGGTTCTTGAACAAAAAAACAAAAGTTCAATCTTGAGTGGGAATCGTCCAAAAAATTTAAATAAAGAATCCAGAAAGAAAACTTTCTTTACAAACCATCGATCAAATATAGGATTCTCAACTATCAAGAATGAGTTACCTTATTGGATTGAAGAGGCGAAAGAGAAAATATCCAAGAAAAAATAGATCATTATTAAATTCGGTATTTACATTTTGAATTAGAGTGCGTATAATAGTTTTTGTCCTTGAGAGAGATAACCGATGTTTTTGCGGCCGAAAAAAGGAAAAAGGTCAAAAAAGCGGTCAACGAAGAAGAACGAAAAAAGGTTGAAAAAAAAGAGTTGACAGAGGTTGTTAAACGAGGTAATATATAAAAGTTGTCGCGAGCGAGCGAAGAGTTGAAAGAAGCTAGTAGCGGTGAGGGATGACGGAACATTTGCTCTTTGGAAACTGAACAAGTCAAGCTCAGAAGTGAGATGAAAATCTTTTTGAGAATACCAGGAGGTAGAGATACCGAGAAGGTAGAGAAGAGAGAAGTAGTTAAACTTCGAACCCCTGTTGAGGAGATCAACAGCGAGAGAGACTCGAAAAACCGACGAGAGGGTCGTAAAACCACAAAGGATAACGAGAATTATTGAAAAGCCAGTAAGGTTTAAGATAATGAGTTAGAGAAATCAAATGAGAGTTTGATCCTGGCTCAGGACGAACGCTGGCGGCGTGCCTAATACATGCAAGTCGAGCGAGGGAAGCAGAGGAAACCTTCGGGTGGAATCAGTGGAACTAGCGGCGGATGGGTGAGTAACACGTAGGTAACCTACCGAATAGACGGGGATACCATTTGGAAACAAGTGCTAATACCGGATAGAGCAGATAATCGCATGATTAACTGAGGAAAGGGCGGCTTTAAGCTGTCGCTAATCGATGGACCTGCGGCGTATTAGCTAGTTGGGGAGGTAAAGGCTCACCAAGGCGATGATACGTAGCCGACCTGAGAGGGTAAACGGCCACATTGGGACTGAGACACGGCCCAAACTCCTACGGGAGGCAGCAGTAGGGAATTTTCCACAATGGACGAAAGTCTGATGGAGCAACGCCGCGTGAGTGAAGAAGGTTTTCGGATTGTAAAGCTCTGTTGTTAAAGAAGAAGGGTGAGTAGAGTAACTGCTATTCACTTGACGGTATTTAACGAGGAAGTCACGGCTAACTACGTGCCAGCAGCCGCGGTAATACGTAGGTGGCGAGCGTTGTCCGGAATTATTGGGCGTAAAGGGAGCGCAGGCGGTTTAATAAGTCTGATGTGAAAGGTCATAGCTCAACTATGGACGTGCATCAGAAACTGTTAGACTTGAGTACTAGAGAGGTCAGTGGAACTCCATGTGTAGCGGTGAAATGCGTAGATATATGGAAGAACATCAGTGGCGAAGGCGGCTGACTGGCTAGTAACTGACGCTGAGGCTCGAAAGCGTGGGGAGCGAACAGGATTAGATACCCTGGTAGTCCACGCCGTAAACGATGAATACTAAGTGTTGGAGGGTTTCCGCCCTTCAGTGCTGCAGCAAACGCAATAAGTATTCCGCCTGAGTAGTACGACCGCAAGGTTGAAACTCAAAGGAATTGACGGGGGCCCGCACAAGCGGTGGAGCATGTGGTTTAATTCGAAGCAACGCGAAGAACCTTACCAGGTCTTGACATCTCCTGAGGTACTAAGAGATTAGTATGTTCCCTTCGGGGACAGGAAGACAGGTGGTGCATGGTTGTCGTCAGCTCGTGTCGTGAGATGTTGGGTTAAGTCCCGCAACGAGCGCAACCCTTATTTTTAGTTGCCAGCAGTAAGATGGGCACTCTAAAGAGACTGCCGCAGATAATGCGGAGGAAGGTGGGGATGACGTCAAATCATCATGCCCCTTATGACCTGGGCTACACACGTGCTACAATGGATGGTACAACGAGTTGCGAACTCGCGAGAGTAAGCTAATCTCTGAAAGCCATTCTCAGTTCGGACTGTAGGCTGCAACTCGCCTACACGAAGTCGGAATCGCTAGTAATCGCGGATCAGCATGCCGCGGTGAATACGTTCCCGGGCCTTGTACACACCGCCCGTCACACCATGAGAGTTTGAGACACCCGAAGCCGGTGAGGCAACCTTTTCGGAGGAGCCAGCTGTCGAAGGTGGAGCAGATGATTAGGGTGAAGTCGTAACAAGGTAGCCGTAGGAGAACCTGCGGCTGGATCACCTCCTTTCTAAGGAAAAAGGAAAGCTTGACTTGTTTAGTTTTGAGAGAGCGAAGTGTTGGGGGATTAGCTCAGTTGGGAGAGCGCCTGCTTTGCACGCAGGAGGTCAGCGGTTCGAACCCGCTATCCTCCATTGACCGGGAGTAGAAGAAGTACGAGAGTATGGAAGCTAAAGAAGGTCAGTGAGACTTGGAGATTGAAAACTGAATATCTACTAAAAGTTGATAGTTGAGAGACTATTAGCTGATAAAGAAGCCACATTGCGCGTTAAGAAGAAGTCCGAGAGGATGGAAACGAGACGAAAAAGAGTCAAAGGTTAAGAAGAAAAGGCGCACGGTGGATGCCTAAGCACCAGGAGCCGATGAAGGACGGAACGAACACCGAAATTCCGCGGGGAGCTGTAAGTAAGCTATAATCCGCGGGTATCCGAATGGGGAAACCCAGATATCTGGAAAGGTATCTACTTAATACTGTAAAGGTATTAAGGGGGAACGTGGGGAACTGAAACATCTAAGTACCCACAGGAAGAGAAAGAAAGATCGATTTTCTTAGTAGCGGCGAGCGAAAAGGAAAGAGCCCAAACCAGCAGTTTACTGTTGGGGTTGTAGGACTGCCATTAAGGTTGGAATAACTAGTTGAAGTTGCGTGGGAAAGCACACGATAGAGGGTAAGAGTCCCGTAAACGAAAGTTAAGAAGAGTGAGGCAGGATCCTGAGTAAGGCGGGGCACGTGAAACCCCGTTTGAAGCAGGGAGGACCATCTCCCAAGGCTAAATACTACCTGGTGACTGATAGAGAAACAGTACCGTGAGGGAAAGGTGAAAAGAACCCCGGAAGGGGAGTGAAATAGATACTGAAACCGTGTGCTGACAAGTAGTCAGAGGCCGTTAAAGGCTGATGGCGTGCTTTTTGTAGAATGAGCCGGCGAGTTATGTTTACGTGCAAGGTTAAGTTGAGAAGACGGAGCCGAAGCGAAAGCGAGTCTGAAAAGGGCGCGAGTACGTAGATATAGACCCGAAACCAAGTGACCTACCCATGACCAGGTTGAAGGTAAGGTAAAACTTACTGGAGGACCGAACCCACGTATGTTGAAAAATGCGGGGATGAGTTGTGGGTAGCGGTGAAATTCCAATCGAACTTGGAGATAGCTGGTTCTCTCCGAAATAGCTTTAGGGCTAGCCTGGAGGAAAGTATAGTGGAGGTAGAGCTCTGTTTGGACTAGGGGCCAGTCAATGGTTACTGAATCCAGATAAACTGCGAATACTGCTATAAAACACCTCTGGAGTCAGACAGTGAGTGATAAGATCCATTGTCGAAAGGGAAACAGCCCAGATCACCAGTTAAGGTCCCAAAATACATGCTAAGTGGAAAAGGAAGTGGGGTTGTAGAGACAACTAGGATGTTGGCTTAGAAGCAGCCATCATTAAAAGAGTGCGTAATAGCTCACTAGTCGAGTGACCCTGCGCCGAAAATGTACCGGGGCTAAGCATGATACCGAAACTGTGGATGTGCATGAAGAATGTACGTGGTAGGAGAGCGTCCTATATGCGGAGAAGCTGTATCGTGAGGAGCAGTGGAGCGTATAGGAGTGAGAATGCCGGCATAAGTAGCGAGAAATAGGTGAGAATCCTATTCACCGAAAGACTAAGGTTTCCTGGGGAAGGTTCGTCCGCCCAGGGTTAGTCGGGACCTAAGGAGAAGCCGAGAGGCGTATCTAATGGACAGCAGGTTGATATTCCTGCACTATATATGACTGATTGAGCGAAGGAGTGACGCAGGAGGATAAGTACGCATGCTGATGGAAATGCATGTCTAAGTATCGAGTCAGGGAAAGAGAGAAAAGCTTTTTTCTGATAATGGTGAGATACGAATGGGAGCGAAATAAAGTAGCGAAGGTACAGATTTCACACTGCCGAGAAAAGCTTCTAGTGAGGGAGTATATACCCGTACCGCAAACCGACACAGGTAGTTGAGGAGAGTATCCTAAGGTGAGCGAGAGAACTCTTGTTAAGGAACTCGGCAAAATGACCCCGTAACTTCGGGAGAAGGGGTGCTGATTAAGAGATTGATCAGCCGCAGTGAAAAGGCCCAAACAACTGTTTATCAAAAACACAGGTCTCTGCTAAATCGTAAGATGAAGTATAGGGGCTGACGCCTGCCCAGTGCTGGAAGGTTAAGGGGAGCTGTTAGGAGCAATCCGAAGCAGTGAACTGAAGCCCCAGTGAACGGCGGCCGTAACTATAACGGTCCTAAGGTAGCGAAATTCCTTGTCGGGTAAGTTCCGACCCGCACGAAAGGCGTAATGATTTGGGCACTGTCTCAACAAGAGACTCGGTGAATTTATAATACCCGTGAAGATGCGGGTTACCCGCGACAGGACGGAAAGACCCCATGGAGCTTTACTGCAGCTTGATATTGAACATTTGTGTAATTTGTACAGGATAGGTAGGAGTCAATGAAACTTGGACGTCAGTTTGAGTAGAGACGCTGGTGGGATACTACCCTGATTAGATGAGTGTTCTAACCTACTACGAGAGATAGAGGGACAGTGTCTGGCAGGCAGTTTGACTGGGGCGGTCGCCTCCTAAAGAGTAACGGAGGCGCCCAAAGGTTCCCTCAGAATGGTTGGAAATCATTCGCAGAGTGCAAAGGCAAAAGGGAGCTTGACTGTGAGACCTACAAGTCGAACAGGGAGGAAACTCGGGCTTAGTGATCCGGTGGTACCGCATGGAAGGGCCATCGCTCAACGGACAAAAGCTACCCTGGGGATAACAGGCTTATCTCCCCCAAGAGTTCACATCGACGGGGAGGTTTGGCACCTCGATGTCGGCTCATCGCATCCTGGGGCTGGAGTTGGTCCCAAGGGTTGGGCTGTTCGCCCATTAAAGCGGTACGCGAGCTGGGTTCAGAACGTCGTGAGACAGTTCGGTCCCTATCCGTCGCGGGCGTAGGAAATTTGAGAGGATTTGTCCTTAGTACGAGAGGACCGGGATGAACATACCGCTGGTGAACCAGTTGTCTTGCCAAAGGCATAGCTGGGTAGCTAAGTATGGAATAGATAATCGCTGAAAGCATCTAAGTGAGAAACTAACCTCAAGATGAGATTTCCCATACCGTAAGGTAGTAAGACTCCTCTAAGAAGAAGAGGTAGATAGGCTGGGAGTGGAAGTACGGCGACGTATGAAGCGGACCAGTACTAATAAGTCGAGGTCTTAACCGGGACGAGAGTAATGTGGTGAAGTAGATATTTAGTTTTGAGTGTCGAAGGACACGAGTGTGGTGGCGAAAGCAAGAAGGAAACACCTGTTCCCATTCCGAACACAGAAGTAAAGCTTCTTAACGCCGAGAGTAGTTGGTGCGTAAGTGCCTGCGAGGGTAGGAAGCTGCCACACTTTATTCCGGTTTAGCTCAGTTGGTAGAGCGCTTGACTGTTAATCAAGATGTCGCCAGTTCGAGTCTGGCAACCGGAGTATATTCTCTAACTATTCAGTTAGATGTTTCTATCGGTAATTAGTTACCGATTAGTTATGACCCGTTGGTCAAGTGGTTAAGACACCGCCCTTTCACGGCGGTAACATGGGTTCAAATCCCGTACGGGTCATCGGGCCGACTTAGCTCAGTTGGTAGAGCATCGGTATCGTAAACCGGCGGTCAGAGGTTCGAATCCTCTAGTCGGCATGGTTAACTCTAGTTTTTCTAGAGTTTTTTATTTCTAGGTTTTAAAGTTTTGATTGACATTAGTGCTATTTGATTTTATATTATTAAATGTATTACTTTAATGATGCGGGTATGGCGGAACTGGTAGACGCGCAGGATTAAGGATCCTGTGAGAGTTAAATCTCATGGAAGTTCGAGTCTTCTTGCCCGCACTTTTTAAATCAGGAACTGATAGTTAATTCTATCGGTTTTTTGTTTTGCGAGAGATTTCAAATTGACTAGTTGTAATCTCTTTTTTAATTTTATTATAATTAATTATATTTTGTTGTTTTTAATCATTAATTAAGAAAAATGTTTTTTATTTGATTAATTAGTATAATCTACTAGATTAAAGTTTTAGGAGGAAGATATGGATAACAAGAAATCAAAGAAAATTTTAAGTGCTTTGATGCTTTTTGTTCTAAGTTTAATGATGTTTGTCACAACAGGTCGTCAACGAGTTTTAGCTGATGATGTAGCTTTTGTTGGTCAAGTATCTTATGTTAAGGGCTATAGTATTAGAGTTTACCAAGTAAATGGTACAGGAGTTGCTTCGACTGATAAGCTACTTTTGGATGGAACACTTTGGAAGGTATTTGGCAGTCAAGATATTAATGGTGTCCAATACTATAATGTTGGTGGTAACCAATGGGTCCAAGCTCAATATATTAAGAAGTATATTGCTCCTGAAATTCCTAGTTGGGATGGAAAGAGTTATGTAACTGTTGGATATGAACCTGGTTATGGAATTGCTGTTTATCAAGCTCCAGGGTTTGGTAATACTTTAGTTTCAGGCTTGTATCTACAAAATGGGACAACATGGAAGGTTGTTGGACAAAGACAAGTAGATGGTAAAACTTGGTATGAAGTTGGGACTAACCAATGGGTTCCTGCTGATAATGTTGTACCAGGTCAAATTAATGCGACGAGTGTTAAATTAAGCGTTCCTTACATCAGCCAGTACACACCGGTTTATGCTCCGTGGGGATGTGCTGGAACAGCTATGGCAATGTTAATTGATTATGAAGGACCAATTGTTGACCTTCGTACGGTTCAAGATAATTTACCTATGTATCCAACGCCTGGAGGACAGAAGGGAAATGTTTATACTGGTGTTGGTTTTGGTTATGTGATTAATTCGATTGCTTTAACTAATTATGCACATCGATGGAACAATAATGTTAGAAATGTTACTGGGGCTAATACAGAAACAATTAAAAATTTAGTTTTAACTGGTCATCCAGTGTTGTATTATGGCTATTCATCATACCAAACTGATACAAACCGTAATCATTGTAAAGTGATTGTAGGTTACGATAACGGCAACTTTTTGATTCACGATCCACTTTATTTTTCAGCAAATGATGGCGCAGGCTCAGGCGGAACTAGAAAATTAGGTTATAACAATGGTTATGATAACGGTGCTATATATTGGTCTAATTTGAGCAAATTTAACCATGAGTACGCTGGATCTGCAATGACAATCAAGTAAGTTATATGCCACAAAACAGGCTAATTTGCTTTGCTTTTTCGGTGCCACTGAAGAGAATACAGAATATATTTTGCCACAAATTTAAAAACATTATTTAAAGATAGTTGCTTTTATTTTGAAATCTGGTAAAATAATAGTTGTATTTTTTCAAAGGGTAGTGGTTCGAATAGTTTTATACTTTCCCCATGGTACCTGTGATAGATGCAATTTTTTAGTGGAAGGAAAGTCAATGGAACACGGAACTGTAAAATGGTTTAATCCTGAAAAGGGTTATGGTTTCTTAACAAGAGAAAATGGCGACGATGTATTCGTACATTTCTCATCCATTCAGGGAGATGGTTTTAAAACCCTTTCTGAAGGCGAAGCTGTAACTTTTGATATTGAGGATTCAGATCGCGGACCACAAGCTGTTAACGTAAATAAAGGTTAATTGTTTGTTTAAGAAAATAAGCTCGACTTCACTTTGTGAATGTCGGGCTTTTTTTGGGCTCTATAATATTGAGTGTTGATCAGTAATGATCGGCGCTCTTTTTTTACCTATACCAATTTTAGATTTTTGGCAAAACAAAAAAGAACACCGCTCGCTATGTTACAATCAAATCGTCTAAAAAATAATTGAAAGCAGGTTTACGAATGTTCTCTAGTAAAGATTTTATCAGTAATCTCCTTGGAATTAAAGACCCTAATATTACATTGGACGAAAACAATCCTTTTGAAACTCAAATGATTGGGGATGTTGAAGCTGTCATCTATCATGCTGTTTTAACTTATACCCTCAAACATTGCCCTAACTGCGGCTTTAAAGGACAAATCGTCAAGAACAGGACTAAAACTTCCCGAATTCTATTGCCCAACAACAATCCAAGAGTTTCTTATCTCGACCTTAAAAAACAAAGATTTCTCTGCCGTAAATGTCAAAGTACCACTACTGCCAAGACTAATGTTGTTAAAAGGTCTCGTTGGATTTCTGAACAAGTCAAGCTATCAGTGAACTTAGAAGCAATGCACAATAGTTCATTAAAAGACATTGCCGAACGGCACGGGATTTCAGCATCTAGTGTCCAACGCTTGATTATAGAAGCAAATCCAAGTATCATGGGTAATCAGTGCCATCATTTACCAGAGCACTTACTCTTTGATGAGACTAAGACTACCGGTGGAATGTACAGTTTTGTGATGATGGATAGTCGGCAGCATCAGCTGCTGGAAATGTTACCAAGTCGCTTAACGAAAGATTTGAAACGTTACTTTGGGCGCTTTTCATTAGCTGAACGCCAAAGAATTAAAACCATTGTTGTTGATTTGAATGCGGCATATGTGAGTTTTATCCCGCAAATATTTCCCAATGCTGAAATTATTATCGATCGGTTTCATCTGGTCCAGATGCCTAATCGTTGAGAAGCAGTTCAAAGAAAATAAATACAAAAACGATTTGAAAAGCAAAAACCAGCTAGACCAATTTAGATCTGGCTGGTTGGAAAATTACTCATCAACACTGGTTGACATAGAACCATTTTTTTCGTTTAAAATGAGCAGAAGCAGAGTTGTATTTTTTTAAAAAAGAATAATAGCTTTTTTTAAAAGAATGGTTATAATTACTTCACATAATTTATTGTTTATGGAGCTTATGGAAAATGAAACAGGATGATAATAAACAAGATTTGATGCAAATTCAAATTGATGATTTTTACAAACAATTAGGTACTTCCAACGAGGGATTAAGCGATAAGGAAGCCGAAAAAAGATTAAGCAAATATGGACCAAATGTTATTACCCAGGGAAAGCAGGGGTCGAGAGTTAAAGATTTTCTTCAACACTTTATTAGCGTGATGGCTATTTTGCTATGGGTAAGCGGGCTTATTTCCATGTTTGCCGGAATGATGGAATTAGGGATAGCAATTTGGGCTGTCAATATTATTAATGGCCTTTTCAGTTATTGGCAAGCACGCGCAGCTAAGAAGGCGACAGATTCGCTTAAAAAAATGTTACCCAGCTATGCGCAAGTTATACGGGATAATAAAAAAATTCAGATTAACGTCGAAGATATGGTTCCAGGGGATGTTTTTCAAATTACGGCAGGAAACAATATTTCGGCTGATGCTCGAATTATTTCAAATGATGCCCTAGAGGTTGACGAATCTGCTTTAACGGGTGAATCCAACCTTGTCCATAAACAAGTAGATTATCAGCACAGTTATGGACGTTTTGGCATAAAAAATGAAGTTTTTGCTGGTACAATAGCATCCGCGGGGAGCGCCTTAGCAGTTGCAACTAAAACTGGGATGGAGACGGAATTAGGGCACATTGCTAAACTTACGCAGTCTAATAAAAAAATCACTTCTCCTCTAGAAATCGAATTAAACCGTTTAACTCGACAAATTTCGCTGATAGCTATTTTTATCGGTTTAGTCTTTTTTGTTTCGGCAATTCTTTTTGTTCACTATCCGGTTGCTAAATCATTTATTTTTGCCCTTGGAATGATTGTTGCCTTTATTCCTGAAGGTTTGTTGCCAACAGTAACCCTTTCTTTGGCACAGGGAGTTCAACGAATGGCAAAAAAACATGCATTAGTCAAATCTTTAAATAGTGTTGAAACTTTGGGTGAAACAACAGTAATTGCTTCTGACAAAACAGGGACTTTAACTCAAAACCAGATGACCATTAATCACATTTGGTTGCTAAATAAAGTTTATCAAGTAACTGGAGAAGGCTATCTAAATAACGGTGAAATTCAATTTAAAGGAAGTAAGGTTACAACTGAATCAGATGATGATTTAATGAAATTGTTAAAAATTTCTGCATTAAATAGCGATACCGAGATAAAAAGAGATGATAATCAAAAACCAAAAATTATTGGGACACCGACCGAAGCGGCACATTCGATTTTAGTTGCTAAATCAGGCATCGATAAAAATAAGATCCTTGAAGAATTTCCACGTATAAAAGAATTAACTTTTGATTCTAATCGTAAACGTATGACCACAATTCATCACACAAAAGACGGACAAATTTTAATTGCCGTTAAAGGTGCTCTCTCAAGTTTGTTGGCAAAATCTACGAAAATTGTTGATCAAGGAAAGATTCGTGATATTACAGCAGATGATAAAAACATAATTAATGAAGCTGATGATGGATATGCGGCAAAAGGGCTTAGATCACTCGCCATGGCCTACCGAATTATTCCAGAAACAATGAATTCTTCGGAGTACACTATTGAAAATACTGAAAATGATTTAATTTTTATCGGTTTTACGGTGATGGCAGACCCGCCGCGTCCAGAAGTATACGATGCAGTTAAAAAAGCTCAAAAGGCCGGAATTAAGATCATTATGGTCACAGGAGATAGTGGACTTACAGCTAAATCAGTCGCTCAAAAAATTGGGATCGTCTCTGATCAAGCGCGGGTTATTACTGATACAGATTTAAATCAAATGTCAGATGATGAGCTATCTGAAGCTGTAAAAGGAGAGATTATTTTTGCACGAGTCGCGCCTGAACAGAAATATCGCATTGTTAAAGCTAACCAAAGAAACGGCGAGATTGTTGCCTCCACTGGCGATGGGGTTAACGATGCTCCTGCTTTAAAACAAGCTGATATCGGTATTGCGATGGGAATGACTGGAACTGACGTTGCAAAAGACGCTGCCGATATGATTTTGACTGATGATAATTTTGCTTCAATAGTAACCGCTATTGAAGAAGGACGTACAGTTTATAGTAATATTCAGAAATTTTTGGTATATATTTTAAATAGCAATTTGCCTGAAGCAATCCCCTCGGCCTTATTTCTATTTTCACGAGGCTTAATTCCTTTACCGCTAACAGTGATGCAAATTTTAACTGTTGACCTTGGGACTGATATGCTACCAGCACTGGGTCTCGGCGCTGAACAAAGTGAACCGGGGATTATGGAAAAACCTCCTCGAGCTAGAAATGCTCATTTATTGACCAAATCAATTATCTGGAAAGCCTTCGGTTGGTACGGATTGTTTGCCTCCATTGTTTCAACAGCAGCGTATTTCTTTATTAATTACTTGCATGGTTGGCCAGGAGTAGCATTAGCTTCTTCTGGTGCAAATTATCGAGAAGCTACGACGATGACATTAGCAGCAATTGTTTTTGCTCAAATTGCCGCTGCGATTAATTGCCGGACTCAAAGATCTTCGGTTTTCAAAATTGGTATCTTTAGTAATCACAGGGTTGTGATCGGGCTCATTTTTGAAGTTTTAATTTTGTTATTTTTAATTTATGTTCCTTTTTTTCAAGGAATTTTTGACACGGGTCCGTTGAAATTAGTGAATTGGATTTTCTTGATTGCGATTCCGATTCCTTTAATATTAGTTGAGGAATTAAGAAAATGGATTGTGAGAAAAATGGAAGCAACTAAAAATTTAAAATAATAGATTATCGCCTTTGGGCGATATTTTTTTCATTAAGAGATGCTATAATTTAGAGTAATTTAGTTTTTGTGAGGGAATAATGGCAACGAATAATAAATTTTATATTACAACACCGATCTATTATCCAAGTGGGCAGCTTCAGTTGGGTAATACTTATACAACAGTTTTAGCTGATAGTTTAGCCAGATTTCATCGTTTAAAAGGCGAAGAGGTCTATTTTTTGACGGGATCCGATGAGCATGGTTTAAAAATTGAATTAAAAGCAAAGGAAAATCATCAAAAACCGATTGAATATTTAGACGAGCAGATTGCAAATTTTAAAAAACTTTGGAAATTGATGGATATTTCTTATGATCAATTTATTCGGACCACTAATCCTGACCACGAAAAGCTAGTTCAGCATATTTTTAGTAAACTTAAAGAACAAGGTGATATCTACAAAGGTATTTACCAGGGTTGGTATTCGGTTTCTGATGAAGAATATTTTACTGAATCGCAGCTAGCTGAAGTTTACAGAGATGAGTCAGGTCAGGTGATTGGTGGTAAAGCACCTAGCGGTCATGAAGTTGAATTAGTTAAAGAAGAAACATATTTCTTTAAGATGAGTAAATATGCGGATTGGCTTTTAAACTATTATCATGAGCACCCTGATTTCATTCAACCTACTTCGAGAATGAACGAGATGATTAATAATTTTATCAAACCAGGGCTTGAAGATCTGGCTGTGACGAGAACGAAAGTTGATTGGGGAGTCAAGGTTCCAGATGACCCGAGTCACGTTAT
This sequence comes from Xylocopilactobacillus apicola, assembly GCF_033095985.1. Taxonomy (NCBI): domain Bacteria; kingdom Bacillati; phylum Bacillota; class Bacilli; order Lactobacillales; family Lactobacillaceae; genus Xylocopilactobacillus; species Xylocopilactobacillus apicola. The sequence goes on from NZ_AP026802.1 coordinate 883,143, forward strand.
TTATGTTTGGATTGATGCTTTAAGCAATTATATAACTGCTTTGGGTTACGATCCTAATTTAACAGAACAGCCAGAACTATTTAGTAAATTTTGGCCTGCTAATCTTCATCTCGTAGGTAAAGAAATAGTTCGTTTTCATACGATTTATTGGCCAATTATGCTTCATGCTCTAAACTTGCCTTTACCTAAAGAAGTATTTGGCCACGGCTGGTTGATTATGAAAGACGGCAAAATGAGTAAATCTAAAGGTAATGTAATTTATCCTGAACCATTAATTGAACGTTATGGGTTAGATGCAGTTCGCTATTATTTACTTAGGATGATGCCTTATGGTAATGATGGGGTTTTCACGCCAGAAGATTTTGTAACCCGGATTAATTCCGATTTAGCTAATGATCTTGGGAATCTTTTGAATCGGACAGTTTCAATGATTAACCTTTATAACGACGGAATGATCCCTGCAATTACAGATCTTAACGAAGAAGACTGTTCGTTAGAAGATTTAGCTCAGACAACGATTGAAGAGTTTGATCAAGCAATGCAGCAAACTAATTTAAGCGATGCGCTAGAAATAGTTTGGCGTTTTATTCGGCGAACTAATAAATATATTGACGAGACAAGTCCTTGGGTTCTAGCAAAAGATCCAGCACTAAAAGATAAGTTAAATGATGTTTTGGCGCATTTAGCTGCCGCTTTACGATTGATTGGACTACTTTTAGAACCAATTATGACTCAAACTCCAAAAAAGATTTTTTCTGAATTAGGAATTGATCACCCCGGACTACTGACCGAGTTCTCGTTTAAGGATTTACCGAACAATGCTCAAGTAGTTCAGAAACCAACTCCAATTTTTCCTCGAATGAAGTTCGATGAGGAAGTTGAATTTGTCGGCAAATTAGTTAGCAAAAATATGAAAGTTAAGGGTCGTGCTCAAATGGAAGAAAAGAAGAAAGCTGAGCAAAATATTATCGATTACGATGATTTTAGTAAAGTAAAAATGATTGTAGCGCAAGTTAAGTCTGCTGAATTTTTATCTGGTTCGAAAAAGTTAATTAAATTTATCGTGGACGATGGAAAGAACCATGAACGTCAAATTTTAAGTGGAATCCGGCCGTGGTATCCAGAACCAGAAGTCTTGGTTGGAAAGAAATTAATTATTGCCGCGAATCTTGCTCCAAGGAAAATGGCTGGTTCGATTAGTGATGGAATGATCTTAGCTGGTGAAAATTCTGATGGAAATGTTGTCGTCACTACTTTACCTGATATCCTTGAATCAGGAGCGGAAATTAGCTAATGGGAAAAGTTGATCCCGAATTACGTTTGCCACCAACGAATCATGATTACAAAATTTTTAATTCACATTGTCATTTAAATGACGATAGTGAATATATTCAGGCTGATCATTATCTAAAAGAAGCGCAAGAATTTAATGTAACAGATTTTATTGTGGTAGGTTCTAACCAAACGTTAAACGACCGTGCTATTAAAATTTGTAAAGAAAATGAGCATTGTTTACCAGCTGTTGGATGGCATCCGGATTCTTGGGCTGAATATTCTGATGAAAAATTAAACAATTTCATTGAACAAAAAAATAAAATTCCATTAATTGGCGAAATCGGTCTAGATTATCATTACGAAGCTACAGACCATTTAGAACAGCAAGAGGTCTTTATTAAACAGTTAGAAATTGCGAAAGAGTATCAGATACCTGTCTCAATTCATACACGAGATGCTTTTGATGACACCATTAACATTCTAAAAGAGCATAACATCACTAGTGGAATTATTCATAATTTTAATACTGATAAAAAACAAGCTGAAGCTTATTTAAATCAGGGATTTATGCTTTCAATTAGTGGAGTAGTGACTTTTAAAAATGCAGAAGATTTAAGAAAGAGCTTGTCGATAATACCACTTGATCGAATATTGGTGGAAACAGACGATCCTTATTTGACTCCAGTTCCTTTTCGGGGTCAATCTAATCATCCGGCTTATGTTTACTTTACTTTGCGTTATCTTGCAGAGTTATTTCAAGTAGATTTAGCCCGACTTGCTAATCAGACATATCAAAATACGGAACGTTTGATTCATGGAAAATAAGAAAATTCAGGCAGTAATAGTTGTTGAAGGAAAAAAAGATACACAGCGTTTAAGATTAATTGATCCTGAGGTTAGGACGATTGAAACAAGGGGAGCCGCAGTAAATTCTGAGCTCATTTCACTAATTAAGAAAGTAAATCAAAAAGAAGAAGTAATTATTTTGACTGACCCAGATTTTTCAGGGGAACGAATTCGTCGTCTGATTTCAACAGAGATTCCAGGAATTAAGCAAGCTTTTTTGAGGCAAAAAGATGCTATTCCAGGCAAAAAACAGCATCGCGCTTCTTTAGGAGTTGAACATGCTTCAACATCGGCAATTCTGGGAGCTTTGGCACAAGGATCCGAAACTGCCAAGAAGCGAACTGATTTAATTAGCCAATCTGATTTAATGAAGTTGAAATTATTAAATTCACCGGAAGCTCGTCATCGAAGAAAATTTGTTTCTAATTATTTTAACCTAGGTTACGTTAATGGGGCTCATTTGGCTTCGAGATTGCAATTGTTAGGAGTTACTTTAAATGAACTCGAAAAAATTTTAAGCGAGAACTATGATGGCTAAATTTAAAACAAAAAAAAGCTTAGGGCAAAACTTTTTAGAAAACCAAAGAATAATTGAACAGATTTCAGATTTGGCCGAGCTAGATAATAATACCGATGCAATAGAAATCGGGGTTGGATCTGCTAACTTGACAACAGCTCTTGCTCAAAGATCTCGGCGCGTTTTGGGTTTTGAAATTGATTCTAGTTTAATTCCAATTTTAGAAAAAAAATTGTTTAATTATCCGAATGTTTTAATTACATTTGGCGATGTTTTAAAACTTAATTTTAGACAGGAAATTGAAGAACAGTTAAAAGAAGTGGAAAGTTTGTCGTTAGTTGCAAATATTCCTTATTACATCACATCACCAATCATCCATCTAATTTTAGAATCAGGCTTGAAATTTAAAAACATAGTTTTAATGGTGCAAAAAGAAGTCGCTGAACGTTTAGTTGCAAAACCCAACACGAGTGAATATAGTGTTTTGTCTGTTTATGTCCACGAATTTTGTGAACCTCAAATTGAATTTATCGTCGGAAAAAATAATTTTTATCCAGTACCTAAAGTTGATTCGGCGGTGATTTCACTTAAACAATTCCCAATGACTAAAACATTGGATGAAATTAGAGCGGAAATGCATTTAGTTCAGCTTTCATTTGCAAATCGGCGAAAGCAAATAAAAAATAATTTAGCTGCTTTAACAAATAATCCTGAACAACAAGCCGAAATTACGGAAATTTTAACCAAACTTTTCGGAAATTCTAAAATCAGAGCCCAAGAGTTATCTATTGAACAATTTCAAAAACTTTTAAAAGAGTTAAAAGAGCGAGAAATTCTCTAGTTTCTTGCACGATTATTACATATTTTTTTGCAAATTTGAATATTTTTTCTAGAAGTGTTATACTTTTTACAGTGGTCTAGTGAGGTGGATATGCCGTATAGTATTGCAAAAATTAAGGATAATCTTGATTCTAAGATAGGACAACATGTAGTAATCAGAGCTCAAGCTGGGCGGAAAAAAGTTATAAAAAGGAACGGAACTTTGAAACAGACTTTTAGGGCAGTTTTTATAGTAGATTTAGATGAACATAAAAGTACTTATGAGCGTGTTTCATATAGTTATGCAGATTTGTTAACAAAGAATGTTGAATTAAGTTTTGATAATGATTAGTTGAGACCATTCCCATCACATGTGTGGTGGTTTTTTTGTGTGAGAGTTCATTTTTTTGAAAATCAGGCCGAAATTAGTTTATGATATTAGGTATAAAAAATAAAGTGAGATTTGTATGGAAAATAAAGTAAATGTGATCATTCTTGCTGCAGGTAAAGGCACTAGAATGAAGTCTAGTATTCACAAAGTGATGCATGAAATTTGTCACCGTCCTTTAATTGATTGGGTTTTGGATGGGGTTTGTGATTTTGATCCGGCTCAGATTTATACGGTAGTTGGACATGATCGAGATCAGGTTGAAAGTCATCTCCAGGATCGTTGTCAGTTAGTTGTTGAAGAAAAACAGTTGGGAACTGCAGATGCGGTTAAAGCGGTTCGAAGATCACTGGCTGGTAAACCAGGAGTTACCTTAGTATTAAATGGAGATTCTCCGTTACTGACAAAGGAAACGATTGATCATCTCATTGATTTTCATCTTAAATCAAAAAGTCCATTAACTCTTTTGACAGCAGATTTAGATGATCCTGCAGGCTATGGTCGAATTATTTACGATCAGAACCATAAATTTATAAGGATCGTTGAGCAAAAAGATGCAAATAAAGAGGAGTTAGCAATTAAAGAAGTTAATTCTGGCGTTTATTGTTTTGATAATCAGCTGCTTTTTGATTATCTCGATCAAGTTCAAAATCACAATAGTCAAAAGGAATATTATTTAACGGATTTAGTTGAGATCTTTAGAAATAATGGCTTCGGGCCGAAGACTTATAAAACTCAGGATCCGAATGAAATTTTAGGGGTTAATGATTTACTAGCTTTAAATGTTGCAAATAGAATTATTCAAAAACGGATTAATACAAAACTTTTGGTTGAGGGAGTTCAAATTATTGATCCAGATCATACGTATATTGATCGAGATGTTGAAATAGGTCGTGATACAATTATTGAGCCGAATGTTCAGTTGATTGGCAAGACAAAAATTGGTAATAATTGCCGCATTGGAATGAGTAGTGAAATTAGAAACTCTATTATTCATGATGGAGTTACCGTAACTAGTTCATTAATTGAAGATTCGCAGATGATGGATCGGTCAGATATTGGACCCAATAGCCATTTGCGTCCAAATTCGGTAATTGGTCAAGGTGTTCATATCGGTAATTTTTGTGAAATTAAAAATGCAAAAATTGGCACTAACACGAAAGTTGGTCATCTTTCTTACGTTGGTGATGCTGATTTAGGAGAGGAAATTAATGTTGGTTGTGGGGTCGTTTTTGTTAATTACGACGGGGTTAACAAACATCGCTCGACGATCGGTTCTTACACTTTCTTAGGTAGCGCTTCTAACATTGTTGCGCCAGTTACTATTTCCGATCATAGTTTCATTGCAGCCGGTTCAACAATTACTGAAGATGTTCCTTTTCATGCTTTAGCTTTTGGACGGGCGCGGCAAGTAAATAAATCTGATTATTGGGATAAATTACCTCTTGCAAATTCGGCGTTCTGGTCTGATGATAAAAAGAGTACTAAATAAAAATTAGAGGAGAAAAAATTGTCTGTTGGTGGTTTAAAACTTTTTGCATTAAGTTCTAATGTTCCATTGTCTCGAAAGATAGCAAGGCAAATGGGTGTTGAATTGCAACCGCGTTCGGTTGCTCGATTTAGCGACGGAGAGATTCAAATCGATATAGGAGCGAGTATTAGAGGGGATGATATCTTTCTAGTACAGTCGACTTCTGCTCCAGTTAATGATAATTTGATGGAGTTGTTAATTATGATTGATGCAATGCGGCGAGCTTCTGCACGTTCGATTAACGTTGTAATGCCATATTACGGTTATGCACGCCAAGATCGCAAAGCTAACCCTCGTGAACCAATTACTTCAAAATTGGTTGCTAATATGCTTGAGCGGGCAGGCGCAAATCGTTTAATGACGATTGATCTGCATGCTGCACAAATTCAAGGATTTTTTGACATTCCAGTTGATCATTTACGAGGAGTTCCTGTATTTACGGGTTATCTGGTGGAAAAGGGTTATGATGAAAATGCGGTTATTGTTTCTCCCGACCACGGCGGAGTTAACCGGGCGCGAGTTTTGGCTGAGTATTTGAAGGCACCCTTAGCTATAATTGACAAAAGAAGGCCCAAGCCAAATGTTTCAGAGGTTATGAACATTATTGGCGATGTAAAAGGTAAAAGGGCAATTATTGTCGATGATATTATTGATACTGCGGGAACTTTAGTCCATGCAGCTGATGCTTTAATTGACGCAGGGGCACAATCAGTGATTGCATGTGGTACTCATGCTGTTCTTTCAGGCCCTGCAATTGAGCGGATTCAAAAATCGGGAATGGAAAAGGTAATTGTAACAGATACAATTAATGTTCCAAAAGAAAAAAGAATTGATAAATTGGAAATTGTTTCGGTAGGTCCTATGATGGGTGAAGCAATCTCTCGTGCTTATCACGGAGATTCTCTTTCTCCTCTTTTTGAAATCAAAAACCGATATCTTTACAAGGATATCATTAAGAAAGATCACGATTCTAGATAAATCTAAGAAAAAAAGCCTGTGTAAGCAGGTTTTTTTGATGTTTCCGGTCAGAGTCGAACTGACGACTAATCTTTAGGAGAGATTTGTTATATCCACTTAACTACGGAAACTTCTTAGAAAATTTTACCATATTTTTGCCAGTTATGCTAAATACATTGGACTTTAAAAAAAGTAGCAAAAACAAGAATTAAATTTTGAAATAGCTAATAAGATATCGACAATCAGAAAACGCTAAAAAAGCACGTTTTCTGATTCATTTAAACAAAAAATCCTGCTTAACAGGATTAATAAGTGGAGGTGAGGGGGTTCGAACCCCTGTCCACTAGATCTGGATCAGAAGCTTTTATTCACGATTATATTCTGAAATTAACATTCGCCTTCTACCAGGACTCAGAAAATCCTTTGTAAAAAACTAACCCTAGTGTTTCGCTTCAATCATTGGGTTATAATTAAAGCTAGTCTACATTAATTTGAGACTTGAATCTGACCTATAGACGAATGAGAAACAAGTCACGCAGCTGTTTTTTAGGCAGCTAAAGCGTAAGAATTTTCATTTTTAGCAGTTATTTTTCTGCTGGGTTTTTAAAGAGACTCAAAACTCCAATCGAAACTTAAGCCCATGGTCTAGTGTCGATTCCAAAACACCCCCGTGGGTGTATTATTATAGATGAAAGGATTATATTTTACAAGGATATTAAATGATATTTATCTATTGCGGTTCAATTATGGTTGGTTTGGCAGTGATTTTTCAAATTATTAAACCTCGTCGGGAGATTAAAATTTATGGCTATTATTCATATCTGGCGGGATTGGATGAGGCTATCTATCGTTACGCACAAAAAATTGCTAAACTATATTTACTTTTATGCGGTTTAGGACAAATTGGTTTAGGAATTATGATTCACTTTGTCAAACTAGATCGACTAATATACGTATGGATCTTTGCCGAAATGTTTTTAATCCTTTTTTATTACGCATTTGTGGAGCAAAAGTTAACTACTAAGTTAAAAAAAGAAAATAAGTTTCCGATTGGATATCAAAATTTAGACGAAAGGGAACGTCAAAAAATTAAGTTAGAAAAAGGTCTAAGAAAATGAAGATATTAATGATTGAAGATAATAAGTCTGTTTCAGAGATGATGAGTATGTTTTTTAAAAAAGAAGGTTGGGAAGTAGTTTTTTCTTACGATGGAATCGATGCAGTTGAGAAATTCAATGCTAATCCTGATTCTTTTGACTTGGTCACGCTTGATCTTAATTTGCCTGGTAAAGACGGCATGCAAGTGGCACAAGAAATTAGAGAAAAATCGAAAACTGTACCTTTAATCATGCTTACTGCAAGAGATTCAGAAAGTGATCAGGTTTTAGGTCTTGAGTTGGGAGCAGATGATTATGTAACTAAGCCTTTTTCGCCAATTACTTTGATTGCGCGGATTAAAGCATTACATCGGCGTAGTAAAATTAGCGACGATGGGGCAAAGGAAGAAGCTCAAAATGATGCTAAAAAAGAGTTTGATATTGATACGGGTCGTTTTCAAATGAATATTAAAACTCGAGAAGCATTTCTTGATGGTAAGCCGATTGAGGGATTAACCCCAAAAGAGTTTGATCTTTTGCACACTCTTGCCACAAACCCGAAACAAGTTTACTCTCGAGAACAGTTACTTCAGCAAGTTTGGGATTATGAATACTTCGGCGATGAAAGAACTGTTGATGCTCATATCAAAAAATTGCGTCAAAAAATTGAAAAATCAGGCCCTCAAATTATTCAAACAGTTTGGGGAGTCGGTTATAAATTTGATGATACAGAAAATAGTTCAGATAAATGAAAATAATTTATCAACAGATAATTTCTTTTGTAACCTTACTTACGATTACGTTGGTTATTACTAGTGTTTCCTTTATTCAATCGACTCGTCGACTAGTTTATAGTAATACCTGGACTCAGTTGGAAAGTTATGCTGATGCACTACAGGAGAATGGTTGGAATCGGATTGGGAATGTTTTGCAGCCTAATCGAACCTTCATTTTGGAAATGCAGAATTTACTGATTAGTCAAGATGTCCACTTTGTTATTTACAATTCAGAAAATTTGCCTATTTTTCCAACAAATGCGGGGGCAATTTCAAGTATTTCAGGAAGTACCTGGAATCAGTTGTTAAACGGCAAGACAATTAGGGTTTCAAAAACGCCCAAGAAGACAGTTCCGACAGAACGCCAGCATATCGATCAAACAGCAATTTATAAACCTTATTTTTATAACAATAAATTGCTTTGTGTTATTGCTGTAACTTCTTCGGTTCAGGGTGTTCAAAAAAATATTCAAAATATTGAATCAAATTTATTATTGGCAATTGTAATTTCCAGTGCAGTAGCAGTTGTGATCATTTATTTACTTTCTAATCTTCAGTCAAGAAGAATCAATCGAATGCGACGAGCGACCAAAGAAATCTCGGCAGGTAACTATGATGTAGTTATTCCAGTCACCAATACTAAAGATGAATTAAATGGCTTAAGTCATGATTTTAATAATATGAGTAAAAACTTAAAAGAAGCCAATTTGGAGATTGAAAGGCAAGAAGAACGGCGACGCCAATTTATGGCAGATGCTGCCCATGAGATGCGCACTCCACTTACGACTATTAATGGTTTACTAGAAGGCCTTGCCTATGATGCGATTCCTGAGGAGGAAAAAGGAAAAAGCATTGATCTAATGCGAAAAGAGACCTCACGTTTAATTAAACTAGTTAATGAAAACCTGGATTATGAACGGATTCGGACCAATCAGATCAAATTGAATAAAACGACTTTTGATAGTACAGAAGCCCTTCAGAATATTGCGTTTCAATTGGAAAAAAAGGCTGCTGAATCAGGAGATACGATCAAATACCTCCCCGAGCATGAATCGGCGAAAAAAATCCCGATTTATGCTGATTATGATCGTTTTGTAGAGGTTGTAATTAACATTGCCAATAACGCAATACAGTTCACTAAAGACGGAAATATTACGCTCAAAAATGAACGCGGCTTTAAAGAGACTAAAGTGACAATCAGTGATACAGGTATTGGAATGACCGAGGAGCAAACTAAAAATATTTGGGATCGTTATTATAAAGCCGATCCTTCTAGAAAAAATACAAAATATGGGGAATCTGGCTTAGGACTCTCCATTGTCCAACAGCTTGTTAAGCTACATGGTGGAGAAATAGAGGTTCAAAGTAAAATCGATCAAGGAACAACCTTCACTTTATTGTTCCCGGATGGAGAGGAAGATAATGGTTAAAATTGTAATCACAGTATTAGGTCAAGATCGGCCTGGAATTATTGCAGGTATTTCTCAAAAATTAGCTCAAAAGCAAGTTAATATTTTAGATGTTTCTCAAACAATTATGCAAGGTATGTTTACAATGATTATGTCTGCAGATATGGGAGAATCTAACATTGAATTCATACAATTAAAAAAAGAATTGATGGAAGAAGGGAAGGCTTTAGGCGTGGAAATTAATGTTCAAAGAGAAGATATTTTCAATGCAATGGCTAATATCTAGATGGAAAAAACACAAATTTTAGAAATGATCCGAATGGTCAGAGATGAACATTTGGATATCAGGACAATTACGATGGGAATTTCACTTTTAGATTGTGTCAGTGATGACCCTAAAATAGCTGCTAAAAATATTTATGACAAAATCACGAGTTATGCGAAACATTTGGTAAAAACCGCTAATGATTTAGAAAATGAATATGGAATTCCGATTACCAATAAGCGAATCAGTATTACACCTGTATCCTTAGTTGTTGGACATGCCAAATCTTGTGAAATGTTAAATTATGCTAAGGCAATTGATCGGGCTGGAAAAGAAGTCGGGGTTGATTTTGTAGGTGGTTATAGCGCGCTTGTCCAAAAAAATTTAAGTCATGGTGATGAAAGTTTAATTGATTCATTACCAGAAGTTTTAACAGAAACAGATATTTTAAATTCTTCGGTTAACATTGGTTCGACTAAAGCAGGCATAAATTTGGACGCTGTAGCTAGGATGGGTCAAACAATAAAAAATATTGCTGCTAAAGATCCGATGGGAAATTCAAAGTTGGTTGTTTTTGCTAATTCTGTTGAAGATAATCCTTTTATGGCTGGAGCTTATCATGGGGTTAGTGAAGGTGATGCAACAATCAATATTGGAATTTCTGGCCCGGGAGTGGTTAGACGGGCAATTGAAAGATTACCTAAAGATGCGTCGATTGATCAAGTGTATGAAACTATTAAAAAAACGGCATATAAAATTACTCGCTTGGGTCAATTTATCGGCAGTGAAGCTGCAAAAAGGCTTAATAGATCTTTTGGAATTGTTGATTTATCTTTGGCTCCGACTCCATCCCGTGGAGATTCAGTCGCTGAAATTTTGGAAACAATGGGCCTTGAAGTTGTTGGAACTCACGGAACGACCGCGGCTTTAATGATGCTTAACGACGCGGTTAAAAAGGGAGGAGTGATGGCTAGCCTTCGGGTTGGTGGTTTATCTGGAGCTTTTATTCCAGTTTCAGAAGATGCAGGAATGATTGATTCGGTTGAATCTGGGGTTTTAAATATCGATAAATTGGAGGCAATGACGTCAGTTTGTTCAGTTGGTCTTGATATGATCGCAATTCCAGGAGATACCCCTGCAACTACAATTGCGGCAATTATTGCTGATGAAGCAGCGATAGGTGTACAAAACAATAAAACTACAGCCGTTCGCATTATTCCAGTACCCGACGCAAAAGTAGGAGATGTTTATCCGATGGGTGGACTTTTAGGAGATGCACCGATTATGCAGATCCACAAAGAAAAAAGCTCGGTTTTTATTGAAAGAGGTGGATTTATTCCTGCTCCGATCCACTCGTTTAAAAACTAAAATAAAAAAGGCGATTACAAATGGATATAATTGCCTTTTTTGGTATTAAGATTTATCGGTTTTATTTGGTTTTACTGGTTTTTGAAGAGACTTTGCGATAGATTTTACACTTTCGGCCGTTTTGTTACTTGTATCGACAGTGATCGTACCATATCCTTTGGCCTTAATTAACTCCTGTAAATCTAACCCGGTAGTGTCTTTAACCATCGAAATCATTTGTTGTAAAGCAACTGCGCTTTGTCCGGTCACGCCTTGAGCTCCGTCGTAAACATTCATATTTTTAACTTCAGATAATGGTTTAGCGTACGCGCCGATTACGTCTGGCAGTTGTTTAATAAACTCATTAGTTAAAAGAAGCTGTCCGTTGTTTGCGTAAGCATTTCCTCGTTTACTGATTGCCTCTGCTTCCGCTAAACCTTTTTTGGCAATAATATCAGCTTCAGCATTTCCAAGATTACTAATTTTTTCAGCTTCAGCGTTGGCGTTGATCTTAGTAACATTAGCGTCAGCACTTGCTTGTTCAACTTTAGCTGCTGCTTCCGCTTTGGCTTTGGCTGTAATTTCTGATTGATATTTACTTTCGTTAATTGCTACTTGTTGAGCAGCTAATTTGGCGTCTTGTTCAGCTTTGGCAACATTTGCAGCTCCTTGTGCCTCGTTAACAGCCTTTTCTTGCTGAGCTTTCGATAACGGATAGGCCTGATCTGCGATGGCAGTTTGTTCATCCTGTTCTTTTTTCAACTGGGCTTTTTTTACCGCAGTTTCTTTGTTTTGAACAGCAATATTCTGCTCAGATTCCTGTTCGGCCTGGTTAGCTAAGGAATTTTGCTCTGCTGCGACCTTTCTAGCTCGAGCAGCGGCGATTGCTTCATTTTGTTTTGCTTCTGATTTGCGGTCGGCGACTTCCTTAACGTAAAGAGAATCAATATAACCGTTTTTGTCAGCAACTTTAGAAATTTGAACTGAAACAATTTCAATTCCCATTTTAGCAAGGATAGGGCCGACTGACTCTTGTACTTGGGAAGCAAAAGCATCCCGCTTATTAGAAACGTCTTCAGGCTGCATTTTACCCAAAACCCCTCGAATTTGTCCTTTTACAACTTCGACGATTTGTTCATTACGTTCGTCATCCTTCAAGGTTAAAAAACTTTGCATGGCACTGCGGACCATTTCAGAGGTATTACCAATTCTAAGTGTTGCCGTTCCTTCAATATCAAGCGGGACCTGACTATCTGTGTTGGCATCTTCAACGCTAACTTTTAAAGTAAATTGAGACATGTCGATAATGTTGGCTATTTGAAGAAACGGGACGACAACCGTTGCTCCACCGACAATGATTTTGGGCTGCTTCAAAAATGCCCCAGAAACGCTCAACGCTTTATTAATCGGTACTTTGCGGTAAGAATAACTAATAAATCCAATTAGGATTACTACAGCAGCAGCAATTATAATAAGTTCAACCAATTTTCTTCATCCCTTTCCGCTGAAACAACAGCATATATTTTTTCGGTGTTTTTATATGTAATTACATCAAATTCCTTCTTTTTAACAATCCTCTCTAAAATAACAGAGTTTTTTGCTTTAATTGTATTATCACTAGAAAAAGCATCAAGTGTTTGTCTGCCTTGGGGAGTGATTGCTACGATTAATCCAACTTTCTTTGTTGACTCAGGATACAGATCTGTTTGAGCATAGATTTTTGAAGCCTGTGTAAAAAGTTCTTCGGTGCTTAGAATACCTTTAATTTCGATATCTTGGTCGTCCAAAATATTATCCCCTTTCATTCTCTTTAAACCAAGTATATCAGACATTCACTAATTTACGATAATTGTTTGTTTGATTTCATAAAGATTGTTGAGATAGGAAAATTCTTCAATTAACTTCCTCTGTTCGTTAATCGAAAGATTATCTGCAAAACAGTCAGTAATAATTTGTTGTTTATCTTGTGTCACTAAACGGTAATATTGGATTAAAATTTTTTCAAAGGGAGCCAAAAAAATTGCTTGATTTTGAACAAAGGATTTTTGGTTAATTGAGTCAATTAATTGGGGTTTCTTTTTTTGAACAGTTTTTTTTGATACCATCAAAAAAATATTATCTAAGCCTGATAGATAGGGGATGATTGATGTATTATCTGCAAAAATAAAACCATAATTAGTGTCAGAAAAATATTGATTAAATAAACTTTTGAAGTTTGATTCTTGATTAAAAATAATGCTTGCCCCTTTTTTATTGTTGCTGGCTAACAAAATAGTTTTGACCTCTTTTTTTAAAAAATAGGGCTAAAGTAGCTGTACAAAGCCCAATAATTCCAATTACCGTAATTATTAGAGTATGGATTAACTTTGAAAAATTTAGAGTAATTAATTCAGTAGGAATCAAGAAAATATTATCTACATTATACATTGAAATTGTATTGTTGGAGAGCGCTTTTTTAATAATCTGTAACTCACTTGTTTCATTCCCGAGATTATTTGTAACCACTCGATTCATTATATAATCAAAAAAATTCGCATTTATATTGTTTGCAGTAGTTTTAAAAAATGGTAGTAAAAGGAAAATAACTATTGATGCGAACAACATGCTTATTAAAATTATCATTAATAATTCGATTAACAACTGACAAATGAGACGCGACGTTGATTTTCCAATGACGAAGTAGGATTTTAGTTCGGAATCTCTTTTGTGAAGTAGATTAAAAATATTCCAAATAAACACGACTGCAAACATCAAAATTAAAGCAGAGATAATTAGGTAGTAGATCGAATTTAAATTAGTGAAGCTTTCGTTGACATAATTGGATAATTGCTTGACTGGCTTACCTGATAAATCATGAAATCTAGCGGTAAGAATACGTTGACGTGCTTGATTATTGATAATTATTAAATAAGCAGCAAAAACTAGCACAAAGAAAATCGTCATTGCGCTAACTAGATTTAAATACAATTTAAAATAAAATCTTAAACCGGAAAAACTTCTTTTCAACATTATCATATTCCACTTCTCAATGATTTCATTTTAAAAAAAATATATGAAAAAAATATGAATGTTGCTTAGTTTATTTTTTTTATTTTTTGATCTTTTGATTTTTGATGGTTTTAGGCGGAACTGTTAACTCATTTGGATTATTTATTAACTCTGGTTCGGTAGTTTGAAATTCAGAGATCGTTGAATTCATCGAATTATCAATAAATAGACTTTTATTAGTAAATCTATCTTTGGCTTCTTGGTCAAGTAGACGCGAGTATTGATTTGTATAATGATAATTTTTAGGATTAACTGGTTTGAATTCAGGTGGAGTATAGTAACGCAAGAGATTTGAATTGTTTATTAAATCTGAAGCGTTAAGTTTATCATTAACCTGCTTTTGAATGCTTTGAAGTTCTTTTTTTTGTGTTTCATCAGGCTCAAGGAGCTCTCCGGTTATTGTGTCATAATACTTTCCATCATAAAAAGTATATTTAGGAGTTACAAAATTATGGTTACGAAATGCAACTACTTGTTGATGTTTTGGACTAAGTAAATCTTGTCCCAATTGAACAAAATTTTTAGTATCAACTCCCAGCAAATGGAGAAGGGTTGGTAAAACGTCAATTTCACCACCAAACGTATGATTAACTCCTCCTTTGATACCTTGATCGTAAATAATGAAAGGCACGCGCTGAAGCATTGCATTATCGTATTTTGTCCATTCTTCAGGCGATTTATTCAGTAGAGGGGCCAGTTTTTTATTGCGATCGTTAGAGATGCCGAAATGATCACCATAAATTACGATGATAGACTTCTTTAATAATCCAGTATTTTTGAGATAATTAAAAAATTCTTCGAAAGAAGAGTCTAGATAGTGAGCAGTTCGGAAGTAGTGATTAACTACTTGATCATTGGTGTCAGCGAGAGGAAAATTGTCAACCGCTTCATCAAGTGTAAACGGAGTGTGATTAGTTACAGTGATGAATTTGGCATAAAATGGTTGAGGTAAGTGTTCGAGGTATTTAATGCTTTCTCCAAAAAGCAACTTATCTTTAGTTCCCATTCCTACTTTTGAAGTTGGAGTCTGGTAGTAATAATCGCTATAGAAAAAATAGTCGTAACCTAAATTTTTATAGACATTGTTACGATTCCAAAATCCGGCTGAGTCACCATGAAAAACTGCTGAAGTATAGTTGCCGTTTTGTGCTAAGATTGCAGGAGCTGCTTGGATCGTATTATTTTGAGCAATCGAGCTGAAAAACGAACCCTGTGAAAGACCAAAAGTACCAGTTTCAAGCATTGTTTCAGCGTCAGAGGTTTTACCACCGCCAACTTCATGGAAGAAATTATCAAAAGAAATTACATTTTTATCTTTTATAAGTGAATTGAGAAAAGGTGTTACCTCTTGTCCATTGAGTTCATAATTAAGCAAGAACTGCTGAAAACTTTCCAAATGAATAATAAATACATTTTTCCCCTTAGCTTTCCCATAATATTTGACGTTTGGAGCAATATAATTTTTCTTGTTGTAAGATATCACTGTATTTAAATTCTTCGGAATTTTATTAACGTTAACATTTTTATTTTGGACGGTTTTAAATCCGTCATAAAAGGTAAAGGCATCTAAACCGAGGTATTTGACAATGTAATTTCGATCAAAAGTTCTAAGTAGCAGTTGAGGTCGATCGATTTCACTTAGTGATAAAACAGCAAAAAATCCAACCATTGAGCAGGAAATAAGCGCTAAGAGACTTTTTTTATTGATTGATTTTTGGGGGCTATTAGACGTGTTTAAAGAGCGAAAAGGTTGATGTTTAAAAAGTTTTCTTAAAAGTATTCCTAAAATGATCAAAAGATCGATAACATAAAAAATATCATGAGGCTTAACTAGGTTAATTGAGCTGGCCGAGAGACCTTCGGACACTTTTGAGTATCCTAAAATAGTATTTACGGTCATAAAATCAGTGAATTCACGGTAGTATATGACATTAAAAAGGATCAAAGCAGACTCTGCTACTAATAAAAGAAACATGAAAGTTTCTTGAACCCAATTCTTTTTAAAAAATAAAGGAAGAAGAAAAATCAAAAAAGCTAACGGTAGAGGATTGATAATTAATAAAATAATTTGCAGCGGATCAGTGATCCCTAAAGAAAAATCAAGAAGATATGCGATCAGTGATTTTACCCAAACCAAAATTGTAAAAATTATGGGTAAGGCGAGATCTGTATTAAAAATTTTTATAATATTTTTTTTCATTTATTATTCCACGACAGCTCCATGACGTTACAATGGAGCAAAAAGCAGTAATTAAACTTTTGCCGTTCCTTTCTATGAATTACAATTATTGTATAACAGTCAACTAGTTATTGATAATATTTTGATGGGATTGGCGGAAATGAATTTTTGCCGTAAAATCTGTTTAATCCAAATCATTTAGTAATGACTGATTGATTAGTATATACTAGTTTAATAGAAAAAATTATAGATTTATCTGATGAAAAAAACAAAAAAATTATCATTTCTCTTTCTAACATTAGCAGTTCTGTTCTTCCTTCTGGGGTTTTCGTTAAACGCATTTCACCGTGATTTAACTGAATTATCGCAAGATCAAAGCAACAACGAAAGACGGCAGGAGCCAAAAGACAATGAGAAATTGGCGCGGGAAAAAGAAGATAAAGAACGCAAGAAATTTATTGTGAAAATTGCACCAATTGCTCAGGAAATTCAAAAAGAATACCACATTTTGCCAAGTATTACGATCGCTCAAGCATGTCTTGAAAGTGATTGGGGGCGCAGCAGTTTGTCAGCCAAATATAACAATTATTTTGGAATTAAAGGCGGTGAGGGCTCTGATACAATTGAATTAAAGACAAAGGAATTTGAAGATGGACATTGGATTGAGAAAAAAGCCAAATTTAGGGTATACCGTAGCTTGGAGGAATCGATGGAAGATCACGCCAAGCTATTGAAGAATGGAACTTCTTGGAATAACAATCAATATCAAGAGGTATTAAAGGCCCAAGATTATCATGAGGCCAGTGAAGCCATGTATCGGGCGGGATATGCAACCGATCCGGCGTATGCAACTAAGTTAATCAAAATTATCGAAAAATATAAGTTAAATCAATATGATAAATAAAGAAAAGTGGGTTTAAGATCGTGACAAATGTTTTCTTCCCTGGCTCAGTAGTAGGTGTTTTAGGCGGCGGGCTCGATTCCTTTCAGATGACTTTACAGTTAAAACAAATGGGATACCAAGTTGCTGTCTTTTCTGAGATTAGTAATTCTCCGGCAATTACTTTAGCTGATTATAGGTTTACTGGTAAAATTACTGATCGGAATAGACTAGATCCTTTTGCAACAGTAAGTGATGTAATTATCCTTGAAAATAGTTATATTAATCCTTTTGCTGCACAGTATTTAGCTGAACATTATTATGTTCCTCAAGGCTCAAATCTTTTATCTCTTTCGCAAGATCACTATTTAAATTCGCTTTTTCTCAATGATCTTAATTTAAATACCGTGCCTAATGCAACTGCAGTTTCGTTTGACGATTTGGTAATGCAAACGGAAAGTATCGGATTTCCTTTAATTTTAAAGCCGATTCAAAAACTACCTCGAAAACAATATTATGTTTTAAATGATTTGGATGACCTTAATCAGGTTGCTGACCTCATTCAAAATTTTTCTTTTTTTGTTGAAGCTAAAATCGAGATTGAAGCAGAGTTTGGCTTGGTTGTATTTAAAAGTCGTTCACAAAATGTTGAAATTAACGTTTTACCTGTGGTTAGAAATTTTTATGATGAACATTTTGAACTGCAAACGTCAATTTCTAATCTTGGGAATGTTAGTCAGGCCGATTTGATGGAAATGAAACGAATTGCGACCGGCATTGCCAATAAGGAAGCTTTTATGGGTGCAATTTCAGTTGAGTTCTATAAAGCAAAAAATGGCATGCTGTATGTTAAAAGCGTTTCTGAGGGATTGCGAAAATTTGGGAATCTTTATCGGATAATGATTGGTAAATCGCAAGAAGAATTGTATTTAAAAGCCAATCTTGGCTTACCGATTCCTCCAATCAAAAATTTTGGAAATGGAATTAACGTTTATTTTAAACAGGCACGTTTAGATGATATTTATACCCAGTTAATAATTAAACCTGATTGGGATTTTGTCTTTTATCCAAGCCGCTGGAAAAACCCGTTAGATACTGCAGGTTATCTCACTATAAAGGGTGATAATTTTACAGAAATATACGAAAGGTTATCTAATACAGATATTTGGAATTTACCGCAGGAGTTATTTGAATCTTAATGAAAAAAGCAAAAAATTTAGTTGAAAATATGAATAATAAACAAGCCGAGGCCATCGAAACTACTGAAGGTCCGCTTTTGATTATGGCAGGAGCAGGTTCGGGGAAAACCCGGGTTTTAACGCATCGAATCGCCTATTTAGTTGAACAAAAAAATGTTGCACCATGGAATATTTTGGCGATCACTTTTACTAATAAAGCTGCAAATGAAATGAAAGATCGTGTTGAACAAATCCTTGGTTCTACTGGAATGAGTGTAACAGTATCTACGTTTCATTCGTTGTGTGTCCGAATTTTAAGAAGAGAAATTAATCAATTGGGTTATAGTAAATCCTTTAATATTGCTGATACTAGCGAGTCTTTAGCGCTAATCAAAAATATTTTGAAGGATTTTAACATTGATTCGACTAAATTTCCACCGCGTGCTTTTCTCGAACAAATCTCTAAACAAAAAAATGAACTCATCAATGCTAAACAATTTGCTAGATCAGCAGATGATTTTTTTACCCAAAAAGTGGCTTCAGTTTTTGAAGAATATGAAAAGCGGTTAAAAGAGTATCAAACCTTAGATTTTGATGACTTAATTATGTTAACTGTCAAACTTTTTCAAGATTTTCCAGCAACCCTTGAACAATATCAAGATCGTTATCAATATATCCATGTTGATGAATATCAGGATACCAACCATGCACAGTATGTTTTGACTACGCTTTTGGCTCAAAAAAATAAAAATGTTTGCGTTGTTGGAGATGCAGATCAGTCAATTTATGGTTGGCGTGGCGCTAACATGAAGAATATTCTTAACTTCCAAAATGATTACCCTAAAGCGCAAGTGATTTTATTGGAACAAAATTATCGTTCTACAGGCAACATCTTGCATGCAGCTAATAACGTTATTGATAATAATTTAGAGCGAATTAAAAAGAATTTGTGGACCCAAAACGACCAAGGAGAGAAAATTCATCTTTTTGCAGCGCAAAATGAAAATGAAGAAGCAACTTTTGTAGTTGACCAAATTCAAACTCAAATGAAAAATCACGGCTACAAATATGGGGATTTTGGGATTTTATTTCGGACTAATGCGCAATCGCGGACAATTGAAGAAACTCTTTTAAAATCAAGTATCCCTTATCAACTATTTGGGGGCAAACGTTACTACGAGCGAAAAGAAATTTTAGATGTAATTAGCTATTTAAAAGTCATTGCTAACCCGGATGATATTTATAGTCTTCAGCGAATTATTAATGTTCCTAAAAGAGGGATCGGAAATATGACGTTAGAGAAAATTCGCTCTTATGCGGATATGCAAGGCATAAGTGAATTTAGCGCTTATGGTCACGCTGATGAGTTAGGTTTGAGTAAAAAGCCAACTACCGAATTACTTAAATTTCATCAAATGATTAGCAAATGGCATGAGGCAATGGACAATAACCAAATGAGTATAACTGATTTAATCGAAGATATTTATACTCAAACTGGCTATAAAAATTCTTATCAGCAGCAAAATGATCCTGAATCTGAGGCTCGGGTTGATAATCTTGAAGAATTTCTTTCAGTAACCAAAAATTTTGATGAAAAATCTTCAGACCCAGCATTTGAAAATTTAACGGATAATCAGCTAGTTAATTTTTTAACCGATTTAGCATTGGTTACCGATCAAGACGATGACGAAAAGAATAATAGCGTCTCTTTAATGACTCTACATGCGGCTAAGGGGCTTGAATTTCCGGTTGTTTTTTTAATTGGAATGGAAGAAGGACTTTTTCCACTTCAGCGATCAATTATTGAAGGCACAGGGATGGAAGAGGAACGACGATTAGCCTATGTGGGGATTACGCGAGCAAAAAAAATTCTTTATTTGATTTATGCCAATCAGCGAGTCCTTTACGGAAGAACGCAAATGAATCGACCTTCGCGCTTCATTGAAGAAATTGATAAAACGGTGAAGGACTTTAATTCTTCTGGGGGGTCAAATGATGAATCGGTAGGTTATGCTCGTAGACAGCCAGCCAGGTCCAATTATCGTTCGGGTTATCGTGCTCCCAAGGTTGAACAAAAGGCGCATAATAACGATAATTATCAGGTTGGTGATAAAATAGAACATAAAAAATGGGGGCCAGGTACAGTCGTTCAAGTAAGCGGCGCTGGTGATGATCAAGAAATTGACGTGGCTTTTGGGCAAGATGTTGGTATTAAGCGATTAATGGTTAGGTTTGCCCCAATTACGAAGGTTTAAGCAAATGGATAATTATGAAGAATATCTTAATTTAAAAAAACAACTGAATATTTACCGGAGAGAATATTACACTGAAGATGCTCCGAGTGTTCAAGATTTTGAATACGATCGCCTTTATCAAAAGCTTTTAGCAATTGAGAGTGCGCACCAGGATTGGGTAAGTAGCGACTCTCCAAGTCAAAATGTTGGCGGGGCAATTAATACTGCTTTTCCTAAATTTAGTCATACGATTCCGATGTTGTCGATGGATGATGTGTTTTCTTTGGAGGAATCCGAAGCCGCAGTTCAAAGAATCCAAAAAAATATTCAGCAAGATGAAGTGGAATTTAATTTAGAACTAAAAATTGATGGACTGGCGATTTCTTTAATCTATGAAAACGGCCACTTGGTTAAAGGCTCGACGCGCGGAGATGGGATGGTTGGTGAAGATATTACTCCAAATATTTTACAAATCGCAGACATTCCGAAAGAAATCCCGTTAAAAGATCATCTGGAAGTCAGAGGCGAGTGCTATTTAGGAAAAGAAAGTTTTGCGCGTTTAAATGAGGCTCGACTGGAAGAAGGGAAGAGTACGTTTGCTAATCCTCGGAATGCAGCAGCAGGGAGTTTGAGACAGTTAAATTCTAAAGTGACTAAAGAACGAAATTTACAATCTTTCATTTATTATGTTATTGAACCAGAAAACTTTGATTTAAAGACTCAAAGCCAAGCGCTTATAAAGTTAAAAGAGTGGGGATTTGCGACTAACCAACAAAATCGAGTAATTAAAAACTTCGGTGAAGTTCGGGATTATTTGGATGAATATCAAGAAAAAAGGTTTAATTTACCATATAATATTGATGGAATTGTTTTTAAAGTTAATGATTTAGCGCTTCAGAATTCTTTAGGTAATACTGTTAAAGTTCCTCGGTGGGAGTTTGCTTATAAATTTCCGCCACTTGAGGCTAGAACTAAGATTAGGACTATTGAGTGGACGGTTGGTCGGACAGGTGTGGTAACTCCCACGGCAGTGATGGATCCAGTTTCTTTGGCAGGTTCAACGGTTCAACGAGCAAGTCTACATAATTTCGATTTGTTGCATGAAAAAGATGTACGTATAAACGACTATGTAGATATTTATAAAGCAGGAGATATTATCCCAGAAGTTGCGCGAGTTGACTTCAAGGCGCGCAAAAGTGGGACTAAAAGTTATCAGGAACCCCATTATTGTCCGGATTGCGGCGCTAAATTAGTTCATTTATCTGAGGAGGTAGCTCTACGTTGTATTAATCCGGTATGCCCAGCACAAGTGCGGGCTCATATTGAACATTTTGCCACCCGTGATGCGATGAACATCCTTGGTCTTGGGCCGAAAGTTGTGGAAAAACTTTATGATTTAGATTTAGTTAACAAGATTCCTGATTTATATAAGTTAGACGAAATTAAATTACAGCAGGTGCCTGGTTTTCAGGAAAAATCGGTAAAAAAACTTTTAGACAATCTTGAAGAAAGTAAACACCGTTCACTAGAAAATGTGCTATATGGATTTGGGATCAGGTATGTTGGTAAAAATGTAGCTCTAAAAATTGCAGAAGTTTATCATAATTTGGATGATTTAATTTCATTTTTAAAGACCGGAGAAGATTTAGAAATTGATACAATTGGTTCGGTAATCCAAAATTCCTTATCTAATTATTTTGCAAATCAAGAGGTTTTAGAGATGGTTCAAGAACTTAAAGAGCTACAAGTAAATTTGAAGTACTTGGGAAGAGACTTGAATTCAGTTGACCATGATGGTTTTTTCTATGACAAAAGAGTAGTAATTACTGGTACGCTAGCTGGTTATTCTAGGAGTCAATTAAATGACTTATTAACTAATCAAGGCGCAAAGGTTAGCAGTTCTGTTTCGTCTAAAACAGATTTTTTAATTTATGGTAGCGATCCTGGTTCCAAATTAACTAAAGCAAATAATCTCAAAATTCAATTAATATCGGAAGAAAGATTAGATGAAATTTTACAAGAAAAGTAAAACTAAAGTGATAATTAGAGGGGCAGCTTTTCTGATTTTGCCCTTTATTTTGACTGCCTGTACGGGAAAAAGGTCGACTCAAAGTCAACAAATAACTAGTAAAACAACTCCTAGGAAAGTTGATACAACGACAGGGACAGTAAGTTCCAATTATTATGAATCGATGATTGAGGGAGGTAAATACAAGGTTAGTCAACAAAGAGGAGTTAGTATTTCCAATACCAATAATATGAATGATTTGATGGCGTTTGATAGCGGATTGTTAAACTATGATCACAAAATTTTTAGTACTGATAAGTATATTTTTCAAGAAGGCCAAAATTTAACCAAACGAATGGTTACCAGTTGGTTAAATCGGAAAAGTAAAGATAATCCTGAAGGGTTGAATCTTGAAGATAATCAATCGACAGATCCAAACAAACGCAACCCGTTAGTTTTACAGCAAATTTTAGAGCATGATTTTTTGGTTAAAAAGGGAACAGGTTACAATCTTGAGGGTATTGTTCTTGGTTTAAGTATTAATTCAATTGATTATTACCAAAAAGAACAATACGGCGCAACCCTAAAAACTCCAATTAAAGATGAAGCGGGCGAAAAATATGCCCGTGAAGCTGCCGATAAAATTTTAAGCAGAATGCGGAAGATGGATGGTTTAAAAAATATACCAATTTATCTCTATGTTTATCGTGAGGGGCCGCAGGATTCTCTAGTGGGAGGAGAATTTATTCTTTCAGCTAAGGCAAAAACGGGAGATAAGTTTACAGAATGGACCCAGATTAATGAAAAAAATATGATTTACCCAACAATTAATAATGAGAAACCGGTAAATCAAAAAGATGCTGATGATTTTAATAATTTCAAAAATAATGTTCAGAATTTTTTCCCTAACCTTGCAGGAGTAGTTGCTCAATCTCACTATGAAGGTGGAACTTTAAAGGGAATGACGATTAAGATCACAACACAGTTTTACAGTATTTCAGAGATAACAAGTTTTACTCAGTATTGCGCTAATCAAGCTAACCAATACTTGCCAAAAGAAATTCCGCTTGAAATCGATATTCAAAGCGCAAGTGGGACAATGTTGGCGTTTATTGCGCGCAATCCTACTGATACAGGTTTTTATACGCATGTCTTCAGTAGTTATTAAAAAATGTTAGAATGTTTTAGGAAAAGGAGTTGGTTTAATGATTAAAAAAGATGACGTAAAAAAAATTGCTAGTTTATCTAAACTCAAATATAGCGACGAAGAGTTGAATGATTTCTCAAATCAGTTTCAAAAAATTATTTCTTTCTTTGATACACTTGATCAAGTTGATACCCAAGGAGTTAAGCCGACTTATCAATCTAGTGATCTCGAAAATATTTTTAGAACCGATGTAGCGAAAAATAGCGGACAAAGAGATGAACTACTTAAAAATGCGCCAACCGCTAAAAATGGACTAATTCAAGTCCCATCAATTATTGAGGAGTAAGATAATGAAATTTGAAAGTTTATCACAAACCCATCAAGCATTGCTTAATAAAGAAGTAAGTGCTCAAGAAATTGTGGAACACACTTTTATAGATATCGAAAGCAAGGAAGACCGAATTTCTGCCTTTATCACATTGAATAAAGAGCAGGCTCTAAAAGAAGCTGCTGAATTGGATCAAAAAGGTGACTTCACTAATTTTCTTAGCGGTTTGCCAGTTGGAATTAAGGATAATATTATCACTAAAGATTTAACAACAACGGCTGCTAGTAAAATGTTGGAGAACTTTGTGCCAATTTATAATGCAACAGTGGTGGATAAATTAAAAAAATCTGGTGCATTAGTGGCTGGCAAGTTAAATATGGATGAGTTTGCAATGGGTTCTTCGACTGAAACTTCCTTTTTTAAGATAACTAAAAATGCTTGGGATCAAAGTAAAGTGCCAGGCGGTTCATCTGGTGGTTCTGCCTCTGCAGTGGCTTCTCGAGAAGTTTTAGCTGCTTTGGGAAGTGATACCGGTGGTTCGATTCGCCAACCAGCTTCTTTTAATGGTGTTGTTGGCTTAAAACCGACCTACGGGACGGTTTCGCGTTGGGGTTTAATCGCCTTTTCATCTAGTCTTGATCAGATTGGGCCAATCACTACTAATGTTGAAGATAATGCTCGACTCCTTGAAGCAATTGCGGGACATGATGAAAATGATGCAACTTCTGCTTTTGAATCTACAGATTATCTATCCGACCTTAACAAAGGAGTTCAAGGACTGAGGATAGGAGTCATTACTGATTACCTTGAAGAAGGGGTGATGCCTGAAATTGTTGATTCTGTAAAACAAGCGGCTGCTTTTTTTGCCAAAAATGGTGCTGTTGTTGATGAGGTAAGTTTGCCTAATGTGCATTATGCAGTACCAACTTACTATATCATTGCATCTAGTGAAGCTAGTTCAAATCTTCAACGTTTTGATGGAATTCGTTACGGTTATCGGACAAAACAATTTCATGATTTAGAGGAATTGTATACTAATACTCGATCTGAAGGATTTGGTGAAGAAGTCAAACGCCGAATCATGTTAGGGAGTTTTTCGCTTTCAGCAGGCTTTTATGACGCTTACTTTAAAAAAGCAGCGCAGGTAAGGACTTTGATCGCAAGAGATTTTCAGAGAGCTTTTGAGAATTATGATCTGTTAATTGGTCCAACAACTCCAACTCCAGCCTTTGGAATCGGCGAAAAATGTGAAGATCCACTTCAAATGTACGCAAATGATATTTTGACAATTCCGGTTAATTTAGCGGGATTGCCTGCAATGTCTATGCCTAATGGTCTAGTAAACGGAATGCCAGTGGGATTGCAGATTATTGGCAATCGTTTTGATGAAAAAACCATTTATCGGTTAGCTAAATTTTACGAAGCTGAAACGAATTTTGATCAGCAGAAACCAGAAATTGCGAGGTAAAAATGAACTTTGAAACTATTATTGGACTCGAAGTCCACGTTGAACTAAAAACAAAATCAAAGATGTTTTCACCAAGTCCAGTTTCCTATGGAGCAGAACCTAATATTGATACTAATGTAATTGATTGGGGCTATCCAGGAGTCTTACCTAAACCTAACCACCATGCTTATTCGTTAGGACTAATGATTGCAACAGCGCTTCACATGGATATTAATCAGGTGACTCACTTTGATCGAAAAAACTATTTCTATCCTGATAATCCGAAAGCTTATCAAATTACTCAGGCTTTTGAGCCACTTGCTCGTGATGGGTATATTGAAATTAATGTTGATGGCAAGGTGAAAAAAATTGGAGTTGCTGAGATTCACGTTGAAGAGGATGCCGGGAAAAATACTCATGGCGATGGATATTCATATGTTGATTTAAACCGACAGGGCACAGCATTAGTTGAGATTGTTTCTAAACCTGAGGTTAATTCTCCTGAAGAAGCTTACCAATATTTAGAAAATCTTCGCAAAATCGTGCAGTTTACGGGAGCCAGTGATGTGAAAATGGAAGAGGGATCCATGCGAGTGGACTGTAATCTTTCGTTGCGCCCGTTTGGAGCTGATAAATTTGGGACAAAGACGGAAATTAAAAATATCAACTCCTTTAATTATGCTCGTTCGGCATTAAGTTATGAAGAAACTCGTCAGGCTGAGATTTTACGACGGGGAGAAGAAGTAGCGCCGCAAACTAGAAGATGGGATGAACCATCAAAATCGACAATTTTAATGCGTTCAAAAGAAGGCTCAAGTGATTATCGATATTTCCCAGAACCCGATATTCCTCCACTTAAAATAAGTGATCAATGGATTAAGAAAGTTCAAGCAAAGATGCCAGAGGCACCGCAAGAACGAATAAAACGCTATGTAAAAGATTTATCTTTGACCGAGTATGATGCTGGAGTTTTAACCCAAACCAAAGAAATGTCCGATTTCTTTGATGCAACGATTAAATTGGGAGCCGATGCTAAACAGACTGCAAATTATTTAATGGGTGATATTTCCGGTTACCTTAACAATGAAAAACTTGATCTACTAGATACCAAGTTAAATCCTGAGAACTTAGCAAAGATGGTTAAAATGATAACTAACGGAACGATTTCTTCAAAGATTGCTAAACAAGTTTTAAATGAAATGTTGGTAAGTGGTACTGATGCTCAAGAGTATGTTGAAGATCATCAACTTGCTCAAAATAGCAATGAAGAAGAATTATTACCAATGGTTCAAGCAATTTTGGATGAAAATCAGCAGTCAATTGAGGATTTTAAAAACGGAAAAGATCGAGCACTTAAGTTTTTAATGGGTCAAATTATGAAACAAACTAAAGGAAAAGCCAATCCACAGCTGGTTACACAATTACTACTTGCAGAAATCAAAAAAAGATAAAAACAATGAGAAAACGGGCACGCTTAATATATAATCCAACTTCTGGGACAGAAGCGGTAAAAAGAAATATTGTTGAAATCCTTAATACTTTAGAATTAGCAGGATATGAAACCAGTGCTTTTCAAACAACACCAGAACCTTTGTCAGCTCAAAAAGAAGCTCGACGAGCAGCGTTAGATAATTTTGATGCAATTATTGCTGCTGGGGGTGATGGGACAATTCACGAAGTTGTAAATGGAATATCGCCGTTGAAGCATCGTCCTGCAATGGGGATTATTCCAGCTGGGACAACTAATGATTACGCACGAGCGTTGAAACTTCCGCGAAATGATCCGGTGGCTGCAGCTAAAGTTATTGCTGAAGGCAGAATTATTAAAATGGATATTGGTCAAGCTAATGATCGTTATTTTGTTAATATTGCTGGCGGAGGCGTTTTAACCGAGCTGACCTACCACGTTCCTTCTGAGATCAAAAGTATTTTTGGCTATTTTGCTTATGTGGTTAAGGCAGCGGAAATGTTGCCTCAGATTAGACAAATTCCTTTAAAATTAACATATGACGATGGAGAATTTGATGGAAAGGCTAGTATGTTCTTGTTAGGCCTTACTAATTCAATTGGAGGTTTTGAGCAAATTGCACCTGATGCTAAGTTAGGCGATGGCAAATTTTCTTTGATTGTGGTTAAAACTGCTAACTGGGGTGATATCATTCGTCTTGCAAGTTTAGTTCTCGCTGGTGGTAAGCATACTGAAGATGAACAAATCATCTATGTTAAAACAAAAAAACTCACAGTGGAGTCAACAGAATCTGAGGATGTACCGATCAATCTTGATGGTGAATTGGGCGGAAAATGTCCCATGGAGTTTACCAATTTAAAACATCATTTACGGATGTTTGCTAATCTACAAGATATTTCTGATGGATCAATTGGTCGGGGAGCATTGGCATCTAAAGAGATAGATAATATTGAAGCATAAAAAATAATGGAGTTAATCTTGCTAAAAAAGAATGATAAATTAACTGTAACAATTTCTGCATTAACATACGCGGGACTGGGATTTGTTAAAATAAACGAATTTCCAGTCTTTATTTATAACTCACTTCCGGGTGAAGAAGTTGAGATCCAAATTTTAAAGGTTCTAAAAAAATATGCTTTTGCTCGGGTTGTTAAGTTTTTAAGCTACTCTCCTGATCGAAATCAAGAAATTGATTACCATAGTATTCAAAGCGGCTTAGCACCTTTAAGTCATCTCAAGTATCAGGCACAGTTAAGTTTTAAAGAAAATCAAATCAAGGAAACACTCCATAAATTTGGGATTGATAACCCAGTTGAATCGATAATTCCTTCGCCTAAAGAAACGCATTACCGTAATAAATCTCAGGTTCCGGTTCGACTTGTAAAAGGTCAATTATCGGTTGGTTTTTTTAGAGCCCACTCACATCATTTAGTACCGACAGAAGATTTTTTACTGCAAGAATCAGTTATTGATCAAAATATTATCAAAGTTCGGGATATTTTACGAAAGCTAGAAATATCTTCCTATGATGAAGATACTCAACGCGGCGTCGTCCGGAATATTATGCTCCGTTTTGGTAAATTTACGGGGGAATTGATGTTAATCTTAGTGGTCAATCAAAAAGATGTACCTCGTTTAAAGAAACTTAAACATGAACTACAGAGTAGCTGCCCTGAAATTACGAGTTTTATTCTTAATTACAATTTCAAAAATACTAACGTTATTTTAGGTCCGACTAATAAAGTTATTTATGGTTCACCGTATTTAACTGATAAAATTTTAACCAACACTTTTAAAATTTCACCTTTGTCTTTTTACCAGGTTAATCCGCTGCAAACTGAAAATTTATACCGAATTGCAGCTGAATACGGTAATTTAAAATCTACAGATACTGTGATGGATGCATATTCGGGAATTGGAACCGTCGGAATAAGTTTGGCGGATCGGGTTAAACAGGTGATCGGGGTTGAATCAGTTCAGCAAGCTGTTGAAGATGCATTGAATAACGCTCAACTAAACCACTATGACAACGTTAAATATGTCTGTGGTAAGGCTGAGGAGGTGATTGATCAATGGATATCAGAAGGCTTGAAAGTAAACAAAATTTTTGTGGATCCGCCTCGTAAAGGTCTAGCAAAGAATTTTATTGAACAAAGTGTTAAAATGCAGCCAGAAATCATTGTTTATGTAAGCTGTAATCCTGCGACCCTTGGACGAGATCTTGCGATTTATAAGGAATTAGGGTATGCGATTAAAAAAATTCAGCCCGTTGATTTATTTCCTCAAACAACCCACGTTGAATCGGTTACTATGCTTGAAAAGAATCGAACTTTTTAACAGGATATATTTTTCTGTAAAACTAGTATATAATTGAAAAAAAGTGTATGATGTAGTTATGGAAAATAAAACGAAAACCCAGATATATATCTTAGTAAAAGCAGTTAGAGATTCCGAAGATAACAGTGAAGCGTTTACAGAGCTATTTGAACTGTATAGACCATTAATAAAATCCTTTAAAAGGAAGTTTTATTTAAATGACATTGAAGAAGATGATTGGTTTCAAGAGGCAGCTATTATTTGTTATAAAGCTTGCTGTACATTTACTCCTGGAAAAGGGTCCTCTTTTTCATCGTATTTTAAATTTATTCTCCAACATCATGTGTCGACTCTTTTGCGACAACGCAACACCAACAGAAGAAAGGCTAATGTTTATGCAGTACCCTTAGATGGGCTAGAACCCAGTTGTTTGCTTTCTGTTGATAAAAAACTTCAAGAAAATAGGTTAGAGGAGAATATCGATCTTCAGGATGCCTTGTTTAGAGTTATCAATAAACTTCCTAATAGGCAACTTTCATATTTAATAAGCTGTTTTAATGGAGACATTGAACAAGATGATTTCACTGCTTATATTAAATCTAATTTAAAAAAAGCAATAATTAAAGGAATTAATTTCTCGGATTAAGATATAGCTTAAGTCGTAGATAAAATCAATAATCATAACGCGATCTTGGACAACGATTTGTGTTTGGTTTTTTGATCAAACATTTTAGTGCCTCGAATATATTAAAAAAGACAAAATCTCGCGTTTTTTGCCTTTAGTCTGAGCTATATCCAAGATGTAGCTTTTTTTAATAAAAATATTAGAACTTATCAGCAGAGTTTAAAAGGTCGTAAGAGATATTCTCTGCTTCGTCGTAAATGCTGGTAGGTTGATTTTTATAAAGATTTATTTGTAAAATATAGCCGTATTTATCAATAAACACAATTGAGTTCGAATGATTTTCAATTAATTTAGTGTCCAACTTATTTTGGTCAATAATAATGTTTAATTTATTATTGATGACCAAATGATGTTTTTGACCATGTTGATCGCTAAAATACCAATCGCCACTAATATTTTTCTGTGGTTCCTCTAATTTATTTTTTTTGTTTTTTAAATAACTCAACGGCAGGGTTATAAATTTCCTAATAATTCTAATCATAAAAAAGAACCTTTCTGTCTCTAATTCTAACATCATCGATTAGTAACATTCATTAACAATTAGTTGCAATTACATTAAAATAGTTGGATGATTCTTTGAAATTCTTCAAAAATTGCTATTTTTTTTGAATTAGTTAGATTAGTTTTAGCCATAAATTCATCGCGACGGAGGAATTCCCTAGGAAAGAAGAAACGATGATCAATTTGAAATTTTCCAGCAATCGCTTTTACGAGCGGACTTTGTTCTGATAACTCCTTTAAATTACCATTTGGTAGCATGATTTCAATTTGGGTTTGTGGATTTTTAGCGTTAGGATGGTATGCATCGTAAGGCAAATCCTTTGAAAAATTTTTTAAGGTAAAATACTTAAGATTATATCCGGCTTCCTCAATTAATTCCGATAATTTTTGAATCAAATCATTTTGACTGTGATGGTACTGGACTGACTTCAAAGGATTGCGATCCAAGAAACGATTTACCAAATCGCATAAAATTGGATCAGAATGACTACGCCAGTAAATCAAGTAAGTAGAGATGACTTGATCATCAAGATTTAGGTAATCTTGAAGTGTGAAGGTGCCTTCGAAAAAGGGAATTAAGAGCTCAGGCGAGAAATCTTTAGTTAACTGTTCATGTTGATATAAGTACTGGCAACGACGCAACAGCAGAATTAAGACGGCTTCCATTCCCCTTGAGGCGGGATGAAAATAAACTTGTTGATACATCTGAAAACGCGATACAATATAATCTTCTACAGCGTGCATTCCGTTAGAGAGAAATGCAATTCCGTCTTCGTAAGGAAGCATGACGCGTAGAATTCTTGTTAGATCGAAAAGACCATAATCAGTTCCAGTGAAGTAAGCATCCCGTAGTAAATAGTCCATTCGATCTGCGTCGATTTGTGAAGAAATCATTTGAACAATTTGCTGATTTGGATGAGTATGATCGATGATACTTGCAACTTCCGCAGGAAATTTTGGATCAATTTCACTTAATACCTGGTTGATTTGAGTGGTTGGATCTGTGATAATTTGACCGGTAATCTTTTCGTGATCTGTGTGAAAGATGTCTTCAAAAATATGAGAAAAAGCACCGTGACCAACATCATGTAAAAGGGCAGCACAAAGAGCTACTAATCGGTTCGAGTCGTCCCAGAGTCCGTCTTGACTTGAACTTGACTTATAGTTTTGCTCAAAATTATCACAGATAGTTTGGGTAATTTCAAACACGCCTAAGGAATGAGTAAAACGTGAATGTTCAGCCCCAGGAAAAGTAAATGATGTTGTCCCAAGCTGTTTAATTCGGCGTAATCGTTGAAATTCAGGCGTATCGATTAAATTTCTGATTATTTTTTGTCGGATATGGATATAATTGTGTACGGGATCGCGAATAACTTTTTCCCGATTTAAATTTAAAAATTCAATATTTGTAGGATTCATAGGTATTCTTTTGACCAAAATAATTTATTTAGCGAGAGAAATAATTGATAATGAAGTAATTAGCTCTGTTAGGTTTACAACTGAGGCGAAAATTCAACGAAAAAAAGGAGAACTGATAATTAGTTATCAAGAACAATCAATTCCCGAAGCCGATTGTCTAATCTACTATAACGGAGATAATTTACTTACGATTGAAAGGGTGAGTTGTAAAATTAAAAATCACCTAGAAATTCAAAAATCCAAATTCATCTCTAATGAATATTTTACACTATCTGGCGACATAAAGTTATTAACTTTCGGAAAAGAAATTGCTATAAATCGTTTAAAAGATCAGTCAGAAGTTTTAAAATTTGCTTACGATCTATACCAAAACTCAATCTTGCTTAATAGTCACCAAATATATTTGCAAATTAAAGAATAAATAATTAAAATCAAGAGAGCTAAATGGAGGAAAATCACCTTGGAATTAACTGTTTTTGAAAAACAAAATAAATCAGAATTATCAATGATCGAGGTTGCTTATGCGATTTTGAAAAATAATGAACAGGAAATGGAGTTTAAAAATCTCTATCGAGAAGTTGGAAAGTATCTCGGGAAAAAGAAAAAAGAGCTGGATAATGCTATTGTTGATTTTTATACCGATTTGAATGTTGATGGGAGTTTCATTTCTTTGGGAAATGATTTGTGGGGCTTACGTGAATGGTATCCATTTGAATCTGTTGACGAAGAGACCAATCATAACGAAGATTTGAAAGAAATGTCAGATAAGAATTTATCTAACTATGATGAAGATGACGATGTTATTGATTATGCTGATGAAGATCCTGATGCGGTCCCAATTACTGATCAATTCCCAAAATCATCTTTAAGTGGGGATGATTTTCTGGAAGATGAAGAAAACCAAGTTGAAGAAAATCCTCAGAGTGCTGATGAGGCCCTTTCGTCATTTGAAGACGATGATAGCAATGATAGTGACTTTTAGCTAAATGACAAAAATCGGAATTATTGGATCGGGTAACATGGGACAGGCTTTAATTCAAGGTTGGCTTCACCATGGACATCATTTAGCTGTTTATTCACCTCATCGTGGAGCATTGATTGCTAAGAAATACGACATTAAGTCTTTTAGTTTAGTTGAGTTAGCAAAATGGTCAGATGTTTTGGTTCTAGCTTTTTTGCCCCATCAATTAGCTGAAATTTCGGCTGAAATTAATTTGAAACTTCAGCAAGAACAGATATTAATTTCGGTTTTGGGCGGGGTTGACCTTGGACAATTGGCCCAAGCTTTTACGACGACACCTAATCTTGTAAGAACTTTGCCCAATACGAATATTGCAGTAAATTCCGGCGAGATATCTTGTGCCTTGGCCCCAACTTTTGAGCAGGATAAGCGGAAAACAGTTAATAATTTGTTGAAAGAATTGGGTTTAGTTTTTGATTTGCCAGAAGATAAATTTCTAGTATTTTCGGCTATTGCTGGTAGTGGTCCAGCAGTAGTTGCTAAATTTTCAGAGAGCCTTGTTTTAGCAGCAGTTAAAAATGGATTGACTCGAGATGAGGCAGTTAAAATTGTGACTGAACTGATCATTGGGACAATGATAAATTCTAAGAAAACAGAGATTAGCTTTAATGATCTGATTTATCAAATCTGTTCGCCTGGTGGGACCACTATTCGGGGAATAGAGACTTTAGAAAAATCGGGTTTTTCTGGTATTATTATGGAATCAATCGATAAAATGCTTGAGTAAACTTGTCTTATGAGATTAATTTATTTGAGGAATAATGTGTCTTTAATCTCAATATCGATTTCCCGAAATGATGAGAATTGATAAATATTTATCAATAAAATTCGACACATCGACGAGGCTAACGAAGCGTATGAATTGGCACTTTAACTCAAAAATCACATAGGAGTTGATGCTTTTTTGGCTTATAAATATCAAGCGATGTGCAATTAAAAAAAGATAATTGACCCTCGCGCAATATTTCTCTATACTAAATAGGGCGCAAAAGTGCTCTCTGTTCTTTTTAAGAATAGAGAGCACTTTTATTGGAATGTCTCTAATCGAAAAAAGGGGTACTTTAATGACTAAATATGTATTTGTAACTGGTGGCGTTGTTTCATCATTGGGCAAAGGAATTGTTGCGGCGTCTTTAGGACGACTTTTGAAAAATCGTGGGTTAAAGGTTACAATTCAAAAATTTGATCCTTACATCAATGTGGATCCTGGAACAATGAATCCATATCAGCATGGTGAAGTTTTTGTAACTGATGATGGAGCTGAGACCGATCTCGATTTGGGACACTACGAAAGATTTATTGATAACAACTTAGGCAAATATTCAAACGTTACGACTGGTAAGATTTATTCAGAAGTAATTGATAAAGAACGAAAAGGAGAATACTTGGGAGCGACAGTCCAAGTTATTCCCCACATTACAGGCATGATTAGGGATAAAATATTACAAGCAGGCAGAGTTAATGATGCTGACGTTGTAATTACCGAAATCGGCGGAACGGTTGGAGATATTGAATCCCAACCCTTTATTGAAGCCATTCGTCAAATGAAATCGGCTGTTGGAGCGGATAATGTAGTTTATATTCATGTCACTTTAGTTCCTTACATAAAGGCTGCTGAGGAAATGAAAACTAAACCTACTCAACATTCCGTACGAGAACTTAAAAGTTTTGGGGTTCAGCCAAACATCATTGTTGTAAGAACGGACCGACCGATTAGTTTATCTTTAAAAGAGAAGATTGCCTCGTTTTGTGATGTTGAAACAGATGCGGTAATTGAATCACGAGATGCTTCTTCAATTTATGAACTTCCTTTAACGCTGCATCAAGAAGGTTTAGATACAATTGTTGATAAATATCTTGGATTAAATTCACCTGAGCCAAGTATGGATAGCTGGAAAGAACTGAACAAAAGAATTCAGACTTTACAGAACACGGTAACTATTGCTATTGTTGGAAAGTATGTTGAATTAAAAGATTCATACATATCTGTGACTGAAGCTCTTTACCATGCTGGATTTAAGTACAATACTAAAGTAAAACTGAAAATGGTTCAGGCAGAGGATGTCACTAAAGAAAATGTAGGTGACATTTTGGGCTCTGAAATTGACGGGATCTTAGTTCCAGGTGGTTTTGGTGATCGAGGGATTGAAGGAATGATTGAAGCCATCAGGTATGCAAGAGAAAATGATATTCCATTTTTAGGAATTTGTTTAGGAATGCAAATGGCGTGTGTTGAATTTGCTCGCAATGTGGTTGGGTTAAAAAATGCGAATTCGACTGAAATGGAGCCAAATACTGAGAATCCGATCATCGATCTTTTGCCAGATCAAGCTGATGTAGTGAATCTTGGAGGAACTTTGCGTTTAGGACTTTATCCAGCTAAGTTAAAACCGGGAACCAAAACAATTCATCTTTACAATGATCAAGAAGAGATTGAGGAACGCCACAGACATCGTTACGAATTTAAAAATAAATATAGAGATGCATTTATTGAACGTGGAATGATTTTTTCAGGCACTTCACCTGATAATCGACTAGTTGAAGTGATCGAATTACCTGACAAGAAATTTTTTATTGCTGCTCAGTATCACCCAGAATTTCTCTCAAGACCAGAAAGGCCGGAGCCTTTATATGATGGGTTTGTAAAGACAGCTTTATTACAAAAAGAAGAAAGATCTAAATAACATTGTTGATCGTGGTTTTAATCTGATGGAAATTATGGATATACATGGGGGAAAAACGTTAGCGGGCAGTGTGACAGTAGGTGGAGCAAAAAATAGTACAGTAGCTTTAATCCCCGCCTCCATTTTGTCACATACTAAAGTTGTCTTTGATAGTGTGCCGCAAATCAAAGACGTCGAAAATTTACGGGCAATTTTGGGGGATATGAATGTCCCTTCAACGATTGACGAGTCCGTTTTAACAATTGATCCCTCTAACATTAAACAAGTCCCACTTACTAGTGGAAAAATTCAAAGCTTACGAGCCTCTTACTATTTTATGGGGGCTTTATTGTCGCGCTTTGGAGAAGCAGTTGTTAGTTTCCCAGGCGGGGACGATATTGGACCACGACCAATTGATCAGCATATTAGAGGCTTTCAAGCTCTAGGTGCAACCGTTC
Source organism: Xylocopilactobacillus apicola (assembly GCF_033095985.1). Taxonomy (NCBI): domain Bacteria; kingdom Bacillati; phylum Bacillota; class Bacilli; order Lactobacillales; family Lactobacillaceae; genus Xylocopilactobacillus; species Xylocopilactobacillus apicola. Next base: position 919,350 of record NZ_AP026802.1, read on the forward strand.
ATTTTGAAAATGATTCTATCCATATCAAAGCACCTGACACTGGTTTGGTTGGCACGATGATTAAGTTTGATTTTATTTCGGTCGGTGCAACGATCAATATGATTTTAGCTAGTGTATTAGCGCATGGACAAACGACGATCGAAAATGCAGCTCGTGAACCAGAAATCATTGATTTGGCTACTTTTTTAAATAATATGGGTGCTCGAATTAGAGGAGCTGGAACCAGTCAAATTAAAATTGAAGGGGTTGAAAGTCTTTCTTCAAAAAATTCCCATACAATTATTCCCGATCGAATTGAGGCGGGAACGTATATCATTATCGCAGCGGCGATTGGTAATGGAATTTGGATTAAAAATGTGATTCCTGAACATTTGGATCTATTCTTGGGTAAATTAGAAGAAATGGGCGTAAATATGCAGATTGGTGAGGACAGTGTTTATGTATATCCAACTGAACGGCTCGTAAATGTTGAAATTAAAACAAGTCCATTTCCGGGATTTGCGACTGATCTCCAACAGCCGATCAGCTCACTGATGTTTTTGGGAGAAGGCCAAGGAGTAATTCATGATACAATTTACCCTAAACGAGTTCGCCATATTCCAGAACTTTGCAAAATGGGAGCTAAAATTTGGAAGCACGAGAATGAAATTAGAATTTTGAAATCAGATCATCTACAAGGAACTGATGTCACTGCTGATGAGATTAGGGCGGGGGCAAGTTTAATGATCACAGGTCTTATTGCACCAGGTGAAACAAGGATTCATGATGCAGGAAATATTCTTCGCGGCTATGATCGGGTAGTTCACAAACTACGTAGTTTAGGTGCCGAAGTGAGAATAATTGACGAACAATAAAGAGATTTTTTTGAAATATAAGCGATCTTATAGTATAATTCAAAAGTTGTAATCTCATACACGGAGGAAAAAATGAAACAAGGAATTCATCCAGATTATCATTCAGTTATTTTTGTTGATTCATCAACTGGCTATAAATTTTTAAGTGGCTCAACCCAGACTTCCAAAGAAACTATTAAGTGGGAAGACGGAAATGAGTATCCACTTATTCGAGTTGAAATTTCTTCTGATTCGCATCCGTTTTATACCGGGAAACAGAAGTTCACTCAAGCTGATGGTCGAGTTGATCGATTCAATAAAAAATACGGTTTTAAGAACGATAACTAAAATTCGCAATGCAGCACTGAACAGGAGCTGCTTTTTTTATTAATTTAAATACAGAAAGCCAATCATTTATGAATCATCGAACTATTTTTAAATTAGCTATTGTAATTAGCTTCGTAACGATCTTGAGCTCAATTAGTGTTTTTTATCTTTATCACAGTCGCTATTTACAGGTTCTATCCGTAGTGGTACTAGTATTTGCACCGTTTTTAATTGAAAATATATTTCACTTTTATTTTCCATCCCAACTAATTGTTTTATATGATATTTTTTTGATAGCTTCAATTATTTTAGGAACAGGGTTTGGTTTCTATGGAGTCCCACTTTGGGATAAATACCTCCACGTTTTTGCAGGATTTGTTATGAGTGCGTTGGGACTGTCAATTTTGTTAAACATTTTTTCAGACGAATTTGTTAAACAGCACTATTGGTTAATTGGTTGTTATAGTTCCTCTTTTGCAGCCTTGTTAAGCATTTTATGGGAAATTTATGAATACTTGGGGGATCTTTTTTTAAAGTTAAACATGCAGCGCTATCAATCATCAGGAGGAATTCCTTATATCGGTAATGCTGCATTAAATGATACAATGGGCGATCTGATTGCCGATGTTATTGGTGCTTTATTTTTCTTTTTGATTTTTTGCTATCAAATCAAGAATCAAAAATTTAAAATAGATCGTTGGCGCTTTAAAAAAATTTAGGTGGATAAATGGAAATTAGCTTAAAAAAAGTTTCAGAAATACTTGTTGCTCCAATTTCAAGTGCTTCTTCAGAAGTTGTAATTAATCATATTGAATTTGATTCGCGCAAAGTAACACCAGGCGCTTTATTTGTTCCATTACAAGGTCAGCGCGATGGGCATGAATTTATTAATGCAGCCGTTCAGCAAGGAGCAGTTGCTACTTTAGTCGAAAAAGGCCATTCAACAGATAAAATTAAAGTTCCTTTTGTGGTGGTGGATAATGTTTTGGATGCAATTTTAAAAATATCTTCTTATTGCCTTAAAGTAATTAATCCTAAAGTTGTTGCAATTACTGGTTCTAATGGAAAAACAACGACTAAAGATTTGGTTTATTCTATTCTTGCTCAAAAATTTCGCGTTTGGCGCACTAAAGACAATTTTAATAATGAAATCGGGATTCCATATACAATTATTTCAATGCCTCAAGATACGCAAATTTTAACCATTGAAATCGGAATCGATGGGTTTAATCAGATGGAAGAGTTAGCCAATTTAGTTAAGCCAGATATCGCAATTATTACTATGATTGGCGAAGCACACATTGAATTTTTTAAGAACCGAAATGCGATAGCTTTAGAGAAGCTTAAAATTGCTCAGTATTTGAAGCCAGAGGGTATTTTGCTAATAAATGGGGATGAGCCACTGCTATTAAAGAATAGTAGCAATATTAAGGCTACGGTTAAGACTTTTGGAGAATCAAGACGCGATGATATTTATCCGTTTGATATTAAAACTACAATTGACAAATCTTCTTACCATACCAATTTGACTGATAATGAGACTTTAACAATCCCCTTGATTGGTAAATATAATATTGTTAATTCTTTGGCTGCAATTCAGGTAGCTAAACATTTTAAGATGACTGATGAAGAGATTAAAACGGGTCTTAAAATGTTACAATTAACAAAAGACCGAGTTGAGTGGTTTACAGGAAAAAAAGGAGAAAAAATTCTCGACGATGCCTATAATTCCAACCCGACTGCTCTTAAAGTTATTTTGGCGGTTTTTCGTGATTTGAAAATTGAACCGAATGAAAAAAAATATGTAGTTTTAGGAGATATGCTGGAATTAGGTGAGGAGAGTAAGGATTTTCACGCTAATATCGCGGCATCATTACCGCCTAATATTTTTGATAAAATTTATCTTTATGGAACTGAAATTTCGGCTCTGAATGACAAATTAAAGCCAATTTACCAAAGTCGACTTCATTATTTTCCAATTGATCAATTTTCAAAATTAGAGCAAGCACTTCAACAAGAAGTTGATGATAAAACTTATCTTTTAATTAAGGCGAGTCATGGGTTGCATCTAGAAAGACTGGTAAACTCGCTTACAAATAATAAATAGTATTTACAAGCATCTGTTTATCTGCTAGCATTTTTATTGTAATAATGAGGTGTAATCATGCAATTTGTGAGCGCAAAAGGAAGTAAGGATCATATTTGTCCCCATTTAGAAAAAGCACTTGTTCTACTTGGAAAAAAGTGGAATGCAAAAATAATCACTGTTCTTTTGGAACATGGACCCCTTAGGTTTAAGCAATTATCTAAGTTTGTAGATCCTTGTAGTGATCGAGTTTTGGTGGAAAGACTTAAAGAATTAGAAGGGGCAGGATTAGTTGAACGGATGACTTTTCCGAGTTCTTCTTTGATTAAATACCGCTTAACTAAAATGGGAGCAGATTTAAATCAAACATTAAAGTCTTTACATAGCTGGTCTGATAAATGGTTATGTAAAGATGAATCAATGCCCAGTAATTAACCTTCATTTTTGAAGGGTTTATTTTATTAGATTTTAATTAAGGAATAATTGATGAATTTAGAAATAAAATTAGCTGAACTAAAAACAAAGTTTGAAAATAGACTCAGTTCTGCAAAAAGCAGCGACGAGGTAAATAAGTTTAAAGTTGAGGCTTTAGGTAAAAAAGGTGAATTAACTCAAATTCTAAAACAATTGGGCTCACTATCGGTTGAGGAAAGAAAAGAAATCGGCAAAAAAGCTAATGAAATTCGTGATCAATTGAATGAGAAGATTGAGTTAAAACGCCAGGAGATCACTAAGGCTTTAGTTGAAGAAGAGATTAAAAAAGAAACGATCGATGTTACTTTGCCAGGGGTAGATTATTTAGTCGGCACCAAACATGTAATTAATATTGTAATTGATGATTTGGTGGATTTTTTTCGTTCAATGGGCTATACAGTTGATGACGGGACAGAAATTGAGGATGATAAGCACAACTTTGAAATGTTAAATATTCCTCAAGGTCATCCTGCTCGAGATATGCAGGACACTTTCTTTTTAACGAGTGATCGGGGAAATGATTGGCTTTTAAGATCTCAAACATCTCCGAATCAGGCTCACGTACTTGAAACACATGATTTTTCGAAAGGTCCAATTCGAATGATTAGTCCTGGTCGAGTTTTTAGGCGTGATAATGATGACGCTACTCATTCTCACCAGTTTTATCAGATGGAGGGAATCGTTGTTGATCGCAACATTACAATGGCTGATCTTTTTGGAACTTTAAATATTACTCTTAAGCATTTTTTTGGCTCTGAGCGGGAAGTTAGGTTTCGACCGAGCTATTTTCCTTTTACCGAACCTTCTGTTGAAGCTGATGTTAGTTGCTTCTTCTGTGATGGTGAAGGTTGTTCGATTTGTAAAAATACAGGCTGGATTGAGGTTTTGGGCGCCGGAATGACTCATCCGAATGTCTTTAAAGCTGCTGGAGTTGATCCTGATAAATATCAGGGATTTGCTTTTGGAATGGGAATGGATCGATTTGCGATGTTGAAATATGGGATCGAAGATATTAGAGATCTCTATACTAACGATGTTCGTTTCTTGGAAAAATTTGAAGGTGAGAGTTAATGTTAATTTCTTTAAATTGGGTTAAAAAATATCTTGATTTGTCAGTTAATGCAAAAGAATTGGCAGCGAAAACAACTATGACAAGTCAAGAAGTCGACGAAATTATTATTCCGAGTCTAGGATTAAAAAACATTGTTGTAGGATTGGTTCACGAAGTAACTCAAATGCCAGAATCAGATCATCTGAAACTTTGTCAAGTTGAGGTAGAACCAGGGGAAAATAAACAAATTGTTTGTGGTGCACCTAATATTCAAAGTGGGCAGTACGTTATCGTTGCTCTCCCAGGAGCAAGAATTAAAGATAATGTCAAAATTAAACGCGGAAAGATGAGAGGGTATGAATCTAATGGAATGATTTGTTCATTAGAGGAGATAGGATTTGCAAATAGTGTTGTTCCGAAGGAATATCTTGATGGCATTTACTACTTTCCGGCCGAATTAAAACCAGAAATTGGTGCCAATGCGCTTCCTTACCTTGGAATGGATGATCAAATTATTGATCTTGATTTAACTCCTAATCGTGGTGACCTTCAGTCGATCATGGGGGCTTGCTATGAATTTGGAGCTTTTTATCAAAAAAAACCGTCATTGCCTCAGTTCTCCCTGAACGTTAAAAAAGATAGTTTTTCACAAGATACGAAAGTATCTGTAAGCGATTCAAAGCTAATTCCAATTTATAAGTTACGCAGAATTCAAGGTGTCAAAATAGCTCCAAGTCCCCAATGGCTGAGAAATTGTCTTTGGAATGTAGGAGTAAGGCCAATTAATAACGTAGTTGATGTAACTAACTATATTTTATATCTATATGGTCAACCGATGCATGCGTTTGATTATGACACAATTAAATCTGGTGAGGTTTTGGTTCGTAATGCTAAAGATGGCGAAATAATTAAAACGCTCGATGGAGTTGAACGAGAGTTGCAGCGACGGGATTTGGTAGTAACTGATGGCACTAAACCGACAGCAATTGCTGGTGTTATGGGAGACTTTGATCATGAAATTACTGCTAAAACAACAAGCGTCTTATTAGAAAGTGCAATTTTTGATGCCAGAAGAATTCGAGAGACTGCTAAACGACTTGGCTTGAGAAGTGAGTCTTCAATTCGTTTTGAAAGAGGAATTAATCCTGATACAGTTCAAACGGCTTTAGATCATGCTGCTTGTTTAATACAAGAGTTGGCTGGCGGTGAGATTTCAGAAGAAGTAATAATCGGATCAAATGAAGAGTTTCCGACTTATAGCTTGGAAACTAGCGCTAAAAGAATCAGTGAAAAGATAGGGATGGAAGTATCTAATGACCAAGTAATAGAGATACTATCAAATCTTTCGATTCCTTATGAGCAATCTGAAGATCAGATCAAAGTTACTTTTCCTCATCGGCGTCCCGATCTAATGGGGGAAGAGGATTTAATTGAAGAAGTAGCCAGGATGATAGGATACGATAAATTGCCGATGACACTTCCTACCGCTCAAGTTATACCAGCATTATTTACTCCATTACAGACAATGGTTAAACGAGCCAGAGAAATTATGATTGGCTGTGGATTTGAAGAAATTCTGAACTATACTTTAGTTTCTAAGCGAGAAGTAGATAATTTAGACCAAGTCATTGATGATACGATCGTCTTGCCAAATCCGATGACAGAAGATCACGAAGTTCTACGTCGAAGCATGGTTTTCGGATTATTGAATGTTTTGCATTATAACCAAGCAAGACGTAGTAAATTTCAGCACCTATTTGAAATTGGTCATACATTTACTGGAAACCTTAAGAATGACGGACAGATCGAACATACTAAACTTGCGGTGGCTTTAAGCGGGCAATTTCCAGATACGTGGCAACACAAGGGGAAAAATGTTGATTTTTATGATTTGTCAGGAGTTTTAGCGACTTTTATGAAGAGAATCGGAATTAGTAAAGAGTATTCTTTAGTTCCAGGATCAAAGAGTCAGATTTTTCATCCAGGTCAGGCTGCAACTATTATGATTGATCAGGAAGAAATTGGAATCATTGGTAAAATTAATCCGAAAATAGCTAGACAAATGGACCTAGCGCCTACAATTATTTTTGAGATTGATCTTAACCAGTTACTTCACTATCCTCGGGCGAAAATTAGCAAGGTTGAAGTGTCTAAATTAAATCCAGTTGATCGAGATCTATCATTGTTTGTTGACAAAAAATATTGTAATCAAGATTTAGTTGCAGCGATCAATGATCTAAAGATTCCAAATTTGGTCAATGTTAAATTGTTTGATGTATACGCGCCAAATGATGAGGTCAATTCGTTTGCTTATTCACTAACATTTTTAAATCAAGAAAAGACTTTGACTGATCAAGAAATTAATCAAGCGCTTAATGAAGTGACTAAGATGCTTGAGGACAGATTTGCTGCTAAAATAAGGTAATTTTTGAGGTATAAATTGAACGAAGAAAAGATGCCTAGTCGACAAGAGCGAAAAAATCAGAGTAAATCTGACAAAATTAGGCAAGATAATCAAAAGGTTAAACATATTTCGACTTGGATTATCGGGATTTTAGCGACAGTTATTTTGATTACTGGTATTATGTTATACAAATACGTAGAGACTTCTCTTAAGCCAATTAATCCTGAGAGTTCTAAAGTTATTAGAGTAAAAATTCCCGTTGGATCGACAAACAAAGATATTGCACATTTATTAGAACAAAAACGAGTAATAAAAAGTGCAACCGTTTTTAATGTTTATGTCAAAACTAATAATATTTCTGACTTCAAGGCGGGAATTTATGAATTCAAGCAATCTGACACAATCAAAAAGATTTCTAGCAAACTTCAAGAAGGTGGCAAACCCCTTGATTCTAAAGAAGAGCTTGGCAAGGTTATGATTCCAGAAGGTTTAAATATTCAGGCAATGGAAAAGCTAATTGCCAAAAAAACTTCCTTTACTCAAAGTGATTTAGAGAAGGTTTTAAAAGATGAAACTTTTTTTAATGCACTAGTTAAGAAATATCCTGCTTTGTTAAATTCTGCAAAAGACGCTAGTGATGTGAGATATAGGTTGGAAGGCTATTTATATCCCGCGACTTATACGATTTATAAAGGGATGAAACCAAAAGATTTGATTTCTGAAATGGTTGCAAAGATGAATGAAGTAATGGGGCCATACTACACAGAGATTAAAAATTCTGACTTTACTGTCCAACATTTCCTAACAGTTGCTTCGTTAGTTGAAAAAGAAGGAATTACTGATCAAGATCGGAAATTGATTGCTGGAGTTTTTTTGAACCGTTTAGATGACTCGATGCCTTTACAGTCTGATATTTCAGTTATGTATGCTTTAAATACTCACAAGACTCATTTAACAAATGCTGATACTGCAGTTGATTCTCCTTATAACTTGTATAAAAATTCAGGGTTTGGACCAGGACCATTTGGTTCAGTGAGCATAAAATCAATTGAAGCTGTTTTACATCCAGCTGAGCGAGAAAAAAAATATATGTATTTTGTTGCCGACTTAAAAACAAAGAAGGTTTACTACAGTCGGACTTATGATGAACAAATTCAAAAACAAAAAGAAACAGGAAATTAATTAGGAGTAATAATGGAACCAAAAACATATCCAATGACCAAAGATGGTAAAAAAAAGTTAGAAAAAGAGTTAGACAATCTAAGACAAGTTAAGCGGCCTGAGATAATTAATCGAATTAAGATTGCACGAAGTTATGGAGATTTATCCGAAAATTCGGAATATACTTCTGCCAAAGATGAACAGAGCGCTTTAGAGTCGAGAATCTCAACACTAGAGAATATGTTGAGATTTGCCAAAATTGTTGAACCAAGTGAATTAGAAAAAAATACTGTCGGAATTGGCAAAACGGTTGAATTTTTAAATATTACGGATAATGAGACGGAGAGCTATAAAATTGTTAGTTCTGTTGAGGCTGATCCGTTTAAGAGTAAAATTTCAGTGGAATCACCAATTGCAACTGCCTTAAATGGAAAAAAAGTTAATGATGAAGTTTTGATTGAAACTCCTGGAGGAACAATTAAGGTTAAAATTACAAAGGTCAAGTAGCGGTTGAAGCAAGATATTCAGTATAAAAAAATTAAATTAAAAAATGATCGGTTACCATCAGGTCTAGAAATTCAGCCAAATAATTTAATTAACCAGCCATCCAATCAACCTTTTTATTGGGATGATTTAAATTTGCTTTTTTTTAAAGGAAACTATCTCTTAGATTTGGGAGATACGATTCTTCCTTCGCAAGCAGTAATGGTAGTCCGTTGTTTTTGGGGGAAAGTTCGAATCATTGTGCCGATTGGTGTGGGAGTTTTTGTTGATTTTGCAGCTTATCGGGGAAATTTCATTTTTGAAGAAAAACAAATAGTACTTAAAAATGAAAGAGTGCGTTATAAGAAGCCGAAATCTGATGAGTTTCCACAGCGGATTAATATTTATCTAAATTCATTCATTAGCACGTTGGAGATTGTTTTGGGATGAAATCAAAAAAAAAGGTTTATTTAATTGGATTAATTGCTTTGTGCCTGTTTTTGTATACAATGGGTCTTCTTTATTTGCTTCCAAACTTTAGTTCAAATAAGACAGCTCAACAAATCTTAAATTTAAAGTCATTTTGGATTATTCCTGGATGGCTTCTTCTGTATTTGGGAATTTTTATCTTTGCGATTTTGATATATTTCCTTTTCATGATCACCAGAAGAATCGAGTTATCAAAAATTGAAAGTGAACTGGCAGACATTTTAGATCAAGCCAAGAAACCAGATTATGCTAAAATTGATCCTCAAATTTACCAAATGATGCTTTTAATTTATCAGAGAATCAAGGAACTAGAGGGAGAAATTCAAAGCTTGGCAGTAACCCCTAATCTGGTCGAAAATGAGACAAAAGAGCAAATTCTAAGTAATGAAAGAAAGAGAATTGCTCGAGAACTTCACGATTCAGTTTCCCAAGATTTATTTGCTGGAATGATGATGATGAGTGCTTTAGAAAAGCAAATTAAATCAAATAAGGTAAGTCTTGAACAAGTTAATTCCCAATTAAATGTTGTATCCACAGCGATTAACGAAGCACAAAATGAAATGCGGGCGTTGCTATTGCATTTAAGACCATTGGGGTTAGAAGATAAAACTTTGCGACAAGGCATTGTTCATCTTATTAATGATCTTGAAACCAAAGTTAAGGCAAAAATTTTTTTTGAAGTTGACGAAGTTGATTTAAATCGCAATATTGAGGATCATATTTTTCGGATGGTTCAAGAAATTATTTCAAACATTTTACGACATGCCAAGGCAACTCAAATTCTATTGTATTTAAAACGGAGTCAAAACAATGTTGTTTTGCGGGTTGAAGATAATGGTATTGGTTTTGATCCCAAACAAAAAAGTAATCGTAGTTACGGCTTAAAAAATCTACAGGAAAGGGCAGCGTCAATTGGAGGAACTTTTAAAATTGTTTCTCTGAAGGGGCAAGGGACCGGGATTATTATTAAAGTCCCAGTTTTTAAGAGTGAAAATAATGATTAAAGTTTTAATAGTTGATGATCATACAATGGTTCGCATGGGAATTTCTGCTTATTTACAAATTGAATCAGATATTGAAGTTGTTGGGATGGCGACCAATGGTCTTGAGGCAGTCGAGCAAGCAAAGATTTTAAAACCCGATGTGATTTTAATGGATTTGGTAATGCCAGAAATGAACGGAGTTGACGCGTCAAAGAAAATTCTTAAAAATAATCCTAAACAAAAAATTATCATTTTAACCAGTTTTATTGATGATGAATTAGTTTATCCAGCGATCAGAGCAGGGGCTACTAGTTATATTCTAAAAACTGGCAGTGCAGATGAAATTGTTGATGCGATTCATAAAGCCGTCATGGGTAAATCGGTTTTTGAAGATGAAGTTGCCGATAAAATTAAAAATAATCCTGCTAAAGTTCAAGAAGAGGAATTGTTTGAAACCCTTACTAATCGGGAATTAGAAGTTTTGCGTTTGATTGGTGAAGGAAAGACCAATAAAGAGATTGGTGATGAGCTATACATCTCGTTAAAAACGGTAAAAACCCATGTTTCTAATATATTAAATAAACTTAATGTTCAAGACCGTACTCAAGCCACAATTTATGCATTTAAGCATGGATTAGTGAAGTAAATACACTTTTTAAACATCCGGGGTAACTCGGATTTTTTGGTGGAAAAAAGTTTCTCAAAGTGGAACTTTTTTAAAAAGATTAACAAAATCCCTGAATGTAAGCGTTCCACCATTTTTTGACCATTTGCAATTATAATGGACAAAAAATGAAAGTGTAGGGATGGATGAAAGATAAAATTCAAAAATTCGGTGGAGCAATGTTTACACCAATCATGCTGTTTTCTTTTTCAGGTATAATTTTGGCGATTACTATTATTTTTATGAATCCAATTATCATGGGAAAAATTGCTCAGCCGACGACAATGTGGTACAAATTTTGGGACATTCTTAGTTCGGGTTTTTGGACCGTATTTAACAATTTAGAACTTCTTTTTGTTATTGCTTTACCGGTAGGGTTAGCTAAGAAGTCATTGGCACGGATTAGTATGGAATCATTTGTGATTTATACCGCCTTTAATTATTTCACTGGATCGATTTTGAAATATTTTGGTAAAAATCTTGGAGTTAATTTTAGTCAAGATGCAGTAACGGGTTCTGGCTTAAAGATGATTGGCGGGATAAAAACCTTAGATACTGGAATTGTTGGCTCAATCGTTATTGCGTTAATGGTTGTTTATATTCATGACCATTTTATTGATAAAAAGGTTCCGGACTGGCTTGCAATGTTTAACGGATCTTCACTAGTTGTATTTATTGGAATGTTGCTGTCAGTGGTTTTGGCACTAGTTTTTTGTATTACTTGGCCATTTTTCCAACGTGGAATGGCTCATTTGCAATCTTTCTTTGTAAATAGCGGGGGGTTTGGCGTTTGGAGTTATTCCTTATTGGAACGACTACTTTTGCCCACAGGTTTGCATCATTTATTAACGCAGCCTTTTAGCTATGGAAGTGTAATTGTGAATGAAGGGCTGACCACATATTGGTTAAATCATTTAGTAGCGTTTAGTGAATCAACTAAATCTTTAGCGCAGTTAGCACCAGGCATGGCTTTTAAACTTTACGGTCAAAATAAGGTTTTTGCTGCTCCAGGAGTTGCAGCGGCTCTTTATATGTCAGCTAAACCAGAAAATAAGAAGAAAGTTGCAGCAATTGTAATTCCGGCCGCACTTTCAGCAGTTGTTGGTGGAATTACAGAGCCTTTAGAGTTTACTTTCTTATTTGTTGCTCCGATTCTTTATGTTATTTACTCCGTCTTGTGTGCGACTTTAACTTTGGCGATGTATTTAATCGGTTTACGGGGAGATTTTACTAGTGGAATTATTACTTGGTTGGCCAAAAATTGGATTCCACTTTGGCATAATCACCATAACGAGTATTTAGCCCAGATTGGAGTCGGGTTGGTCTTTATATTAATCTTCTTTTTGGTATTCTGGTTTGTAATTACTAAATTTGATTTTAAAACACCAGGACGTCAGGATACTGGAGAAACAAAGTTATTTTCGAAAAAAGATTATAAAGCCAAACAAGCAGAAAGCAATGCAGAAAATGAATTTCAAAGAAAGGCGATTGATGCGTTGGCTGGATTAGGAGGTAAAGAAAATATCCGAAATGTGACTAATTGTGCGACAAGGTTGCGAGTCACCGTTAATGATGTTCAAATAGTTAAAAGCGATGACTATTTTACCGAAATGGGCGCGCTAGGTGTTGTTAGAAAGGGAGATAATATCCAGATTATTATTGGTATTAGTGTTCCGCAAGTTAAAGACGAATTTGATAAATTATTATAAAGAAAGAAGAATTTTTGAAAATGATAACTGCAAAAATTGATACTCATACTCATACGATTGCCTCTATTCATGCATATAGTACTTTGAAAGAGAATATTACTGAAGCGAAGAAAAAAGGATTAACTGGTTTGGCAGTGACTGATCACGCTCCTGGGTTGGGTTTAGGAGACACTTTTCCTAAAACTTATTTTGGCAATATGCGAAAAGCAATTCCTAAATTTGTTGAAGGATTGAGAATTTTTAAAGGGGTTGAATGTAATGTTTTAGACTACGATGGTACGCTCGACTTGCCAACAACTACGCTTCAAAAAATGGATTTGGTGATTGCCTCTTGTCATGCACAGGTTGTTAAACCAACCACACTTGAAAAGCAGGATCAGCTTTGGATGAACATTGCGAGAAATCCGTATGTTGATATTATTGGTCATCCAGGAGATGAAGCATTTCGCTTTTCTTTTGAGAAAGTAATTCAAGAATTTAAAAAATATGATAAAATCGTTGAAATTAATTCCTCATCATTTCCGTATCGAAAAAATGCTCGCAAAAATTGCCAGGAAATTGCGTTATTGTGTAAGAAGTATAGAGTCAAGATTACAATCAGTTCTGATGCACATTTTTATACTGAAATTGGGAACTTTGAAGAGGCATTAAAAATGTTAGAATCCATTGACTTTCCAGCAGAATTAATCGTTAATCGTGATCTGGAAAGTTTAACTGCCGCTTTGACACACTGCGAAAAATGATTTAAGCTTCACAGTTAAGAAATTGTTTCACGATCAAATCCAGGAGCAAACAAAGAGGGACGTAGGAAGTATAAAAGCCATTGGTATCGGTTGTTTGCAAATATAAATTAAAGGAAGACATGCTGGCAAGGGGGTTGACAAGAAATCTTGTAATTGAGACAACAATAATCCCTTTTTCTTTCAAAAAAGGTAGTTCTTTGATAACTGTATCGGCTTGTCCGTTCATGGAAACAACAAATAAAATATCGTCTTTTTGCATAACTGAATTGTTTAGCTTCAGTTCAATGCTAGTGGGAAAAGAGATGATCGCTTTTTTAGCTGCGACCATCCCTCTTTTGAAATCTTCGAGAATATTTTTGGCTCCATAGCCAGTAGCATAAGTATAAATTCTCGGAGCTTGCTTCATTTTTCGGCAGAGCATTGCTAATTGATCAAAATCGATTAAATTCATAGTTTCGCTTAAATCCAATTTGGTCTGTTCTAAGATGTTTTGGCTATTAAGCAATTTATCGGCTTGTTCCAGCTCTCTTTTTAACTGATATTTAAATTCACTGTAGCCAGAATATCCAATATTTTTGCAAAGTCGAATAATAAATGATTTAGAAATCAAAGCTTTCTTGGCGAGTTCATTGATTGTTAAATTGGAAAAATCTCTTTTGTTGGTCAGAATTCTTGATAGAGTCTGACGCTCGTTAACGTTTAAATCATGGTAGTGCTCGTTGAATGCCGATTCTATCGTCATTGTGAACTCCTTGGGTATGCTAAAATTATCTGTTTTTTATTATAATTCAAAAAATTGAAAAACCAATGTTTAAAATTTAGTTTAGTGATTTGATCAAATGATTTTTTCGTTTTGGAAATTGTGGTAGAATAGAAAAAGGGTAGAAATTAAAGACGATCTTTGTTACCAATTTTAAAGGAGTAATATATAATGAGTGAAAAAACGATTATGCTAGTTTGTGCTGCTGGGATGTCAACGAGTTTGTTGGTTAGTAAGATGCAAAAATCTGCTGAAGAGAAAAATATTGATGTTAAGATTTTTGCTACATCAAGCTCAGATGCAGATTCTAAGTTGGAGACAGAACACCCAGATGTCTTAATGCTTGGACCTCAGGTTCGTTACATGTTGGATGATTTTAAGAAACGGGTTTCAATTCCGGTTGAAGTTATTAACATGCAAGATTACGGCATGATGAATGGTGCTAAAGTTTTAGATCAAGCAATGAGTTTAATCAAATAAATTTACGAAGGATTAATTGATGGAAGAGAATGATGAAACTTTACAAGCCGTGATGGGCTTAATTATGAATGGTGGAAATGCTAAAGGTTCAGCTTTTGAAGCAATTAAAGCTGCAAAAAAAGGCGATTTCACTGAAGCTGATGCTAAATTGAAGGAATCAGATAAGTTCTTAGCAGAAGCGCATAATTCTCAAACCGGTATGTTAACAAAGGAAGCTAGTGGTGAGCATGTCCCGGTTTCGTTACTGATGGTTCACGGTCAGGATCACATTATGAATGCAATTACTTTTCGCGATTTAGCTGGTGAAATAGTTGATCTGTATAAAAAACTAGCTGAAAAATAAAGTACTTGAAGAAAAAGTCAACTTTGGTTGGCTTTTTTTATATGTATCCTTATTTGGTAATTGGCTGTATAATTAGAAGTAAATACATCTTGAGGTGATTAAAGTGCGAATGTTAGGAATTTCAGTTTATCCAGAGCAGTCAGATTATGATTCTGATAGAAAATATTTAGATTTAGCTCATAAATATGGTTATGAGCGGGTTTTTACTTCTTTACTCCAGTTAAAAGATGATAACGGAGAAGATATTTTATCAAAATTTAAAAAAGTTGTCGACTATGCAAATTCGCTGGGAATGAAAGTTATTGTTGATATTAATCCGGCTCTATTTACAGACTTAGAGATCAAATACGACGATCTAAAATTTTTTAGCGACTTAAACGTTTGGGGCTTGCGTTTAGATGAGGGATTCAGTGGGTTGGAAGAAGCTCAAATGACAAGGAACCCTTATGGATTAAAAATTGAGTTGAATATGAGCCGCGGTACCCATTATCTAGATCAAATTATGGATTATGCACCAAATTCTGATAATTTATTAGGTTGTCATAATTTTTATCCACAGTCGTATACAGGACTGAGTGAAAATATTTTTAATGAATATTCTAAGGGTTATCGTCAATTTAATATTCATAGTGCGGCATTTGTTTCTTCGCATGTTGCAACAATGGGACCTTGGCCAGTTAGCGAAGGCTTGCCAACACTAGAGAGTGATCGAAATCGGCCAGTTGCGTCTCAGGTAAATCATTTATTGCTGAGCAATCAAGTTGACGATGTAATTGTTGGGAATGCATATGCCAGCGAGGAAGAGTTGAAATCTATTGCATCTGCCTTCAAGGCTCCTGAACCTTTTTTGCAAGTGAATTTTGGATCCAAAATGAATGAAACTGAAAGAAAAATTGCTTTAGACGAAATTCAGTTATATCGGGGCGATGCTTCAGCCTACTTACTGCGTTCAACAATGTCTCGGATTAAATACAAAAATGAATCAATTCCAGCTCATGATCAAAATGGAAAATTTCAGCGCGGTGATGTAATTATCGTTAATGATGATTATGCACGTTATAAGGGTGAATTACAGATTGCGCTTTGTGAATTTCCTAACGATGGCAAACGTAATGTGGTTGGACGTCTGACAGAAAGTGATCTTCCTTTGTTGGATTATGTGAAGCCTTGGAGCAGTTTTAAATTAATTGAAGCTTAATAGAGAAAAAGATCTACTGTGGTGAGTAGATCTTTTTTTAACGCCAGATTAGGGCGGGATAAACGTTATTTAAATGGAATTTTCCATCATTTGTCTGAGTGGGTGCAATTACTTCATATGCGATATTTTCGACACCATCAGCAAGAATTTTGTTTTGAGCACCATTTGGCATTGTAGCAATAAAACTAAATCCAAAATGTGAAATAGTTTGAGCAAAAGATTTAGCTGTTTCAGGATCTAATTTATCGGCAAATTCATCAAACATTACAAGATAAGGAGCATCCTTTAAATTAGCTTGCTGAAGAAGCATTTTTGGTACTAACAATAATGGAAGGACCATTGCTTGGGCTTTTTCGGCCCCTGAGCCCCCAGATTGGACAAATTTATCATCTACTTCTTCGTATTCGTCTTCGTTATTTTGGCGGCGCTTAATCAAAATTCTAAAATTAGACCATTGACGAGGGTCAAGAAGTTCTTGAGCCTGTTCATTAAAAGCTTCATCATCGTCGGCTAAATCAGTATTATTTGCTAAGCGTCGAAGACGTTGTTGAATTTCTGCTTGCAGCGCAGGTCGTTCGACCAATTCGGGATCGCAAGCTTCTTCAATTACTTTTTCCAAAACAGTTGATGGTTTCAGTTCAACTTTTAATTTAATGCTTTGAGCGTTTTCTGCCCCTTCATTTAAGATTTGGTTGTACTCTTTGATCACATTGTATTGTTCAGTAATGCGATTAATTGCCGCTGCTTCATAGGCTTTTTGGGAAACATCATTACCAGTTTCTAATGTTCTTAAAGCTTTGATAACACCTACTTCATCGGCGTGTAAAAAATTTAATGCTTGATTAAGATCGAAAGCAACAACTGTTAAATCGTTTTTTGTTGTTGTTCGTTGCTGACGCATTGCGCTAGCAATTTCTCCTTGCCCCCGTTCTTCGAAAATGGTATCCAATGCATTGCGGTCTACTCCGTTTTGATCGTTGTGATGAATTAAATGACTAATAATGCCGCTAAGATCAGCAAAATTATTATTCTTAATTTCACTGCGATGTTGTTTTACAAAATTAAGTAAATCATCGACAGTTGCCAATTGGAGTTCATTGGGAAAATAGGGTGAAAGGTTTTTTAGATCTAATTCGATTACTGCATTAAGAACCGTTAGTTTTTGTTTCAAACGGTTCATTTGTAATTGTGCTGCCTTCATCTCTGCCTGAGTTTCATTAATTGTTTGGATTAAATTCTGTTGTTGTTCGCGATAATCATGATATCGTTTTTCAGCATCATCTAAAGCTTGATCAATTTCTGGATTATCTTTCAAACTGGCCGCTTTTTCTTTTAAATTCATGATTGAATTTTTAAGTTCAGATACCTCTAAATCTGCTGGCATTTGATTTTTTAAGTTATCGATTAATTTGTTTAAATTGTTTTGCTCACTTTTTAGAGTGTTTTGTTGTTCCTGATATTGCTTAATTTTGTTTAAAACTCCGCTTAAATCTTTATTTGCTTGATCTAAAGAAGTTAGAAGTTCAGGGTGTTTAATCATCACAGTTAGATCAGGATGATTATATATAATTTCTTTTTGTTCATTAAGCAAGTCTTGATTCTGATCATTGATTTTAGATGTTCCAGCATCGTGAATATTACGATTGTCTTCAATTAGGCGGTTGTGAGCACGATTAGAAAGTGGTCCTTGCAATCTTTCGTTAATCTGTTGCTCCATTTGATTTTTCATTTCTTCAACAAAATTCACATTTAGACCGAGTTTAGTTATAGTTTGATTAATTGATTGATATTGATTATTAGCGTCTTTGATTTGATTTAGATATGTTTTTAAGTAGGCAGCAAACTCAAAAATATCGTCAGTAGCGAGTAATTTTTCTAAAGTACTTAAATTTTGACTTGTTATTGACTGTAATTTTTCTTTCAAGGGATCTAGTTCAGTAACTCTAATGTTTTTCTCAACATTCAGGCTCTCTTTTAATTGGTCGGTTATTTTGTCTAATCGGTGGTACAGTTCGTTTAGCTGATCTTGTTGTTTTTGAAAAGTAGTTAATTGCTGATTTTGAGTAACAATTTGGCCATTTAGAAAACTTTTAAGCTCAATTGAGGTTTTTTGTTCTGCCTTTTGAAATCTAAGATCGTCCAAATGAGTATTTGTACTTTTAAGTTGATCGTTAAGTTTTTGCTGGCTATAATTTAATTCTTTTAGCTTTTCTTGTGCTTGTTCAACCTTAATTTGTTCACTAGCGAAGTCATGATAGTTTTCGGTATAAGGATCAAGTAAGACTTCATTTAAATGATTTAAGTTTCGCCAAAAAATTTCTTGTTTAATTTTATCTAACCTTTTTTGACCAGATTTTAAATGTTCTAAAACTCCGTTCATACGGTTGACTTCTCGTTGACTGTTGGCAACTTTGTTAATTAGATCAGCATCGATGCCTTCCTGGGCATTTTTTAAAGAATCACGAATCGGCGTAAAACGGGCACTACCAGCAGTTAAAATCGGAGATGCTAAAAGGCGATAAACATTGGCAAGTTTGCCAAGTGTTTCTCCATCGGTAAATCCGTAAACTTTTTGGGCGGCAAATTCTCGGTAATCAAGTGCTCGATCAAAGACAGTTAATTTGTCTTCTAAAGATTTGTTAGCTTGAATAAAATCTTCTTTATTTAAGCCTTGATCGAACTGATCAGTAGTTACAAGATTGATCGGTTTATCCAGTTCATCGCTGATCACAATAAACCACCAAGTGGGCTTTTTATTATCCCCAACTATTCTTGTAGCGCCAAGACCTAAAATGATTTGCCTGGTGTCTGATTGCAAGTTTATATAGCTGTAACCAGTCCTTACTTTCATTGCTCCTGCACCCCAACCGAGGAGCATACTTTCAAAATTACGAGTATCACGAGCGCTGTTTCGAGGATTGATATCTTGATTTAATTTGTCAATCCCTTTTGCTGCATTGAAAGAAGGAGTCGAGATGGCACCGTCGATAAGCATCGGGAAAAAGCAGTTAGCAAGGGTAGTTTTACCGACAGCATTTTCGCCAATAAAAGTTATATTACCAGCTTTGGAAGCAGATAAATCTAATTTTACATATTTATTGAATTGGCGTAAATGGAAGCTTGTAGGGACTAGGTGTTGAAATAAATTCATAAAAATAGGCTCCTTTTAGTTAGATAATTTGACATGAAATCTGTTTACGACAGGCGTTGCAATAATAAAGCCGTTGTTTTGAGTGGCAAGAGCTTGCTCAAATAATAGGCGTCTAACTTCGCTGATGCTAATTTGAAAATGAGGGAAATATTGTTTGGCTGTTTGCTGAATTAGCAAAGTTAAGCGAGATTTGGGCAAGCCAGCGGTTAGTGATTGGGCGACCAAGATTGCAGTCATAAAAGCTTTTGATGAACTAGTGCGTCTTGAACGATCAAGTAATAAAGCATAGTCATCACCGCATTCTAAGTCAAAACGTTTTAATTGTGCCCATTTTTGAGCGATTAAATCTTTATTTGAAATAAAGATTGACCAAAGATCATGAGATTGTTTTGAATCTAAATATTTATTTTCAAGTAAGAATCGATTAACACGTTGCAGGTCATTTAATTTATATTCCTCATCCTGCTTTAATAATAGGTTCACCAAGCATTGAGCAATGTAATTAAAATCGGGAGAAATATCCCAGTATTCAATTAATTCTTCATTAGAATCTTTAATAATTTCTTCTGGTAGTTCTGGTTTAAATAGTGCAAAACGATCAACAAACAAATTAGTTATTTGTTTTGCGATTTCTGATTCTCTTAATTCGGTAACCTCGCTATGGACAAGTTGAATAATCTTTTGAGTAGAAACAACCCGGTCTCCGTCAACGCCTTGTAATTCAGGTAAGTTTATCACTGCCTTTAAGGTAGCTAATAAAACATGAACTGTTTCAGGCGGGAGTTGTTCTTTATTTACCAAAAAAAGTAAATTTTCTTGGTAATTTTCAGGAATTATTCCCAGCAGATCTTGAAGGTATTTATTAATTCTTTGTTGAACTAGTGGTCGCTTTAACACAGTAATAGCTCGAAGCGTGGTCTTGGTTAGTTCGGGGGTAATAGAACTTGTAAAAACGTTATGGTCGAGAAGCTGATTAATTATTAGACGTTCAGATGAATGTAATTCAGTCACTTCAAATTTTTCCTTCCGCAAAACTGATTTCAAAACCTTGGGGTAAAAAAACACTAAACATTTCGCCTGCACAATGAAGACGAATTGAACTAATTTCAGGAATTATTCTTACTTCCAATACGTTACGACCAAAAGGTGCAAAACTATCATAATGATCTGCTCTTGTTGCACTATATAACCGAACAATTTCGTCACGTGCAATTTTTGTTTTGAACTCCAAATCATGATCAATTACAGCGTGTAAATCATCTCGCATAATAAGTTCCTTGATCTCGTCAAGAGCCGTTTGAGTGGTAATTTTTCCAAGATGGTCATCTACAATGATCGGATTGTCGTTTTCAGTGGCAATTTTTTTGATTCGAATATTTGCAACATATTCGACCGGTCCCATCGTTGAAGCATCCAATAAGTCACTTGGATCAGCAAGAAGTCGATCTTGGGCGAGATGACGAGGTAGCTGAGCGGGCACATTTAAAGACTTAAAATCAGTTAATAATTGATCAATTTTTGAAGTTAAGGCTTTTAAATCAATGGTTTGATTCTTAATGTGTTCATATTCTTGACTTAAAATTTGGATGGCTTTTAAAATAGTGTTAAAAAGTAAGTATACTGAATCTAAACTATTGTCGATTGCGCTTGTACTAGGATCTAAACTCTTTGCAAGTCGATCTAACTGCCGTTTAACATAAGCTTGAGTTTGACGAAATCGTTGAGTAATTGCGTGTTGATCATTAATTGCCCGAGCAGTATCAAGATCGTCTTCCCCTTGTTGACTGTATGCAACTCGATTTCTAAAGCTTTCTGAATTAGCTAAAGTTTGAATTTTAGGAGCTTTGGCTAATAATTGCTGAAAAGCTGGGATGGCCTTTTCGTTTATCATCGTTTGGAGTTGTTTTGCTTCTTTACTACCATGATTGAAATTTAGATCGTTAATTAATTGATCTAAATCGTTATCTAGTTTATGCATTCCCTTCATGACATCGTCAT
This sequence comes from Xylocopilactobacillus apicola, assembly GCF_033095985.1. Lineage (NCBI taxonomy): Bacteria > Bacillati > Bacillota > Bacilli > Lactobacillales > Lactobacillaceae > Xylocopilactobacillus > Xylocopilactobacillus apicola. Next base: position 940,687 of record NZ_AP026802.1, read on the forward strand.
AAGTATTGAGCATTTGAGCAAAATAGTTATAAAACTTTGTGCTTTGGGTTTCTGTTCGTTGATCAGCTAAAAGGTCAATTAAATTACAGTATTCATTGATTTGATTGATATTAGCTGTGACAGTGTTCTCGGCATCAACAACTTTTTGCATTAAATTTAGATATTCAATTCCACTACTGGTAATGTGATAAATAATGGATTGTCGAATGTGATAATTACCATTTTTCATTCGCAGTCGGACTTTACGAGATGTTTGTTCAACTAGTTTTGCTTGTTCCGTTAGAATCAGCATGATGTGTTTCAACACATTTTCGGTAATTACTGGCTCTCCTTCATCAACATCAAGATAATTTGCATTGTAGCGATGTAATAAAAATTGAAGAGTCACTGGTTCACTGCTATTACTACCGTCGTGATATAAAATAGTTAATATATTCCAACCAGCTAATGGATGCTCTCGACTCTCACCAAGTCTGATTGCTACTAAGAGTTCTTTTAACGGTTTTGAAATTTTAATTGCGATTTTCTTTCTCCATTGTTTTTATTACAACTAATTATACTATTTTTTGAGCGAGATTTAATTCGTAATATTTATCTACGAAAAACTTTTAGCTAAGTTAAGTTTAAACTTTTGTTCATTGCTTCCCCATTTAAAATGATTATAATGAAAGTTAGAAAAGAAGGAGGCATTGAAAGATATGAAGGTAATTGTAATTGGTTCATCACACGGTGGTTTTGAGGCAGTTGAAGAATTGCTGTTGGACTATCCAGAAGCAGAAATTCAATGGTATGAAAAAGGCGATTTTGTTTCGTTTCTATCCTGTGGGATGCAGCTTTATTTAGAAGGTTTAGTTAAGGATGTTAATAGTGTACGTTATGCAACAAAAGAGGGGATGGAGAAAAAAGGTGTTCATGTCTTCGTTCAACAAGAAGTAACGGAAATTCATCCTGAAAAACATGAAGTCACAGTTCATAATTTGGTTGATGATCAAAAAAGAATTGAGAAATATGATAAGTTAATTGTTAGCACAGGTGCGGTTCCCGTTAATTTACCAGTGCCTGGTAATGATTTAGAAAATATTTATTTTATGCGTGGTCGCGATTGGGCAATTAAGTTAAAGAAAGCTACAGTTGAACCAGAGATCCAAAACGTAGTAGTTATCGGATCAGGCTACATTGGGATTGAGGCTGCTGAAGCTTTTTCTAAGGCTGGGAAACAAGTTACCGTTATTGATATTTTGCCGCGAATTTTAGGTACATATCTTGATCCAGAATTTACCGATGTTTTAGCACCTGAGTTAGAACAACATCATGTTAAATTGGCTCTTGGTCAATCTGTTCAGAAATTTGTCGGAGAAGCAGGAAAAGTTAAACAGGTGGTCACTGATAAAGGTACTTTCGATGCCGATTTGGTGGTTGAAGCTGCAGGTGTTAAGCCGAATACAGCTTGGTTAGAAGGAACTCTTGAGTTAAACCAGGATCATACAATTAAGACTGATCGTTATCAACGGACCAATCAACCTGATATTTTTGCAGTAGGTGATGCGACTTATGTTAATTATGCTCCAACCGATCAGATGTCGAAGATTGCTTTGGCAACAAATGCTCGGCGTCAAGGCCGCTATGCAGTAAAAAACTTGGAGAAAGAGAATACACCGACTCCAGCGGTTTCAGGTTCCTCAGCTTTATCAGTATTTAAATATCATTTTGCTTCGACGGGAGTCAAAGATGCTACTGCTGATAGTAGCCATTTAAAAGTGGCTTCAGTTTATGTTGAAGATACTTTTAGACCGCCATTTGTTCCGGCTGATCATAACGCAAAAGTTCAATTTAAGTTAACTTATTCACCTGAAAATGGTCGGATCTTAGGGGCTCAAATTATGTCAACTGCTGATGTGACTGCTAATATCAACACGATTTCTTTTGCTATTCAGCAACATGCAACGGTAAACGATTTAGCGTATGCGGACTTTTTCTTCCAACCGGGATTTGATCGTCCATGGAACATTATGAATGTTGCTGCCCAAAAAGCTCAACGCGAAATGGAAAAATAAATTTTAACTGTAGAGTGAACATTGTTTGCTCTTTTTTTCTGCTAAGAAAGAGGCACTTATTAACTCGCTAAAGTTAGATAGGACGGTTTTTTTATGAGCAAATCATCAATGAGATAGCTTGAAAAACAGTCAAGCGACTGCGAACACTCATTAAGATTTTTCCGTATTTCCTTACAGCATAACCTCCTTGGGAATTCATGCAGCCACTGCCCATAAATCCAAGTATAACAAAGAGAATAACTTTATTCTGATATTTCTGAAATTTTTTATAAAAAACGGAATCCAATTTGATAAGAAGTCTGGTATACTATCGATAATTAGTGAAGAGATAGCACAATTACGAGGAGATGACCATGAAACTAGTGAAGAAGTTGGGATATATTCTGGCAGTTTTAAGCGGAGTTTGGGTATTGAACTTTGCATTGAGCTTTAAACAGGACAGTAGAGCTGCAGATTTTCCGACAAATGTAGCAGTATTAACAGATGGTAGCGATTTCAGGGGGGGGGCAATTAGCTAACTCCTCTCGATCTGCTTTTGTAGAGCCAGGCTCATTAATAAAACCAAGAAGTGGACTTAGTCCGATTAATGTTGGTTTAGGCGATACCCAAAATTTTTTTGCAACTGTTGGGACAGCTGTTTCGAAAGTAAATGATAATGGTACATGGGATACTATTCAAATTAATGAAGCTAAATCTTATCAAGTAGGTGCTGTAACTCTCAACTCTACATTAGATATGACAAAAGATTTTAATTTTAGTTGGGATTTAAAAATTGAACCACCTACATGGACGTTTTTGTGTGATGGTATAGGTTTTGTTTTGCACCCTCTATATAAATCGGGTGAGAGAATTATAGATTCTAAAGGAAGTCCTGATTATATACTTCCATTGGTTTTTGGAAGACATTCTGATAATTCTTCTGTTACACTCTCTGATGACGTTGATAATGGTCAAAATATTCATTCATTAGGTTATAGCGGGGGTAATCTTGGGATTAGCGATTTAATGAATGCAATTGGGTTTAAAGTTGATACTTATAATGATGATAGTAGCATTGTTGGTATTAACTATATTCATGGAACGCCTTATGGAAGTCAATCTCATTCTCTTACCCAAGTTTTAGATATTGACGATGTATTTGCTTACGGGAGTCCTTGGAATGTCAATAATACATACGGTGCTTTTGTAACGACTGATAGTAATGGATATGCGGGAAAAGCTCAATATTCTGCACCTTTAAATGGGATGTCAGTAACTCCGAAAAATGATGCATTTGGAAGCGTTAGTGGTAAACCATTAAATATTCCCGATTATAATTGGCATCCGATGTCAATGTCGTATAATGCTAGTACTTATACATTACAAGTGGTAGTGGGAGATCCTGCTATAGGTGGTTCAGTTTGGACTAAGACATTTAATTCACTTGAAAGAGCAGTTATTGCCGATCGTTCAAACTGGGCATTTTCAATTTTAGGAACAACGGGTCAAGGCACTGAAAGTAACACAATTAGAAATGTAAGAGGAAGTTATACACCCGGAGATCCAGTAATTACAACTCGTTATGTTGACGAAAACGGCAATGATTTACAAGCTGCAAAATCAACAATTTTATCAGATTGGCAAATTCAACATCCGGGTTCAACACAATTTATTGATACCAGCAGTCCGCTTACAATTGTAAAAAATGGGAAAACATATCGCCGAGCACAGGTTAATGGCACATTTTTTGATAATGGAACGAGAATTAATAAACGTTTAGGGACACCAGGAAGTGGGGGAACCGTCACAACTTCAGGAAATACGGTAACCGTTGGAACCGAATTTAACGGCGTCACTTTTGTCAATTACGTTTACCGGCAGGATTTACCAACAGGCAGTGCTGACATTTCAGCAGATCTTCAGCTTAGTGTTAATAGTGGAACGTTTAGTAAAGTTGCGACAATTAGACCGGGGGACAATGTAATATTTAAATACACCGCAAAGAATAATGTGATTCCGATTTGGTCCAAGGTCACAGCAGTTCAATCACTAGGCGGCTTATTTACCACGGTTGGAACGTTACCGGCAGATGTCATTCAAAAAAATGGATTTCTTTATATTCCATTGAAGCTGGGAACTACTAATGATTTGAAGTTGGGGGAAACAGGAACCAACACGATTACGATGAAATACAACGGATGGAATAACGCTCAATTGACTGCTAATGATGCAGGTCAAATAACAATCACTTCATCTCCTGCGAGTCCAAGCGCAGCTCCGTTATCAAAGATTGTGACAAAAGTAGCGATTTATGATCAATCGAGTCAATTAATTGATGAAAATGGAGATCCATTCTTCGGTTCATATTTTTATAGCGCAAGTAATAATAAATCACCACTGGCTAGCACAGATCTGGTGTATAACACTGGAAACTATGCGCCAGCTACTGATGCAGTGACTCTAAATGATCAGGGTTGGTGGTATCTTGATCCAATCACTAAAGTTTTGACGATTTACCCACATGAATTAAACGGTTCGGTGGATACAACGGGAGCTTCTGTTTGGCCTTGGCATGGACAAGCGGCAGATATTACAAAAGTGGTAATTAAACCGGGAGTAACAGCTCGTGGATCACTTCATAATCTATTTGCTGATCTCATGAATGCTACATCAATTGAAGGACTCGACGCTTTGAATACTGCTAACGTCACCGATATGAACGCGATGTTTGCCCATTGTCAAAAGGTGACTAGTCTTGATGTGAGCCATTTCAATACCACAAATGTGACAGACATGAATAGTATGTTTAATGACTGTAATTTGTTAACGAGCTTGAATTTGAGTAGCTTTGTTACGAACCAGGTTACCAGCATGCGGGGCATGTTCCAGGCTTGTACAGGGATCACTGAGTTGGATCTCAACAGTTTCAACACCAGCTTAGTACAAGATTTTAGTTACATGTTTAACGAAATGCATGGATTAAAGAAGCTGAACGTAACGAGCTTTAATACATCAAGTGCCACCGACATGACGGTAATGTTTGCGCACATGTCGGTGCTTCCGAGTCTTGATCTTAGTAGTTTTAACACAAGTAGTGTTACAACGATGACTTCAATGTTTGATGGTAGTTCAAAGCTTTGGCAACTGACGCTTGGGAGTACTTCTAAATTGGCAGCAGATTGTGGTTTAACAGATCCGGCAGTTGAGACGGAGATTGTAGATGCAGGCACAACATATTACGTGACAAATCCGAATTGGCGTGAAGTTGGAGTAGGAGGAACGGCTCACGATCCCAAGGAAACAGCAAAGACTGCCGCTCAGATTATCAGTGACTCAGCGACTGCTACGGGTACTAGAATTTACGTTTGGGATCAAATCGGTAAGCAGGCTTTAGCGACAACGGGAAATATTGATTTTGGGGTACATCGTGGATCCCTTCGAGAGCATAATCACAGCAGCTCCGTTCAGAATTTCAACATTACTGACAACCGAAATTCCCGCAACGGAAAAGTCTGGCGCGTCGAAGCGGCAGTGACTAAACAATTTGAACTTGCCAGCGACGCTACGAAGAAGATCTCAGGCAATCCGCTCTACTTCCAAAATAATGGCCTTACGACTAATCTCACCTCAACGGCTCAGACTGTGTATAACGGGACGGCAGGTAGTGGCTATCAAGACGCACTTGCGATTCCTTGGAGCTTGAGCTTTAAAGCACATTCAAACGATATTCCGGCTCCGGGTCAATACAAGGCGACCGTGACGTATACTTTAGTTAACGTGCCTTGATTGTGTACCCTGCGTGATATATATTTAGTTACAAAAAGAGCCGGTGCGTCTACACCAGCTCGATGTGAGCCACTTTATGGCAATAATACCCGTTCCTATAACTCGCCAAAGTTGAATAGGACGGTTTTTTTGTTAATTTTCGCTATCAAGATGGTTGCAACACGTCATCAACGAGATGAGACTTATGTCACAGCCTCAAGAAAATTTATGGCCATAAGAACTTAATCAAAATTTGATCGACTTCTTTATTCTCGTGCAGTCGACTGTGTTGGCCGTCAGCTCCAATAATTTTCTTCTCTTGATATGTTTTGGCTCGCTCGCCAATCAAATAACGTAAAGATTGAGAAGAAGCATTTGTTACAGAACCGTCGGAATGAGATCCATCATTTTTATCGCCAAAAATATTTAAGACATGTACTTGTTTATTAGGATATTTTTTTCTCAATCCAAGAAGTGTTCGGTAATTATCATCCATGCGATCGGGTTTTCCGGAATCGTCTAGCTTGGTTAAGTTTGGTTTGTCGTTCATTCCAATAATTCCATCAAAATGACCAGCCATATCAACTTGTTTTCGCAATTTAGGTAAAGAGGAATTATTGCTATGATCTAAAATGTAATAAGCAATTGCCATGTTGCCCATCGAGTGGCCGACTAAATTTACATTTTTAATCTGATAAGTATTTTGCAGTTCAGTTATAACGTTTTTAAGCCATTGTCCATCCTCATGATAATCGGTATTCTTGTTATTCTTAAATCCTACTTCAACAACTGGATTTTTAGCGTGTTTAGGAATTGATCCTATGAGTTTAACTTTCCCTTCTGGACTCACAATTGCTTGAGTCACACTATTTGTGATTCCAGATTTTTTCATTGCAGAGGTCATTTGATGTTCAGCATTTACACTGCTGCCCCAGCCGTGCAGAAAAATGGTCGGTGTTGATTTAATGATTGTGCTTCGTGGTCGTATGATTTGCTGCCAGCTCCATCCGGCAACAATTAAAAGGACGATTCCCCCAAAAATTGTTAGAAAAATCCATTTTCTTTTCAATTGTTAACCCCCGTTTGAAGGATCTTAACTTGTGTTAGATCTAATTTTGGATCATCTTGAATAATTTCTCCAATCTTGTGTGCTTTAATCACACCACTGATAGGATTTTTAACACTGACAATATTTGAATCGATCTCAGCTTCGATTTCAGAGCTGTATTCAAAAGCTAAATCGGTTTGTAACAAAATACAATTTTTCATTGTCAAATGTTTGACGTAACAAAGCCCCTGATTACTTTCAACCGTGCAATTAATTAAAGTTAGATTCTCGGTGTTCCAGCCCAAGTATTCTCCATTGATGGTACAGTTCGTTAAGGTCACATTTTGACAATTCCAAAAAGCATCTTTTGAAAAGAAAGTACAATTATTAGCTGTGATATTTTTAGCGCCGTCAAAAGCGTAGTTGCCGACTAGTTGGAGATTATCTAGTTTAATGTCTTGGCTGTTCATACCGAAATAGTCGCCTTTTGCCTGAACATTTTTCAGATTTATTTCAGAGCAGTTCCAAAGGGTTTCTAAAGCATCGGCAAAATAGACCTCATTTAAAGTGACGTCTTGACAGCGCCGAAAAAGTTTGGGCGCTTGGATTGTACTGTTGTTGATTGAGATATGGTTTGTGTACCAAATACCAGAGCGCGCCATTGTCTCAAAAACCGGGTGGTCTACTGAGATATCCGAGCAGTACCAAAGCGGGTACTTCCATTGAAAAATTGAATCTGAAATTTTTAGATGGTGACTTTCTTTTAACGGAGATTCGCCGTTACCAAAGGTTATGTGTTGAAGCGTAGCATTATTAGTGGCAAAAAGAGATCTTTCACCGGTGTAAATTTTTTCTTGATAAACTGTCATAAATCGTTCCCAACCTTTTTTATATTGAAGATAACACTTAAAGTTGACTTGAAGTCAAATTTTTCTTTTAATTGTAATCGATAAAATTAATCGTTAGCGTCATGGTTTTCGACGTTTAAGGTATAAGCAAATCATTAGTCCGCCTGAGGTTACAATGCTAATTGTTAAGCCAGTGATAAAGTAAGGTGGGAGATATGTAATTTTGACAGTGTGTTTGCCTGGTTTGACCGGAATTGCGATAAAGTTGCGAAAAGCCTTCTTTATTGGAACTCTCTTTCCATCAACGCTTGCATGCCATCCTTTGACCGCAGGAATACTAAAAAATAAAACTTGGTTTTGCTCTTTTACTTCAATGTTTCCTTTAAGACTGTTCGAGTGATGTTCGGTCAATTTTAACTGATTGTGCTGCAGTTGCGTATTCTGGACTAAGAATTTTTTGCTATCCATGAAATAAAAACTGAGATCATAGAGGTTTAATTCTTTGCGATCTACATTTAAGACATAATTCACATTCTGATCTTTTTTATTTTGAAAAATTGATTGAACGACTGTATTTTGAATTGGTTCGTCTTGTTCAATATTTTGTCCGTTAACGCAATATTTAATTTTGTGGTCAGCGAGATCGCCATTAAGTGATACATAGTAAGGATCATTAGTCTTTGGAGTAAGCGAAATAATGATTTTTCCTGGTTTGGCTGGATTGATTTTTGTGTAAGTATTCCAAGTTGCCGAGGATTTCTTTTTGAGGTTGACCAGTTTTTCGTGATAGGAATAAAAAGGCAAAAATAGATCTTCAAAATCACTTTGTTGGACAAGATTATGATAAATTGTGTTGTAATTCGTGATCGGATTAATGAGGGCAAGGTCCGGTTTTAAAGCTTTGTTTGAAACCAAAAATCCGTTGGTCAATGCGTAAGGATTTTCGCGAATTACAATGTTTTGATCTTTGGCTTTAATTCCATAGTTTTGGACGTCCATTCTTGTTCCGATTGGTTTATAAACTTCTGGTTTATTTTTTTTGTTTTCTAGGAAATACTTAATGCCTAACAATGAATCAGTGAACAGATTTCCGTTCGCGTAAATAACATCTCCTTCAGATTGCGGTTGACCAAGTTTGGCATATAACGTGCTGGTTTGAGGTTCTAACATACTGTTAAATTGGTCGGTTCCGTTAAAATCTAAGAGCATTGCATCGTTATTAGTTCGTTCAAATGATTTGCCAATTCGATAAAAACCTGAATCAGTTTTTTTGATTTTTTGAAGGGAATTATTCGTGGTCTGGATGTATTTTGCAAAATCCGAATGAGAAATAAAGCCAATCATGCTGATCGAAACATAAGCATTTATTGTCGCTTCCAAAACAATTAAAGCCGGAAAAAATCTATTGAAAATTTGATATTTGTTAATAATTCCACCTAAGGCAGCGACACTAATCACAAAGAAAGCTGCTGAAACGATGATAATTGGATAATTTAAATAGTTTAAGTTTTTTCGTTCAAAAATCGAACAAGAGGTAATAGCCACAAAGAAAATGGCGGGAATAATTAATTGCTTGAGGGTTATTTCTTCGATAAACTCAAAAGTTTGTAAACTTAAAATGAGGAGCCAGAAGATGGCGAGATAAGAAAAACGGTAGGGATACCAAACTGGAAATTGAAAACCGTGCCATAACAAATCGAATGGTTCAAATGATAATGACAAAATTAAAAAAATAGTAATTAAAAGAGCTGTAAACCTTGTTCGGAGTTCAATTTTTTTAATGCTAAAAAATAAAATAACGAGCGCTAATAAAAAGCTTGGAATAAAGAGATTGGGTAGACCACTAGAAATTGCATCAAAGTTATAAGCGCCAATATTAAATTTGGTAAGCATTTTGAAAGGATTGTACTCAAACTTCCAATTAATTTTTTTAATAGTGTAGGTTCCTTTACTTTGCGTAAGCTGAAAAAACGTTGGGAGGAGAATAAAAGCAGCTATTAGAGCAGAACCAATTGATGCAATTAAAAAATTAACTAACTGTTTAACGAGCAAGCGAAATGTGTGATAATTTATAGAGGCGAGGAAGATAAAATAGAGAACCGCAAAGATACAGATCATGTAGCCCATATAGTAGTTGATGATTAAGATGGCGGCCAAAAAAACGGTATAAAAACGAGTTTGATTTTTTTTAAAAATGAGGTAAATTCCCCAGGCAACAAGGGGAGTGAGGTATGCGGCATCAAGCCACATAATATTAAACTGATTAGCAACAAAAAAACCGCTAAGCGCATAACTGACGCTAATAGATATTAAAAACTTGGGTGGGACTTTAGAGGTTTTAAGACCAAAAAAGTAAAAAGCCAGACTGGCCAAACCATACTTCAACAAGGTTATAATGACTACAGCGACATCTAAATGTTCTTTATTAAAAAAAAGAAAAATTATATTAAGAGGGCTTAATAAATAATAGCTCCAAACACCGATCATATCTCCGCCGATATCTTTGGCAAATGAATAAAAGAAGCTTGCCGGATGGTGGAGAATTGTATCGCGAAAAAGGCCAAAAAAATCAATGTATTGTTGACCCAGGTCGACTGTCATAATTGTGTTATGTCCAAAAGGATAGACCCCAATTGCGATAAAATAAATTGTCATCAAGATGATTGGGGTCAAAAACGCAATGGTTGGTTCAAACTGTATTTTTTCTTTGATTTTTATAATTTTCATCTTCCTTACCATAACAAATAATAATTTTGAGGCAAATATTTTTTGAAAAATAACAAACATTTAAATAATAATCAAGTTCAAGATAAATCCAGAATTCCTTTTCGACTTAATCTCCTATTTTTTATTGTATTTATTTTATTTGCTATCTTGGTTTTAAAACTAGGCGATGTTCAGCTCCAACACGGTAAAGAACATCAAAGCGAAATTGATCAAACAAAATTACTTTCGATTACTACTCCTGTTCAACGGGGCTTAATCTATGATTCTCGCGGAAATGTTTTAGCTGGAAATCAAGCGACTAACGCGATTACCTATACCCGTGGGTTAAGTGTAACCAAAAGTGAAATGTATAAAATCGCTGTAAAACTGGCAGGTTTTATTGACGTTGAGCCAGAAAATCTTTCGAAGTGGGATCGGGCCGATTATTATCTTGCTAATGATGCTAATAATAAATCAATCAAAGCGCAAATGCCAAAAAATCTGCTGCTTGATAGTAAAGGTAATTCTTTGTCTTCAGATCAAATAGAAAAAAACTTGATGCAATTTACGATGGATAAAGAAATAACTTTTTCAAAAGAACAAGAAAAGGAAGCCACTATTTTTAAAAGTATGGAATCGGCTTATCAATTATCGACAGTTTACATTAAATATAGTGGTTTGACTGATCACGAAATTGCTAAAGTTAATGAACATCTTTTAGAGTTACCAGGAATCAGCGTTGGACCTTACTGGATTCGAGAAAATACGACTAATCCAACTATTGCGGGGGTTTTAGGTAACGTAACTTCTAATAAACAGGGTTTGCCAGCTGAGCAGATCAACAGTCTTTTAGCTCAAGGATATGCTAGAAATGATAGCGTTGGGACAAGCTATTTAGAACAAGGGTATGAGGATGTTTTAAAAGGATCGAAGAAAGTTTCGCAGATTGAACTTTCGACTAACAATAAAATTCTTTCCCAAAAGACGATTTATCCCGGTCAAATGGGTGGCAGTTTAAACTTGACCATTAATTCGCAATTTCAAAATGATGTGAGTTATGTTGTTAAAAGTGTTCTGGAGTCTACCGTTGCTGGCGGGTACGCGGGAAAAAATGATGGAGCCTATGCAGTAGTAATGAATCCTAAGACGGGAGCGATTTATGCGATGGCAGGAGTTGATCGTGATATTAAGACTGGTGAAGTTACTTATAATCCTTTGGGAGTGATTAATAAAGCTTACGTTATGGGATCGGCAGTTAAAGGAGCTATGGTAATGGGTGGACTGATGAGTGGTGCTATTACAACTACTGATAACTCACTACCAGATTCAGCAGTTCGTCTGCCTGGAACTCGCTCAAAAGGATCGGTGTATCCGGAAGGAACTTTTAGTTCGTTGACTGCGGCTCAAGCTTTAGAAGTATCATCTAATATTTATATGATGCGACTAGCAATGAAAGAATCTAACGCCGAGTATGTTCCAAATGTTTCAATGACCGCTGATAAAAACTCGTTTGATCGATTGAGAATGTATTTTAACGAATTTGGTTTGGGAGTTAAAACTGGCATTGACTTGCCAGGAGAAATTACTGGGCTAGTTGGATCTAGTTTCAATGAGCAAGGAAGTCTTTTGACGGGATCACTTCTTGATCTTTCATATGGAAATTATGATTCTTATACAACTTTGCAGATGGCCCAGTATATTTCAACAATTGCTAATAACGGATACCGGATGAAGCCATATATTGTTCAGTCAATTCAACAGATTGAAAATGATGGTTCAAAAGGTCCAATTGTTTATAACAATGCTCCTAAAGTTTTAAATCGAGTAAATGCGACTCAAGGAGACTTTGATCTTGTAAAAACGGGACTTCACAACGTAGTTTATGGATCGGGAAATAATCGTGTTGACGGTTGGCGTACAGGATTAGCAATGGCTAAATTGCCTTTTGAAGTGGCGGCAAAGACGGGGACCTCAGAGTCCGTTAGTGTTGACGGTCAACCAGTTCTAAACGAAAGTCTAGTAACTTTTGCACCCGTAAAAGATCCGCAAATAGCAATCGCAATTGTTTTTCCGGGACTAAATAACGTATCTTACCAAAATTTACCGACGGTACCGGTCCCGATCCAGATGGCTAATCAGATTTATGCGCTCTATAGCAAATATTACCCGGATGATGCTAATTAGGATGAAACAAAAAAAGTGCCACATGGCACGATTTCTAAGAGCAGCATCCATTAGCAAAGACAGTGGCTGAGTTTTTTGAAGAGAAGATTCGATGTTCTTTAATCTCTTTGGAATCGGGTGTTAAAGTCCACTCGGGATTGAATTTGGTTTTAAAAGTAACCGTTTGAGAGTTAGATTTAATGACCTTAACTTCAAAAGTAAGATTTAAGTTGTTCACATAGTAATAGGTTTTGCCAGGTTCAAATTGATAAGGAAACATAAAAATCACCTCCAAAAATATTATAGCGCATTCATAACTTTAGCGAGCAGAGGAAAATAAAAATAATCTTTTTTGGCAATTTGGCCTCGCATCTGATCTTAATGTATGTTAAAATCTATTAGTTTGTATTTTGAAATGTTATAGAAAGGTGGAAAGTAGCTATGCGCGTAAATATCATTCTCGAATGTACAGAATGTCATCATCGTAACTATTTAACTTCAAAAAATAAAAGGAATAACCCTGAACGTTTAGAGAAGAAAAAATATTGTTCTAACGATCATAAGGTTACATTACATCGCGAAACTAAATAGGCATAACTTTTTAGTTTCGCTTTTAGTGGAGAATTGTCCGAGCGGCTGAAGGAGCATGATTGGAAATCATGTATACGGGCTTTACCTGTATCGGGGGTTCGAATCCCCCATTCTCCGTTAGGCCCCAATGGCGGAATTGGCAGACGCGCAGCGTTCAGGTCGCTGTATGAGCAATCATGTGCAGGTTCGACTCCTGTTTGGGGCATATTTATTGTGACAGGCTTAATTAGCCTGTTTTTTTCTAGGGATATTTAAACAAATGAAACAAATTGCTAAGGAAATTTTGCATCAGGTAATTAAACCAAGGAACCCCGATACTCATAAATATAATTATGGCAGAGTTTTATTTATTGGCGGAAATCAGCATTATGGTGGGGCTGCCATTATGAGTGCACAAGCTGCCGTTAATAGTGGAGCAGGCTTAGTAACGGTTGCTTGTGATCCAATTAATTTATCCAGCCTCCATAGCGTTGTCCCGGAAGCAGTTTTTCAAGATTACAATGATCAAAAATCATTAGAAACGATATTTTTAAAATCAGACGTCATTAGCATTGGTTCAGGCCTTGGTACCGAAGCAAAATCATTAAGCTTGCTTAAAATGGCATTTGAGTTAGTTGATCACAGTCAAATACTTATCATCGATGGTTCTGCTTTCTCTCTTTTGGCAGATAATCAGTTGAATTTGCCGCCAGCTTCGTTGATTTTAACGCCGCATCAAGGAGAGTGGCAACGATATAGTGGTTTACAAATTGATGATCAATCTTCAGAAAATAATCAAAAAGTTCTCAGTAGTTTAAGCCATGATCCAGCTACATTAGTCTTAAAAAAACATCGTACGGAAATTTATTATGGAAATATGGTTTGGCAGAATACGAGCGGTAATGCAAGTATGGCGACAGCCGGAATGGGGGACACGTTGGCTGGAATGATCGCAGGTTTTGTTGCTCAATTTTCTAATCATGTTGAGGCAGTTCTGGCAGCGGTTTATCTTCATGGATCAATTGGAGATAAATTGGCCCAAAAGCAATACGTTACCACTCCAAGTGAAATTGTTAAACAAATTTCAGCGGAAATGAAATCATCTTCTATTTAGTAACTACTTGTGATATAATGATTTTCATTGCGGGTGTAGTTTAGTGGTAAAACACCAGCTTCCCAAGCTAGCGTCGCGAGTTCGATTCTCGTCACCCGCTTTTTTATTTTTGGAGGTTCCATGAGTTTAGAAAATGTCGTCGTACAAGAATTGAAAAGGGCTTTAAGTATATACATTTCTGATGAGGTCCAAGTTGAAAATCTTCTGGAGCGACCTAAAAATTCCTCTTTTGGTGATTTTTCTTTTCCTACTTTTTCCCTTGCTAAAGTTAAACATAAATCTCCCAATGAAATAGCCAGTGAGATCGTTGCACTGATAAATCAAAACTTGTTTAAAAAAATTAATATTGTCAATGGATATATTAATTTTTTTGTGCTCAGAGAAAAAGACTCTGAAAAAATTTTAACTGAAATCAATCAAAAAAAAGCTGATTACGGCTCAAATAATGAGGGTAACGGACAAAATGTTACGATTGATATGTCTTCACCTAATATTGCTAAACCCATGTCAATGGGGCATTTACGATCAACAGTGATTGGAAATTCTTTAGCAAATATTGAAAAAAAATGTGGCTATGAACCGGTAAAAATTAATTTTTTGGGTGATTGGGGAACACAATTTGGTAAGTTGTTAGCGGCTTATAAGATGTGGGGAGTACCTGAAGAGATTGAAGATCAACCCATTGAAACGCTTTTAAAGCTTTATGTTCACTTTAACCAGGAAGCAAAAAAAGATGAAAGTCTGAATGACCTTGGTCGCGCTTGGTTCAAAAAGCTGGAGGATGGGGATAGTGAAGCTTTAAAACTTTGGGAGTGGTTTAGAAAAGTCTCTCTACAGAGATTTGAAGAAATTTACAATGACCTTGATATTCATTTTGATTCTTATGATGGTGAGGCTTTTTATAATGACAAGATGGCTGCTGTTATTGATAGGTTAAAAACCGAGGGTATTCTAGAAGAGAGTCAAGGGGCCCAGGTTGTTGATCTGTCGGCAGAGGGATTTGATAATCCAGCGTTGATAATTAGAAGTGATGGAGCGAGTCTCTACATTACTCGAGATCTGGCTGCTGCTATTTATCGTAAAAATAAATATAAGTCAGTTAAATCTCTTTATGTCGTTGGTAGCGAGCAAAAGCAGCATTTTGCTGAATTAAAGGCTGTCTTAAAGAAAATGGGTTATTCTTGGGCAGAGCAAGTAATTCATGTTCCTTTTGGATTAATTACTTTTAATGGCAAGAAATTGTCTACCAGAGAAGGAAGAATTGTTCTTTTAAATGATGTTTTGAACAAGTCTTTTGAATTAGCTCTAAAACAAATTGAAGAGAAAAATCCGACTCTTGAAAATAAGGAGCTTGTTGCAAGGCAAGTTGGCTACGGAGCTGTAGTTTTTCATGATTTAAAAAATGATCGTTTAGAGAATTTTGATTTTAAATTAGATGAAGTGGTCCAATTTGAAGGTGATACCGGACCTTATGTTCAGTATACCAATGCGCGAGCACAAAGTATTTTGCGCAAGGCAAGCAAATTAGTTCAGCCGACAGAGAAATATGTCAATATTTTTGAAGATGACTCTGCTTTTGATGTAATTAAATTGTTAGATCAATATCCAACGGTTATTAGACAGGCTGAGAAGAAATATGAGCCATCAGCGATTGCAAAATATTCAATTCAGTTGGCTAAGTCTTTTAATCACTATTATAAAAATGTTAGAATCTTAGTTGAAGGGGATGAGTTGTTTTCACGCCTTCAAATGGTTCGAGCAGTTAGCTATGTATTACAAGATTCTTTGAGTTTATTAGGTGTTAAGGCTCCATCTGAAATGTAAAGGAATAATTTAATTGAAAAAAGAAAAAAGACATGCATTAATCTCTCAAATTATTAACGAGAATTCGATTACAACCCAAGATCAATTATTGTTTTTTTTAGAAAAATATGGAATAAAAGTTACTCAAGCAACGATATCTCGTGACATAAGAGATATGCATATCACTAAAGTTCCTGATTTTAATGGAAATTTACGTTTTGTTGTCTATCATCAAGATGATAGAGATCCAGTGCAAAAATTATTGGATAATGCTAGAATTGTTGCTATTTCTATTACTCAGGTACATTTTTTGAACGTGATTAAAACAATTAAAGGTTCGGGAAATGCTTTTGGTGCAAATTTGGATGAGCTTGATTTTCCTGAAATTACAGGAACTGTTGCGGGACTTGATAGTGTTGTAGTAATCTCAAAAGATGAAACTGATGCCAAAAAAGTTTATGATATGTTAGCTAAATATATCAACACTAAAGAAGTTGAGGCTTCTTAGAGGACTTGTTTTTGAATACGTTTATTAAACGATATCATCCATTTAAAATGACTCTTGTAGTGATTTTATTTTTTTTAATTTTAATATTTTCTTTTTTTACGTATAGAGCAAAAACTGCTGATATTAAAGGGCTAGAGTCTTCATTGCGCCTTAATTCATCTGTTTATGATCAAAATGGACAGTATGCAGGAGTTTTATTAAATCGAAAAGGTCGCTATGTTAATTTGGAGCAAATTAGCCCTAATATTGTCAATGCGGTTATTAATACTGAAGATCGAACTTTTTATCATAATTTAGGTTTTAGTGTTACTGGAACTGCTCGTGCAATACTTGGTTATGTGATTCACTTTGGTCGCGATACTGGAGGAGGAGGGAGTACAATTAGCCAACAACTGGTAAAAAACATGTTTCTGACTCAAAAAAAGACAATTGGCCGAAAAGTTGAAGAATTATTCTATTCAATTCAGTTGAATCGGATTGAACCCAAAAAGAAAATTTTAGAAATGTATTTGAATCACGCTTATTTTGGATATGGTGTTTGGGGAGTTGAAAATGCTTCTTTACGTTATTTTGGAGTTCATGCCTCTGAGCTAACAACCGCTCAAGGAGCTTCGATTTGCGCGATGTTAGCTAACCCGGGACTTTTTAATCCGATTAGTTACCCAGACTATGCTTTATCTCGGCGTAATGTTATTTTGAAATCAATGAAAGATAACAAAGTCATTTCTGATGAAACTTATACCCAGGCTTTCAATGAAAAAGTTAATGTAGTTAATAATTATACTCCAGTTACTACCTACAATTACCCTTCCTATTTTGATGCAGTGATTGAAGAAGCTAAACGAGATTATAAAATTTCTGAAGATGATCTTTTAAATGATGGTTATAAGATTTACACCAATCTTAACCCTAAAATGCAAAAAAAGATGGAAAACTATTATGCCAACGAAGGAATCTTGCCCAAAGTTGGTGATATTCAGGCGCAATCTGCTTCTGTAGCTGTTAATGTAAAAACTGGCGGAGTAGAAGCGCTAATTGGCAATGCTAACGATCAAAACCATTTGTTTTTAGAGCTAAATCGGGCGACGCAGATGTATCGACAAGCAGGTTCGACGCTTAAACCAATTGCAGTTTATGCCCCAGCACTAACTAAAGGATATCGGCCAGATTCACTTTTGCAAGATAAATTAGTGTCATATAATGGTTATCAGCCGAAAAACTACAGTAATACCTATGCGGGTGAAGTTACAATGAATGATGCTTTAACCAATAGTTTAAATGCCCCAGCGGTTTGGCTTCTTAATGAAATGGGCTTACAGACGGGAGTTGATTCTTTGAATAGATTTGGCTTTAAGGTTAAAGATAATCAAAAAGATCTTGGCCTAGCTTTGGGTGATCTGGAAGTTAGTCCAATGCAAATTGCCCAAGCTTATCAAATTATTGCTAATAATGGAGTTAAACGTCAAACCCATTTAATTAATAAAATTGAGACCTCTAATGGCAAACCGGTCCAAAGTTTTAATGATTTTTCTCGCTCGGTGATTTCACCGAAAGTGGTCAAAGAGTTAACCCCGATGTTAAAAAGTGTTTTTAATCAGGGGACCGCTGTTTCTGCTAAACCACAGAATTTTGAGGTAGCTGGTAAAACAGGTAGTACTCAAACAAAAGAAGGACTTGCTACTGCTACTCGTGATCAGTGGATTGCGGGTTTTACGCCTGATCTTTGTTTAACAACTTGGGTTGGCTATGATGATCCTAGTGATGAAAGAGTCCTTACCAACAGTAATTACGCAAACTGGACTTTTAAGAACATTTTTGAAATAATTTACTCTGATACGGCTCAGACTTCTTTTTCAAATAATTATGAGCCACCAGCAGAGAAACAACAAGATTTTATTAAGAAAAATACGGACCTTTATCAACAAGGAATTGATGTGATTCAAAAAGGTTTTTCGTCAATCTATAATTCGGTCGTAGATTTTTTTAAGTAACAAAGATATAATTTTTTTAGCAATATAAAGGGGAGCATCATGAAATTCATTCATACAGCCGATCTACACTTAGATACACCTTTTCGAGGGTTGCAGATCGAGGATACAGAGATTCTTAAAAAAATCAGAAATTCGACTTTTGAGGCCTTTACAAATATCGTCGATGTTGCAATTAAGCAAGAAATTGATTTTATGATCATTGCGGGAGATTTATACGATTCCGATGTTCAAAGTGTTAGCGCACAACTTTTTTTGAGTAAGCAATTTAACCGCCTTAAAAGTGAGGGAATAACAGTATACGTGATTTTAGGGAATCATGATTTCGCTAAAAGTCAGGTCGGTAACTTTGAGTTTCCGGATAATGTTTTTGTTTTTCCAAGCAACATTAAAAGTTTCTATCATACGGCAAAAGATGGGACCAAAGTTGAGTTAGTAGGATTTAGTTACGAAGACCGTTGGATCACCGAGGATTTGGCCGATAAATACCCCAAAAGACATTCTGATGTAGATTATACGATCGGCCTGTTACACGGGGCATTAAGAAAGGGGCAAAGCGATAATTATGCACCTTTTACTAAGGATGAATTACTTGATAAGGGTTATAATTATTGGGCTTTAGGTCATATTCATGAAAGACAGGTCCTTAACGAAAATCCATATATTATTTATCCTGGTGTTCCACAGGGACGCAGCATTAAAGAAGATGGTCCGAAGGGTTTTTACTTAGTTGAAGCTGATCGACATGAAACTAACGCTACATTCTTACCTAGCGCCAAAATCGAATGGGATCGGATTAAAGTTGATGGCCGTAGTTTAACATCAATGAGCGATGTTGAACGGGAAATTGAGTTAAGTTTGAATGAATTGAGTAAAACGGTTTCCCATTTTGTTGAAGTTACGATAAAAAATGCTAATAACTTACCTTTAACTGTAGTTAAGTCGATTGAAGATGATTCTTTTGCAGGTGGCTTAGCTCCAAAAGAATTTGAAGATAATTATACGATTGTTATTAAGATTAATGTGCAGATTACCAAAAGTGATGTCTTTTCAGAGTTGGATCAGACTTTTTGGAATGAAAGTGCTGAACAAATTTTTTCAACTGAGAACGTTGAAGCAGAAGTATTGCCTTTACTAAAAAATTATCGGTTTCTTCAAGATCTTGTACGCGATCCTGATTTTTTATCAAGCCTTAAAAATGAAACATTTGAATTAATTAATGAAAGAAAGAGTGAGAATGATCAGTCATGATAATTAAAAAAGTTAACATCTTTGGTTTTGGTAAATGGGTTGATACAAGTTTTGATACTGCCGATGATTTTCATATTTTCTATGGTTTAAATGAAGCAGGTAAAACCACTTTAAGGGCTTTTATCCGTGGGGTTCTGTTTGGCTTTGGTAAAAAAACGGATACTGATAAATATAAGCCCCGCTTTGGTTCATCGTTTGGAGGGGAACTTTTAGTTTCTCAAAATGGCGTTGATTATCTGATTCGCCGAGTAGGGGGGTTACGTAGTCGTAGCGGCAGTGTAATAGTGACTTCTGAAGGCAAAGAATACGATGAAAGTAAGTTGCATGAACTTTTAGGAGCTGCAGATTTATCTCTTTATGAAAATATTTTTGAATTTGATGAAAATGCACTAAATGAGGTTTTTAGGTTAAAAAAAGATGATTTTACCGATCAAATTTTACACATCGGAATGACTGGCTCTCAAGATTGGCTAAATCTTAGTAATAGTCTAGCTAGTGATGCGGGAACAATTTTTAAACCTTCGGGAACTAAACCGCTCTTAAATTTAGCGATGAAAGAGCACCGAGATTTGGAGAAGAAGGTTTCTGAAGCAGGGCAAGAAAATAACATTTTTAATGAACTGCAGCAACAAAATAAAGAGCTTTCGCAAAATAAAGAGCAGATTCATCAACAAATTGAGAAAAAAAATAATACAATTAAAAAGTTGCAACAATTAAATGATAATTGGCATAACTATGACGAATATTTAACACTTTTAAATTCGATTTCAAACCGGAGAAATCTTGATGTTGATCTCTATGATGATTTTATGAAACAAAAAAAAGACTTTGAAACCGCAAAAGAAGATCTTAAAATAGCGCGGGAAGAAGTTGATAAAATCACAGAAAGTACGATTACCAACAATCCTCGGTATGCTTTTTATCTCGATAATAAGGAAGAATTTGATGATTTAGAAAGTAAACTTTCTGAAGTTACAAGTGTCTGTGAAAAAAATGAAAAAATTAGCGACCAGATCGCTGAATTGACAAAAGATCAAAATGATTTACTAGTTAAAAATGCTTTTAAGATGGAAACCGAGGAGATGTCTAAAGAGGATTATCTTCATGGATTAGAACTTAAAAGAAATTATGATGAGTTGGAAGATGTTCGGGCAAGCATTCAAGGGCGAACAACTATTGATAGTCCTAAATCAACAAAAGCTGCAGCTCGTAATCGGAGTAAAAAAAATTGGGCGCCAACAATCATTTGTCTTTTAATTGGTCTAGTGGTCGGAGCTGTTGGAATGATGATGGGGTCAATTGGGCATATCGTTAGTATTGCTGGAGTCATTATTGGAGTGCTAGCAGCGATTATAAGTTATGTTGTATCAAGTCCCGTTAATACGAGAGAACCAGATGAGTCTGCGGTTGTTGATGACAAAACAAGGATAGAAGATGAACTGAAGCATGTTAATCTAAGGATGCAGGATTTAGTTCGAGAATTAACGAACCTAAAAGATAAATATCGTTATGAATATCCAATTGATACTTTCTTAGGTTTTCAGCTTGATCTGAAGAAGCTTCATGAAAATGCTGAAAAAAAGAAAAAACTCGAAGAAGATCAAGACAAATATTGGGAACAAGTTAATGATTATTTTTCTGAGTTTGATTTTGCCAAAAATTGGATTCAAATTCAGCTTAAAGATCAAGTCGCAACATTGAATTTGATTAGCTCATTTTTTGAGGATATGGCTAATATTTCAACGGTTAATGCGCAAAATGAAGAGAAGAAGAAGTTCTATGTTACTAAAATTAATAAACTGAACTTTGAGATGGATGACGCAAATAAAGAAATGGCACGATTGCTTAGAGATAATGGTTTGCAATCTGAAATGGAATTAGAAGTCTATCATCATGATCTTTTGAATCGCGAAAGACAGCGAGAACAGCTTAAAATTTACGAAAGCAACCTAAGTAGTTTACTACCGGAACTTAAAAAATTTGATAATTACG
Organism: Xylocopilactobacillus apicola; assembly: GCF_033095985.1. Taxonomy (NCBI): domain Bacteria; kingdom Bacillati; phylum Bacillota; class Bacilli; order Lactobacillales; family Lactobacillaceae; genus Xylocopilactobacillus; species Xylocopilactobacillus apicola. The sequence goes on from NZ_AP026802.1 coordinate 962,476, forward strand.
AGCAGCTAAAATGGTCTCTTGATCAAAATAGTAAAGATGTTAAAGAACTTACGGAACAAGAACGTGAAATTGGTAAAGAGATTCTCAGTAATCAAAGCCAGTTGCAGGGAGTTATCAATACTGAAAAATATGATCAACTAAGACAAGATCTCGCTAATTTGGAATCAAGAATTGAAAGTTTAACTAAAAGTTGGATTACTAATTATTTAGGTAGCAATTGGATAAAAGCAGCTTTGGATGATGCAACGCAAGAAAGATTTCCTCAAATTATTGATCATGCGAGCGAATACTTCAATGTATTGACTGATAATCGTTATCGGGGAATAAATTTTGAAGGTGATACGATCAATGTTGAAAGACTTGATAGTCAAACGTTTGAAATAGCTGAGTTATCTCAAGGCACAGCTGAACAGTTATATGTTGCTTTGCGATTTGCTTTTGCAATAAGTTTCTTAGATAAAATCCAGTTACCATTAATTATTGATGATGCATTTATAAATTTTGACGTTGTCAGACGGGCTAAAGTAATCGAACTTATTCAAAAATTAGCAGTTTCTACTCAATTGTTATTCTTTACGACAGATCTAGGAATCAGAAATCAGTTTGTTTCTTCTAATCATTTAACAGAGCTGATAGTTTGATCATTAGAACTGTTAAAAAACGCCAAAAGGCGTTTTTTGTTTGCCACAATTAATATCAGGAGGAAGTACAGATGACAAGAAGTCATAATTGATCAAAAATAATCTATAAATTGTAACCACTTCAGGGATTAGTGTAATTGATCACAAAAGAAAATAGTAGTTATAAAATGCGAATTTTCAATAAATCAAAGCACAAAAAAACAAGGCAATCAATTTACCTTGTTTTTTAATAAAACTATTTATTGCTTGAACCTTGCTGTGTAGCTCCTTGTTGCTGAGTAGGAGTCTGAGTCTGATAGAATGCCGAAAGAACATCCTTCAAATCTTTATCCTTATCAACAATTTTAGCATCAACATCTTTAAGAACTTTACCATAAATTGGATTCATAACTGTTGTATCTTTTTGCCATTGCGTATAGACCTGATCAGTTAATTCCTTCTTATGCTCAGCTAAGGTACCTTTAGCAGGTTTCTTGATTAAACGAATAATAAAGTAGCCATTTCCAGTTTGATACTTAACTGGTTCTTTTGTATAATCGCCTTCTTTGTTTAGCTTAGCAGCAGCAGCTGTAAATCCACTATCAAGGTTACTTGATTTTGGATCGAAAGGATCGATTTTACCACCATTGTTCTTTGAAGAAGTATCTTTAGAATTCTCTTTAGCTAATTTACTAAAGTTCTTTTCTGTTGGGTCTTCTTCATATTTCTTAATCAAATCTTTAGCTGTATTTTCATCGTCAACTAAAATATGTTGAACAGTGATTTTTGGAGTATAGTTCTTCCAAGCACTGTCTAAAGCGTCTTTAAACTTCTTGCTGCTGGTTGGCTGTTTGTCTTTTAAAGCAGCTGTTGCAAGTAAGCCATTTCTGAGAACTTTCTTGTAAGATGATTCAGTATAACCACTTTGCTTCAACATACTAGGTAGGCTAGAGCCATATTGATCTTCTAAATTTTTATATTGCTTATCAATTTCAGACTTTTTAACTTTACTACCATACTTTTGTTCAAGCGCGTCTGCTAAAACCAAGTTTTGTAATGTTTGTTTTCCAGTTGAAGATTCCTTTAAAGCTGTATAATAATCATCCTGGGTAATTGTTTTACCTTTCATCGTGGCAACATTTTTACTACCACTGGAACAACCTACGAGCAGGAGAGAAACAGATAAAATAGTCCCTGCTAAAAACTTTTTTTGCATGTATGTACTTCCTAAATTAAATTTTTTCACAACAAAGTAGATTCTATCACAAAAAAATAAAAATGGAAAATAATTTTAAAGGCGCAAAAAAAACAAGGAGAATTAATTTACCTTGTTTCTAATCTATTACTTGTTTGAGTTTTGTTGAGTAGTAGGGGTCTGGGTTTGATAGAATGAAGATAGAACATCCTTTAAATCTTTATCTTTATCAACAATCTTAGTGTCAACTTCCTTAAGGACTTTACCGTAAATTGGATTCATAACAGTTGCATCAGATTGCCATTGATTATAAATTTGTTCCGTCAATTCTTTCTTGTGATCAGCAAATTTACCCTTGTTTGGCGTCTTAATTAAACGAATAATATAGAAACCGCTCGTTGATCCTTTGACTGGTTCTTTGGTGTAATCGCCTTGTTTTTTCAATTTTCCAGCAGCCTCTTTTAAATTCGTATCGAGATTTGCTTGCTGGTTTGTTGTTGATTTAGGATCAAATTCAGCTAACTTTCCACCGTTATCCTTTGATGATGTATCTTTAGAATTCTCTTTAGCCAACTTGCTAAAGTTTGCTTCGGTTGGATCTTCTTCGTATTTCTTAATCAGATCTTTAGCAGTGTTTTCGTCATCGACTTGAATACTTTGAACAGAAATTTTTGGAGAATAACTCTTCCAAGCGCTGTCTAAAGCATCCTTAAATTTCTTACTGCTTTCTGGTTGCTTATCTTTTAAAGCTGCTTTTGCAAGCAAACGGCTCTTGATAGATTTCTTATATGAAGACTCAGTATAACCGGCTTGCTTCAACATAGCTGGTAAGCTGCCTTTATATTGGTCTTCTAATTTTTTGTATTCAGCGTCTATCTCAGATTTTTTAACTTTGTCATTATACTTCTGCTCAAGAGCATCGGTTAAAATCAAATTTTGTAATGTAGATTTTCCGGCTTGAGATTCCTTTAAGGCTTTATAATAATCTTCTTGGGTAATCGTTTTACCCTTCATAGTGGCAACTGCTTGATTGCCACTAGAACAACCTACAAGCAGAAGAGATACAGATAAGATTACGCCTGCTAATTTTTTTGTTTGCATGTATGTCCTTCCTGAATTAAATATTTTACAATAGGCTAGATTTTATCATAACTGAAATTGAATTGTAAAGATGTGAAAGCTGAGTTTAATGTTTAGGAAAATCGTTACTCAGATTTTGGAGATTGCTTTGGATTTTTTTAACTTTGAAGTTCATCAAATATGAAAATTCATTGATCTCTTTTGTTAAATTTTTTACGGTGGGCTTGAGGAGTTGCTCATTCTTCAATTGCAATTTGTTGAGATCTTTATTAAATTGTTGATATTTTTCGTTAACAATTTTAGAATTATCTGATAAATTTTGCAGCCAGATTAAATTTTCTTCGCGTTTAAAAAAATCGTAAATTTTATAACCGGCCCATGCTGTACCCGCAATCATAATGATTTTTTTAAATTTCATTTTTGATTTCCTCCGCTAATTTAGCTAATCGCTCAGGTTGATAATGAGAACTATTATCAGTAAATTTCAGCGTAAAGGTATCGCTATTGGTGTATCGTGGTATAAAATGGATGTGGGAGTGAAATACTGATTGACCAGCTAGCTCTCCATTGTTGTTGATGATGTTTAATCCCTGAAGGTCTGGTAACGCTTGTTTAAGAGCGTTAGCCACTAAGGGAACTCTACCAAAAACAGCCTCTGCTAGTTTTTCATCGTATTCAAAAACATCTTTTACATGTTTCTTTGGGATTAAAAGAGTGTGACCAAGGGTTGTTTGCGAAAGGTCCAAAAATGAGTAAACAAATTCATCTTCGTAAACTTTGTAACTTGGCACATCTCCGTTTATAATTTTACAAAATATACAATCATTCAAAATTCTATTCTCCAGTAGGTTAAAATATATGTCACTTAAATTATTGCACGTGTCCGGAGGTTATTCAAATTTACTTATTCTCCGTGACGTTAGTTTTGAAATTAAAAAAGGTGAAGTCCTGGCATTAATTGGGTTAAATGGTGCCGGTAAATCGACTACTATTAAGCATATTTTGGGGCTGTTAACTCCCGTATCTGGGAAGATCACGATTGATGATCAGACAATTTCAAATGATTTTTCTGCTTACGAAAAAAAAATTGCTTATGTTCCAGAGCAGCCAGATTTTTACCGGCAGTTGACGCTACAGGAACATCTTGATTTAGTAATGGAAGTTTATCGATCAGATGACGATAAGACCAGAAATGAAGCCAAAAGATTACTGAAAATGTTCCGGCTTGAAGATAAACTCGATTGGCTGCCCGTTCATTTTTCCAAAGGAATGCAGCAAAAAATGATGCTTACAGCAGCTTTAATGCTTGATTGCGAGTTGCTTATCATTGATGAACCTTTTGTGGGTCTTGATCCGGTAGCAATTGACGATTTAATCAAATTGATTAATGAAAAAAAGAAAAGCGGGAAGTCGGTTTTAATGTCAACTCATATTTTGGCTAATGCTCAGAATCTTGCTGATCAATTTGTACTTTTAAACCAGGGAAGAGTTCAAGCTCAAGGAAACTTGGATGAAGTTCGTCAAACTGTTGGGATGCCCAAAGCTTCTTTAGAAGAAATTTATTTAAAACTGGCGAAGGGTGAATTTAAGCAATGAAATCCATTTTTCGAAAAAGATTTCAAGAAAACTTAGTTTCGAATACGAAATATTTGAGATATGTTTTTAATGACCATTTTGTTTTAATTTTATTAATCCTTGTCGGATACTTCGCTTATTTATACTCTCAAAACTTAAATTTAATTTTACGGTTTAATCCTTGGCTGCTTAAAATTTTGATTGGTTTAACTTTTTTAGTACAGCTTAAAAGTTTTAATTTGGTAACATTACTTAAAGAACCAGATCAAAGTTTTATTTTGCCAGTCATTAGTGACTTAAAGCTGACATTTCGTTTTTCGACTTTTTATAGTTTAATCTTACCAACGATAACTTTTGGTTTAACGACCATTGCTTTAACACCTATTCTTCATGGTTTAGATTCAAGTTTTAAAATTGTTTCGGGGTTAGCGTTAACCTTAAGCTTGATATTTCTTGAACTTGCTCGCTTTGCTCATTTTAAACTTGAGATTTATAGCAAAAAAGAATCCTTATCAGCCAAGTTGGCTTTTAATGGAATTTTGATCGTCGTACTTGGCTTAATTCTTCTATTTTCGGTGTACTGGGGATTAGGAATTTCTTTTATAATTTGGGTGGGATTTTGTCTTAGACCAAAATCCAAAGTTCTCCAAGTTCAAATGGCAATTCAATCAGAATTGAGAAGGCAAGGTCGAGTTCGTAAATTCTATTCGTTATTTGTGGATTTGCCAGATCAAATCGTTCCAGTTAGAAGACGGAAATTTCTTGATTTTTTAAAAAGCAAAAAATCTTTTCAAGAAAACTTGTTTTTGGTAACCTTTTTAAGGTCGGGAACATATCTAGGTTTATTTATTAGACTATTATTAATAAATTCGGTAGTAATATTTCTATTAAAAGGTGATCTTTTTTCGTTGGTTTTAAGCGTCGTATTCTTATATTTGCTTATGTTTCAATTGATTCCAATATTTAAAGAAGCCAATGATCGAATTTGGTTTAAAATTTTTCCGGTTTTACCAAATAGATGGATGGAAAAATTTCAGATTTTTTTGCTGAAAATAGGAATAGTGTATACCGTAATTATTGCTGGAATAATGCTGGTTAATAACGCTATGAATGCCTTGTTATTCCTTGGAGGAGGGATTATTTTTACAATTTTGTTTGTGAAATTTTATCTGGTTAGAAGACTAAAGAAAGTAGTAAAAAAGTGAGAATAAAAAGAAGACCATGGGCTGATGAGTTATATGCCGAAAATCAAGATCTTTTCCGAAAATTTCCTTACGATTTAAGAGGAAAATGGCATGAAGTTTTCAAAAATAATCAGCCAATTGAACTTGAAATTGGAGCTGGCAAAGGTGGATTTATTACCCAATTAGCTCAAAATAATCCGAATAAAAATTACATTGCTCTAGAAATTAATGAAATGGCGCTTGCTTATTTGTTAAGAAAGCAAGCCGAAAAAAGATTGACTAATTTGTTTCTTGTTGTAGGGAATGCTGATGAAGTAGGACAATATTTTGCCGAGGGCGAGGTAAGTAATCTTTATCTTAATTTTTCCGATCCTTGGCCAAAAAGTAAGCATGAAAAAAGAAGATTGACTGCACCGAATTTTTTGAGAAAATATCATCAGATTTTAGCTACGGATGCTACAATTCAATTTAAAACTGATAATCAGGGATTATTTATTTATTCGATCACGACGATGGCTAATGAACCTGAAGTTTTAATTGACAAAATTAATTTTGATTTGCACCATAGCGATGATAATGTTGGTAATATTCGAACAGAGTATGAACAAAAATTTGCTGATAAAGGTCAACCTATTTATCTTTTAAAAAGTCATTTTAAGGAGGAAAAAAATGAAAGAATTTAAAGGAAATGAGATGGAAATAAATAAGGGTTTAAAGATTTTAACTTTTACAGCCCCTTGGTGCGGGGATTGTAAATTTATTGAACCTTTTTTACCGTTAATTGAGAAAGAACATCAAAATTTTGATTTTGTAGAAATTAATATCGATGATTTTAAAGAAATTGCTGAAAAAATGTCAGTTAAGGGAATTCCTAGTTTTGTTGCTCTAAGTGATGGTAAGGAAATCGGCAGATTTGTTAATGGTGATCGCAAAACTAAAGCGCAAATCGATCAGTTTATTGATGGGTTGGAAATCAAATGATCATAGCAAGTATTAATAAAGCAGCTTTTGGTGATAGTATTTGGCTGAATTTTAGCAAGGAACCGTGCAGTAATTATAAAATTAATCGTGTTAATGATATTGTTTTAATTCAAAATGATCAAAACGAGCTGATTGGTCTGAATTTGTTCAACTGGAGTCAAAAGTTGGGCATCACTAAAGATCAAGGTTTTATTCAAATTGATTCAAATCAAGTCGATGTGATTGCTGGATCAATTCCCGAATTTAGAGATTTCTTAGTTCAAGAGCTAGGACGTCCTTATTTTGTAGTAGGAGAGGTTAAAAAAATTGAAGACCATCCTAAACTTCAAAAATTGAAACTGATCCAAGTCGAGATCGGACAAGAGAAATTAATTCAATTGGTATCTGGTTCAATAAACTTGAAGGTGGGGCTAAAAACCGTGGTAGCGCAAGTTGGTGCAATAATGCCTAATGGAAAAATCGTTACTTCAGCTAAGATTGGCGGGTTGGATAGTCCAGGTGCTCTTTGTAATCGAGCTGACTTAAAATTGAGTTCACCGGAAATTAAAGGGGCAATTGAGATCACTGATTCTGGTATTTTACCAGGGACCGATTTTGCTGAAATTGAAAAAATTGATTATTAAGAGGAAAAAATGATCGAGCGAAACGGAAATTATTTTATTATTGGGATTAAAGGGTCAGGATTGAGTGCACTTGCTGCGATCATGCAAAATGATGGTTTAAAGGTTTCTGGTTCTGACATTCCTGGCTATGTCTTCACTCAGGACAAATTAGAGGAAGAAGGGATTAAAGTTTATCCTTTTGACTCCAACAACATTAAACCAGGACAAATTATTATTCAGGGGAATTCTTTTAATGATGATCATCCTGAGGTAAAAAAGGCACACGCGTTAGGGCTTAAAATCATGCATTATCATGAGTTTTTAGGCGAATATCTTAAAGATTATTTATCGATTGGGATTTCTGGTGCACACGGAAAAACAACAACCACTGGTCTTTTAGCACACATTTTAAATCAAAAAGAAAAAATTAATTATTTGATCGGTGATGGTAGTGGGCAGGGTAATCCTAATTCAAAACTTTTTGTCTTTGAAGCTGATGAATATGAGCGTCACTTCATTACTTGTTATCCTGATTATTTAATTATCACCAATATTGATTTTGATCATCCAGATTATTTTAGGGATTTAGAAGATGTTGTTGATGCATTTAATACGCTCGCCCAGCAGACTCGAAAATTAATTGTCGCTTTCGGTGATGACGAGAATACTCACCGCATTCAAGCAAATTGTCCAATTAAATATTTTGGCTTTGAAGAGAATAATCAGGTTCAGGTCGTTATTATAAAGACAAATCCCCGCAGTACAGTCTTTCAATTAATTGAAAACAACCAAGTGTTGGGAACTTTTGAGACGAGCCTACCAGGACATCAATATGTTATAGATACGGCTGCAACCGTTCTTATTGCTAGAGAATTTGGATACTCTAACGAATTAATCCAACAGCAGATCAGTGATTTTAAAGGAGTTAAAAGAAGATTTAATGTTTCTAAAGTAAATCAGGTGACGATAATTGATGATTATGCCCATCATCCTAACGAAATCGCTGCTTCGATTGATTCGGCGCGTCAAATGTTTCCAAATGATCAGCTAACGGTTATTTTTCAGCCGCACACTTACACTCGGACTGCAAAATATCTTCAAGATTACGGTCGAGTTTTGAGTGCAGCAGATCGAGTTTTTGTGACGGATATTTTTTCTTCACCGCGCGAGAAATCGGGATCCGTTAGCAATCAGGATCTTGTTGATTTAATCGGTCCAAAAGCTGAACCCATCAGTTTTGACAATAGGTCCAATTTAAATGAGATTAAAAACGGCGTTTTACTTTTTATGGGTGCAGGCGATATTCAAAAGTACGAACAAGCTTATTTAAAAGATAATAGGTCTTTCGACTGATTGACAATGTTAGTCAATCAGTTAAACTGTTAGTAATTGGAGGTTAGTAGTTATGCAAAATGATTCTTTTAATAATCGTGATGGCCAGAGCGTACATGGCACTGATCCGATTAATGGACATGTCGGTGAACGTGATCAGGCGTTGTCCAAATATTATAGTATGGTCTATCTAATTATGTTTGGTGGAGTTGCAATTACCACTTTCGTTTCATGGTTACTGGCCTATCCGTTAAGAAATGCATTTGTTAATTTTTTATCAAGCGGCGGCTCGGTAGCAATTATGTTGGTGACTTTTGTTCCTTTAATCTTAGTATTTGTGATGGGACACAATGCCAATAAAGATGCGGCAGCAAGTGTTAATTTAGTTCTGTTTATGATAATGTCGGCCTGTTACGGTATCACTCTTTCTGTTACATTGATGTTTAGCTCCGCAGGTAGCGTGGTTAATGCGCTTGGGGTGACAGCTTTGATCTTCTTATTGATGTCAGTTCTAGGCCGCAATACTACAAGTGATCTACAGCGAGGGCGTCGAGTTGCATTCGCACTTTTGCTAGGTGTAATCGTAGTTTCTTTGATTAACGCTTTCATGGGGTCATCGATGCTTGAGTGGATTATTGATTATGCTGTCTTAGGAATTTTCACATGGATGATTGCTAGTGATCAGCAAAATATCAAAGTTGCTTACTACCAGTTACAAGATAGTGGTGCAACTGATACGATGATGGCAAATTATGCAACGTCATCAGCGATGGGTCTCTATCTTGATGTATTAAATATTTTCATTGTTTTACTTGAGATTTTCGGTGGAGGCAATAACCGAAATTAATCATTTTAAAGGATAAAGCGAAAATTTCCTCAAGAAATTTTCGCTTTTTTTAACTCTTTGATCTTTTTTTCGATACAATAAGTCTATGGATAAAGAAAAATTATTGTTGCTTGATGGCAACTCACTTACTTACCGTTCATTCTTCGCATTGAACGTGAATAATTTTACTAGTCATGAAGGCATTCCAACCAATGCAATCTATGGCTTGAAAAGAGTTTTGGATTCAATCGTAAAAGATCTTAAGCCGACAAAAATGTTAGCCGCTTTTGATGCTTCGGATCGAACTTTTCGAACAGAACTATATTCTGATTACAAAGGTAATCGCTCTAAAACTCCTGATGAACTTTCGGCCCAATTTCCTTATGTTCATGAAATGTTGAAATTAATGGGGATTACTTCCTATGAATTACAAGACTATGAAGCTGATGATATCATTGGTACACTTGCGAAAAAGGCAAATGAACAAGGAATTGAGGTTGTAATTGTAACGGGAGATCGCGATTTAACTCAATTAATCAATGATCACACAACAGTTTATATCACTCAAAAAGGTTTTAGTAATTATGAAACTTATAACCCTGATCACCTTAAAGAAAAGTTGGGGATCACTCCAAAACAGGTGATTGATATGAAAGCTTTGACTGGAGATACTTCTGATAATTATCCAGGAGTTCAGGGAGTTGGTGAAAAAACTGCTTTAAAATTGTTGGGACAGTATCCTAATATTGAAGAACTTTACCAGCATCTTGGTGACTTAAAGCCAAGTAAAATGAAGGAGAATTTGATTCGAGATCAAAAACAGGCATTTCAATCTAAGGAATTAGCAACGATTAGAACAGATGCGCCGATTCAAATATCCATTGAAGATACTGAGATTAAACCATCAAACATTGAGGGATTGAATAGCTTTTTTGAAAAGCTTGATATGAAGTCTTTAATTATTAAAACATCTAATGATGAAAATCTTAAAGAAAAAGACGTTCCAGCTTATCAAGTTTTAAGTTTGGAAAATATCTCGGCCCTTAAAGAATTAAAGGAACCGCTAATTTATTTTGAAACTTTTAATTCTAATTATCATGAGGCTGAGATTAAGGCGATGATTATTGCGGAGCGAGGGAAAATTTTTGTTACTAAAGATTTTTCGTTGTTAACCTCGGAAATATTAGCTGGCTTTGAGCATATTTGGACTTTTGATGGTAAAAAAACGTTTATTTTGGCGAATCGACACCAGCTTTCTTTACCTAAAATAAGCTATGATTTGATGATTGCTTCTTATGTTGATGATTCAGGCCACAGTAATGAGAGCCTTGCAACTACGATTGATGATTACTTTGATGAATTTATTTTGTCTGATGAGACGGTCTATGGCAAGGGCGTTAAAATTTCTTTGCCAGAAAATGATCAAATTCTCTATGATCATCTTGCTAAAAAGGCCGAAGGATATTTTCTGAGTAAGGATATTGTTGATGCACATTTAAAGATGCACGAGCAAGTCGAATTACTAAAGCAAATTGAGTTACCTTTGTCAATGGTTTTAGCTAAAATGGAATTAGAAGGGATCAAGCTCAATAAATCTGAGTTAAAAAGGATGGGTAAAGAATTTGATTCCAATATTCATGAATTGAAGTCTAAAATTTTTGCTGAAGTAGGGCAGGAATTTAATTTAAATTCTCCTCAGCAATTAGCCGATATTCTTTTTAACGTTATGAAATTACCACCTTCAAAGAAAACAAAACGAGGTTATTCAACGTCAGTTGAGGTTTTAGAAGAATTAAGGCCGCACTCTCAGGTCGTTGATTGGATTCTTGATTATCGTCAACTTTCAAAATTAAAATCCACCTATGTCGATGGTCTGCAGAAATTTGATTTCGGTAATGGAATTATTCATACTAGATTTTTACAAACAATGACCTCAACCGGACGTTTATCCTCAGTTGACCCTAATTTGCAAAATATTCCAGCACGAGGAATGGGAAAAATTATTCGTAAAGCTTTTACAGCCCGTCAAAATGATTGGCAGTTGTTCTCATCTGATTATTCGCAAATTGAATTACGGGTTTTAGCTCATATTTCAGGTGATCCTCATATGATCAAGGCTTTTGAAGATGATAGAGATATCCACCAGGCAACAGCTGAGAAAATTTATCATTTAGAGCCAGGAGCTGAAATTACACCAGACATGCGAAGAGTTGCAAAAGCCACTAATTTTGGAATAGTCTACGGAATTTCTGATTATGGTTTAGCTAAAAATATTGGAGTAACTAGAAAAGAGGCAGCCGCATTCATTAATACTTATTTTGAAGAATATCCCTTAGTCAAAGTTTTTATGGATAATTCGGTGAAATTTGCTCGAGAAGAAGGTTATGTAGAAACATTATCTCATCGTCGTCGTTACTTACCAGATATTCATGCTAAAAATTTCAATCTTCGTCATTTTGCTGAAAGAACTGCGATGAATACTCCAATCCAAGGCTCAGCTGCTGATATAATCAAAATTGCAATGGTTAGTATCCAAAACTATCTTGCAGATCAGAATTTAAAATCACGGATGATTTTACAGGTACATGATGAATTAACATTTGAAGTTGCTCCAGGAGAAGAAGAAATTATTGGATCAATCGTACCTAAATTAATGGATTCAGCTATCAAACTAAAAGTTCCCCTGAAAGTAGAGAGCCACTTTGGGGAAACTTGGTACGACGTTCACTAGAATTGAGGAAAATATGCCTGAATTACCAGAAGTACAAACAGTAATTAATAACTTAACTCCCTTAATTACAGGACGCACGGTTAAAGAAATAGACCTTTTGTATCCTAAAATGATTCAAAACGATTTAGTAGAATTTAATCAAAAGATTATTGGCCGAAAATTTATTGGGATTAGAAGAAGGGGAAAATACTTACTTTTTGATTTAAGTGATGGTCAAACTTTGATTAGTCATTTGAGAATGGAAGGAAAATATAGCGTACTAAAAGATCCTGAAGAATTACCAAAGCACAGTCATGTAGTATTTTGGCTGGATAATGGGGAGAAGTTAGTCTATCATGACACCCGTAAATTTGGTCGCATGCACTTAGTTTCTACCAACGAGGTTGATCAAACTAAGGAAATTAAGAAGCTTGGTTTGGAACCTTTTAGTTCAGAATTTACTCCTGAAGCTCTTTTTGCGATGCTTCAAAAAAAGAAGGGGAAAATTAAGGTCGTGTTGTTGTCACAGGAAGTTGTGGTTGGATTGGGCAATATTTATGTCGATGAGGTTCTTTACGCAGCAAAAATTCATCCAGCTTCCATTTCTGCCAATTTAACTTTAAATGACGCCAAGGAAATTTGGCAAGCAACCAAGGAAATTTTAAAAAAAGCTATCAAGTATGGGGGAACTACGATTTTTAGTTTCAAAAATGCTAACGGAGATATTGGTCATTTCCAGGATTACTTGAAAGTCCACAGTCAAGAAGGAGCTACGTGTAAACGTGACGGTCATTTGGTTGAAAAAATCAAGTTGGACGGACGTTCAACGTATTTTTGTCCACAATGTCAAATTCTGAAGTAGTTGGAATAACCGGCGGGATTGGAACTGGTAAATCGTTTGTTGCTAGCATTATTCGTTCATTAGGGTTTATGGTACTTGATTCCGATCAGATAGCACACCGAATCTTAACTTGTGATCAAAATGCAATTGATAAACTCTGCCACTTTTTTGGCGAAGGAATCGTTAAAAAAGATGGAGCTATCGATCGAAAAGCTCTTGGTACATTGGTTTTTGGCCATCCTGATCAATTAGAGAAGTTAAATAAAATTCTTGACCCTTTTTTACGGCAAACAATTTTAGCTGAGCTGAAATCAGCTCCCAAACCGGTTTTTATTGAAATTCCGTTGCTATATGAACTACATTATGAAAATTATGTCGATCAGGTGATTGTGGTATTTGCCGATGATCGAATAGCTTTAGACCGAATTCAAAAAAGAGATCACCTTGATTTTGCAACGGCTAATAAAAAGCTATGCGCCCAATTGCCGATTAAAGAAAAGATCAAAAGAACTAAATATATAGTTGACACAACTCAGTCAAATGTTTTAGAACAAGTAATTGCAATCTTACAGAAAATTGACTTAATGAAGGAGGATAAAAGTGAAATGTCCTAATTGTGGTTTTGAAGATACCAGAGTCGTTGATAGTCGGCCAACCAAGCTGAACACAGCGATTAGAAGAAGAAGACAATGCGAAAAATGTAAGTTCAAATTTACAACTTTTGAAAAAATTGAATCGACCCCTTTAGTTGTGGTCAAGAAAAATGGTTCTAATCAGGTCTTTGACCGTAACAAAATATCAAGGGGATTAGTTAGAGCAGCTGAAAAGCGCAATATTAGTCAAGATGTTTTAAATAATATTGTTAATGAAATTGAAGAACACATCAGGTTAAGTAGTGAATATGAAGTAACTACTAGGCAAATCGGGGATATGGTTATGAAAAAATTAGCTGACGTTGATGAAGTCGCTTATATTCGTTTTGCTAGTGTTTATCGAGAGTTTTCAAGTATTGATATGTTTTTATCTGAACTTCAAACGATGTCTCGAAAGAATAAAAAGAAACGGTCTCAGCTAGCAAAAAATTCGATGAGTACTTTTGCTGCTAGGAAAAAGTAAATGAACAGTCGTAATTTACATCCGCGTGATGGATTTTTGGTGACAAATGCTAACTATTTTTCAGAACTGAGTCAACAAGTTTTAACTGATCTTTATTTGCCGATAATTGGGACAGATGCAAATAGTTTATATTTGTACCTTTGGCAGCTTACGACCCAAAAATTGGTGTCAATCGATCGATATCAGCATACGCGAATTATTAATGCTACCGGAGAAAGCATTGGTCAAATTGAATCAGCATTGACCAAATTGGAGGGCATTGGTTTGGTGCGGACTTTTTTAAGAAAAGATATTATTGGTTCATTATTTCTTTATGAATTATCGGCACCTGTTAGTCCGGAGAAATTTTTTGAAGACGATCTTTTAAGTTCGTATTTAAACGAAATATTGGGAGAAAAGAATGTTTTAGAACTTCAAGAAAAGTACACCTTACATCCAGCAAATGTGCAAAAATTTAAGGAAATCACGACTCCTTTTTTTACAGCCTATAAGTTTGCTAAAACAAGATTAAATCAAGAAAAGCCGGAGCTTAATTATCAGCCTGCCCGTAGTCCAATTAATTTTCAATTTGATCAAAATTTGTTTTTGACTTTAATGGCTAAAAACGGGGTTAGTCAACAGCTTACAGAGCGCAATTTAAGACAATTTAGTGAATTTTGCATGTTTTATAACATCAACGAACTTGAACTTGCAAATGCATTAATTACCTCAGGTAGCATAAAAAACGATCAATTTTTGCCCGATCGACTGACTGATTATTTGAATTTAAGATTAGCTAGTCATGGAGTTAAAAAGGCTGAGAAAACTACTGTTTCTACTGAAAAATTGAGTGGAGAAGAACAAAAATTGATTCAAAAATCGATCAATCTTTCTCCTTACGAATTTATTAAGCAAGTAAAGGACAAATTTGGTGGTTATCCAAGTAATTCAGAGATAGCGATTGTCCGTAAATTAATTCAGCGCCAAAAATTACCAAATGAAGTAATTAATATCTTGATTTATTATGAAATAAACCGATATACTTCACTCTCACAGAAAGTTACCGACGTCGTTGCTAATGATTGGCTTAAAGATGGGATTCAAAGCGCTGAAGAAGCTCTGGTTCACATTAAAAATTTCAAACATGACCAACAGAAAAAGACTTCTTACACGCGGCGAAAAAGCTCTAAACCAGTCCCTAAATGGTTTAATGAAGATAGTAATCAAACGACATCGAAAGATCAGGTTTCTAAAGAGAATTTAAGTGAATTAATTAGACAAGAAGAAGAAAAGCGCCGGAAATTGGAGGGACAAAAATAGTTGGAAAATATTTCTGATAAAATTAAAGAGTATATAAATACGCATAATCTTGTCCCAGAGTATCATAAAATCGTTGAAAATTTGGTAAATGATCCAGAGATCGCGAATTTTTTGACACAAAATAAAATTAACCAACAGTCGGAAATTTTTAAAAAAGGCATCAGTAAGATTTTCGAATTTTATCAAGCTTCGCGTGATCCTCAGGCCGATTATCTAGCGCGACTTAAATTGGAAAATGATAGCATTGAAGTTGAGTATTATCCCAGCAAGCGCTTATTACAAAAACGGCGGCTGGAAAAGCAAAGTCAGCTTTTTCGTTTATTGTATTCTCCTGCAACAATTAAACGTGCATGTTTTGAAGATTTTGAACAAAATGATCGACAAGATGCTTATTTTAAAGCAATCCAGTTCTCTAATCAATTAATTAGTTCGCCAACTCAATTTATCAAAGGTCCGTATTTTTACGGCAAATTTGGGGTTGGGAAGACTTTTTTGCTTGGCGCTGTTGCCAATGAACTTGCAAAAAAGGATTTAGAGACCTTATTTGTTCATATTCCAACACTAGTAGTTGAGTTAAAAAATTCCATCACAAATCATTCGTTAGCTGATTTAATCAATCAAATTAGAAAAGCGCCAGTTTTGATTTTAGATGATATTGGAGCGGAGAATTTAAGTGCCTGGGTACGAGACGATATTTTTAATCCGATCTTACAATATCGCATGGAGGCAAAATTGCCGACCCTTTTCTCCTCTAACTATAATTTGGCTGAACTAGAAAAACATTTTACGGAAGTTAGAGATGATTATGATCAGGTGAAAGCACGAAGAATCATCGAGCGAATCCGTTTTCTTAGTCAAGAAATTGAAATTTCCGGGAAAAATTGGCGAGAATAATTTCAAAGTGGGAAAAATCCTGCTATATTATATTAAGTTAAAACTGACGGCAAAAAGCCGCATTTATGAAGGAGCGTTATGGTAAAAATAAGTTTGCCTAGTGGCGACACTAAAGAATATTCAAATAAAATTTCTGTTTTAGAAGTGGCTAAGAGTATTAGTCCCACTTTAGCTAAAAAAGCTGTATTTGCAACGGTTGACCAAGTTGATCGTCCGTTAAATTTTGTGATTGAACAAGATAGTAATCTTATTCTCCATACCAAAGAGGAGCAAGTTTCTCTCAATAGTCTTAGAGCAACGACAGCTTTTTTCTTAGGAAAAGCGATTAAAACTTTTAACTCAGAGGCAGTTCTTGGAGACAATAATTTTTCTGAAGACGGTTTTTATTACGACAGCGATATTGCAACTGGGCAAATTTCTGTGGATCAACTTGGTGAAATTACCGATTTAATGGGTAAAGAGCTCAGTACAAAAGCTGAATTAACCAGCGTTTATATGAGTGTAACTGAGGCAATTGATCATTTCAAAGATAACGAGTACAAAGTAGGAATTTTAAAAGAGTTGAAAAATGATCATGTTTATTTGAATTCTTGGAATGGTTTTGATGATTTTTCACTTGTCCCGCTTGATGTAAATTATGAACAGATTAAACATTTCAAACTTTTATATGTTGCAGGAGCTTATTTCTTAGGAAAATCAAGCAACAAAATGTTCCAAAGAGTTGCGGGTACGGCTTTCTTCAATCAAAACGATTTGGATGAAGATGAGAAGAGAAGAGAGATCGCGCGTTCGCATGATCATCGTGTTTTAGGTCAGCAGTTAGATCTGTTTTTTGTCGATCCAAAAATTGGAGCAGGACTTCCTTATTGGTTACCAAAAGGGGCAACAATTAGGAGAATTATTGAGCGTTATATTATTGATAAGGAAGTGGCAGATGGCTATGAACACGTCTACACTCCGGTTCTTGCTAATCTAGACTTATATAAGACTTCAGGACATTGGGATCACTATCGAGAGGATATGTTTCCTCCGATGGATATGGGAGATGGCGAGTTACTTGAATTAAGACCAATGAATTGTCCTTCTCATATTGAAATTTATAAACATAAACCAAGAAGTTATCGAGATTTACCACTTAGAATCGCAGAACTCGGAATGATGCATCGTTATGAAAAATCTGGTGCATTATCGGGATTGCAGCGTGTAAGAGAGATGACTCTTAATGACGGTCATACCTTTGTTTCTCTCGATCAGATTCAAGATGAATTCAAAAAAGTTTTGAAGTTAATGATGGAAGTTTATCACGATTTTGATATTAAAGATTACAAATTCCGTTTGAGCTATCGTGATAAAGCAAATACTGAAAAATATTTTGATGATGATGAGATGTGGAATCGTTCGCAGGCAATGCTTAAAGGTGCAATGGATGATTTAGGGCTTGATTATTACGAGGCAGAGGGTGAAGCTGCGTTTTATGGTCCAAAACTTGATGTTCAAACTAAAACGGCGTTAGGTAATGAGGAGACAATGTCAACAATTCAGCTTGACTTCATGCAACCAGAACGTTTTGAGTTAACTTACGTAGGAGCTGATGGCGAGGATCATCGGCCAATTATGATTCATCGTGGGATTGTTGGAACAATGGAACGTTTTGTTTCATATTTGACTGAAATCTACATGGGAGCATTTCCGACATGGTTGTCACCGGTTCAGATTGACATCATTCCTGTTAATAATGACTTGCACCGAGCTTATGCTGAGAAATTGGCTGAGGACTTTAGGAAATCTGGGTTAAGAGTTCAAACTGATTTGCGCAAGGAAAAAATGAACTATAAGATCAGAGAAAGTCAGACTCAAAAGATTCCTTACACTTTAATTGTGGGAGATAAAGAATCAGAATCTGGTAATGTAACTGTTCGTCGTTACGGCCAAGAAGCTCAAGATACGATGACTGAAGCAGAATTCATTCAAATGATTCGAAGTGATATTGCAAACTATAGTCGCGAGAGCTAGATAGTTCCATAAGAAATTAGCAGATAAAGGAGTTCCCAGAATGAAGGGGACTCTATTTTTTTTGGAATTATTGGAACCAAAAGCTGAAGGATTAAGTAGAAAGTTGAATTTTTGAAAATAAAGGTCGAAATTATTCCAATAGCAACGAGGGCGGCATAAGTACTGATTTTCCTCTTAATTAGGAACTTTTTGAAAAATTGGTCAGCAATAAAGATTAGGAAAATTTTCTCTAAAATAGCCAGATTAATGGCTCCATTTAACATATATACAACTTCGCAAAGAGCAAATATCCATAAGCCAATCTGAGCAGAGAGTTTGTTTAATTGTAAAGTGTTTGGAGTTTTGACGGTTAGCAAAATTGTGGTAATTATACTTATAAAAGCGACAAAAAAACTATGCTGAATTGTAAATATTATAACCAGAATCAACGATCCCCAGGCTAAAATAAAATCCAACTTGTTAAATTTATTTTCTCCCTTTATTTGGTTCAAAGAAAAAAGTATAATTAACCATAGCGAGATCCAACAAATGTTGAAATCGAGCTTAATCAGATGTCTTTTGCTCAGAAAAAAAGCTGCTCCGATGAAGACGGCAATCTGTGCAATAACTTGTAAGATTAAATTGTTTTCTAGTTTTAGTTTATTTGTGATTTTCATTTCTTTTTTAGAATAACATAGATTTAAGGTGAATTTGAATGTCTAATAATTATTTATTTTCTTCTGAGTCGGTTTCAATCGGCCATCCGGATAAAATCGCCGATCAGATTGCGGACACAATTCTTGACGGAATTTTAATCCAAGATCCAACTGCTAGAGTTGCCTGTGAAGTCACTGTTTCCACGGGATTAGTACTAGTAGTCGGTGAAATTAGTACTTCTGCTTTTGTCGATATTCAATCATTGGTGAGAAGCAAAATTAAGGAAATTGGCTACAAGGATAAGAAGTTTGGCTTCGATGGTGACACTTGTGCAATTTTAACGGCGATTGACGAACAGTCTGGTGATATTGCCCAAGGTGTTGACGATCCATTTGATTCAAAGGGTGGATCTGATGATCTATCAATCGGAGCTGGTGATCAAGGGGTTATGTTTGGTTTTGCAAGTAACGAAACCGAATCATACATGCCTCTCGGAGTAGTTTTGGCCCAAAACTTAATGAAAAAAGCTAAAGAGGTTCGAGAAAAAGGAGAAATACCGTATTTAGGACCTGATGCCAAATCACAGGTGACAATTGAATATGATGAATTTGATCGACCTCAAAGAGTTGATGCAATTGTCCTTAGTACGCAGCATTTAGCAGAAATTGGTTTGGATCAGGTTAAAAAAGATGTTTTAGAATATATCGTTAAACCGGTAATCCCAGCTAATTTAATTGATGAAAAAACCAAATTTTATATTAATCCAACAGGTCGTTTTGTATTAGGTGGTCCTCAAGCAGATACAGGACAGACTGGTCGGAAGATTATGGTCGATAGTTATGGTGCTTACGCTCGTAGCGGCGGTGGAGCATTTTCAGGTAAAGATGCAACCAAAGTAGACCGAAGTGCCGCTTATATGGCACGCTATGTGGCTAAAAATTTAGTTGCAGCGGGAGTTGCTCCTAAAATTCAATTACAGGTTTCTTATGCAATTGGACTTGAGAAACCTTTGTCACTTAATGTCGATACATTTGGTCAAAGCAAGTACAGTAATGAAGAAATTGTTGATGTGATTAACAAAGTATTTGATTTTCGACCAGGAGCAATTATTAAAACTCTCGATTTGCGGCGTCCAATTTATGCACCTTTGGCTGCATTTGGGCACTTTGGACGAGATGATCTTGATCTAACTTGGGAAAAATTGGATAAAGTTTCTGAAATCAAAAAAAATCTTTACAATAGTTGATAAAAACCAGCTGTAAACTACAAATATTCGTTTTACGAATATTTTTTTTTGAAAATAGCATTCAAATTTAAATGAATAATCAGTAGAATAGAGCTATGAAGTTTTTGGAGGACTATTTTGGAAACTAGAGAACAGCGGATTAATTCGCAAATTGAAAGAAGCAAAAAACATTATCGCAAAAGAAAAGCAGAGAAACTGGGAAAGTTTTCTCTTTTTACTGGCACCACTTTAGGTTTAAGTGGTATCTTTGCTAATTCAATCACAACCAAAGCTGTTTCATCAAATGCGCAAACGATGCAGAAATCTAACAATTCAAACCCCGTTAGTAATCCAGCGCCAAGTTCAAGCTACAACTTTTCAAAAGGCTTGAGTCAAGTAACTTATCTAACTCAGTCACAGTATAGCTTCTTAAATGAGATCGCTCCAACTGCACAGAAACTCGCTTCGCAAAATAACTTATATGCTTCAATTATGATTGCTCAAGCGATTATTGAATCAGCGTGGGGCCAAAGTGGTCTTGCTAGCGCACCTAATTATAATTTATTTGGGGTTAAAGGTAGTTATATGGGAAGTTCTGTGTCTATGCCGACATTTGAACAAACTCCAGATGGAACTTCTTATTCCATTGTTGCTGCTTTTGCTAAATATCCGGGCTATGAGGATTCGATGAAGGGTTATATCCGGACAATGCTAAATCCATTGTATGTAGGTGCTTGGCGTTCAACAACTAATAGTTATCAAGAAGCAGCTCACTATTTAACAGGTCGTTACGCGACAGCGATTAATTATGGGGACACTTTAATTTCGATAATACAAAGGTATAATTTAAATGTCTTTGATTCGGATGATTTTTCGGTTGACCCAGCGTTAAAAGGAATTTCAGTTTCTTCTAATAAACAGACATACAAAATTCAAAAAGGAGACTCTCTATGGGGAATTTCGCGTAAATTTGGGGTTTCTTTGGATAGCCTGTTGCAATTGAATAATTTTAAGTTAGACAGTAAGATTTTTCCTGATCAAGTAATTACGATTAAGGAAGTTGAGCAAGTTAATCTGCCTGATGTGACAATTGTTGATAATGCATCTGTTAATGACCTTAATAAACCGAGTTTGCCATTACCTACGGAAACAAAGGTATCTAGTAGTGCAACCGGCACTTATACAGTTAAACAGGGAGATTCATTGTATCGAATCGCTTTGAAAAATGGGATAAGTTTAGCTGATCTTTTAAAAATTAATGGATTGACAGAAAAATCAGTAATTGTACCAGGTCAAAAATTAAAGATAACTGGTAATGTTTTGGTGCCAAATAGTAATGTTCAGGCACCAACGGTTACGGGTGAAGAATATACAGTACAAAAGGGCGACAGTTTGTACCGAATTGCAATCAAAGCCGGAATTAATCTCAATGACTTGTTGAAATACAATAATTTGTCAGAAAATGCTGTAATTGTGCCAGGCCAAAAATTAATTATTCGCAAGAACAATAACGACACATCTGCTAAACAAAATGAGGTTATGAATAGCGATGCTAAGATTGAGAGTTCAAGTTATACAGTCAAACAGGGGGATACTTTAGCAAAAATTTCTCAAAGATCTGGAGTCAGTGTTGAAGAACTTCTAAGCCTGAATAATTTGAAGATCGATTCAATGTTATTTGCGGGTCAAAATCTAATTATTAAAGCGCCAGTTGTTCAAGATAATACTTATACCGTTCAGCAGGGTGATACACTTTATGGGGTTGCTAAGAAGTATAATATTAGTCTGACGGAACTTTTGAATCTCAATAATCTTAAGATTGATACAATGTTATTTGCAGGCCAAAAATTAATTGTTAAACAAGTAAGCACACCAGCAACAGTATCTGAAAATAGCGATACTGATTATCTTGTTCAACA
The DNA here is from genome assembly GCF_033095985.1 of Xylocopilactobacillus apicola. Taxonomy (NCBI): domain Bacteria; kingdom Bacillati; phylum Bacillota; class Bacilli; order Lactobacillales; family Lactobacillaceae; genus Xylocopilactobacillus; species Xylocopilactobacillus apicola. Next base: position 984,524 of record NZ_AP026802.1, read on the forward strand.
AGGCGATACACTTTATGGCATTGCTAAGAAATTTAATATAAGTTTAACTGAGTTGTTGAAGTTAAATAATTTAACTGAGTCTTCTGTGATTTCTCAAGGCCAGAAATTGACGATTAAGGCCTCGCAAACGCCTGCTAAAAACAAAGATGTTTCTGAAAACAAAGAAACGGTTTATACTGTTCAACAAGGCGACACACTTTATGGAATTGCAAAAAAGCATAATATCGGCCTGATAGAACTGTTGAACCTAAATAACCTTAAAGTTGATACAATGCTCTTTGCTGGTCAAAAATTAATTGTTAAACAGGCAAGCACACCTGAAAAAACTGATGAAACACCAGCAAACAAAGAAACGACTTACATTGTTCAACAAGGCGATACACTTTATGGAATTGCCAAAAAAGCAAATTTAAGTTTAGCTGAACTGTTGAAATTAAATAATTTAACGGAATCGTCTAAAATCTCAGTGGGCCAGAAAATAATTACAAAGGTTGCTGCTGCCCCTAAAGAGTCTGCAGATCAAACACAAGATGTTAATGCTTCTGATGAAAAAGAGCCAAATAAGGTTGCCCCAGCGGAGCAAAAAACATATACTGTTAAACAAGGTGATTCCTTGTATAAAATTGCAACTGCAAATCATACTACGATTAATAATTTGGAGCAGCTTAACAATTTGCCCGGAGATATCATTATTCCTGGTCAAACGATCCGAATTCAGTAGTTAAGGTTTTTTAGAGGAATTTCCTATGGATTGATTTTCATAGGATTTTTTATTTTATGAAGTTAGAGGAAAGATAAATGTATAACCACAGAGTAATTGAGAAAAAATGGCAAAAATATTGGGATAATCATCAAACTTTTAAAGCAGTCGACTTTTCAGAAAAGCCAAAGTATTATGCTTTAGATATGTTTCCTTATCCTTCTGGACAGGGTCTGCATGTTGGTCATCCTGAGGGTTACATTGCAACAGATATTATGAGTCGAATGAAGCGGATGCAGGGATATAACGTTTTACATCCGTTTGGTTGGGATGCTTTTGGTTTGCCAGCAGAACAATACGCTTTAAAAACTGGCAATAATCCTGCCGATTTTACTAATAAAAATATTGAAATTTTTAAAAAGCAGGTAAAATCATTAGGACTGTCTTTTGATTGGGACCGAGAAGTTAATACAAGTGATCCTAGTTACTATAAATGGACTCAATGGATATTTGAGAAGCTGTATGAAAAAGGTCTAGCATACGAGGACGAAATTATGGTTAATTGGGCGCCAGATTTTCCTGGTGGCGGAATTGTTGTTGCTAATGAAGAAGTAATTGACGGCAAAACTGAGCGTGGAGGCTATCCAGTCTATCGGGTCCCAATGAAGCAATGGGTTCTTAAAATAACTGCTTACGCTGAAAGGTTATTAAAAGATCTTGATGATCTTGATTGGCCAGAAGCAATTAAAGAGCAACAACGTAATTGGATTGGCCGTTCAGAAGGTGCTTCAGTTGATTTTAAAACTGCTGAAGGTAGCCACACAATTGAAGTGTATACGACTCGACCAGATACTTTATTTGGTGCAACTTATATGGTGTTATCGCCTGAACATGAACTAGTTGATAAGATTACAACAAGTGATCAATTAGATCAAATTAATTCATACAAAAAAATGATTGCTTCTAAATCTGATTTAGAGCGAACCGATCTTAATAAAGAAAAAACTGGTGTTTTCACAGGAGCTTATGCAATCAATCCGGTGAATCAAGAAAAATTACCAATTTGGATTGCAGATTACGTCCTTTCTTCTTATGGAACGGGTGCAATTATGGCGGTTCCTGCACATGATGAGCGGGATTTTGAATTTGCAAAAAAATTTGATTTGCCTATAAAATATGTTATTGAAAATCCATCGAAAAAAGTTATTAATGATGAAGCTTATACAGGTGATGGAAAGCATATCAATTCTGGATTTCTTGATGGATTAGATAAGCCAACAGCGATTAGGAAGATGATTGATTGGTTAGAAGAACAAAAAGTAGGTCATTCTCAAGTCAACTATCGCTTAAGGGACTGGATTTTTTCACGTCAGCGTTATTGGGGTGAACCAATTCCAATTATTCACTGGGAGGATGGCACAATGTCATTAGTTCCAGAAGATGAACTACCTCTTAAACTTCCTCATCTGGATGATTTAAAACCATCCGGGACTGGAGAGTCACCACTAGCTAACGCAACTGATTGGCTTGAAGTAACCAGATCTGATGGAGTTAAAGGTCGTCGTGAAACAAATACCATGCCTCAATGGGCTGGCTCTTCTTGGTACTATCTCCGTTATATGGATCCGCATGATGATAAGCAAATAGTTGCACCTGATATTGTAAAATACTGGCAAAATGTTGATCTTTATGTAGGTGGTGCTGAACATGCTGTATTACATCTGCTTTATGCGCGTTTTTGGTACAAGTTTTTATACGACTTAGGGGTTGTTCCAACCAAAGAACCTTTTCAAAAATTAGTCAACCAAGGTATGATTCTCGGAAATAATCACGAGAAAATGAGTAAGTCTAAGGGTAATGTTGTTAATCCTGATGATATTATTGAGGAATATGGGGTCGACTCCTTAAGAGTTTATGAAATGTTTATGGGACCACTCGAACAGTCAATTAGTTGGTCGGATGAAGGTTTAGCCGGAACAAGAAGATGGTTAGATCGAATTTGGCGGATCTATGTTGATGAAGATAGCGATGAACTTAGTTCAAAAATTACTGATCAAAACACACCAGAGCTAGATTTTATTTATCATAAAACCATTAAAACGGTGACTGAAGATTACAGTAGAATGCGATTTAATATTGCAATTTCTGCAATGATGGTCTTCATTAATGAAGTACAAAAGGCCGACCATTTTAATCGCGAAATGGCAACAAATTTCTTGAAATTATTAAATCCAATTGCTCCTCATTTAACAGAAGAACTAAATGAACGATTAGGTAATAATGAATCTTTAACATACTCGGAGTGGCCAACTTTTGATGTTAATAAGATTGTTGAGGATACGGTAACAATAGCCGTTCAGGTAAATGGCAAATTGAGAGGAACTATTGAAGCTTCTGTTGATGAGGATCAAGAACAGTTAAAAGATAAAGCTAAAAATCTGGAAAATGTTCAGAAATTTATTGAGGACCATCAAGTTGTTAAGACTATTGTAGTTCCTAATAAAATCGTTAATATTGTGGTTAAGTAGGGAATTCTTGGCAAACGATAAAAGCACCAATTCAAAATTTATCAGCGGTTCATTTTGGATGACATTTGGTAACGTTGCCTCCAATCTCTTAGGGGCACTTTATGTAATTCCCTGGCTTAATTGGTTACGACCAAATGATGCAATCGCTAACTCTCTTTTTTCAAAAGGATATCAGTGGTATGCGCTTTTTCTGGTTATCTCACAGGCTGGGATTCCAGGAGCTATTGCAAAACAAGTAGCAAAGTATAACGCTTTGGGTGAGTATTCTACCAGCAAAAAGATTTTTAAACATGGAGCCATGTTTATGGTGGCACTGGGGTTTTTGTTTAGTGTGATAATGTTTGTTGTTGCACCAGTCCTTTCAGCTGGCGATAATCGATTAATTCCGATTTTTCGCTCGCTTTCTGTTGCAATTTTGATAATTCCGGTTATGAGTCTTTTACGAGGATTTACTCAAGGTTTCAATGATATGAAACCATCAGCCATCTCTCTACTTATTGAGCAAATTTTCCGCATTATTTTTATCTTAGGATCGACGTATCTAATTATTAAGGTTTTTCACCGTTCCTATGTTCTAGCAGTTGTTTTTTCAACGTTTGCAGCTTTTATTGGCGCAGTTTTTTCCCTTTTGTTTCTTTTAAGTACAATTTTGCTTCATAAAAAAAAATATCATTTAAACGTTAATGAAAGGAATTCCAGGCTTTCAACTACAGATTTATTTCTTGAGATTATTAAGCAATCAGTCCCGTACATTTTCACTGATTCTTCAATCACTTTGTTTTTCTTAATTGATCAGTACACTTTTAATCGAGCGATGCTTTTGGTTAAACATTATTCCAAGGATCAATTGGACTTCTTCTACGCATTATTTGCTGCAAATGCCAATAAATTAACGACGATTGTCTTGTCGCTAGCAGTTGCGATGGCAGTGAGTTTAACTCCGCTTTTATCATCAATGATTACAAAAAAAGAAGTAGGAAAAATTAGAGTTCAGATCAGGAAAATTCTTGAAGTATTTAATTTCATCATATTTCCGGCTTCATTAGGTGTTATGGCTGTTGCAGCACCGCTTTACACTATTTTTTATCGCTATGATCGATTAGGAATTTTAATTCTCCAAATTTCAGCAGTTGTTTGTATTGTTGAAGCTATGTTTATGGTATTATCTGCGATTTTTCAGGCTTCATACTTTAATTCAGTTGCAATTAAATATTTATTGTTTGGGATTGGATTAAAACTTTTATTTCAGTTCCCTTGCGTTTATTTTATGCGGGAAAAAGGAGCTATTTTTGCCACGGGACTGGCGCTTTTAATTACGTGTCTGTTAATGTTTAGGGAATTGGTTCATACATTTTCTTTAAAACTTAATTATTTTATGCGCCGTTCATTTGCCCTTTTATTGCTTTCGATGGTCATGGCCTTGGTCACTAATTTTGCGGTTAAACTTATGTATCATTTTGTAGATCCAAGAGATCGTTTTTTGGCGGTAATTATTTTAATTGTTGCCATCATTTTGGGCGTTATAATTTATGGCTTCCTTGTTTTAAAGACAGGCCTGGCCAATTATGTTTTTGGGAAAAAGGCTCTTCAAAAGATCAAAAAAATGATTTTTCGTTCGGGCAATTGAGGCTTAGTATTGAATGAACTGGCATAGAGTGCTATATTATTTAACGGTAAACGATAATGGTAGACATTTATAGAATTTAACTAAAGGAGTTTTGAATATGTCAGGACATTCAAAATGGCACAATATTCAAGGTCGTAAAAACGCTCAAGACGCAAAGAGAGGAAAGATTTTTCAAAAAATATCGAAAGAACTTTATGTTGCGGCAAAGGCTGGAGGACCTGATCCGTCAGGTAATCCTAATTTACGATTGGTTATGGAGAAAGCTAAACAAGCTAACATGCCAAAAGACAATATTAAACGGGCAATTGATAAAGCATCAGGAGTTGGCGGTGCAAATTATGAGGAAATTGTCTATGAAGGATACGGTCCCGGCGGAGTTGCTGTTTTGGTTTATGCTTTAACCGATAACAAAAATCGAACTGCAACCGAAGTTAGAATGGCATTTAATCGTAACGGCGGAACAATGGGGGAAACTGGTTCAGTATCTTACATGTTTTCTCGTAAGGGTGAAATTATTATCCCTAAAGAAGACCAAGATCTCGACGAAGATCAATTGACACTAGATGCTTTAGACGCTGGCGCGGATGATATCGTTAATGAAGATGATTATTATACGATTTATACTGATCCCAAATCTCTTAATGAGGTTAAAGAGAGTTTAGAGAAGTCTGGATACGTTCTTTCAAGTGCAGAAGTAAGCATGATTCCTAACGTTACAACTAAAGTGCCAGAAGACAAAGAAGAAAAATTTGAACACATGCTGGATGCACTTGATGATAGTGATGATGTTTCAGATGTTTATACTGCGGCAGAATAATTATTTTTGATAGCCTTTGAAAAAGGGCTTTTTTTTTTGCAACAAATGAGGTAATTTTCAATTTTTTTCTGAATTTTTATTTGATAAATTTCAAATGTGATTTTGTAGGCAAATTAAAGATCTTGATTTATCAAGGATTTCAGCGTTTTTTTAAAAAACAAATTGAATTTTTTTGAAAAAAATTTTTGAATATCATTGTTTATTGATTCATAAATTGATACAATAACTTTACTTTTTTTCAGAAAAGAATATCAATAACGGGGGAACAAATTATGAAAATTACAATTCTTGGTGCTGGTGGGATGGGTAGCCGTTTTGCAATTAAATTGCACAAAAAAGGAAATGATGTCAAATTGATTGATGGTTGGCAGATAAACGTAGATACAATCAAAAAAAATGGAATATTCGCTAATTTTAATGGTGAAGAGCTCTTTGAATATATTCCGATTATATCGCCTGAAGAGATTGAAAAAGATGAACAACAGGCCGATTTAATTATTGTTTTTACTAAATCATATCAATTGCGAGAGATGCTCCAAGGGGTAAAGCAGATTATTGGCCCTAATACCTATGTCTTGTGCTTGTTAAATGGGATGGGTCATGAAGAGGTATTAAAGGAGTTTGTACCAAAGCAAAATATTTTGTTAGGTATTACGATGTGGACAGCGATTATGGAGGCTCCTGGTAGAGTTAAATTGTTTGGGACGGGGGATGTCGAAATGCAAAACCTTGAACCAGGGTCAGATCACAAAAAATTTGCTGAAGAAGTTGTTGGGGTTTTAAGTGATGCGGGATTGAATGCTCGTTACAGTGAAAACGTTAAATATTCTATTTATCGCAAAGCTGCGTTAAATGGGACCTTAAATAGTTTATGTACGATCTTAGAATGCAATATCGGTCAATTAGGAAAAACTAAGGAGGCAGAAACTCTTCTTAAAGAGATAATTGCTGAATTTGCGGCTGTCGGGGCAAAAGAGGGAATTAACTTAGACCAAGAAGAAGTTTACGAACATATTTACCAAACTTTTTTGGGCGATATTACTGAACATTATCCTTCGATGTATCAAGATTTGATCAAGAATCATCGGCCAACTGAAATTGATTTCATTAATGGTGCAATTTCTAGTAAAGGAACAAAATATGGGGTGCCAACGCCTTATTGCACTCTATTAACTCAATTAATCCATGCAAAGGAACAAATAATAAATGTAAGTTAGGGGAAAAATATGACAAATGAAGCAACGCAAGAAAAAATAACTGCCAGTAGTTTTATGAATAATATCTTAGCAGGAACTGCAACAGGAATTATTGTTGGATTACTGCCAAATGCGGTATTATCGGGAATTTTGAAATTATTTGGACCAAACCCAATTGCCGTTCAATTGACCAGAGTTTTACTCACTTTTCAATTTACGACACCGTTGTTGATAGGTGCATTAATCGCTTTGGCTTTTAATTTTACCAAAGTTGATATCGCTATTGTAGCAGGTGCTGCCTACGTTGGTTCTGGAGTAACTCAGTTTAATCCCAAGATTTTAAATCCTGTGACAAAAGCTGCAGGGATGTTTGTTTCTAACGGGACTGGAGATTTAATTAATACGATGTTAACGGCCGCGATTGCGGTGGGCTTGACCTTATTGGTAGGGGATAAATTTGGTTCAGTCAAAATCGTTGCAGGTCCAATTTTAATTGGGGGTGGTGCAAGTTGGATTGGGCTTATTATCTTACCTTATGTTGCTAAAATTACAGTTTGGATTGGTGATGTAATCAATTCATTTACAAAGTTACAGCCAGTTTTAATGAGTATATTAATCGCTTGTATGTTTGCTGTAATTCTTATCACTCCCATATCGACCGTGGCAATCGGAATGGCAATTCAATTAAATGGTTTATCCGCTGGAGCTGCGGCAATGGGTGTTGCAGCAACTACAATTGTTCTGGTGGTTCATTCGTGGAAAGTCAATAAATCAGGGATGACTTTGGCAATTGCTCTAGGAGCTATGAAAATGATGATTCCTAATTTGTTCCGTCATCCGATTATTCTTTTACCAATTTTAACCACAACAATTATTTCAGCAATCCCAGTTGCAATTTTTGGGGTCTCGGGAACGCCTGCTTCAGCTGGTTTTGGTTTAGTTGGAATGGTCGGGCCCTTAGCATCACTTGATGCAGGTAAAGCCAGTCTTAATATTGTTGTCGCTTTGATTGTGTGGTTTGTAATTCCAATTGCATTGGCTCTAATTTCTCGTTTTATTTATCAGAATATGCTACACATTTATGACGAAAAAGTAGTCTTTGCATATCTAGGTGAATAAAATCTATATGTGATATAGTGTTCTTAAAAGAGCACTTTTTTTGTGCTATAAATCGTTATTGTTAATGAAAATGAAGGTATACTTAATGAAATCAAAAAAAATTTTAAATCAGACGTTAAATAACGAATCGTATTTACAAAGTGCAGCGACATTGATGCTATTCTTTGCTTCGATGGGTGTATGGTGGTCATTTTTTCAAGTTTGGCTAACTTCTACGAAAAATGGGTTAGGTTTATCAGGCGCTGAGGTAGGGACCATCTATGGTACTAACTCAATGGTGACACTGATTTTAATGTTTATTTATGGTGCAATTCAGGATAAATTGGTGACCAAACGTTATTTGTTAATTTTTTGTGCGGTCATAGATACACTAATTGGGCCTTTCTTTGTTTGGATTTATTCGCCTCTTTTGCATCATAATTTCATTTTAGGAATAATAACAGGGTCCTTTGTACTTTCAGCAGGTTTTTTGTCTGCATCGGGGGTTTTTGAGGCAGTTTCAGAAAAATTAAGTCGTCGTTTTAACTTTGAATATGGTTACGCTCGGGCAGGGGGATCTCTTGGCTATGCTTCAGTTACCTTACTAGCGGGTTTTTTATTTCCAATCAATCCACAATTGAATTTTTGGTTTGGATCTTTCTTAGGTTTATTGTTACTCTTGGAGCTCATTTTCTGGCGACCTAACACCAAGAAAGAAGATACGTCAAAAAAAGAACAAATTCCCAAAGTAAGAGATATGTTTGGGGTATTAAAAATTCGTGATCTTTGGTTGATCATAATTTTTGTGATGTTTACTACAACGTTTTTTACTGTCTTTGATCAGCAAATGTTTCCGGATTTTTATACGCGTTTATTTGCAACGCCAGAATTAGGTCAGCGGATGTATGGAATTTTAAATTCGGTTCAAGTTTTCACAGAAGCTTTGATGATGAGTTTAGTGCCAATTTTGATGAAAAAAATCGGGGTTAGAAATTCATTACTGTTAGGAGTCGCCTTAATGTTTGTGCGAATTGGTGCTTGCGGATTATTGCATGACCCTTTAGCAATTTCCTTTATAAAAGTTTTTCAGGCAATTGAAGTACCCCTTTTCTTACTCTCTATTTTCAGATATTTTAACATCCATTTCGATCCGAAACTCTCAGCAACACTTTACATGATCGGGTTTCAAGTAGCTTCCCAAGTAGGTCAAATCTTATTGTCAACTCCTTTAGGAACTTTAAGAGATCGAGTTGGTTACAGTGATACTTTTTACGTAATTGCGCTAATTGTTTTAACTGCAGGCATTTACGCCTTTTTTGTTTTAAAGAAAGATCCCCCAAAAAAAGTCAATGAATAGAAAAAACATGCTAACCGGTTGACACCTTTAGAGAAAGCGCTATAATATTTTGTTGTAAGCGTTATGCTAACCGGTTAGTATAACTAATAAAAAGATTGAGGATATTGGTAATGAAGTCAAAAAATTCTTTAGCTCAGACTTTAAAAAATCCTTCCTACTTGCAAAGTTCCGTAACTTTGTTATTGTTCTTTGCTTCGTGGGGAGTGTGGTGGTCATTTTTTCAAGTTTGGTTAACTTCGACTAAAAACGGCCTAGGCTTGTCAGGCAGTGAAGTAGGGACCATCTATGGAGCTAATTCGTTAGTGACGCTAATATTAATGTTTATCTACGGCACTTTACAGGATAAATTAGTAATTAAAAGATATTTGTTAATTTTTTGTGCGATTATTGAATCGTTGATTGGTCCTTTCTTTGTTTGGATCTATTCGCCTTTATTACATCGAAATTTTCTTCTAGGAATTATAGCTGGTTCGTTCTATCGGCGGGATTTTTGTCTGCATCAGGAATTTTTGAAGCAGTTTCAGAAAAATTAAGTCGGAGATTCAATTTTGAATATGGACAGGCTCGAGCTTGGGGGTCATTTGGCTATGCGTTAGTTGCTTTATTGGCTGGTTTTTTATTTCCGATTAATCCGCAACTGAATTTTTGGGTTGGCTCTCTGTTTGGCGTATTACTGCTTTTAGAACTCGTTTTTTGGACGCCAAAACAGGAAAAAGAAGCTGATTTAGCGGATGAAGAAGATTCTGAAGAACAAACACCAAAAATTAAAGATATGTTGGGATTGTTAAAAATTCGGGATCTTTGGTTAATCATCATTTTCATTATGTTTACGAATACTTTTTATACCGTTTTTGACCAGCAGATGTTTCCCGAGTTTTACACACGTTTGTTTGCTACTGCTGAATTGGGTCAGCATATGTATGGAATTTTAAATTCGGTGCAAGTTTTCTGTGAGGCGTTGATGATGAGTTTAGTGCCAATTTTGATGAAGAAAATTGGAGTTAGAAATGCGTTGCTTTTGGGAGTAACTGTGATGTTTGTGCGAATAGGAGCTTGCGGTTTATTTCATAATCCGGTGGCAATTTCCTGTATTAAAATGTTACACTCAATTGAGGTGCCTTTATTTTCGCTCCCAATTTTTCGATATTTTACACTCCATTTTGATACCAAATTGTCAGCAACTCTCTACATGATTGGCTTTCAGGTGGCATCGCAAGTGGGGCAATTTTTATTGTCAACTCCGTTGGGCACATTAAGAGATAAAGTCGGCTACAGCAATACTTTCCATGTAATTGCATTAACCGTTTTGATTGCGGGAATTTATGCATTCTTTGTGTTAAAAAAGGATGATCAAGATGTTTATGGTGATCCTTTTATCCGATCATAAAAAAAGTGAGGTTTAAAAATGACTGAAGTAAAAAAATTACAAGAATTAAGCGATTTGCGTTATCGTTTAGGATATCATTTGATGGCACCATCTGGCTGGATCAACGATCCCAATGGCTTTTGCTATTTTAAAGGTTATTATCATATCTTTTATCAATATCATCCGTATTCGTCTGAATGGGGTCCGATGCACTGGGGTCATGCCAGAAGTCGTGATTTACTGCACTGGGAGACACTACCGATTGCACTGACTCCAGGGGATTCTGAAGATAAAGACGGTTGTTTTTCAGGAAGTGCAATTGTTAAAGATGATGTTCTTTATTTGATTTATACGGGCAACAATTATTATGACGACGGCGATCCAGAACATTACTGGCAAAATCAAAATTTGGCTTTTAGTCAAGATGGCATTCATTTTACGAAGTACGAAAAGAACCCAATTATTGCGACGCCACCAAAAGACAATACGAAAAATTTTCGTGATCCAAAAGTCTGGGAGCGAGATGGATTATACTATTTGGCGGTTGGGAGTCAAAACAATGATCAGTTAGGACGCTTGTTAGTCTATCGATCTGACGATTTAAAGACCTGGGAATATTTGGGAGCTGTAGCAAAAGCAATTTCAGCTGATGAAGAAGGATATATGTGGGAATGTCCTGATCTTTTTCGTTTAAATGGACAAGATTTTCTGCTCACGTCTCCGCAAGGGATTGTTTCTCAAGCTGAAAAATATCTTAATATACACCAATCAGGCTATTTTGTTGGAGAATTTGATTATGAGAATAATATTTTTCGCCATGGTCAGTTTAATGAGCTCGATCAAGGTCATGATTTTTATGCACCTCAGACAATGCTGACTCCTGATGGTCGGAGAATTGCAATTGGATGGCTTAATATGTGGAGAAGCGACATGCCTGAACAAAAAGATGGCTGGGCTGGAGCGCTGACTTTGCCTCGTGAATTGGTTGAGCGAGTTGGTCAGATCTATCAACAGCCAATTGCAGAAATGAAATCTCTACGTCAGAAAACTTTAAGAGAAGGAAATATCTCTGTTCACAATTCCATTGAGTTAGTTAGTGGTTATTCTCAGCTGGAAATTAATTTGAAGATGGATCTCCAAGAATTTCAAGGAACAACATTTACAATTAATTTTGAAGATTCCAATTCTGATTCAAAAGTTGAATTAAAGTATCAGCGTGAACAAAATAAATTTATTTTAAAACGTTCAGATCGTTCAGATGCCCGTTATGCAAAACTGAAGATGAATGATCAACTTGAAATTCAGATTTTTGTCGATAAAAGTTCACTTGAAATTTTTCTAAATCAAGGGGAGTCAGTGTTTACAGATCGCTACTATTTCAATGGAACTCCTAAGATTTGCTTAACAAGTGAGAAAAATAATAATTTTGATTGCGCAGTTTATCAGTTGCCAGAAAAAATTAACACCTATCAGATTTGCAAATAAATTTTGGGATATAATAGACTCATTATCTACTTAGTGAGGAAAAATGCCAAAATTAGAAGATGTCGCTAAAAGAGCTAATTTATCAAAAACCACGGTTTCTCGCGTCTTGAATAACCGTGGTTATTTGAGTCAGAAAACAATTGATAAAGTTTATCAAGCAATGGAAGAGCTGAATTATCATCCTAATGTGGTAGCTCGTCAGCTTTACAAAAATAAAACTGATTTAATTGGAATTTTGCTTCCGACGGTTGCCAATCCCTTTTTCGGTGAATTAACGGCTTTTTTGGAGGATGATTTGTATCAACAAGGATTCAAAGTCTTGATTGGTAATTCAATGAACAATCCCCAAAAAGAAGCCGATTATCTTCAACAGTTGCTGATCAAGCAAGTTGATGGATTAATTGTTGGAACTCATAATCAAGGCATTGAACAGTATCATCAGTCAGGTTTGCCGATTGTGGCAATTGATCGGATTATGAACGAAGATATTCCGGTTATTGCTTCTGATAATTACCGTGGAGGAATTCTAGCAACTGAACGGTTAATTGAGCGCGGAGCAAAAAAAATAATTCATACTAACGGTCCAAATGATCTTGAAACTCCAGCAAAAAGACGGCGCGAAGCCTACGAACAGGTAATGAAGGCACATAATTTATCCCCAATTACTTATGAAGTGGATTTTAATATTACTCCCGCAGATAAAGTGAAAATTTTACGACGGATTTTTTTAGAACATCCAGATGTCGAAGCAATTTTTGCTTCTAACGATACGGATGCAGCGCAAATCATGCAGATTGCTCAAAATCTAGGCCGCCAAATTCCAAGAGATCTTTTATTGATTGGCTACGATGGGACGCAAATTGTACGTGAACTGTTGCCCCAGCTGACGACAGTCATTCAGCCAATTGACCAGATGGCAAAAAAATCGGTGGCAGTTTTAAAGCAGCGCTTAGCACAAGAATCTACAAAAAAAGAATATTTATTGCCGGTGAAATTGCAAGAAGGAACTACTGGTTAAATTAAAGGGCAGAAATTTCTGCTTTTTTTTTAACAAAAAAAATTTTTTTGCGTAATTTATAGAGCAGGAGGTTAAAAAAAGAAAGGAGGATTGTTCTGACAGTCTCGACAAATATTACTTCGCAGCTGCAAAACTGGATTAAGTCTCGCTATACTGATATCTACTTTTTGCCCCGGGGAAAGGGGTATCAGATTGCGGCTCAAGGCAAAGAGGGTTTTAAAATTCTCTCGAACCTTACTGATCAAACAGCAGCAACATTTATCAATTATTTTAAATTTACTGCTGGTTTAAATTTAGGTGAAACCAGGAGACCTCAGATGGGGGCAATGGATTTTACCACCGAGTTGCAGGAAAAAATTTATTTAAGAATTTCGACAATTGGAGATTTTAATAACCGTGAATCGCTTGTTTTACGCTTGATTTATCCGATTATCGATCAAATATCAGTATTTCGCTCACAAGACCTGGAATCTTTAGAATACTTCACGCAAAGACGTGGCTTGATGCTTTTTAGTGGGCCGACAGGTTCGGGCAAAACCACGTTGATTTATTATTTAGCACGTAAATTAGCGCAAAAATCGATGGTAATGACAGTGGAGGATCCAGTTGAAGTTTATGAACCGACATTTTTGCAGACCCAGGTTAATTTATCAGCCAAGATGAGTTATAGCGAGATTATTAAAGCTTGTCTTAGACACCGACCAGATGTTTTGATTATTGGGGAAATTAGAGATGAGACCTCCGCGCATGCAGCAATTACGGCATCTCTAAGTGGTCATTTAGTTTTTTCGACAATTCATGCACGCAGTATTTATGGGGTATTGGATCGCTTAACTGATCTTGGGATTAGTATGACTACTCTAAAAAATTGTCTGAATTCTGTTTGTTATCAAAGAATTTTACCCGATCAAAATCAAAATATGAAGGCGATGACCCAGGTGTTCGATGGCTTTAAAAGCGACTATCAATTTAGTGAAAAGCAAGTTTTAAAACATTGGCAAAATCAGTTAATTACAGCACTAAATAGAAGTCAAATTACAAAATCAACGTTAGAAAGGTTTATCTATGGCTAAAAATAAATTGGCACGCAAAGATCAAGCGATCATCATGATTCATTTAGGTGAAATGATGAAAAATGGCTTTTCAATTATTCAGGCGTTTAACTTTTTAGAGACAGTCTATCCAAAATATCAAAAAAGAATTCAAAAATTAACTAATCGTTTACATAATGGTGAGGTTTTAACCACTGCATTGACTGAATTGGGAATTGCCCAAAATATTATTGATCAATTAGAGATATCTTACGCACATGGTAACCTTCAAGAATCGTTTATAACATTCGGAAAAATGTTGCAATATCGTAATGCACAAACCAAGAAAATTTTACAGCTTCTAACTTATCCGATCTTTCTTTTGGCAATGCTAGCGGCCTTGCAGTTGGGATTAAAAGCCGCAGGTTTTCAAGCAATTACGGGTTCTTCTGAAAATAAGATGGATCAATTGATTAACATTAGTTTTTTCCTGGTGATCGGCCTCACCCTATCAGGATTAATTTTTTATTTAATAGTATCTTTACGGCCAGTTACCAAGCAAGTTCAAATTTTTAGAAAAGTGCCCCTAATCGGGAAGACGATTCTTTGTTATTACCATTATTTGATCATGTTTGATCTGACTTTATTCGTTCAAAATGGTTTTTCTATCAATCAGATGATTGCAATTTGTCATTCCCGCCCAAAAAAATCTTATTTGTTTCAAATCAGTCAGCAGATTGAAAAAGAAATTATCAGTGGGACAAATTTAATTGCAATTGTTCGTAAATACACATATTTTCCAACAGAATTAGAACAATTATTAGGTCGTGGTCTTGAAACTGAAAACTTAAAAATTGAGTTTTCAGCATTGACAAAAATTATTTACGAACGACTTTTGGCAGGAATTGAAAGAATTATCAATAAAATTCAGCCGTTAATGTTTCTTTTTGTGGGAGTATGCGTAGTAATTGTTTATCTAAATATTATGTTGCCTATTTTTCAAATGATGAAAGGAATTTAAAATGAAACAATTAATTAGTAAATTAAAAAAACACCAGAAGTCCAACGCATTTACGTTAATCGAAATGGTGATCGTACTCTTTATTATTGGTCTTTTAATGCTTCTTATTTTGCCTAATTTAAACAGTCAAAAGAAGAAAGCAGAAAATAAGACTAATTCAGCTTTAGTTACGACAATCCAAACGCAAGTTGATCTTTATTCTGATGAGATCGAAAAACCAATCACTTTGGATAAATTGAAAACAGCGGGAGCGATTAATGAACGCCAAGTCGAGCAAGCGAAAAAAGCTAAAATTTCGATCAGCAACGATGGCAATGTTTCCATCACTCCTTAAATGTAAGGCTTTTACGCTCATAGAAACAGTGATAACCCTGGCACTAACCGTGATGGTTCTAAGCATTTCTTTCTTAGTTCCTAAAACGACTTTTCGTGATCAGGAAATTAAAAATTTTACCGTCGAAATAAATCAGAAGTTTAATGTTTTAAAGGAACAGGCTTTGGTTAATGACGACTATTTTCTGATATTTTTTGATCGAGACATTCAGGAGATCACGGTGAAAAATCTTTTAACTCAAAAAACAAACACTTGTATGAAGTTACCTAAATTTTTAACGCTCGTTAAAAATTCAGAAGTGAGAATCTATGGGGAAAAAGGGATCGCGCCGATTTCTATCTTTTTTAAAGATCAGACAAATAATAATTTGTATCGTTTAACGTTACAGATGGGATGGGGGACGGTGACTTTTGTTAAAGTTTAGACTCAAAGCTTTTATTATGTTGGAAAGTATCATCTCGTTAGCTATTTTATCGCTGGGAGTTTTCAGCCTGACGAGTACTTATTGGTCGAGTTATCGGGCGACAAAAAAATTTTCAGAGCAAGAGAACTTAGCTTTTTGTTTGCGAAGTGCGGCGATGGCACGCCAAAAGCAAACCCAAATTCCACGTCAAATCACCATAAATAGTGTGATTTATGAAATTAGTTTGGATCGGGGCAAAATTAAAGCTATTAATCTCAGTAATCAGCATCAAATGGAGATTAATTGGAATGAAAAATAAATTACCAGCTTTTCTCTTAATTGAAGCGGTTATTTCTCTCTTTTTAACTTGTCTGGCGGTCTTTGTAATATCTTTAATAATCAGCTGTTTAAAGGCCATTAATCAGCAAGTCAAAAATGAAACAACTAACGATTATCATTTGGCAGTAATTCAAAGAGATATTTATTTAGGCGATGAAGTTAAGCTGCAGGAATTTTCACCAGATCAGCTGAAATTTTCTGGCGTATCTAATGGAAATACTGTTTTTTTAGAAAGATATAAAAATATGATCCGAGTTCGTAGTGTCAATGGCGGACATATGCCGCTTTTAACAGGAATTGATCAGTTAAGTTATCAGCAAGAAAACAATGAAACCATTAAGGAAAAAGTTGTAATCAATGGAAAAAAATTTGAAACATATATATTCTTTGAGACGTCACCGGCTGCGCGCTAGCACTATTTTGAGTGCAGTTTTAATTTTCAACTTGGTTTTAATTGTTGTTTTATTTATCGAGCGAAATACTTTAGATCACACTGATTCTAGTCAATTAATCAGTAACTATTATCTTAGTGATACGATTAGACGGCTTTGTCCCGAAGATCAAGAATATTTCGAAACCGATCAAGGAACCGTCAATAAAAAAGACGGAACAGTGACCGTTAAACTTAAAAATGGATATAAGCGGATTTTTAAACGCTAGTGCACATTGATGAAATACTTTTCGCCAATCAGCTTCAATGAATCAATTAAATGAAAATAACTGCTTAATGTGGTGAATTCATCTTTTTGATGAGAAATATTCCAATCATCAGCTCCAAAAATGGCTACAGGTAAATTAGGGTTAGCTCGAATAAATAAACTGGCGTCAGTGCCGCCTTTCATGATGTCGAGTTCAATGTCGTTAGTGGCGAAACCTTCTTGGGCCATAGATTTAATAAATTGGATAAATTCACTTTGAGGATCAGTGCCAATTGGCAAGAGATCGTTGATGATCGTTAATTTTAGTTGGTGATCAGGGAGCTGATTAATTTTATCAACTTCGGCGTTTAAGACCGAAATCACTTCTTCGTTAGAAAAACTGTTAGTTGGCCGAATATTTCCTCGGAGCAGGGCATAATTAGGGATCGTGTTGATTTGTTTGCCGCCTTCAATGATCGTTACACTGTGAGGAACTGGCCCTAAAATGGGGTCTTCGGGTGCATATTCAAAGAAGTGTTTCTCAACATTTAAAAAAGGCAGCAAGTTACTAATTGCATTAACTCCCTTGCTTGGATCTGAACTATGGGCAGCGATGCCAAAGCTTTCGACTTGATAATTCAAAAATCCTGAATGGGCATAAATTACCCGACCACTGGTAGGTTCAGAGATAACTAAGCCTGAAAGATCTTTGGAATAGCCTTGCTTGGTTAAAAGTTCTGAGCCAGGAGCCCCGCTTTCTTCGGCAAAAGTGGCTAAAAAGCGAATTTTTCCGGCCGGAAGTTTGCCTTCTTCAGTCATTTCGATTAAAGCGATGACTTGAGCTGCGAGACCGCTTTTCATGTCGGCTGCTCCTCGTCCATAAAGCCGATCACCTTCGATGTGACCAGAAAATGGGTCATAGGTCCATTCGTTGGTATCGCTAACTGCAACCGTATCCATGTGGCCTGAAAATCCTAAAATCCGAGGATCTTCACCTTGACCAATTTCAGCCACCAAGTTTGCGCGGTCCCCGTCAAGTGGGAGAACTTCGCTTTCGATTTGGTACTCAGATAATAAATCATGTAAGTATTGCGCCACTTTGATTTCGTGAGCGTTCTCTGAATTGATTTTGATCAAGTCTTGTAAAACTTTAATTTTCTTTTCTTTATTCATTTTTGTTCCTCCTGTTTGCTTAATTATAAACACAGTTGTCAATCTTTTGATTTTTTTTTCAAAAAAGATTTGACAATTAGTTCAAAATGATTTAAATTCTATATCAATCAAACCAAACAAGTTGATTGGGAAAGTAAATTGATGAAGTCTATCCAGAGAGCTTGAGAAGATGAGAACAAGTTAGATTAAGTCAATCGAAAATGGCCCATGATTGGCATCGCTGAATATTTTAAGCGATGATGCCTGGCACCCATTACCGTGCACGCTTATAGTACTTTTTGTAAGTTAGTGAGGGGATTAGTGTAAGCTGATCCTGAAGTAGAATGGTCCACGAGTAACTCGTTTCTAAATTATTTTAGAAGCGAGTTTTTTTGGTTTTAAATTTAGGAGGAATGGAAAATGAAAAAGTATCAAAAATTGTTATTGCTAGTTTTGACTTTCTGCGCTGCATTATTTTTAGTATCGTGTGGCAGCAGCAAGAAAAGCGAGTCATCGAGTGAGGGGACAAAAACAGTCAAGGTCGGGATTATTGGATCCGACGAACGGGTTTGGGATGCGATTAAGCCGGAGTTAAAGAAAAAGGGCATTGAGGTTAAATTGGTGCAATTTACGACTTACGATCAGCCAAACCAAGCTTTAGTCAGCGGCGATATTGATCTTAATTCTTATCAACATATTTTTTATTTAAATAATTGGAATAAAGCTCACCATGCTGATTTAGTACCAATTGGCAATACAATTATTGCTCCGCTGGCTGTTTATTCTAAGAAAATTAAAAGTATCGATAATTTAAAGAGCGGTGATACGATTTCAATTCCTAACGATGCTACGAATCAAGCACGGGCGCTGCAATTGCTGGAATCGGCAAAAGTTATCACTTTGAAATCAGGAGTTGAAATTCCAACGCCAAATGATGTCGTTAAGAATCCTAAAAAAGTTAAAATTACACCACTCGATGCTTCTCAAACCGCTCGTTCGCTTGATGACGTGACAGTGGCAATAATCAATAATGGCGTCGCACTTGATGCTAAATTGAATCCCCACACTGCTATTTACACTGAAAAAATTACAAAGAAATCTAAGCCTTGGATCAACGTTCTAGTTGCTCAAAAGAAAGACAAAAACAATAAAACGTATCAAGAAGTAGTTAAGGCGTATCAGACTGAAAAAGTTGCTCAAAAATTAAAAGAGGTCTACCAGGGTTCGTCGGTTCCCGCTTGGAATTATAAATTTTAAAGATAGAAGGTAATCACTTTGGAAGAACCAATTATTCAATTAAAAGACATCACTGTTGATTTTTCGAACAAGGAAAAGAAAGTACGGGCGGTTGATCACGTGAGCTTAAACGTTAATCGGGGCGATATTTTTGGAATCGTCGGCTACTCCGGTGCTGGTAAGAGCACTTTGGTACGAGTAATCAACCTGTTGCAGCGCCCAAGTGCGGGAGAAGTTCTGGTAAATGGTCAGGATCTCTTAAGTTTAAAAGAGCAGGAATTGCGCGCTAGCCGGAAAAAAATCGGGATGATTTTTCAACATTTCAATTTAATGAATGCCCGGACAATATTTAATAATGTTGCTTTTGCGCTAAAGGGCAGTGATTTGACCAAGCAGCAAAAATCAGAGCGAGTTAAGGAACTTCTGGAATTGGTTGGACTGAGCGATAAAGCTAATAATTACCCGAGTCAGTTATCTGGCGGCCAAAAGCAAAGGGTAGGAATTGCCCGAGCACTGGCAAATCATCCTGATATCTTGATTTCTGATGAGGCAACGAGTGCGCTGGATCCCAAGACTACTCAGTCGATTTTGGAATTATTGAATCGGTTGAACAAACAACTAGGATTAACGATCGTCTTAATTACGCACCAAATGGAAGCCGTTAAACAAATTAGCCATCAGGTGGCGGTGATGGATCAAGGTCGAATTATTGAAGAAGGTTCTGTTTATCAAATTTTCAGCGAGCCAAAAACTGCGCTCACTAAATCGTTTATTAACACTACAACTCGATTAGATGAGACTTTAGCAGCCTTCGATGTCAGAAATCTTAAGGCAGGGGAGAAGATGCTTCAACTCTCATATCTCGGAGAATCTGCAGATGAGCCATTGATCTCGTCTTTGTATCAGAAATTTCAAGTATCAGCCAATATTCTTTACGGCAACATCGAAATGCTTCAGGGGCAGCCGCTTGGCAATTTAGTGGTTATATTGTCAGGACAGTCAGAACAAATTACGCAAGCAATCGATTATTTAAAGCAATCAAAGGTGCACGTCAGAGAAATTGAAGGGATCGATGAAAAATGAGTTTTATTGCAAAATATTTACCAAATGTAGTAACTAATTGGAGCGGCGATTATGGATTTGTCAGTGCGATCTGGCAGACTCTCTATATGACCTTTGCTAGCGCATTTATGGCGGGAATTCTAGGATTGTTTTTCGGAGTTTTATTGGTGGTGACCGATAAAAACGGAATCAATCCCCACCCGGTTTTCTACAGTATCTTAGATAAATTAGTTAACGTCTTTCGTTCCATTCCCTTCATTATAATGTTAGCGCTCCTCCTACATCTGCTTTATGCGCGTTTTTGGTACAAGTTTTTATACGACTTAGGGGTTGTTCCAACCAAAGAACCTTTTCAAAAATTAGTCAACCAAGGTATGATTCTCGGAAATAATCACGAGAAAATGAGTAAGTCTAAGGGTAATGTTGTTAATCCTGATGATATTATTGAGGAATATGGGGTCGACTCCTTAAGAGTTTATGAAATGTTTATGGGACCACTCGAACAGTCAATTAGTTGGTCGGATGAAGGTTTAGCCGGAACAAGAAGATGGTTAGATCGAATTTGGCGGATCTATGTTGATGAAGATAGCGATGAACTTAGTTCAAAAATTACTGATCAAAACACACCAGAGCTAGATTTTATTTATCATAAAACCATTAAAACGGTGACTGAAGATTACAGTAGAATGCGATTTAATATTGCAATTTCTGCAATGATGGTCTTCATTAATGAAGTACAAAAGGCCGACCATTTTAATCGCGAAATGGCAACAAATTTCTTGAAATTATTAAATCCAATTGCTCCTCATTTAACAGAAGAACTAAATGAACGATTAGGTAATAATGAATCTTTAACATACTCGGAGTGGCCAACTTTTGATGTTAATAAGATTGTTGAGGATACGGTAACAATAGCCGTTCAGGTAAATGGCAAATTGAGAGGAACTATTGAAGCTTCTGTTGATGAGGATCAAGAACAGTTAAAAGATAAAGCTAAAAATCTGGAAAATGTTCAGAAATTTATTGAGGACCATCAAGTTGTTAAGACTATTGTAGTTCCTAATAAAATCGTTAATATTGTGGTTAAGTAGGGAATTCTTGGCAAACGATAAAAGCACCAATTCAAAATTTATCAGCGGTTCATTTTGGATGACATTTGGTAACGTTGCCTCCAATCTCTTAGGGGCACTTTATGTAATTCCCTGGCTTAATTGGTTACGACCAAATGATGCAATCGCTAACTCTCTTTTTCAAAAGGATATCAGTGGTATGCGCTTTTTCTGGTTATCTCACAGGCTGGGATTCCAGGAGCTATTGCAAAACAAGTAGCAAAGTATAACGCTTTGGGTGAGTATTCTACCAGCAAAAAGATTTTTAAACATGGAGCCATGTTATGGTGGCACTGGGGTTTTGTTTAGTGTGATAATGTTTGTTGTTGCACCAGTCCTTTCAGCTGGCGATAATCGATTAATTCCGATTTTTCGCTCGCTTTCTGTTGCAATTTTGATAATTCCGGTTATGAGTCTTTTACGAGGATTTACTCAAGGTTTCAATGATATGAAACCATCAGCCATCTCTCTACTTATTGAGCAAATTTCCGCATTATTTTTATCTTAGGATCGACGTATCTAATTATTAAGGTTTTTCACCGTTCCTATGTTCTAGCAGTTGTTTTTTCAACGTTTGCAGCTTTTATTGGCGCAGTTTTTTCCCTTTTGTTTCTTTTAAGTACAATTTTGCTTCATAAAAAAAAATATCATTTAAACGTTAATGAAAGGAATTCCAGGCTTTCAACTACAGATTTATTTCTTGAGATTATTAAGCAATCAGTCCCGTACATTTTCACTGATTCTTCAATCACTTTGTTTTTCTTAATTGATCAGTACACTTTTAATCGAGCGATGCTTTTGGTTAAACATTATTCCAAGGATCAATTGGACTTCTTCTACGCATTATTTGCTGCAAATGCCAATAAATTAACGACGATTGTCTTGTCGCTAGCAGTTGCGATGGCAGTGAGTTTAACTCCGCTTTTATCATCAATGATTACAAAAAAGAAGTAGGAAAAATTAGAGTTCAGATCAGGAAAATTCTTGAAGTATTTAATTTCATCATATTTCCGGCTTCATTAGGTGTTATGGCTGTTGCAGCACCGCTTTACACTATTTTTATCGCTATGATCGATTAGGAATTTTAATTCTCCAAATTTCAGCAGTTGTTTGTATTGTTGAAGCTATGTTTATGGTATTATCTGCGATTTTTCAGGCTTCATACTTTAATTCAGTTGCAATTAAATATTTATTGTTTGGGATTGGATTAAAACTTTTATTTCAGTTCCCTTGCGTTTATTTTATGCGGGAAAAAGGAGCTATTTTTGCCACGGGACTGGCGCTTTTAATTACGTGTCTGTTAATGTTTAGGGAATTGGTTCATACATTTTCTTAAAACTTAATTATTTTATGCGCCGTTCATTTGCCCTTTTATTGCTTTCGATGGTCATGGCCTTGGTCACTAATTTTGCGGTTAAACTTATGTATCATTTTGTAGATCCAAGAGATCGTTTTTTGGCGGTAATTATTTTAATTGTTGCCATCATTTTGGGCGTTATAATTTATGGCTTCCTTGTTTTAAAGACAGGCCTGGCCAATTATGTTTTTGGGAAAAAGGCTCTTCAAAAGATCAAAAAAATGATTTTTCGTTCGGGCAATTGAGGCTTAGTATTGAATGAACTGGCATAGAGTGCTATATTATTTAACGGTAAACGATAATGGTAGACATTTATAGAATTTAACTAAAGGAGTTTTGAATATGTCAGGACATTCAAAATGGCACAATATTCAAGGTCGTAAAAACGCTCAAGACGCAAAGAGAGGAAAGATTTTTCAAAAAATATCGAAAGAACTTTATGTTGCGGCAAAGGCTGGAGGACCTGATCCGTCAGGTAATCCTAATTTACGATTGGTTATGGAGAAAGCTAAACAAGCTAACATGCCAAAAGACAATATTAAACGGGCAATTGATAAAGCATCAGGAGTTGGCGGTGCAAATTATGAGGAAATTGTCTATGAAGGATACGGTCCCGGCGGAGTTGCTGTTTTGGTTTATGCTTTAACCGATAACAAAAATCGAACTGCAACCGAAGTTAGAATGGCATTTAATCGTAACGGCGGAACAATGGGGGAAACTGGTTCAGTATCTTACATGTTTTCTCGTAAGGGTGAAATTATTATCCCTAAAGAAGACCAAGATCTCGACGAAGATCAATTGACACTAGATGCTTTAGACGCTGGCGCGGATGATATCGTTAATGAAGATGATTATTATACGATTTATACTGATCCCAAATCTCTTAATGAGGTTAAAGAGAGTTTAGAGAAGTCTGGATACGTTCTTTCAAGTGCAGAAGTAAGCATGATTCCTAACGTTACAACTAAAGTGCCAGAAGACAAAGAAGAAAAATTTGAACACATGCTGGATGCACTTGATGATAGTGATGATGTTTCAGATGTTTATACTGCGGCAGAATAATTATTTTTGATAGCCTTTGAAAAAGGGCTTTTTTTTTTGCAACAAATGAGGTAATTTTCAATTTTTTTCTGAATTTTTATTTGATAAATTTCAAATGTGATTTTGTAGGCAAATTAAAGATCTTGATTTATCAAGGATTTCAGCGTTTTTTAAAAAACAAATTGAATTTTTTTGAAAAAAAATTTTGAATATCATTGTTTATTGATTCATAAATTGATACAATAACTTTACTTTTTTTCAGAAAAGAATATCAATAACGGGGGAACAAATTATGAAAATTACAATTCTTGGTGCTGGTGGGATGGGTAGCCGTTTTGCAATTAAATTGCACAAAAAAGGAAATGATGTCAAATTGATTGATGGTTGGCAGATAAACGTAGATACAATCAAAAAAAATGGAATATTCGCTAATTTTAATGGTGAAGAGCTCTTTGAATATATTCCGATTATATCGCCTGAAGAGATTGAAAAAGATGAACAACAGGCCGATTTAATTATTGTTTTTACTAAATCATATCAATTGCGAGAGATGCTCCAAGGGGTAAAGCAGATTATTGGCCCTAATACCTATGTCTTGTGCTTGTTAAATGGGATGGGTCATGAAGAGGTATTAAAGGAGTTTGTACCAAAGCAAAATATTTTGTTAGGTATTACGATGTGGACAGCGATTATGGAGGCTCCTGGTAGAGTTAAATTGTTTGGGACGGGGGATGTCGAAATGCAAAACCTTGAACCAGGGTCAGATCACAAAAAATTTGCTGAAGAAGTTGTTGGGGTTTTAAGTGATGCGGGATTGAATGCTCGTTACAGTGAAAACGTTAAATATTCTATTTATCGCAAAGCTGCGTTAAATGGGACCTTAAATAGTTTATGTACGATCTTAGAATGCAATATCGGTCAATTAGGAAAAACTAAGGAGGCAGAAACTCTTCTTAAAGAGATAATTGCTGAATTTGCGGCTGTCGGGGCAAAAGAGGGAATTAACTTAGACCAAGAAGAAGTTTACGAACATATTTACCAAACTTTTTTGGGCGATATTACTGAACATTATCCTTCGATGTATCAAGATTTGATCAAGAATCATCGGCCAACTGAAATTGATTTCATTAATGGTGCAATTTCTAGTAAAGGAACAAAATATGGGGTGCCAACGCCTTATTGCACTCTATTAACTCAATTAATCCATGCAAAGGAACAAATAATAAATGTAAGTTAGGGGAAAAATATGACAAATGAAGCAACGCAAGAAAAAATAACTGCCAGTAGTTTTATGAATAATATCTTAGCAGGAACTGCAACAGGAATTATTGTTGGATTACTGCCAAATGCGGTATTATCGGGAATTTTGAAATTATTTGGACCAAACCCAATTGCCGTTCAATTGACCAGAGTTTTACTCACTTTTCAATTTACGACACCGTTGTTGATAGGTGCATTAATCGCTTTGGCTTTTAATTTTACCAAAGTTGATATCGCTATTGTAGCAGGTGCTGCCTACGTTGGTTCTGGAGTAACTCAGTTTAATCCCAAGATTTTAAATCCTGTGACAAAAGCTGCAGGGATGTTTGTTTCTAACGGGACTGGAGATTTAATTAATACGATGTTAACGGCCGCGATTGCGGTGGGCTTGACCTTATTGGTAGGGGATAAATTTGGTTCAGTCAAAATCGTTGCAGGTCCAATTTTAATTGGGGGTGGTGCAAGTTGGATTGGGCTTATTATCTTACCTTATGTTGCTAAAATTACAGTTTGGATTGGTGATGTAATCAATTCATTTACAAAGTTACAGCCAGTTTTAATGAGTATATTAATCGCTTGTATGTTTGCTGTAATTCTTATCACTCCCATATCGACCGTGGCAATCGGAATGGCAATTCAATTAAATGGTTTATCCGCTGGAGCTGCGGCAATGGGTGTTGCAGCAACTACAATTGTTCTGGTGGTTCATTCGTGGAAAGTCAATAAATCAGGGATGACTTTGGCAATTGCTCTAGGAGCTATGAAAATGATGATTCCTAATTTGTTCCGTCATCCGATTATTCTTTTACCAATTTTAACCACAACAATTATTTCAGCAATCCCAGTTGCAATTTTTGGGGTCTCGGGAACGCCTGCTTCAGCTGGTTTTGGTTTAGTTGGAATGGTCGGGCCCTTAGCATCACTTGATGCAGGTAAAGCCAGTCTTAATATTGTTGTCGCTTTGATTGTGTGGTTTGTAATTCCAATTGCATTGGCTCTAATTTCTCGTTTTATTTATCAGAATATGCTACACATTTATGACGAAAAAGTAGTCTTTGCATATCTAGGTGAATAAAATCTATATGTGATATAGTGTTCTTAAAAGAGCACTTTTTTTGTGCTATAAATCGTTATTGTTAATGAAAATGAAGGTATACTTAATGAAATCAAAAAAAATTTTAAATCAGACGTTAAATAACGAATCGTATTTACAAAGTGCAGCGACATTGATGCTATTCTTTGCTTCGATGGGTGTATGGTGGTCATTTTTTCAAGTTTGGCTAACTTCTACGAAAAATGGGTTAGGTTTATCAGGCGCTGAGGTAGGGACCATCTATGGTACTAACTCAATGGTGACACTGATTTTAATGTTTATTTATGGTGCAATTCAGGATAAATTGGTGACCAAACGTTATTTGTTAATTTTTTGTGCGGTCATAGATACACTAATTGGGCCTTTCTTTGTTTGGATTTATTCGCCTCTTTTGCATCATAATTTCATTTTAGGAATAATAACAGGGTCCTTTGTACTTTCAGCAGGTTTTTTGTCTGCATCGGGGTTTTTGAGGCAGTTTCAGAAAAATTAAGTCGTCGTTTTAACTTTGAATATGGTTACGCTCGGGCAGGGGGATCTCTTGGCTATGCTTCAGTTACCTTACTAGCGGGTTTTTTATTTCCAATCAATCCACAATTGAATTTTTGGTTTGGATCTTTCTTAGGTTTATTGTTACTCTTGGAGCTCATTTTCTGGCGACCTAACACCAAGAAAGAAGATACGTCAAAAAAAGAACAAATTCCCAAAGTAAGAGATATGTTTGGGGTATTAAAAATTCGTGATCTTTGGTTGATCATAATTTTTGTGATGTTTACTACAACGTTTTTTACTGTCTTTGATCAGCAAATGTTTCCGGATTTTTATACGCGTTTATTTGCAACGCCAGAATTAGGTCAGCGGATGTATGGAATTTTAAATTCGGTTCAAGTTTTCACAGAAGCTTTGATGATGAGTTTAGTGCCAATTTTGATGAAAAAAATCGGGGTTAGAAATTCATTACTGTTAGGAGTCGCCTTAATGTTTGTGCGAATTGGTGCTTGCGGATTATTGCATGACCCTTTAGCAATTTCCTTTATAAAAGTTTTTCAGGCAATTGAAGTACCCCTTTTCTTACTCTCTATTTTCAGATATTTTAACATCCATTTCGATCCGAAACTCTCAGCAACACTTTACATGATCGGGTTTCAAGTAGCTTCCCAAGTAGGTCAAATCTTATTGTCAACTCCTTTAGGAACTTTAAGAGATCGAGTTGGTTACAGTGATACTTTTTACGTAATTGCGCTAATTGTTTTAACTGCAGGCATTTACGCCTTTTTTGTTTTAAAGAAAGATCCCCCAAAAAAAGTCAATGAATAGAAAAAACATGCTAACCGGTTGACACCTTTAGAGAAAGCGCTATAATATTTTGTTGTAAGCGTTATGCTAACCGGTTAGTATAACTAATAAAAAGATTGAGGATATTGGTAATGAAGTCAAAAAATTCTTTAGCTCAGACTTTAAAAAATCCTTCCTACTTGCAAAGTTCCGTAACTTTGTTATTGTTCTTTGCTTCGTGGGGAGTGTGGTGGTCATTTTTTCAAGTTTGGTTAACTTCGACTAAAAACGGCCTAGGCTTGTCAGGCAGTGAAGTAGGGACCATCTATGGAGCTAATTCGTTAGTGACGCTAATATTAATGTTTATCTACGGCACTTTACAGGATAAATTAGTAATTAAAAGATATTTGTTAATTTTTTGTGCGATTATTGAATCGTTGATTGGTCCTTTCTTTGTTTGGATCTATTCGCCTTTATTACATCGAAATTTTCTTCTAGGAATTATAGCTGGTTCGTTCTATCGGCGGGATTTTTGTCTGCATCAGGAATTTTTGAAGCAGTTTCAGAAAAATTAAGTCGGAGATTCAATTTTGAATATGGACAGGCTCGAGCTTGGGGGTCATTTGGCTATGCGTTAGTTGCTTTATTGGCTGGTTTTTTATTTCCGATTAATCCGCAACTGAATTTTTGGGTTGGCTCTCTGTTTGGCGTATTACTGCTTTTAGAACTCGTTTTTTGGACGCCAAAACAGGAAAAAGAAGCTGATTTAGCGGATGAAGAAGATTCTGAAGAACAAACACCAAAAATTAAAGATATGTTGGGATTGTTAAAAATTCGGGATCTTTGGTTAATCATCATTTTCATTATGTTTACGAATACTTTTTATACCGTTTTTGACCAGCAGATGTTTCCCGAGTTTTACACACGTTTGTTTGCTACTGCTGAATTGGGTCAGCATATGTATGGAATTTTAAATTCGGTGCAAGTTTTCTGTGAGGCGTTGATGATGAGTTTAGTGCCAATTTTGATGAAGAAAATTGGAGTTAGAAATGCGTTGCTTTTGGGAGTAACTGTGATGTTTGTGCGAATAGGAGCTTGCGGTTTATTTCATAATCCGGTGGCAATTTCCTGTATTAAAATGTTACACTCAATTGAGGTGCCTTTATTTTCGCTCCCAATTTTTCGATATTTTACACTCCATTTTGATACCAAATTGTCAGCAACTCTCTACATGATTGGCTTTCAGGTGGCATCGCAAGTGGGGCAATTTTTATTGTCAACTCCGTTGGGCACATTAAGAGATAAAGTCGGCTACAGCAATACTTTCCATGTAATTGCATTAACCGTTTTGATTGCGGGAATTTATGCATTCTTTGTGTTAAAAAAGGATGATCAAGATGTTTATGGTGATCCTTTTATCCGATCATAAAAAAAGTGAGGTTTAAAAATGACTGAAGTAAAAAAATTACAAGAATTAAGCGATTTGCGTTATCGTTTAGGATATCATTTGATGGCACCATCTGGCTGGATCAACGATCCCAATGGCTTTTGCTATTTTAAAGGTTATTATCATATCTTTTATCAATATCATCCGTATTCGTCTGAATGGGGTCCGATGCACTGGGGTCATGCCAGAAGTCGTGATTTACTGCACTGGGAGACACTACCGATTGCACTGACTCCAGGGGATTCTGAAGATAAAGACGGTTGTTTTTCAGGAAGTGCAATTGTTAAAGATGATGTTCTTTATTTGATTTATACGGGCAACAATTATTATGACGACGGCGATCCAGAACATTACTGGCAAAATCAAAATTTGGCTTTTAGTCAAGATGGCATTCATTTTACGAAGTACGAAAAGAACCCAATTATTGCGACGCCACCAAAAGACAATACGAAAAATTTTCGTGATCCAAAAGTCTGGGAGCGAGATGGATTATACTATTTGGCGGTTGGGAGTCAAAACAATGATCAGTTAGGACGCTTGTTAGTCTATCGATCTGACGATTTAAAGACCTGGGAATATTTGGGAGCTGTAGCAAAAGCAATTTCAGCTGATGAAGAAGGATATATGTGGGAATGTCCTGATCTTTTTCGTTTAAATGGACAAGATTTTCTGCTCACGTCTCCGCAAGGGATTGTTTCTCAAGCTGAAAAATATCTTAATATACACCAATCAGGCTATTTTGTTGGAGAATTTGATTATGAGAATAATATTTTTCGCCATGGTCAGTTTAATGAGCTCGATCAAGGTCATGATTTTTATGCACCTCAGACAATGCTGACTCCTGATGGTCGGAGAATTGCAATTGGATGGCTTAATATGTGGAGAAGCGACATGCCTGAACAAAAAGATGGCTGGGCTGGAGCGCTGACTTTGCCTCGTGAATTGGTTGAGCGAGTTGGTCAGATCTATCAACAGCCAATTGCAGAAATGAAATCTCTACGTCAGAAAACTTTAAGAGAAGGAAATATCTCTGTTCACAATTCCATTGAGTTAGTTAGTGGTTATTCTCAGCTGGAAATTAATTTGAAGATGGATCTCCAAGAATTTCAAGGAACAACATTTACAATTAATTTTGAAGATTCCAATTCTGATTCAAAAGTTGAATTAAAGTATCAGCGTGAACAAAATAAATTTATTTTAAAACGTTCAGATCGTTCAGATGCCCGTTATGCAAAACTGAAGATGAATGATCAACTTGAAATTCAGATTTTTGTCGATAAAAGTTCACTTGAAATTTTTCTAAATCAAGGGGAGTCAGTGTTTACAGATCGCTACTATTTCAATGGAACTCCTAAGATTTGCTTAACAAGTGAGAAAAATAATAATTTTGATTGCGCAGTTTATCAGTTGCCAGAAAAAATTAACACCTATCAGATTTGCAAATAAATTTTGGGATATAATAGACTCATTATCTACTTAGTGAGGAAAAATGCCAAAATTAGAAGATGTCGCTAAAAGAGCTAATTTATCAAAAACCACGGTTTCTCGCGTCTTGAATAACCGTGGTTATTTGAGTCAGAAAACAATTGATAAAGTTTATCAAGCAATGGAAGAGCTGAATTATCATCCTAATGTGGTAGCTCGTCAGCTTTACAAAAATAAAACTGATTTAATTGGAATTTTGCTTCCGACGGTTGCCAATCCCTTTTTCGGTGAATTAACGGCTTTTTTGGAGGATGATTTGTATCAACAAGGATTCAAAGTCTTGATTGGTAATTCAATGAACAATCCCCAAAAAGAAGCCGATTATCTTCAACAGTTGCTGATCAAGCAAGTTGATGGATTAATTGTTGGAACTCATAATCAAGGCATTGAACAGTATCATCAGTCAGGTTTGCCGATTGTGGCAATTGATCGGATTATGAACGAAGATATTCCGGTTATTGCTTCTGATAATTACCGTGGAGGAATTCTAGCAACTGAACGGTTAATTGAGCGCGGAGCAAAAAAAATAATTCATACTAACGGTCCAAATGATCTTGAAACTCCAGCAAAAAGACGGCGCGAAGCCTACGAACAGGTAATGAAGGCACATAATTTATCCCCAATTACTTATGAAGTGGATTTTAATATTACTCCCGCAGATAAAGTGAAAATTTTACGACGGATTTTTTTAGAACATCCAGATGTCGAAGCAATTTTTGCTTCTAACGATACGGATGCAGCGCAAATCATGCAGATTGCTCAAAATCTAGGCCGCCAAATTCCAAGAGATCTTTTATTGATTGGCTACGATGGGACGCAAATTGTACGTGAACTGTTGCCCCAGCTGACGACAGTCATTCAGCCAATTGACCAGATGGCAAAAAAATCGGTGGCAGTTTTAAAGCAGCGCTTAGCACAAGAATCTACAAAAAAAGAATATTTATTGCCGGTGAAATTGCAAGAAGGAACTACTGGTTAAATTAAAGGGCAGAAATTTCTGCTTTTTTTTTAACAAAAAAAATTTTTTTGCGTAATTTATAGAGCAGGAGGTTAAAAAAAGAAAGGAGGATTGTTCTGACAGTCTCGACAAATATTACTTCGCAGCTGCAAAACTGGATTAAGTCTCGCTATACTGATATCTACTTTTTGCCCCGGGGAAAGGGGTATCAGATTGCGGCTCAAGGCAAAGAGGGTTTTAAAATTCTCTCGAACCTTACTGATCAAACAGCAGCAACATTTATCAATTATTTTAAATTTACTGCTGGTTTAAATTTAGGTGAAACCAGGAGACCTCAGATGGGGGCAATGGATTTTACCACCGAGTTGCAGGAAAAAATTTATTTAAGAATTTCGACAATTGGAGATTTTAATAACCGTGAATCGCTTGTTTTACGCTTGATTTATCCGATTATCGATCAAATATCAGTATTTCGCTCACAAGACCTGGAATCTTTAGAATACTTCACGCAAAGACGTGGCTTGATGCTTTTTAGTGGGCCGACAGGTTCGGGCAAAACCACGTTGATTTATTATTTAGCACGTAAATTAGCGCAAAAATCGATGGTAATGACAGTGGAGGATCCAGTTGAAGTTTATGAACCGACATTTTTGCAGACCCAGGTTAATTTATCAGCCAAGATGAGTTATAGCGAGATTATTAAAGCTTGTCTTAGACACCGACCAGATGTTTTGATTATTGGGGAAATTAGAGATGAGACCTCCGCGCATGCAGCAATTACGGCATCTCTAAGTGGTCATTTAGTTTTTTCGACAATTCATGCACGCAGTATTTATGGGGTATTGGATCGCTTAACTGATCTTGGGATTAGTATGACTACTCTAAAAAATTGTCTGAATTCTGTTTGTTATCAAAGAATTTTACCCGATCAAAATCAAAATATGAAGGCGATGACCCAGGTGTTCGATGGCTTTAAAAGCGACTATCAATTTAGTGAAAAGCAAGTTTTAAAACATTGGCAAAATCAGTTAATTACAGCACTAAATAGAAGTCAAATTACAAAATCAACGTTAGAAAGGTTTATCTATGGCTAAAAATAAATTGGCACGCAAAGATCAAGCGATCATCATGATTCATTTAGGTGAAATGATGAAAAATGGCTTTTCAATTATTCAGGCGTTTAACTTTTTAGAGACAGTCTATCCAAAATATCAAAAAAGAATTCAAAAATTAACTAATCGTTTACATAATGGTGAGGTTTTAACCACTGCATTGACTGAATTGGGAATTGCCCAAAATATTATTGATCAATTAGAGATATCTTACGCACATGGTAACCTTCAAGAATCGTTTATAACATTCGGAAAAATGTTGCAATATCGTAATGCACAAACCAAGAAAATTTTACAGCTTCTAACTTATCCGATCTTTCTTTTGGCAATGCTAGCGGCCTTGCAGTTGGGATTAAAAGCCGCAGGTTTTCAAGCAATTACGGGTTCTTCTGAAAATAAGATGGATCAATTGATTAACATTAGTTTTTTCCTGGTGATCGGCCTCACCCTATCAGGATTAATTTTTTATTTAATAGTATCTTTACGGCCAGTTACCAAGCAAGTTCAAATTTTTAGAAAAGTGCCCCTAATCGGGAAGACGATTCTTTGTTATTACCATTATTTGATCATGTTTGATCTGACTTTATTCGTTCAAAATGGTTTTTCTATCAATCAGATGATTGCAATTTGTCATTCCCGCCCAAAAAAATCTTATTTGTTTCAAATCAGTCAGCAGATTGAAAAAGAAATTATCAGTGGGACAAATTTAATTGCAATTGTTCGTAAATACACATATTTTCCAACAGAATTAGAACAATTATTAGGTCGTGGTCTTGAAACTGAAAACTTAAAAATTGAGTTTTCAGCATTGACAAAAATTATTTACGAACGACTTTTGGCAGGAATTGAAAGAATTATCAATAAAATTCAGCCGTTAATGTTTCTTTTTGTGGGAGTATGCGTAGTAATTGTTTATCTAAATATTATGTTGCCTATTTTTCAAATGATGAAAGGAATTTAAAATGAAACAATTAATTAGTAAATTAAAAAAACACCAGAAGTCCAACGCATTTACGTTAATCGAAATGGTGATCGTACTCTTTATTATTGGTCTTTTAATGCTTCTTATTTTGCCTAATTTAAACAGTCAAAAGAAGAAAGCAGAAAATAAGACTAATTCAGCTTTAGTTACGACAATCCAAACGCAAGTTGATCTTTATTCTGATGAGATCGAAAAACCAATCACTTTGGATAAATTGAAAACAGCGGGAGCGATTAATGAACGCCAAGTCGAGCAAGCGAAAAAAGCTAAAATTTCGATCAGCAACGATGGCAATGTTTCCATCACTCCTTAAATGTAAGGCTTTTACGCTCATAGAAACAGTGATAACCCTGGCACTAACCGTGATGGTTCTAAGCATTTCTTTCTTAGTTCCTAAAACGACTTTTCGTGATCAGGAAATTAAAAATTTTACCGTCGAAATAAATCAGAAGTTTAATGTTTTAAAGGAACAGGCTTTGGTTAATGACGACTATTTTCTGATATTTTTTGATCGAGACATTCAGGAGATCACGGTGAAAAATCTTTTAACTCAAAAAACAAACACTTGTATGAAGTTACCTAAATTTTTAACGCTCGTTAAAAATTCAGAAGTGAGAATCTATGGGGAAAAAGGGATCGCGCCGATTTCTATCTTTTTTAAAGATCAGACAAATAATAATTTGTATCGTTTAACGTTACAGATGGGATGGGGGACGGTGACTTTTGTTAAAGTTTAGACTCAAAGCTTTTATTATGTTGGAAAGTATCATCTCGTTAGCTATTTTATCGCTGGGAGTTTTCAGCCTGACGAGTACTTATTGGTCGAGTTATCGGGCGACAAAAAAATTTTCAGAGCAAGAGAACTTAGCTTTTTGTTTGCGAAGTGCGGCGATGGCACGCCAAAAGCAAACCCAAATTCCACGTCAAATCACCATAAATAGTGTGATTTATGAAATTAGTTTGGATCGGGGCAAAATTAAAGCTATTAATCTCAGTAATCAGCATCAAATGGAGATTAATTGGAATGAAAAATAAATTACCAGCTTTTCTCTTAATTGAAGCGGTTATTTCTCTCTTTTTAACTTGTCTGGCGGTCTTTGTAATATCTTTAATAATCAGCTGTTTAAAGGCCATTAATCAGCAAGTCAAAAATGAAACAACTAACGATTATCATTTGGCAGTAATTCAAAGAGATATTTATTTAGGCGATGAAGTTAAGCTGCAGGAATTTTCACCAGATCAGCTGAAATTTTCTGGCGTATCTAATGGAAATACTGTTTTTTTAGAAAGATATAAAAATATGATCCGAGTTCGTAGTGTCAATGGCGGACATATGCCGCTTTTAACAGGAATTGATCAGTTAAGTTATCAGCAAGAAAACAATGAAACCATTAAGGAAAAAGTTGTAATCAATGGAAAAAAATTTGAAACATATATATTCTTTGAGACGTCACCGGCTGCGCGCTAGCACTATTTTGAGTGCAGTTTTAATTTTCAACTTGGTTTTAATTGTTGTTTTATTTATCGAGCGAAATACTTTAGATCACACTGATTCTAGTCAATTAATCAGTAACTATTATCTTAGTGATACGATTAGACGGCTTTGTCCCGAAGATCAAGAATATTTCGAAACCGATCAAGGAACCGTCAATAAAAAAGACGGAACAGTGACCGTTAAACTTAAAAATGGATATAAGCGGATTTTTAAACGCTAGTGCACATTGATGAAATACTTTTCGCCAATCAGCTTCAATGAATCAATTAAATGAAAATAACTGCTTAATGTGGTGAATTCATCTTTTTGATGAGAAATATTCCAATCATCAGCTCCAAAAATGGCTACAGGTAAATTAGGGTTAGCTCGAATAAATAAACTGGCGTCAGTGCCGCCTTTCATGATGTCGAGTTCAATGTCGTTAGTGGCGAAACCTTCTTGGGCCATAGATTTAATAAATTGGATAAATTCACTTTGAGGATCAGTGCCAATTGGCAAGAGATCGTTGATGATCGTTAATTTTAGTTGGTGATCAGGGAGCTGATTAATTTTATCAACTTCGGCGTTTAAGACCGAAATCACTTCTTCGTTAGAAAAACTGTTAGTTGGCCGAATATTTCCTCGGAGCAGGGCATAATTAGGGATCGTGTTGATTTGTTTGCCGCCTTCAATGATCGTTACACTGTGAGGAACTGGCCCTAAAATGGGGTCTTCGGGTGCATATTCAAAGAAGTGTTTCTCAACATTTAAAAAAGGCAGCAAGTTACTAATTGCATTAACTCCCTTGCTTGGATCTGAACTATGGGCAGCGATGCCAAAGCTTTCGACTTGATAATTCAAAAATCCTGAATGGGCATAAATTACCCGACCACTGGTAGGTTCAGAGATAACTAAGCCTGAAAGATCTTTGGAATAGCCTTGCTTGGTTAAAAGTTCTGAGCCAGGAGCCCCGCTTTCTTCGGCAAAAGTGGCTAAAAAGCGAATTTTTCCGGCCGGAAGTTTGCCTTCTTCAGTCATTTCGATTAAAGCGATGACTTGAGCTGCGAGACCGCTTTTCATGTCGGCTGCTCCTCGTCCATAAAGCCGATCACCTTCGATGTGACCAGAAAATGGGTCATAGGTCCATTCGTTGGTATCGCTAACTGCAACCGTATCCATGTGGCCTGAAAATCCTAAAATCCGAGGATCTTCACCTTGACCAATTTCAGCCACCAAGTTTGCGCGGTCCCCGTCAAGTGGGAGAACTTCGCTTTCGATTTGGTACTCAGATAATAAATCATGTAAGTATTGCGCCACTTTGATTTCGTGAGCGTTCTCTGAATTGATTTTGATCAAGTCTTGTAAAACTTTAATTTTCTTTTCTTTATTCATTTTTGTTCCTCCTGTTTGCTTAATTATAAACACAGTTGTCAATCTTTTGATTTTTTTTTCAAAAAAGATTTGACAATTAGTTCAAAATGATTTAAATTCTATATCAATCAAACCAAACAAGTTGATTGGGAAAGTAAATTGATGAAGTCTATCCAGAGAGCTTGAGAAGATGAGAACAAGTTAGATTAAGTCAATCGAAAATGGCCCATGATTGGCATCGCTGAATATTTTAAGCGATGATGCCTGGCACCCATTACCGTGCACGCTTATAGTACTTTTTGTAAGTTAGTGAGGGGATTAGTGTAAGCTGATCCTGAAGTAGAATGGTCCACGAGTAACTCGTTTCTAAATTATTTTAGAAGCGAGTTTTTTTGGTTTTAAATTTAGGAGGAATGGAAAATGAAAAAGTATCAAAAATTGTTATTGCTAGTTTTGACTTTCTGCGCTGCATTATTTTTAGTATCGTGTGGCAGCAGCAAGAAAAGCGAGTCATCGAGTGAGGGGACAAAAACAGTCAAGGTCGGGATTATTGGATCCGACGAACGGGTTTGGGATGCGATTAAGCCGGAGTTAAAGAAAAAGGGCATTGAGGTTAAATTGGTGCAATTTACGACTTACGATCAGCCAAACCAAGCTTTAGTCAGCGGCGATATTGATCTTAATTCTTATCAACATATTTTTTATTTAAATAATTGGAATAAAGCTCACCATGCTGATTTAGTACCAATTGGCAATACAATTATTGCTCCGCTGGCTGTTTATTCTAAGAAAATTAAAAGTATCGATAATTTAAAGAGCGGTGATACGATTTCAATTCCTAACGATGCTACGAATCAAGCACGGGCGCTGCAATTGCTGGAATCGGCAAAAGTTATCACTTTGAAATCAGGAGTTGAAATTCCAACGCCAAATGATGTCGTTAAGAATCCTAAAAAAGTTAAAATTACACCACTCGATGCTTCTCAAACCGCTCGTTCGCTTGATGACGTGACAGTGGCAATAATCAATAATGGCGTCGCACTTGATGCTAAATTGAATCCCCACACTGCTATTTACACTGAAAAAATTACAAAGAAATCTAAGCCTTGGATCAACGTTCTAGTTGCTCAAAAGAAAGACAAAAACAATAAAACGTATCAAGAAGTAGTTAAGGCGTATCAGACTGAAAAAGTTGCTCAAAAATTAAAAGAGGTCTACCAGGGTTCGTCGGTTCCCGCTTGGAATTATAAATTTTAAAGATAGAAGGTAATCACTTTGGAAGAACCAATTATTCAATTAAAAGACATCACTGTTGATTTTTCGAACAAGGAAAAGAAAGTACGGGCGGTTGATCACGTGAGCTTAAACGTTAATCGGGGCGATATTTTTGGAATCGTCGGCTACTCCGGTGCTGGTAAGAGCACTTTGGTACGAGTAATCAACCTGTTGCAGCGCCCAAGTGCGGGAGAAGTTCTGGTAAATGGTCAGGATCTCTTAAGTTTAAAAGAGCAGGAATTGCGCGCTAGCCGGAAAAAAATCGGGATGATTTTTCAACATTTCAATTTAATGAATGCCCGGACAATATTTAATAATGTTGCTTTTGCGCTAAAGGGCAGTGATTTGACCAAGCAGCAAAAATCAGAGCGAGTTAAGGAACTTCTGGAATTGGTTGGACTGAGCGATAAAGCTAATAATTACCCGAGTCAGTTATCTGGCGGCCAAAAGCAAAGGGTAGGAATTGCCCGAGCACTGGCAAATCATCCTGATATCTTGATTTCTGATGAGGCAACGAGTGCGCTGGATCCCAAGACTACTCAGTCGATTTTGGAATTATTGAATCGGTTGAACAAACAACTAGGATTAACGATCGTCTTAATTACGCACCAAATGGAAGCCGTTAAACAAATTAGCCATCAGGTGGCGGTGATGGATCAAGGTCGAATTATTGAAGAAGGTTCTGTTTATCAAATTTTCAGCGAGCCAAAAACTGCGCTCACTAAATCGTTTATTAACACTACAACTCGATTAGATGAGACTTTAGCAGCCTTCGATGTCAGAAATCTTAAGGCAGGGGAGAAGATGCTTCAACTCTCATATCTCGGAGAATCTGCAGATGAGCCATTGATCTCGTCTTTGTATCAGAAATTTCAAGTATCAGCCAATATTCTTTACGGCAACATCGAAATGCTTCAGGGGCAGCCGCTTGGCAATTTAGTGGTTATATTGTCAGGACAGTCAGAACAAATTACGCAAGCAATCGATTATTTAAAGCAATCAAAGGTGCACGTCAGAGAAATTGAAGGGATCGATGAAAAATGAGTTTTATTGCAAAATATTTACCAAATGTAGTAACTAATTGGAGCGGCGATTATGGATTTGTCAGTGCGATCTGGCAGACTCTCTATATGACCTTTGCTAGCGCATTTATGGCGGGAATTCTAGGATTGTTTTTCGGAGTTTTATTGGTGGTGACCGATAAAAACGGAATCAATCCCCACCCGGTTTTCTACAGTATCTTAGATAAATTAGTTAACGTCTTTCGTTCCATTCCCTTCATTATAATGTTAGCGCTCCTCGCTTCGTTTACTCGTCTAATCGTGCATACAACAATTGGACCGACTGCCGCTCTAGTGCCTTTAGTTGCCTCCGCAACGCCGTTTTATGCTCGGCAGGTGCAAAATGCTTTGGTCCAGGTTGATCCCGGCGTGATCGAAGCAGCTCAAGCGATGGGAGAGTCTAATGTAAGTATCGTGTTTAATATTTATTTGGTTGAAGGGTTGCCAGAGTTGGTGCGTGCGAGTGTTTTGACAATCATTAGCTTGATCGGTTTAACCGCAATGGCTGGCGCAGTCGGAGCTGGAGGACTCGGGAGCTTAGCAGTTAATATTGGTTTTCAACGTTTTGAAAATGATGTTACGATTGTCGCAACGATTTTTATCTTAATATTAGTCTTTTTGATTCAATTTGTGGGGGATCGAATTGTTAAACATCTCACTCATTAAAATTTGGCGTAGGTTAACAGCTTACGCCTTTTTTGATTTTAAAATCGTCAAAATTGGATAATTGAAACCGAGAATTTTGTATAGCGGTATGTTTTATGGGTGTAGTTCCTTAACCACATTAGATTTAAGCAATTTTGACACCAGAGCTAGTTATAATTATCGCCGTCCGAATTATGGAACCAATGGCATAATTCGGTTTCTATCAAATACGCCGTCGCTCTGGCAATTAAAATTGGGAGCCAATACTATTTTGACGGTAATCCGCATGATATTCCAGCGCCAGGGTACTACACAGGACAAATTACTTTCACTTTGGTTAACGACACACCATAAAAATTGGAATCAAAATCTTTAATTTTACTTCTATTTCGGTTAAGATGGTAATTGAAATGAAAATAAAGTTATGGTTTGAATATGGATCCTAATA
This sequence comes from Xylocopilactobacillus apicola, assembly GCF_033095985.1. NCBI lineage: Bacteria > Bacillati > Bacillota > Bacilli > Lactobacillales > Lactobacillaceae > Xylocopilactobacillus > Xylocopilactobacillus apicola. The sequence goes on from NZ_AP026802.1 coordinate 1,024,325, forward strand.
TCCTGAAAAATATTGGTCAGCTTGACCACGATTTGAATTTTACGAAACTAGCTGAGGTTACAGATTTTATTAAAAATTTCGATCAGCCAAAATATCAACAAATAGTAGATGCAAATCATTTAAATAATTTAAGCTTGAAGGAACGGCAACTCTTAGTTGAGTCAATTGCGGTGAATGTTTTGGTGCGCAATGATCACGATTTTAATCATCGTTTGACACCACCTGCGATTGGCTTAATTTTTTCGGAAATTATTTCGCTCCTAGCTGATGAACAGTCGGTTGAATTAGTCGATTTCGGCGGGGGGACGGGGAGTCTCACTTTTTCGATTTTAGCAAACCTTCAAAATGATCAAATTAACGCTACTTTAATTGATAATAATGAAGAGTTCTTTGATTTTTCTAACGAATACCGTCCTCTTTTCTCGTTTGGTAACGCAACTGAACAGGTTTTTGACGATGTAGTCAGTTATAATTTTTCGAAGAAAGCTGATTTTTTGGTTAGTGATGTGCCGGTCGGGTATTATCCCCAAACCCAAGGGCTTGATGACTTCCAAGTTAAAGACAATGATAATTTGACTTACGTGCAGAATCTTTTTATTGAGAGAAGTATCCAAATTTTAAACGATAACGGTTTTGCTATTATGGCAGTTCCGCAAAATATTTTCACAAGTGAGCAAAGTGGTGTATTATTAAGAATGTTGAGAGAAAGCGCTTATATCCAAGGAATTATTAGTCTGCCGCTCAACAGTTTTACCGATCATAAATTTGTTAAGAACATTATTATTCTCCAGAAGCATGGCGATAATGCCAAACAGATAACTCCGGTTTTGATTTATCAACTTGCTGATATTGAGGATCTCAAAAGCTATCAGAAGTTATTCTCGACTTTGAAAGCCTGGAGCAGAGAGATTAAGTATATATAATAGAAGGATGTAAAAAATATGGTCAAAATTATTGCGATTAATTGTGGTAGTTCCACGCTTAAATTTAAACTTTTTGAAATGCCAGAAGAAACAGTAATTGCTTCAGGCATGGTCGATCGCTTAGGATTAAGTGGTTCAACTTTTGAGTTGAAATCAAATGACGGCAAGAAAATAGAGTTTCAAAAAGATGTAAAAGATCATAACGAAGCGGTTACGCTGCTACTAAAAAATCTCGTTGATTCTAAGATAATTGATAGTCTTGATGAATTAGGGGGAGTAGGGCACCGAGTTGTTGCGGGGGGAGAGACCTACGAAAAATCGACTCTAGTTGATCAACACGTTATTAATAACATTAAATATTTGTCAATTTATGCGCCACTACATAATTATAGTGAAGCACGGGGAATGGAAGCTTTTGTGCAGGCTAATCCTAAGTTGCCGCAAGTTGCAGTTTTTGATACGGCTCTTTATTCGCAAATGCCAGAAGTTAATTATTTATATAGTATTCCAATCGAGTACTATAAGAATTACGGCGCGAGAAAATATGGAGCGCATGGTACAAGTCATCGCTACATTACTGGTAGAGCTGCTGAAATGCTGAATCAAAAATTGGAAGATCTTAATATCATTTCGTTGCATCTTGGCAGTGGAGCGTCAATTACTGCTACTGAGCACGGTAAAGTCATTGATACATCGATGGGATTTACTCCAATGGCAGGAATTACGATGTCAACCCGTTCGGGCGATATTGACCCTTCATTGGTCTTGTTTTTGATGAGCCAGTTAAAAATAAGCGACCCAAATGAAATGGCTGACATCCTTAATCAAAAATCAGGATTGTTGGGACTTTCGGGCATTTCTCCTGATATGAGGGATTTACAGAAAGTAGAAGATACCAACCAAAGAGCACGGCTAGCATTGGATATTTTCGTAAACCGAATTGTTAAATATGTTGGTTCCTACGTTGCTGAGATGGGTTCAGTTGATGTGATAACTTTCTCTGCTGGTATTGGTGAGAATGATGCTGAAATTCGCGAAAACATTATTAATCAACTTTCGTTTATAAATGCAAAAATTGATCTGGAAAAAAATGATGTTCGAGGCGAAGAAATAGATCTGACAGGTGAGGGATCAGCTGTTAAAGTTTTGCTGATTACCACCGATGAAGAGTTAATGATTGCAAGAGATGCATATGAGATCGGTTATCTTAATAAAGAATAGTTAGGAGATATTTAAGCTTGGATATTGATAGTTTAATTAAGGCATCACCAATTGTAGCTGATTTAATGGCAGCAAAAGAAGTTTTTTGGCTTAATCCAGATTACGGAGATTCCGCTAATTTACCTGTTTCACAAGCCGATATCTTTGATGCTGCAGCACGATTTGATCGTTTTGCTTCTTATTTTGTTGCTGAATTTCCAGAAACGGCGCCAAGTCACGGGATTCTTGAATCTCCATTAACCCCGATTCCCAAGATGAAAATAACGCTTACACAGCTGGAAAATTATTCTTTACCCGGAAATGTTTACCTTAAAGAAGATAATAAGCTACCGATCTCTGGTTCTATTAAATCTCGTGGTGGAATTTACGAAGTTTTAAAGTTTGCAGAAAAAGTTGCGATTGAAGCTGGAATGCTGACTTATTTAGATGATTATTCTATTTTAAGAGAAGATAGATTTAAAGAATTATTTAGTCATTACGGTATTTCTGTTGGATCAACGGGAAATCTAGCGCTTAGTATCGGAATTGTAGCTACTCGTCTTGGTTTTAAAGTGAAAGTTCACATGTCCTCAGATGCTAAAACTTGGAAAAAAGATTTGCTTCGAGCAAAGGGAGTTAAAGTCATTGAATATGACGGTAGTTTTACTGCTGCAATAACTGCTGGGCGAAAAGAAGCTGAAAAAGATCCTAATATGTACTTTATTGATGATGAAGGTAGTTATGATTTGTTTTTGGGATATTCCGTTGCTGCAATAAGATTACAAAAACAATTAAAAGATCAAAATATTAAAGTAGACGCTCATCATCCGCTGTTCGTATATTTACCCGCGGGTGTTGGTGGTTCACCAAGTGGTGTTACTTTTGGTTTAAAAGAAATTTTAGGTCCGAATGTTCATGCGATTTTTGCAGAGCCAACTCATATTTCCTCAGTTCTTTTAGGAATGGCGACAGGGTTAAATGACAAAATCTCTGTTTATGATATTGGTCTTGATGGAAAAACAGAAGCAGATGGTTTAGCGGTTGGACGGCCATCACGAATTGCAGGCAAATTGATGAAAACTTTGCTTCTGGGAATTGGAACTTTTGACGATGAACGAGTCCTTGCATACACGGCGGCTTTATGGGATAGCGAAAAAATTAAAGTTGAACCATCTGCTACTGCAGGATTTGCGGCGCTTAGACAAGCACAAGGATATTTATCTGAGCATTATCCGATGGAAAGCGCCAATCACATCATTTGGTCAACTGGTGGCATGTTAGTACCAGATTCAGAATACCAAACTATTTATCAATTAGGAAAAAAGATAATTTGATTGGATCTTTAGTACAAACTTTGTTATACTAAAGGTGGTTCAGGAATGCCATAGCTTTCAGACGAAGCTTAAAGATTCCCACTCATCGTTATACTCTTAGTCTGAGGTCAACCGGGCAATCGGTTGGCTTTTATTTAACTCATTTGGTTAACATAATATATATTATACGAAGTAGAGTGTTTGAAGCCGCGGAGGAGTTTGTTAAACTTAAAGAAAACAATTTGGAGTAATCTGATGTCAGAAATTAAACGTTGCTTTTGGGCAAATGATCCCATTGAGGCTAAATATCACGATGAACAATGGGGTCGCCCGGAACATGATGATCAAAAGATTTTTGAAATGCTAATATTAGAAATGTTTCAAGCTGGTCTGAGCTGGCGGACAATTCTGGTTAAAAGAAATAATTTCCGTAACGCTTATGATCAATTTGACTACCATAAAGTAGCTAATTACAATCAAAACAAAATTGAAGAATTGATGAGTGATCCCGGAATTGTGCGCAATCGTCAAAAAGTAAACGCATCTATCAATAATGCGCAGGAGTTTTTAAAAGTCCAAGCAGAGTTTGGCAGTTTTGATCAATATATTTGGCATTTTACGAACTTCAAAACCATTGATCATCGAATTGACTCTAACAACCCTGCTCCTGCCAAGGATGAACTTAGTATTGAAATCTCAAATGATTTAAAGAAACGTGGTTTTAAATTCGTTGGTCCAGTTACTATTTATTCACTTTTGCAATCGATTGGCATTATTAACGATCATGAGCTTAGCTGTGATTTTCACTTTATTAATTTTTAGATAGTTCATCATATTATATTTTCAACCATTTATGCTACGATTTACAAAAGTATTTAAAGGGTTTTTTAATGAAAAAGTACAATAGAATGGCTCTATATTTAACTAGTTTTGTTTTGGTTTTAGGATTGATTTTGGGCGGCTTTTACCTAGTTAAAGCAAACAACACTAAATCAACTTCTGATCTGAATTCAAAAAGTAAAGTAAAAAAAGAATCAAAGAAATATTACTCGAAAACTACTAACAAAAAACATTATAAGGGGGAAATTTATAATAATGTTTCAACAGAAAGTCTTTTAAAAGATTATCCTGATAGTTTTGATGAATTGATAGGAAAAGGGAATATGACAATTCAGGGAACAGTTATTGATTTAAAAGATAATCCTGTAAGAAAATCCCCGACCCTAGCTTTTACAATAGCGACGATCAGAGTGGACAAAGTTCTGGCTGGCAATGATTCTAAGCTGAATCAGAATATCAAAGTTATGTTTCCTGGAGGAAATATGGAAAAGAATGTTTTGCTTAAAGATATGGCAGACAAGGAATATTTAAATTCAGAGCAGAAAAAAGATGCTCAATAACCGCAAGGTGGAGGGCAAAATTCTCCATTAGCTCGTAGTAATTCTGAAGATAACGATGATGCGAAGATGAACCAGGGAATGAATTCTTTAGTTCAAAGAAAATAGTTGAGAAAGCAAGCTAGATCTTAACCGGTCAGGCTTTTTTTATACAAAAAAAGTGTTGATCGTTTCCAATCAACACTCCCGTTACTTGCTAAGCATCTTTTTAATATTTTGCCAAACAAAGTGAATTCCAAAGGCGGAAGCAAATGCTAGACACCAGGTTAAGATGTAAATAACAATAATTCCGATAATTGTGTTGGCCTTCATTAATGATTGACCAAAGGTATGCCAAATCAGTTGAGCCCATAAAACATTTGACAAGTAAGCTTTGTAAGCAAATCCAGCAAATTGATGAACTCGCGCTGTGAATTTAATCTGACGGTTGATTTGGTAAAGCGCAATAGCTGCGATCAACATAATCATCGCCAAGTCATATATAGTCATCGACGGCTTATAATATGGCGCATTAGTTAAAAGAACTGGGGTCCCAAAGCTGATCAATTCCTGATTGATCCACCAAAATGAACCGACAAAAACTAATAAGAAAATCCACCAGAATTTTTGGATCATTTGATTAAAGTATTTGCGATACTGCCAAGCTAAAGTGCCAAAAACTCCGTAAATGAAGAAACTCAAGAACAAGCGATCGAATAAGTACCAATCTTTTTCGTGAGTTCCGTGAAACACATTAGTATCGTAGAACCAAAGCCAGCATGCAGTAATGATTACGGTCAGTCCGATGATAATCCAGCCTCTTGTCTGATTATCACGACACCAAGTTGCAATCGCCCAAAAGATTGGCATTAGAATGATGAATTGTAGCATCATCGTGTTATACCACAAATGAGGTGCCCCATTACCGTTAATAAACTGCCAAATAAAACTTGGTAAATCGTGATAATGATTAACCTGCTGCACGTAAGGTAAGAAAAATAAATAAACACTTGTCCACCAAATGGTTGGAACAAATAAATTATGCCAAGAATTTTTTAGATATTGTTTGTATGATAAATGTTCAGATCCGTGAACCGTGGTCCGAGTAGTCGTGTAAAGGATTCCAAAAATAAACGCAGGAGCTGTAAATTTGACAAAATTATATAGATAGCCAATCCCTACTTGAATCCCATTACTTGGATGAACACTGAGAGCCAAGCCCAAAATCGTTTGTAAGATTACAGCCGTACAGGCACACAGTTTCAGATAGTCACCAATGTCGGCTCCGTTGTGAGTACATTCTTCTTTCATATTACCCCCATAAACATAAGTTTTCTGAGGATCAAAAGATTATTTCACTAGTAAGCCTAGCACAATTTGAGGTAATCGGCAAATTAAATTTTTAATGCTTGAGCTGCTTCGTGGCTAAAAACTTTTTCCAGCGTTTTGGCGATAATTTGGTTTCTTTTAGTGTGGGAAGCGGTTGAATAAGTTAAATAGATCGTTCTACCAGGCGCATCCGGCACAATTCTTGCAAGATGAAGTTTCTCCCCCACTTTACGCCAGGAGATTGCTGGAATAAAACCAATCCCAGCGTTACTAAGAAGGAGTTCTCTAATAGTTGCGGGATCATCTGATTCAAATTGATATTTGAGATGGCAGTGATGATTTTCAAAATAAAGATCTAGTTCACTACGTAATGGTGTGTGGAGTCCCAACATAACAATTGGTAACTTGGCAATTTCTGCTAAAGTAATATTTTGATTATGAATTTGACCGCTTGAGCCGCCGACATAAATTTCTTCTCGCGCTAAAGGAATTACTGTCAGTCCTCGATCGTCGTTACTTTCAGGCCGATTGGAAATAATAAAGTCGAATTCTTGGGCGTTAGGAATTGCCGTGATGCGTTGATTTAACTGGATCGGAACATTAGGAAAAATTGTTCTAATCGACTTAATAATTTCTGGAATCAAACTAGATGCCACTTGGACATAAATTTTGATTGGCTCGATGTTGTTGTCTTTTTGTTGTTTAAGTGCATCCATTCCCTTTTGCCACTGCTCAATGATTGAGTTTGCGTAAGGATAAAATAATTTACCAGCAGCATTTAATTTCATTGCCCTACCCTGCCGGGTAAAAAGTTCAGTTTCTAATTCTTCTTCTAGCTGATGAATCAATTTCGTCATCGCAGGTTGGCTGACAAACAGCTTTTTGGCGGCTTGAGTTAAATTGCCATTTTGCACTACCAGGACAAAACCTTTCAATTGATTAATATTCATTTGCCCCCCTCTCAATTCTTTCATTACCAAAAGTTATTTTTAATTCCAATAATTCATTATTCAAAACCGCTTTCACCTTCTAAAATGATGGTGTGAGGATCAAAGATTATTTCGTGTTTTTAAGTGTAGATTCATCTTAACTTCTAAAAAGGAGGGATGCAAGTGAACGATGATTTATGGATTTTTCCTGGCCAGGGAGGCCAACGAGCCGGGATGCTTGAGCAGGTTCCAGCTGATTTAAAAAAATACGTGAGTGATTTATTGGATATGGAACTACTTGATAGTGACGCTGGATATCAGGATTCAGTTCAAATCCAAGTTAGCATTACTTTATTGCAAGTATTTGAAATTCAGCAATTATTTGACTTAGGTCTAAAGCCGGGACTAGCGGCAGGACATTCATTGGGAGTGTTTCCAGCCGCTTATGCTTTGGGTTGTATGAGTCTAGAAGACGTGTTTAAAAGCGTTAAGTACCGGGCCGAATTGATGAAAGAATCATTTCCGGCCGGATACGGCATGGGAGCTATTAATGGGCTCTCATTGCAAGATGTTGATGAAATTGTCCAACAAGTCACTACATCTGATGCACCAGTTTTTACTTCTAATCAAAATTCGGCGCTTCAAATTTGTGTATCTGGCTCTTTAAATGCAATTGATCAAGTTCTTAAATTAGCTCAAGACCTCGGTGCTGCCAAGGCAATTCGCTTGCGGGTTCCTGTTCCATCACACTCCCCTTTGATGAATGATGTCGCCAAAAAAATGAAGGATTACTTAAATGTTGTTCAGATTAAAGCGCCTCAAGGAGTTTATCTAGCAAATGATACCGGACATTCAGTGCGGCAAAGTGAGTTAATTCGACAAGATTTGAGTGATAATATCGCTTACCCGGTTCATTTTTGGGAGATGATGTCAGTTGCTAGTAATTATCAGCCAAAGGTTTTAGTTGATTTTCAACCTGGATCGCCATTTAAGGCAGTTTTGGGCGAATACTTCTCTGAACAGCATCAAGTCAATTTGAATCAGATGACGATAGAAGATGCAGCTTATTTAATCAAAAAATGGAAAAGAGGTTCTTAAATATGGCACAAAAACAAAGCTGGGATCATAACCGGCGCGCCAAAGAGACTAAGTTAGAAAAAGCAAGTTCTTTAATGCAAGGAAAGTTCGTCCAAACTAGTGATGCAAAAGAACTTTTAGAAACTTTAATTGATAGTGGTGATCGCGTTGTTTTGGAAGGTGATAACCAAAAACAAGCAGATTTCTTATCCCGGACCCTTGAAACAGTTGATCCAGAAAAAGTAAACCACCTTCATATGATCATGAGCAGTATTTCACGCCCAGAACATTTAAATATTTTTGAAAATGGAATTGCTAGTAAGATGGATTTTTCTTATGCAGGTCCCCAGAGCACCCGGGTATCTCAGATGATTTCTGATGGAAGTTTGGTAGTTGGCGATATCCATACTTATCTAGAATTATACGGTCGTCTTTTTATCGATTTAATTCCTAATGTTGTCTTGGTGGCTGCGGATAAAGCAGATCGTCAAGGAAATTTATACACGGGTTATAACACCGAAGAAACGCCAGTAATTGTCGAATCAGCCGCCTTTAAAGACGGAATTGTCATTGTCCAAGCTAACGAAATTGTTGATCAGCTGCCAAGAGTTGACATTCCTTCAGATTGGGTCGACGTGGTTATTCAAGCCGATCAACCATATCAATTAGAGCCACTATTTACCAGAGATCCTCAAAATATCACTGAACTACAAATTTTGATGGCTATGATGGCGATTCGCGGCGTTTATGAGAAACATAACGTTCAATCAGTAAATCACGGGGTTGGTTTTAACACAGCTGCAATTGAGTTGCTTTTGCCAACTTACGGCGAACAACTCGGATTAAAGGGAAAAATTATTCCTAATTGGGAGTTAAATCCAACTCCAACATTAATTCCAGCAATCGAAAGCGGCTGGGTCCAATCAGTGCATAGTTTCGGCGGTGAAGTTGGGATGGAGAAATATATCGCTGCTCGTCCCGATGTCTTTTTCGTCGGTAAAGACGGGACAATGCGTTCTAATCGTGCTTTTGGGCAAGTTGCGGGGCAATACGCTTTAGATATATTTGTTGGCTCAACGCTCCAAATTGATCAATTCGGAAATTCATCAACCGTCACTAATGGTCGACTCTCTGGCTTTGGGGGAGCGCCTAATATGGGTTCTAATCCAACTGGTCGACGTCATTCTACTCCAGCTTGGCAAAGTTTAAAACCTGATGATGATCCGCTAGCTAAAGGTCAAAAATTAGTAGTCCAGATGGTTGAGACCTTTGGTTCTAACAAGCGACCAGTTTTTGTTGATCATTTAGATGCTGAGGACGTAAGAAAAGAAGCAAAATTAGCAAATGTTCCGATTATGATTTATACAGAAGACACGACTCATATTGTGACGGAAGAAGGAATTGCTTATCTCTATAAGACCGATAGTATGGCAGAAAGAAAACAAGCTATTGAAGCAATTGCTGGAGTTACGCCTGTCGGGCTGCGTAGTAAATCTGAAACGCTTAAAGATCTTCGTAATCGCGGCATTGTCGCGTTACCTGAAGACCTGGGAGTTAAGAGAACTGATGCTAAACGCTCACTTTTAGCAGCTAAGAACATGGAAGAAATTGTTGAATGGTCAAAGGGCCTTTACAATCCTCCTGCAAAATTCAGAAATTGGTCTTAATAAGAAAGGAATATATTTATGGAAAAATTACACTTTTCGTTTCCGGCAGATAAATCAATTCAAAAGCCGGTCCATATTGGAGTTGTTGCTTCTGGAGACTTAGAAATCATTATGTACCCATCAAAAAATAAAGAGGCTGAACTAAATATTGTCACTGGTAGTGATGGATTTAAAAATGTTTGGGAAAATGTTTTAACAAGATTCTTTGATCGCTACTCTATTTTAGCCGACTACGAAATTAACGATTTTGGTGCGACTCCAGGTGTGGTCAACTTAAGATTAACTCAAGCAATGGAGGCGTTAAAAAATGAATAATAGTATTGTTGAATTAAGGGCACGCGAGCGGGCCTTTGCACTTTTAGATGATCATCAAGGAAACGAGTTAATCGGACCATTTGACAACATGATCTCCCCTCACCTCGAACCGCAAAACATTGTACCAGAAAGTGACGACGGAGTTGTCATTGTTAGAGGAAAAATCGATAGCAAAAATGTTGTAATCCTTGCAATTGAAGGTAAATTTCAAGGTGGCGGCATCGGTGAAGTAAGTGGCGCAAAAATTGTTTCAGCACTTGAACACGTTTTAAAAGATAACCAAAATGGTAAGAAGGTTTACCCAATTATCATTTTGGATACCGGCGGAGTTCGTCTTCAAGAAGCTAACTATGGATTGCTTTCAATATCTGAAATCCAAAACATGATTGTGGCAATTAAGAAATACGTTCCTGTAATTGGTTTAGTGCCAGGACAAGTCGGCAGTTTTGGTGGAATGTCCATTACAAGTGCCTTAATGTCCTATTTAATTGCGACTGACCGGGCGCGCGTTGGTTTAAACGGTCCAGAAGTAATTGAACAAGAAGCCGGCGTACAGGAATTTGATTCGAGCGATAAAAATTTAATCTGGAATACTTTAGGTAGTCGGCAACGCCAAAAAACTGGCATCGTTGATGAAGTTGTGTCTGATGATGTTGAAGATTTTAGAAAAGCAATTGCTAAAGTTATTGATCAGAACTTAGATGCTAAGCGCGCGCAACAGAGTGACTTTTATCTTTCAATGTTAGAAAATCTTGATCCTGCAAAACCACTTGATATCGAAGCTTACCAGACGATTTATGATCAAGTTAAACCAACTAGCCACCATTTGGCAGAAGCTAAATCAGGTAGTGAAAAGACAACTCCAAGTCGGGGTCGTCAGTGGTTTGAACAGTTAACCAGTATTAAAGATGCGACAAGTGAATTATCAACGGTTTTACATGCAAAACATGACGGCCTAGAATACATTGCAATTGTGCCGGATGCTAATAATCGCTTCCCTCGGGTACGTCACGGTGAAGTTGGCTTATTGGAAGGCTTTGGAGTTGCGAGCATTATTAACGATTTAGTTGCCCAGGATAAAGATAAAGAGGAAAAGACGCCAATTATCATGGTTGTCGATGTTCCAAGTCAAGCATATGGCTATAAAGAAGAATTAATTGGGATTCATCTTGCACTAGCTGCCAGTGTAGATGCTTACGCTAAGGCCCGTCAAGCAGGACATAAGTTAGTTGCATTTATTCCAGGCGATGCTGTTTCCGGTGGTTTTTTGGCCCATGGCTTGCAATCAAACCGGCTTATTGCTTTAGATGATCTAGCAATTACAATTCAGGCAATGAGTAAAGCTAGTGCTGCAAGAATTACTCAAAGGACAATTGCTGAATTGGAAAAAGCAACGGAACATGTTCCAGCAATGGCATATGATATTGAGAATTATTCGAAACTCGGTGCTTTGTATAAATTACTTCCAGGAATTAAGGGAACTGACAGTAGCCCGCAAGCAATTAAAACTGTCGAAAATGCTATTTCAGAAGCTCTGAGTAGTTTAGACGATGAACCGAGAGACTTTAGCTTCCGTTATACTAATCCGGTTGCAGTTAAAGAAGGACGCGTTGCTACCAATAAAGTTAGAAAAATGATGGATGAACAATGGGACTCCCTGAGCCACACACACTAGTTAAAATTAAAGATTTGACTCGCTTTTTTGACGAAAACCTCCAAATACCCGAATGGTCTCAAGATATCTTGCAGCAAACCCCGTTCGTAATTGTCAGAAGAGGCTCAAATAACTCATCATTGCCGGTTGGAATTAGAGGATTTAAAAAATCACAACGTTTCGCTGCAGATCTTAGCTTCGATAACTGGGAAGATCCAGTAACCCCGAGAGATACTAAGGATTTAATTAGTTCTGTGACCGAAGAACAATTGCAAAAACCAGCATTCAAAACTTTACATCAGATTTCACCTTTAATGATTAAATATAATTGGGGAGTTTCAGGTAGTCTTCAATTTGAAGTTGTCACTAAAATCCCAATGGTTAATCCTAATAGCGATTTAGATGTAATTATTACGGCTGATCAAGTCGAGTTCGATCAGCAGACAGCCCTTGATTTAATCGATCGATTGAATCAGTTTAAGACTCACGTGGATGTTCAAATTGTTCACGGTCAAAACGGTTTTTCACTCGAAGAATATGCTAATCAGCGGGCAAAGACTATCTTGGTAAAAACAGCTCAAGGACCTCAACTTGTTGAGAATCCTTGGAACTTCATTTTAAATTTTAAGTAAAAAAAATCTCTTAATTCAACAATTAAGAGATTTTTTATTTTTAAGCGAAAAATTCAGTAAAAAGTTCTTTATAGATTTCAATAAAATCAAAATACATTTGTTTGGTAACATATTCGTTATCTTGATGAGCATTATTTTCACCAGGACCGAAGACAACGTAATTAAACCCATTAGGTCGATCAAATAAGAATTTAGAAGCATCCGTACCACCTGAAACGCCCATAGTTTTGATTTCCGTAGTAGAAAATGGCATTCCCGTTAATCTAGATTGTTCTTCAGCAAGTTTGATTTGTTCGGGGGTATATTTGATATTACTCATATATGGTTTTGCAATTTTTTTGATTAGCTCAATGATTTTGCAATTGACATCTCCGATGATTGGAATAATATCCATTTCAACATCCATTGAGATGTCGCCCCTTGTTGAATTATTATAGTTTTCAATTTCTTGCTTAATTAATTTAAGAATGGATTCATTGTCAAATTCAGGAATGGTCCGAATGTTTAAGACAGCTTCTGCTGAACCAGGAATGGCATTAGGTTGAGTGCCGCCTTTAATGATATCAATATTAAACACTGTGTCCCCTAGTACTTCGTTGTGGGCATTGCCTCCTTTATTCTTCATCATTTCTCTAATTTGATCAAGAATGTTTAACAAATGTTCCACTGCGTTATTACCTAGAGCAGGCATCGAGCTATGAGCAGCTTTGCCCTTTGACTTAATGGTTATGTCAAGCTCGCCTTTATTAGCATAAACGGCTCGATAACCACTTGGTTCACCAATTAACAAAGTGTCGACGTCTTTCATATAACCGTCTTGGAATAATTTTTCAGCCCCCGCCTGACCTACTTCTTCACCAGCTGTTGCTAAAAGACGGATGGTTCCGTTAATTGGTGTTTTGCTTTCTTTTAATTCAATCATTGCAATGATCATTGCAGCTAAACCTGATTTCATATCAGTTGAACCACGGCCATATAAATTTCCATCAATTTCTGACATCTTGAATGGATCAGTTTTCCAATTCGCTAATTCAACGTCGACCACATCCATATGCCCAGAAATAGCAAGAACAGGCTTGCCTGAGCCGATTTCGGCGACTAAATTGGCTCGGTCAGGACCAATTTCTACAATTTCACTTTTGATATCATATTTTTTTAATAGTTCTTGCAGGTATTGGGCGACAGGTTTTTCGTGGTCGTTAACCGATTTAAAGCCAACCAGTTTACTTAAAATCGACAATTTGTCTTGTTCATTCATTTTATCAATCCTCTCTTTTTAATATTATAGTAGATATGAGTGTTTTTGCTTTTTTATTCCGACTGAACTCGATAAGCTAACGCAAAGTTACCAAGTGTTGCTGATCCGTTGTCTTTAACACGAGGCATTTGAATGTATTGTTTTAAATCAGGTACATGGACATATTCATTGAGCATGTTTTTAAAATGTTTACGGACCTTAACTAAAAATTCTTCACTGACTACTCCACCGCCAAATACGAGGTTATTAGGTCGTAAAATCATCGTCTGCTGGATTGTGGCTTGGGCTACGTAGTAAGCCATTATGTCCCAAATTTCGTGAGTTTTAGGGACGTCAGCACCATTAACTCCCAAGCGTGCTTCAAAGGTTGGTCCAGCAACTAATCCTTCGAGACAATCTCCGTGAAATGGACATATTCCCTCAAATTCTAGGTCATCAGGATGTCTTTTAACAAAAGTATGTCCCATTTCAGGGTGTCCGATTCCTTGGAGGATTTTTCCGCCTAAAACTGCACCGCCACCTACACCGGTTCCAACTGTATAATAAACCAAAGAATCTATTTTTTCGTTATACAATTGGGCAGTAACATATTCGCCGTAAGCTGAGGCATTAACATCAGTAGTAAAGTAAATTGGAACATTAAGAGCTTTACTAATTGGTCCAACAAAATCAGTTTGCCGCCATTTTAATTTTGGAGTATCTGTGATAAATCCGTAATTTGGATTATTTTTTTGTAATTCAATTGGACCAAAAGAGGCAATCGATAACGCCTGTAATTCTGGAAACTGTTGAAAGAATTGAATTGTTTTTTCAATGGTCTCTTTAGGATCATCTGTTGGAAATTGTGTTTTATGCAAAATCCTATAATCTTCGTCCCCCACGGCACAAACGAATTTTGTCCCACCTGCTTCAACGCTGCCTAATAACATTAATGATTCCTCACTTTCTTTACTGTCAAAATTATATATTTTTCTTTATTTTATCACAGCTGATGGTCGAGTTTGGTTTATAATTAAAGAAAAAAAGGAGTTTTTCGAATGAAAATAATTAGTGGTGGCTATACCAAAAAAACGAGCAAAGGGATTTATATAAGTAACTATGATACTGAGGCCCAGGTGGTTTCAAAACCGGAATTGTTGATTGAAGTTGATAATCCCACCTACTTGGCAACTTATCAGGATACGGTTGTTTCTGTAGTTAAAGAAGGTTCCAAGGCTGGGATTGCTTGTTATAAAAAACAAGACGATCAATATAAACAAGTTTCAAGTTTTTTAAAAGATCAGACCCCGCCTGCCTACGTTGCAGTAAATCCGGAACATAATTTAATCTTTGATGCTAATTATCATATGGGCACAATTAATCTCTATTCACTGTCTAAAGAAGGCCATATTGACCTTTTAGATACGTATACAAATCATGGCAAAGGAGTCAAAGAAGAACAGGATTCCTCGCATTTTCACTATGTTAATCTAACCCCTGACGGCAAATTGATTACTTGCGATCTGGGAACTGATGAAATTATTTTCTTCGATATTACAGATAATAAGCTAACCCCAACTGAAAAAATTAAAGTTAATCCTGGCTTTGGTCCGCGACACGTGATTTTTAATCCCAACGGAAAATATTTCTATTGTGTAGGAGAACTTGGTAGTGCGGTGAAAGTGTTCACTTACGGAGAATCAATCACCGAATTGCATGAGTACCCAACTATCCCTGCAAGTTATCAAGAGCATAACGGAGCTAGCGCAATTAAAATCACTAAGGATGGAAAGTACCTTTATCTTGCCAATCGGGGTTTTAACTCAATTATCGCCTTCTCAGTTCTTGATGGAGGCTCTAAACTGGAGGAAATTCAAAATATCTCTACCGAAGGTGATTTTCCCCGCGATTTTGCCCTGGATGACAAAGATCAATTATTATTTGCCAGTAATCAAAACTCAGATAATGGCACGATGTATCAAGTTAAAGAAGACGGTACACTAAAAGTAATCCAAGCAAATGTTCAACTGTTTGAACCCACATTTGTTGAATTCGTTTAATAAGATTTTTGAGACACTCCACTTTAGGGGTGTTTTTTTGCGATTTTCTTAAGGTCCCAGACAATATCCAGCCTAAAAATAAGGGCTAAAATAATCCAAAGAACTGTGATGAAAATTGTTCTAATCACTAAATTGATAAACAGACTAAAATGTAGAGGCAAATAACAACCAGCTGCAAGGACAACGATAAAGATTAAAAGACTTTTCCAGCTTCCTTTAAACAGATATTTAAGATCTAAATCTTTACGACAAAGAAAAATAAAAAGGAAAAATACCAGCGCTTCACATAAACAAATGGTAAAAGTTGCTCCGTCTGCGCCCCAATGGAAAACACCTAAGACTAAGAAATTTGAAATCAGTGAAACAGCAGCAGCTAATAAAGTTGGAACTGAATATTTGACGTATTTACCCTCAGCTAAAAGATATTGGTTACTGAAAACTCCACCCACGGGGATAAAGACGACAATCATTGAGGCAAAGAACAAATTGTTGATACTTTGGTAATAACGTGGCCCAGAATACCAAAGGACAAAATCGTGCGCATTAACCATTAGTCCAGAAGCGCAGAATAAAGATAAAATGAGTGTATATTGCAGCGATTTTTTAAGTAATGCCATCATTTGTTCTTTAGACTCTTTGGCCTCTAATTCAGCTAATTTTGGCATTATAATTGAACTAGTCGATGCAATAACCGTATAAACAGCAGTAATCAAAACTTGCACTTGCGAATAGTAAGATAATTGAACCGCATTTGATAAAATTTTTACTAAAGTTTGATCAAAAGAAGTATAAACTTTGGTTGCTAGTAAAGGAATGACGACAATTAATGCTGACTTTAAGTATTTGTTTTTGAAACTTAAATCTCGCAAGCGAATTCTTTGTCCCAGGTCCTTTTGCATCCGGAAAAAGAAAATAATATTGGCAAGATAAGTCACGCTATTAATCAGAATGTAGATCCAAAGATCTTTTTCACTATGAATAAAGACAAAAATCAAAATGGTGATTGACACTTTAATCAAAGTGTTTCTAATAATTACTTCTCTGGCTTCACCTGTTCCCCAAAAATACCACGAGAGATCAAAGACATAACCCAGAAGATAAGGGATTTCAAATAGAAAATAAACTTTAAAATCCATAAATAAAAGCACAAAAACTGTATAAGCAATCAGTGTTGCAATTCCGACATAAAATTGAATTCCCCAAAGTTGCGTAACTTCGTGATAATGGTCTTCTTTTTGACTGCTTGCAATAATTTTTGGACCGATTTGGATCATTCCCATACCAATCAAAACGCTTAAAAATAAAGGAATTGAATTAACGTATGAATTGATTCCAATTTGACGGTTAGTAAAAACGTGCTGGACGTAAGGGAGTGTAATAAAAGGCAAGATTACATAAATTGCCTGATAGAGTCCGTTGTAAATTAAATTTTGAACTAATTTTTTCATTAAATACCAATAAAAAAAGGGCTAGGGTTTAAATTTCCCCCTAACCCCTTTTTTTCTATTCCATTTCTTTTGTTAGGTTCGGAACGATCTGCTTTTTTCGTGAGACGACACCTGGAAGGTCAATAATATGGTCATTTACTGGCCCATCAAAAGCTTTTTCTACCGCTATTTGATCAACTCCATAGAAAATACCTTTCGAGTTTGAATCGAGGATGTTAGTGACTACTAGTAAAATATCATCATATCCTTGAGTTTTCAACTCCTGTTCAATATCTTCTTTCAAACCAGGTCGATTGAGCACTTCATCAATATCAACTGTATTGACCTGTCCAATTCGGACCTTTTTACCGTTCATTTCAAACGATTTCGCATCACCTTCAATAATATCGTGATTTGTCCGATTTGCCAAATTGGTACCAGCTTTTAAAAGTTCCATCCCATAAGCTTGGTAATCTTCAACATCAGCAATTTTAGCTAATTGCTCAACCGCTTTACGATCTTGGTCAGTTGTAGTTGGACTCTTTAAAAGTAAAGTATCAGAAATAATTGCACTAAGCATCATTCCAGCAATTCCCTTGGGAATTTCGATTTGGTCTTTTTGGTAAAAATCAAAAAGAATTGTTGAAGTACAACCAACTGGTTCAGCGTGATAAAAAAGTGGAGCATCAGTTTTAAGATCAATTTTATGATGATCGACAACGTGAGTAATCGTTAAATCATTAAAGTTTGCAACTGATTGATTTGCTTCATTATGGTCAACTAGGATAACCTTTTCAGTGTCAGCTTTCTCGATAACTCGCGGCATTGTTAGGTGAAAATAATCTAAGGCAAATTTTGTTTCTTCGTTTGGCTTGCCAAGCGCCACTGCTTCGGTTTCAACATTTTGATGTTTAAAATAGTCAGCTGCAGCCATTGCAGCGCCCACTGCATCAGTATCGGGATTTGTGTGTCCAAAAACTATCTCTTTATCCATTATTGCTCCTCAACTAGTTCTTTTAGTCTGGTTAAAAAATCTTTATCTGTTAAATATGAGTTAAATGCATTTAAAGTCTTATTAAAAATCGGAATTTTCAGTTTACTAGGCCGATATATTAATGCAATATCAAATTTAATTGCTGGACTGAAATGGTAGATATAACTCTTTTCTTTCACAAAAGGAAGGCAAATTTCTGGGATTGCAGTTAATGTATTTGCCTTTTGAGAAAAGTTTAAAATGTTCTCAACTTGTGAAAAATGGGCAGAATACTTGGGCAAAAGAATGTTTTGTTTTCTAAATTGCTCTGCAATAATCCGGTCCAAATAATAACCTTCAGGATAACCAACCCAAGGGTACTTTCTTGCTTCCTCTAGGGTGATTTTGTTGCCATCTTTAATTTTAAACGGACTGACAAGTAACAATTCAGTTCGACAGAAACGATAAGTTTTATAGTTATTTAAACCAATAAATGAATTATCTGGCAAATAAATAATTAAAACATCGACTGAGTCAGACTCGATTTGTGATCTTAGACCATACCGCATTACTGATTTTACATTAAAATCAACATTCGGTTCTTCTTCTTTGAACTTTACGATAAAGTCTATTATCACATTAGCAGGCATTGAATTAATGATTCCAATGGTAACTGTATCGTGATGATTTTCGCTAACTTGTTTAATTTCATCGTTTGCTTCAGAAAAAATACTGTTTACCTTTTGCGTTGCATTTAAAAAAATTTCCCCCGCTTCAGTTAAGTGAATTCGTTTCCCTTCTATATAAAATAGTGGCGTACCAACGCTCTCTTCTAACTTTTTAATTTGCTGAGTCAATGCAGGTTGACTAATCCCCAACTGAGCAGCTGTTTCTGTGTAACTAAGATTACGCGAAAGAGCTACAAAATATCCAATCGACCGCACTAAAAAAGTTCTATCGTGTTTTGACTTCAATATTAATCCCCTCATAAAAAAACTACCTATTTGATTATACTATTAAAGCAGTTCTTTTACAGGTTTTTTAGATAATTTTTGGTCGCCAATTTTTATACAAATTATAATTAGAGGTTTTTAAGATTTTTTCGGCGTTTTTCACTCTTTCAGCTGTTGGTGGTTCAATACCTTCTAATTTATAAGGAATTTTCATTTCATGGTACTTTCTGACTCCTAAGGTGTGGTAAGGAAGGATTTCCACCTTTTTAACGACGTCATTTGGAATCTGTGCGATATAGTCTGATAATTTCTCTAGATCTTCATCAAAGTCGGTTTTTCCAGGTACTAACACATGACGAATCCACATATCATCGTGGTTTTCGCCCATATATTGGATCATTTCGAAAATATTTTTGTTATCAACGCCCGTCAATTTTTTGTGTTTAATTGGATCAATTTCTTTAATATCAACAAGAGAAATATCGGTATATCTCATTAACTCCTCGAACTTACTAAAGAAGGGTTCTTTCCAAGTAAATGGATTACCAGCTGTATCGAGACAAGTGCTGATGTTTCTTTCTTTAGCTTTTTTGAAAATATCGAGCGTAAAATCAATTTGAACTAAAGATTCGCCACCACTTAGTGTAATCCCGCCTTGTGGACCCCAAAACGCCCGATATCTTTCAGCATCATCCAATATTTCTTCAGAAGTCATCTCAGTTCCAACACCGATATTCCAAGTGTCGGGATTATGACAATACATACAACGCATCCGGCATCCTTGCAAAAATGCAACGTAGCGGATTCCCGGGCCATCTACGGCTCCAAACGATTCGGTTGAGTGCACGTAACCTTTGACTTTTTCTTCTTTTTTAACTTCAACTGTATTTTCGTAAATATTCATTAGTTTAACCATTCCATTCCCGATTTTAATAAAAAAAGCAGGATTACTCCCACTTTTTTAAATGATTGTTATTTTACATTTCTTCAAAGAATGTACGAGCAATTACATCATCTTGTTGTTCTTTAGTTAAATCAGCAAAGTATACACAGTAACCAGATACTCTGACCGTCAAGGTAGGATACTCTTCTGGATGTTTTTGTGCATCAATCAATGTATCGCGGTTAAATACATTAACATTCAAATGCATTCCATTATTAACCATGTAGCCATCAATCATATTTACCAATGAATCTTTCCTAGCTTCTGTATCGTGTCCGAGAGTGTTAGGTGTAATTCCAAATGTGTTTGAAATACCGTCGGTAGCGTATTTATAAGGAATTTTTGCAGTTGACATTAGAGATGCTAATGCACCGTGAGTTTCAGCTCCGTATGCAGGGTTTGCACCAGGTGAGAATGGTTCACCAGCTTTTCGACCATTTGGCGTTGTACCAGTATTCTTACCATAAACAACGTTAGAAGTGATGGTCAAAACAGAAGTTGAAAGTTTAGAACCCCGATACAATTGATGAGTATTCATCTTTGTATAGAAAGTCTTAACTAGCCATTTAGCAATATCATCAGCACGATCATCGTTGTTACCATACCGCGGATAATCATCATTATCAACAGCAAAGTCTACTGCGACGCCATCTTCGTCGCGGATCGGTTTTACATGACCATATTTAATCGCACAAATTGAGTCAACAGCGTGTGAGAAGCCAGAAATACCAGTAGCAAAAGTCCGATTTAGACGAGTATCCTTTAATGCAAGCTGTGCTGCTTCATAGTAGTACTTATCATGAGAATAGTGAATGACATTCAAGGCATTGACATAAACATCAGCCAACCAGTCCATTTGTTTATCAAACTTATTCATGAATTCATCATAATCGATATATTCACTTGTAATTGGTTCGTAGGCAGGTCCGACTTGTTTATGTCCTAATTCATCAACTCCACCGTTAATGGCATAAAGGATAGCCTTTGCCAAGTTTGCCCGAGCTCCAAAGTATTGAACCCCATCAGCAATTGGTTGTGCAGATACACAGCAAGCAATTCCGTAATAATCAGTTCCCCACTGTGTTCTCATCAGTTCATCATTTTCATATTGAATTGTTGAACTATTGATTGAAACTTCAGTTGCATAACGCTTGAATCCTTCAGGCAGGCGATCTGACCAAAGTAAAGTAATATTTGGTTCAGGAGCTGCACCCATATTTTCCAAAGTCTTCAAAATTCTAAATGAAGTCTTAGTTACATGATGACGTCCATCCATTCCCATGCCAGCAATTGACAAAGTTGCCCAAATTGGATCACCTGAGAATAATGAATTGTAGTCAGGAGTTCTAATAAAGCGAACTAATCTTAATTTCATGATGAAATGATCAACTAATTCTTGAGCTTCAGTTTCGTCGATAATTCCGTTATCAAGATCGCGTTGGATGAAGATGTCAATTACATCATCAAGACGTCCTACAGACATTGCAGCACCGTTTTGAGTCTTAATCGCAGCCAAATATCCAAAGTAGATCCATTGAATTGCTTCTTTTGCATTTCGAGCTGGCTTAGAAATATCATAACCGTAAGCTGCAGCCATCTTCTTCATGTCGTTTAATGCCCGATATTGATCTGATACTTCTTCACGAAGTCTCATTACTTCTTCGGTCATGTCTCCGTCGCCAATTCCAGCGTAATCTTTTGCTTTTTCTTCCATCAAGTGATCAATGCCGTAAACAGCAATTCGAGGAAAATCTGAAACAATTCGACCACGAGCGTAAGCATCAGGAAGTCCAGTCACAATCTTATAGTGGCGTGCCGCCCGCATTTCTGGATCATAGATGTCAAAAACACCTTGGTTATGAGTTTTATGCCATTCGTTAAAAACTTTGTGCATTTCGGGATCTGTTTCAAATCCGTAAGACGTTAAGGCGTCTTCAGCCATTCTGATTCCACCAAATGGCATAAATGCACGCTTAAGTGGAGCATCAGTCTGTAAGCCGACAATTTTTTCTAGATCCTTATTTAAATATCCTGCTCCATGAGAAGTAATTGTACTTGGAATATTATTGTCAGCGTCAAGTACACCACCAACTTCGCGTTCTTTTTTCTTTAAATTTAAAACTTGGTTGTTCAATACTGTAGTTGCTTCAGTTGGGCCTTCAAGAAATGATTCATCACCATCGTAACCTAAGAAATTTTCCTGAATAAAGTCGCGGATGTTAATTTCATCCTGCCAGCTACCTGGTTGAAAGCCTTCCCAATATTCAGCCAACCCGTTTTTAGTCAACTGTTTCATAAATTTGTACCTCCGATTAATTCACCTAACTAACAAAATCATTGTAAGTGGTTTCACTCTGAATTGCAAGAAAAAAATTATTTTTTTTGATCGTTTACCAACCTAATTCTAAAAGTTTGATTATAAGCATTAAACTTTAATTTCGATTAGTTTTAAAAAACTTAAGAAACATCAACTTCCAAATCGAATCGTCTAAGTAAAACGAAGAAGGCTGCTACTAATGAATTATGAAGATTTAGTTGCATTAGGTTTGAAAGATGATGGAAAAAATTGAAGTAGTCTTTTTATCTCAACAAAAGTTCCAAGAATTTAATCAAAATAAAGCTATAGATGATTATTGTACGTCCAATGGATATTGATTTGTCGCAATTAAATCAATATCCCTCGTTAGAAATTGGTCAAGATGACCCTTTACTGAATCTTTTTTTAATTAAATCAGCCATGTGTCCTAGTTTGGTTTTGCCAACCAAATGAGATACATCTTGAGTTACTTCAATACATCCTAAATATTTTTCGTTTTCGTCCTTGACGGCATAAAAACTAATTTGAATTTGTTTTCCTTTGGCGGGAATTACCATGACTTGTTCGTTTACTGTACCATTATGCATTTGGTCTAATAATTTGATAATTCGATCTGCACTCTTAGACGGATGAACGTCTAAGACGTGTTTATTTAATGCGCTTGGTTCTCGATCAAAAATGCGCTCGGAATTATTTGAGTACCAACGAATAATATCTTTCTCGTCAATAAAGTCGAATTCCTGCGGTATTATTCTAAAAATGTTTTGCAATTGGCTTAAATTTAAACTACCAGTTGTTAAATCGATTTGTTCCATTAGCTAACCCCTTTCATTTGTGTTTGCTATAATGAATTTAATATGATTAAAAAAATTCTGATTTTACTTTTAAGTTTGCTGTTAGTTACAAATATGGCGGCTTGTGATCGCAATATGATGGATCCAAAATTTAAATCATTAAGTCGTGATGAAATTGAAAATGCGAAGGATAAAGGAGTCGCCTTAGCTCCTAAGATTGAGGCAAAATCTGCTAAAAAATTGATTGGTAAGAAATTTTCCTTTAATGATAAAGAAATCGAGGATCCTGATCAGACAAAGGGTTTAGGTGAAAATTTTCTGCACTTAAAAAAAGATAAAACTTTTATTTTGGTTCAAAATTCTACTTTTAAAGAGAGAGAATCAGGAGAAGATAGTTCGCATTTTATTTACATTGAATTAAGTTCGGGTCATTACAAAATTTCTGAGAACAAAATTACTTTAATCGTTGATGAATATGCTGAATTGACTCATCAATTGTATGATGAACCTCGGCGGCTCAATAATTTCAAGACCAGCTATGAAAAAACAATTGTAAATAAAAAACTATTTTCGAAGTTTTCCAAGAAAATTCGTTCAAAATTTTCAAAGGGTGTAATTACATCATCTTCCATTTTTAACTATTCAATAACAAAGAAAGACAACAATTGGCGTTTCAACTTCAAAGCTAATGATTCCGGTAAAGTTTATCCGGGTGGGTACCTTCATCAGTATGATCATGTTTATCCCATTCCTAATTCGATCAAAGATTATATTTCAGATAAAATTATGAATGGTGAAATAACTGAATCGAAAAAAGAACAGGAGTAACAATGAATACAACAATATATTTGGTAAGACACGGCGAAACAACAGCTAACGTGATGGGACTCGTTCAGGGCTGGTGTGATTTCACCTTGACTGAACAAGGACTTTTGGGAGCTGAGTATTTGGGGCGCGGAATGAAAGATATAACTTTTAGCGCGGCTTATTCAGGTGATTTAACGCGGCAGGAGAAAACCGCCCGTGAAGCACTGAAATATTCCGGTAATGCAGAAGTGCCTCTTCAAATCACTTCTGATCTAAGAGAAGGAAATTACGGCAGCTACGAAGGCAGAAAATTTCCGGAAATTGCGCAATATTATGGTTACGAAAGTTTCGATGTATTTCTTAAATCGTGTGGCCCACTTGCCCAAAATAAGATGCAGGATTTTTACTATCAAGCAGATCAAAAAAATCTGCTCAATACCAACTTGCCCGAAGCGTATCGGGCAGAAAGTTCAGCGGCAGTTGAAAAACGAATGAGCAACTGCATAAGCCAGATCGTCAAAAAAGAAGAATCAGCTGGCGGCGGAAATATCCTAGTGGTTAGTTCAGGTATGTCAATTAATCTATTTTTGCATCAAGCAAAAATTCCCGAATATACTGGGACAACTCTTAAAAATGACGCTGTAACTAAAGTTGTTTATCAAGCAGAAAAATTTAAATTAAGTGGCGAAATTGGCTCGTTAGAATACTTCGAGCGCGGTCAGGAAGATTTAAAATGAGTAGAAAATCCCAACCAAAGCACCATTGATGATACTGACAGAAATTGCTACTAAAAATAGCTTTAGCGCATGTTTAGCGACAACCTCTCCTTTGCCTTCGTTGGTCATGGTATGCATAATTCCAAGAGTTGTTCCTAAGTTTGGCAGATTAGCAAATGAGATCAGGAAAACGCTGACGATCGCTTGAGTTTTTAATGGGACACTATTTAAATTAATTTCATTGATGGCGACGAAAATATTTGTGAAAGTTTTGGTTGCTAGAACCGTACCCGCACTAATTACTGAATGCAAATCGACTCCCATCAAGAAAGTTACTGGAGCACAAACATAACCTAAGATTGCAGTGAGTGAATGACCGCAAATAGCTTTAAAAATGATATTAATAAAAGTAATCAATCCGACAAATCCAATGATTGAAACTGATATATTGATTGCTAAACGGAAGCCCAAATTCATGCTATCAATTAATCTAGTAATTAATGATTTTTTATTATCATTAGCCTCTTTAATTTCGTAATCGACAGTAGAGATATCATATGGAGCCACAATTTTAGCTACGATAATCGAAGTGAAAAGATTTAAAATCAAAGCGATGATGATAAATTGTGACTTAATGATATGCATATAAGAAGCAATCATTGTAAGGGTTGTGTTCGACATAGTATAAATCGAAAGAGTGAACAGCTGGTTGTCACTCATTTTTTGCATTTGATCCTTAAATGGTACGAAAACGCCATTACTGACAAGCGGATAGCTCAGGATCGTAAAGGCATTAATTTCATCAATGTGAAAGAGCTTTTTCAAAACTTTTCCCACGTATTTGATAATAAATGGGAGAATTCTGAGGTATTGTAGAATTTCAATTAAGGCACAAATGAAAATTAATGGTAGCAACACGTCTAAGAAAAACTGTGAGGCTGCCTGCGGATTCTTTATATTACCAAAAACAAAATCAACACCTTTTTTGCTAGATACAGTAATAATGTTTAAACTGCTTGCAAGACCTTTTAAGACCCAGTCACCGACAGTTGTATGCACCATAATGAACAGTACTACAACCTCAGTTGCAAATAGATAAATGATTGACTTATAATCGATTTTTGCTCGATCAAAACTAAAAAAATACAAAAGTCCCAAAACAACAATAATTCCAACTAAACCCATTAAACTTAATCCCCTAATCTTTGTTGTAAATAAAATAAATATTGATCAAAAATATTATGAACGAATTCTTCTTCCAAGCGGTATTCAGGTACTTCATACGAATTGGTCAGAACTAGAAAATCTGTTGCATCAGCCTGGTGATTTTCTTCCTTGATAGTCCATTCTTGCTGTATGAAATTGGAATATTCGCTGGCATTTAAGTGATAAATTCTAACGCTGTAAGGAACTGGAAATGAATCAATTAATTCTTGATTGCTGTTGCCTTTAAGCTTTAAAAATATCCCTAAATTACAGCGCCCAAATTTCTGTTTGAGAAAAACTTGTAATTTTGAAATATCAACCGGATGCTTTAACCAATCCTGATATGATTTTGAATCATAATACGTTTTCTGCTCTGAAGGAAGTTTTGCCAGCTCAACAATTTTACTAGTAACTTCCGTTGGTTTCCCGGATTCCATGTTAAACTTCAAGTGTCCGTAACAATTACCAGCATAACCGCATTGAATTACCGCTGTATTGTTAACTTTCCCTTGATTAATCCAGTGTTGATGGCCGCAAATAAATCCATCAATTCCAGAAATTTTGCTAACCAATTTATAGGTTTCATCTTCACCGGTGGCATAAGTTGTTGATCTGCCAGTTGCTAAATCACGTTCAATCCCCCCATGATAGGCAACAATTAAAAGATCAACCTTTGATCTTAGTTCTTTAACGTTGCACTGGAGTTCAGTTAATGCATCTTTTACAACCAAACCATTCATGATTTTATAATCACTAATCATTGACATGCCGCTGGTCAAAACCCCGATAACCCCAATTTTTACATCCGCAACTTCTTTAATAATCCAAGGTTTAAATACTAGTTGATCCGTGCTCTTAAAAACGTTACAGCATAAATAATCGGCTTTTAAATTTTGGACTTGCTGCTCTAAATAGCTTAGCCCATGATCAAAGTCATGGTTTCCAGGAGCCATGATGTCGTAGTGACAATCATTGGCAAAATCCACCAGCGGTGAAACGTTTTTTTGGAAGCTAAAATATGAGGTCAATGGATTGCCAATGAAAAAATCACCATTGTCGATCAAAAGAGCATTAGAGTATTGATCTTTGATTTTTGAAATTGCCAAAGCTGAACTGCCAGCATTTTCTTCAATAAATCCATGGACGTCTGTTGTTGCTAAGATATTGATTTCAGTCATTTTTCCTCCTGTTCAATTTAACTCAAAAAAATAGCGGGTTTTAGCTAGCTCCCAAAACCCTCGTGAATAAAACCAGAATATCATATTAGTCGCCAAAATAGTAGATCTAAAATAAATTAAAAGCCGCAAGTCTTAAAACTTAGCGGCTGATTTTTACTTGACCATTACTAATTTTCCATACGACATCACAAATGCTAAGTGACTCCTCCCGATGGGTAATCATAAGAACCATTCCCTGATAATGCTTCTTAATCGCATAAAGAATGATTTTCTCATTTAATACATCTAAATTACTTGTAGGCTCATCGAGAATTAAAAAGGAGGAAGGATGAAGTAACGCTCGGGCTAATGCTAGACGTTGTGCTTCACCCGCTGATAATTCGAGGTCAAGTGCCTCAAGAGGTTCGTCCAAGCCTTTGGGTAATTGTTTTACTAGATCAGTTAGTTGAACCTCAGACAAAATGTTCCAAAGGTCACTATCACAGAATGTTTCATCACCCAAAGTTAAATTTTGGCGGATTGAATCCGAGAAAAGCTGTGGTTCTTGGGTCAAATAATTAATTTGAGACCATAAGGAGTTGTGATCGATTTTATTTAATTCAGTTCCGTTAAGCGAAATAGTATCTTCACTTACGGGATACCACTCCATAATTAGTTTTACTAAAGTTGATTTTCCGCTACCACTTGGTCCAATAATTCCACCAATTTGCCCTTGTTTTAAGGTCAAACTAACATCTTTGAGCACTTCAACATCGCGATTCGGATATGAAAAATTTAAATTTTGAATTTTAAGATCTTGAATCTGTTCAATTTGTAGAGTGCCTGAGTTTTGAGATTTTGGTTCGGGGGTGTCTAATAAAGCGAAAACCCTTTTTGCGGCGCCAAATCCTTTACTTAATGAATCAGATAATGATGCTAGAGCTTCGACCGGTTTAAATGCAAACGGAAAGGCCAATAAAAGTGGCAGAACAGTTGCTAAGGGATAATTGAATGAAATTAGCCCTGCAGCAGTTATAATCCACGAAATGATAAGAATTATTAATTTCAGCCAACCTTTCTGCCAATTTAAAAGACCCACTTGCTGGCTAACTATAGCTTCTTCTTGATAATTAGATCGAACAGCAGCTAACTTTTTGGACACGGCATCTAATTGAATCAAAATATCCCGGCCACGGATAGCTTCAAACATATCTTGTTGGATTTGTCCCTGAACTTTACTTAATTCACTATTTTTATCAGCTATTTTATTAGCTTTAAATAGCGGTAAACCAATGCCAATTAAAATACCGCAGATTAGGTAGATTAACCCAGCAATTGGGGCAATAAGTGCGAAGATAATCGAAACTCCAACCAAGAAAATAAGTCCAAGGAAAAGAGGAACAATTGTATGAGCGTAAAAAATTTCCATTGCTTCAATGTCGCTGCCGATCGTTTTTAACAAATCGCCTGATTGTTTTTGATCTAATCCAGCAGGTGCCAGTTTTTGGATTTTTCGATAGACCAGTTTTCGAATGGTTGCGAGGATTTTAAAGGCAACGTAATGACCGCTGTATTGTTCGACAAAGGCGCATATCCCTCCAATCACAATTACGATTAAAATGAACCAAAGATCAGGCCAGGAAAAGTGTGTTGTAATGATGATTCCAGTAAACCACGCAACGATTACTTGCAATGATTCAGCTGCTAAACCAGTTAGAAGGCTTAAACATAAGGCAGGGATTAGCGGTCGTACAAAACTAATCATTCGCTTGATCATAATTTTTCCTCCAACATCTTTTGAGTTGCCATCAATTTTTGGAAATCTTTATTGCTTTGATCTAAATCAGATACAGTACCAAGCTCAAAATGCTGATCGTTTAGGAAATAAATCAAATCAAGTTGATTAATAATTGTCCACTCGTGAGTAATTAAGAGTACGATTTTATCGGTTGAAAGTTTCTTAATGGCTTTCAAAATGATTTGACTGTTAACTTCATCGATACTAGCGGTCACTTCGTCGAAAATATAAACATCTTTATTCATTAAAATCAATCGAGAAAAAGCAATCTGTTGGCGCTGTCCGGGAGAAATAAGCCGCCCTCCTTCTCCAACTTGGGTTGCAAATCCTTCCGGCAAATCGTTAATAAAATCACATAAGCCTAAGTTTTTAAGGGTTTGTTGCCAGTTAGCTTCAATTCCGTTACCCAAGGTCAGATTTTCTTCAATCGTACCTGAAAAAAGGTAAGGCTGTGCACTTACGTAGCCAATTCTATTAGGCAAGCATTGATTTGGCAGAACTTTTTGTGTTTTATTAAAAGTTTGTAATTTACCAGCAGAAATTTTTTGTTGACCTCTTAAAATTTCTGCTAAGGTACTTTTTCCACTACCATTATGACCAACCAAGCCATAAAGTTTGCCGTTTTTTAAATCAAGGTTAGCATCTTTTAATAATGCTGCTTTATCGGGATAAGCAAATGTCACTTGCTCCAATTTGATTTCACTGATTAGATCTGATTCAGTGGGTTGATTTGGCAGAATCTGGGTTTGATCAATTACTTTAAAAATATGGGTCATTGCGGGTTTGGTAGAAATTATGATGTGGACGAAATAACCTAGTTGGCGTTCTGCAGTTAATAATTCTGCCATCAAAACCCACATGATTAATGATTCAGGGATTGATATTCGACTACTTTGCACGTCAAACCAAAGCATAACTGAACTAATGGCTAGAGTCCCGAAGATCAAAGTATTTAATATTAATAAAGAC
Source organism: Xylocopilactobacillus apicola (assembly GCF_033095985.1). Classification (NCBI taxonomy): domain Bacteria; kingdom Bacillati; phylum Bacillota; class Bacilli; order Lactobacillales; family Lactobacillaceae; genus Xylocopilactobacillus; species Xylocopilactobacillus apicola. Next base: position 1,054,097 of record NZ_AP026802.1, read on the forward strand.
TGGAGCTGATATTTGAGCAAATCCATAGTTTTCTGGCGAAAAAATTCGGATTTTTCATTAAAAGATGTTTGATAACGTTGATCTGCTTGATACATTACTAAGGTGTTGATGCCTTGGAGATCATCAATAAAACGATTCCCCATTGAAAGCCAACCGTTCATGTATTCCCAGTTAACTTTCGGGCTGATTTTTTGCAGTAACATCATTGAGATGCCAATCAATAAAATACAAACAATTGGCAAAATCCAAACCCAAGAATGCCACCAAATAGCTAGAATTATTAATAATAAATATGTTAAAGTTACTGCGCAAAACGACGGAAAGACGCTATTATAAAATACATCTAGACGGTCAATTCCCTGCAGGTCACGGTTAATCACCGTTTGAGCGGTTAATTTTGCCGTTGGATCAGAATGGGGGTTGAAAATACCTTTGAGATATTCTTGACGCAGTTCCTGTTTAGCGGCGCTAGTCCATTGATTAATGCGTGATCGGGTGCGGGGCAACGCAAAATAAAAAGTCATTAAGAGTAAAATTGCAATCAAAATGCCCGTCAGGACAATATTTAGATGTCCCGTTTGATACCAAAAAAACACTACCGCAGCAGTTAATATTGGTAAAACCATCATTAACCAATCACTGATTATTTGCTGCAAAGCACCTTTTAGGCCTTTGTGGCCATACGTAAATAGTCTTTTGATCACGAGATACTCCTATTCTTAAGGAAAAATCCTTACGCCAAATGAAGGATTAAAACTAGCGGAAATTTGATCGATTTTGATCTTGGTTCCAGGACGTAAAGCATTGAGATATTGATTGTTACCTAAATACAATCCAACATGATAAGTAGCGCCTGGTGCTCCCCAGAATATAAGATCCCCCGCTTGAAGTTGATCAAGCGTTACTTTAACTCCAGAGGACTCCTGCGGCACGGTCCAAGAACCGATGTTTTGACCTGTAACATGTTGAAAAACGTATTCCATTAAACCAGAACAGTCAAAACCATTTGGTCCTTTACCATCCCAAACGTATGGTTTACCCAATTGCTGCTTAGCTGTTGCAATCACTTCGTTAATTGCCTGATCTTTTGTTTTTCCATTTAAAATAAGTCTTGAACGTTGAGTAGAGATCGGTGTTACAACACTTGATGGAAGCCAACCTCCGTCGCTTAATTCATACCAAATTGTGTTTCCATTTAAAACGGTTGAACAAACTTCAACTAAAGCACCGGCATTGGCGCGGTAAGCGCCAGCTGCATAAAAATTGCTATTTGTATAAATGGGCGAATTTTTAGTGACTTTAAGTGTTGCAAAATTGGGATCCCAGACTTTTGCGGCATTTGCATCAAAAAATTCATTTGTAACTTTAGTATAGGCACCTGAAATCCATTGACGATTTCCTACTTGATACCAGGCATCGCCATTACTATCGATGACTTTTTGGGAAAATTTCCATGAGGTGCCGTGTTTTAGAAACTGACCAGTCGTCTGATGAGCACTGCCATAATTATCCCAGACTGCAATGCTATAACCTGGAACGTAATTGATTTTAGCAACTCCTGAATTAGTTACTTCAACTTCAGTTGGAGTTGCTCCTTGATCACTTGAAATCCATTGATCATTAGCAACTTGATACCATGTGGATCCCTGAGCTTGCCGTACGGCAGTATATTTCCAAGCAGTTCCATCAGCTAATTTTCTACCAGTGGATACGCGTTGTTCTCCATAACCTTGCCACAGTTCAATTCCATATCCTGGGACATAGTTAATAGTTACTATACCCTGTTCAATTGCGGCGTTTACTTGATGTTGATTAACCCCAAGCGACAAAGTTGTTGTTAGAAATGCTAGTAGTAATAGTGTTTTCTTTTTCATAGTTTAGAGTATAACATGTACTTTTTGTTAGTAAAAGATTGAAAAAATCGAACAAATGTTCTATTATTTTGGATACGAAGGAGGAACATACATGTACGATTATTCAAAAGAACCGCATCGTGTGATTTTTGTCATTGATTCCAAGTCTTTTTATGCAAGTGTTGAAGCAGTAGATCACCATAAAAATCCTTTGTTAGATCCGGTTATTGTTGTTTCAAAAGGTGATAACATCGGTGGCGGGGGCTTAGTTTTGGCTACTAGTCCAATGGCAAAAAAGCTGTTTGGCTTAAAAACGAACGTTTCGCGCCTTAAAGATATTCCAAAAGATCCGCGTTTATTCATTTACCCTCCCCGGATGAATCGCTACATTACTAAGAATTTGGAAATCAATCATATTTTTAACCACTACGTTTGCGATGAGGATCTTCATCCTTACTCAATTGATGAAAGTATTCTTGATCTAACTAATTCTTGGCGGCTTTATGGCCAAACGATTAGTGAGGTTGCCCATAAAATTCAACAGGAAGTTAAAGAAAAAACTGGAATTTACACGACAATTGGGATTGGTGACAATCCGACTCAAGCTAAGATTGCCCTTGATCTTTATGCTAAGAAAAATCCTTCTTTTTTAGGTGAAATTCATTATGAAACTATCGAAACTTTTCTTTGGCCAATTGACGATTTGGCAAGTGTTTGGAGTATCGGAAAGAAAACAGCTCAGAAATTAAATAATTTGGGAATTTACACATTAAAAGATCTAGCTCATTTCGATCCTTATTTATTGCAACAAAAAATGGGTGTTATTGGCGCCCAACTCTACGCTTTATCATGGGGAATTGATCGTTCTGTGCTTAAAGAAAATCTTGTTCCTAAATCTAAAAGTATCGGTAATTCACAAGTTTTGCCTTATGACTATACGACATTAAATGATTTACGCATCGTTTTTCGTGAGTTAGCTGACCAAGTTGCGACCCGTATTCGTAAACAAGGATATTTTACTGGTTGTATTGCAATTTATTTTAATGATCAAGTTAAAGGAGTTTCCAAGCAAAAGAAGATTGAACCTACTAATCTCTCTTTGACTTTAGCTGATGAAGTAGAAAAATTGGTCAAAGATTCTTGGACGGGTCAGACAGTTCGTCAAATTTCACTTTATTGTACCGATTTAACTAGATCAAATGCAGCACAGGGCAATTTATTTCTTTCCAAGACGCAACAAGATAAGGAAGCAACCCTTGAAAATAGCGTCGACGAAATTAGGAAAAAATTTGGTTTTACTAAATTGGTTCACACCGCTTCTTTAAAAAAAGGAGGTACAGCAATTAAACGAGCTGGACTTGTTGGAGGTCATGCAGGGGGAAATTCGTATGAATAAATACCCTCACTATGATCCTGCTAAACGCGATCAATTTCTGCATGAGTTTAAAGATCGCGGGATGCTTAGATGGTTTGGATTTTATCTCTCTGATCATAGTGCAGCGATTCACCAGCAAAAAAAGCTGGAAGATACGCAATTTGCCCAAGTTCACCATGAACAAATGGATTTTGGAGAAATTGCTGATAATGTTAGCAGCGCTTTAATTTATAACCAAAAGGTTGTTGTAGAAAAAAACATTACTGAAATTAAAGATCACGAACCATTGGAGTCAGCTCCGGTAATCGGATTTATTGAGGGATGCACCGAATTAGGTTTAGTGATTAATCAGCAAGAATTTATTTATGATGAAATTAAATATTTAGCTCTGATTTGATAAAATAACCCCCCTTTTTGAACAAAAGGGGGGTTATTAACATTATTTTAATCCAATTTGATTTTTTGAAAGTAACTTATTATCAGAAAATACAAAATCTACCCGTGGCTTATCTTCATTTGCATCAAGATCTGAACTGTAGATCGCCGTGCGAGATGACTTCTTGTTAGATAAGCTATCAGTGATTCCATTTGGTTCACCTAAAGCTTTTACCACTTCTTCATAAGTTGCATGCTCTTTGATTTCATTAAAAGCACTTAAGGTGATTTTTTTGTCTCGTTTGACCTTAAAACCGACAATGCCTTTAGAAACGGCTTGATCATTAGTAAAAGTAACACTTAAACTAATACTGTCGGTTGGAGATTTCCGATTATAAGTCCAATTTGCAAAAGAAGAGCTAACATCTTTTGTTTTATTTTCAGTTAGGGTTGTTGGTTCTCCTAACAATTTTTTGGCTTCACTTAAAGTTGTTCCTTTGCTGCCCTTATTGTTCGTGTCTGCAACGGAAATTTTATTAAAATCTTTCATCGTTGGTTCTTTTTTTAATAATTTCCCATTTTTGACAGTAGATTGAACATCAGATTTAGATTTGGTAGAGCTTACCTTAGAAGTAGTTTTACTAGATACTTTGGTAACAGAACTCTTACTAGCACTTGTTCCCTGATTACTTTTCTTGCTGTTAATTTTCACTACTCCAAAAATAATAACTAGTGCGACGACAATTGCAACAATAATAATCCAAGTTTTATTTTGATGATCCTTTTTTTGATTCAATTTAGTTTAAATCCTCCTTAATTTGCCAATGATTAATTGGTCCATATTGATGTCCGACGTTAATAGGTTGTTTTAGTGCGCGATAAGTATTTTTATTAGCAATAATAATCGCATCTTTTACATTTTTACCTTTAGCAAGCTCAGCTGTGATGATTGCAGATAAGGTGTCTCCAGTTCCGTTAATTCTTTTTGTATCTACATAATCATTTTCTAACCAAAATGTACTACCATCGGCTAATAAAACGAAGTCACGCACAGATTTTTGCTCGCTTTCAAAATTATGAGCTCCTTTGATCATCACGTTTTTAGCGCCCCAAGACTGCATTTTTTTTGCTGCTTGTTTAATTAGTTGATCATCTTTGATTTGTAGTTCAGTCAAAGCCTGAGCCTCTTTAAAATTGGGGGTAATCACCGTTGATAACGGAAGTAATTTCTCTCTCAGCGTATTAACTCCAGGCTCGTCCATTAAAATTGCCCCATGTTTAGAAACAATCACTGGATCAACTACTAAAGGACCGAAATCAGTCTTTTGGTATTCCTCAGCGACCAATGAAATCATTTGGGAATCTGGCAGCATTCCGGTTTTGGCAGCTCTAATTTTAAAATCTGACGCCAAATTTGTAAACTCCGATCGAATAAAATCGTTCGGTAGTGAGCAGCGGTCAAAAACGCCATAAGAATTTCCCGCAACCGCGGTTGTTTGAATAACTAACCCATACACATGGCATTGAAAAAATGATCGAAGATCAGCCTCGATCCCTGCCGATCCATCAGAGTCAGATCCAGCAATCGTCAAAGCTTGCGGAAATTCATTTGTCATCATTTACCCTCATTTAAAAACACTTGATCAAAATCCATTAACCAGGTCAATCCGATTGATTTATCACCAAGATGAGTTCCCACAACTGGACCAAAATAACTAATCTCATAATGATAATTAGGAAATCTAGCTTTTAAATTCTCAACCCAGCGCTTAGCTTCTTCTTCGTCGTCACCTTGAATAATCAGAACTTTAATTGGATAATCAATATTAGCAGTATCTCGGACAAAAAGTTCTTCAATTCGAGAATTGGCGCGTTTGATGGATCTCACTTTTTCAAAAGCCACAATCTGATGGGTGTCATCATCAAAAGTAAGCAATGGTTTAATTTTAAGGATATTTCCGATAAAAGCGCTAGCGTTAGAAAGCCTGCCGCCTTTAACAAGGTTTTGCAGATCATTAACTATAAAATATTCACCGATCGAGCTTCTGATTTTTTTGAGATTTTCGATAATTTGTTCAGGGTCGGCTTTATCACCATCTTTTTCAATTTGTTTAGCAGCATAAAGAACCAGGTACCCCATTAGCCTAACTGTAATCCACGAATCAAAAACGTAGATTTTTGGTCCCCCTTTGAGGTTCTTAACCTCAGCCTCTAAATTTGGAACAAAACCAGAAATCGTCGAAGTAATATGAATGCTGATGATAGCGTCACATCCGGCTTGGGCTAATTTTTGATATCTACTTAGCGTATCCTGAATGCTAGGCTGTGAAGTTTTAGGTATTTTCTTGCTATTTCTGAGTTTATCGTAAAACTCCTCAGTTGAAATATCTTCACCTTCGTGATAAGTTTTTCCGCTAATTTCAACGGGAATAGAAACCACTTCTATATTATATTTTTTAATTTCTTCGGGTAATAAAGTTGCACTACTATCTGTCACTAAGCCGATCTTCATTTGCTCACTCCTTAAAAAATCTTTATCTATTATACAAGATTTCAAAAATCATACCAAACTATCACCTAAAATAATATAAACTAGTTGTATACCATTTAAGAAAGAGATAATTATGAGTTTTGATGGAACTTTGATTCACACATTAATTAACGAACTAAATCCTTTATTGGCGGGTGGAAGGATCACTAAAATTCAAATGCCTTCAGCCTTTGAAATTATTTTGACTATCCGTCAGCAGCGAAAAAATCGCAATTTAGAAATATCAATTCATCCTGAGTATCAACGGGTTAATTTTACTAAACAAAATATTTCTGCACCTGCTCGTCCGTATCCTTTCACCATGATTTTGCGCAAATATTTACAGGGATCATTGGTTGAAAAAGTTGAACAAATTGGCAACGACCGGATTGTTTTGTTGCATTTGACTAATATAAATGATTTGGGAGATAAAATGAAATACACTCTGGTTGCCGAGATGTTAGGACGCCATGCCAATGTTTTAATTCTAAATGATAACGACAACAAAATCATTGATCTTTTAAAGAAAGAGAATCTCGACGTGAAAGGAAAACGAGTTCTTTTGCCAGGATTTGTCTATGAGTTGCCTATTTTACAGCAGAAACTAAATCCTTTTGAACAAAATACCTTAAATTTCCCTCGTCCAACCCAAATTGAAGTAGCTGAGTTTTTGCGTTATTTTCAAGGCTTCGGTAAAGATACCTTTAAAGAATTGCAAACGTCAATGCTTGCAATGGATCCAAGTCAGGCCTGGAGTGATTTTTTTGATAAACTCGCTAGTCCCCATCCGACGATTTACTATAATTCTGAAAATCAGCCAGTCAATTTTACAGCATTTCCATATCAATCCATTGATTTAAAAAGTCAGAGTTATCTGAATTTGTCTGAATTACTGGATACGTATTACGCTGAAAAGTCATCATTTGCTCGTAATAAACAGGCAGCACAAGCAATTCTTACTCATTTGGATAGTCTTTTGAAAAAAGATCACCGGAAACTTTTAAATTTAGAAAAAGATTTGAAAAAGGCTCAAAAGGCTGATGATTATCGAATTAAAGGCGATTTAATTACTATTAACCTTAACGAAATTCACCAAGGTGCACACAATGTATCTTTGGAAAATTCCTATGAACCTGGAACGAAGGTTGAGATTTCCTTGGAACCAGAGTTATCACCACAGCGTAACGCTCAAAAGTATTACAAAAAATATCGTAAGTTACAAAATTCCTTAAAATATATTGATCAACAAATTAAAAACACTAAGGCTGAAATCGAGTATTTAGAAACGGTTTTGACCCAAATCGATTTGGCTGATTACAATACTTTAGGTGAGATACGTCAGGAATTGATTAAAGAAAAATATTTGAAAGTTCAAAATCCAGGTGGCAAAACAACTCGTCCTGTTAAAAGTAAACCACTAGAGTTCAAGGCGACTGATGGCACTAAAATTTTAGTTGGGCGCAACAATTTGCAAAATGAACGGTTAACTTTACGGGAGGCTCAAAAGACCGACTATTGGCTGCATACTAAAAATATCCCGGGGTCACATGTCGTTTTAAAAACGGCTAATCCTAGTGAGCAGACAATCTACGAAGGTGCAATGATTGCTGCATTTTATTCAAAATCGCGACATTCAGCGCAAGTCCCTGTTGATTATGTGCCAATCAAAAATATTAAAAAGCCTAATGGTACTAAGCCTGGTTTTGTAATCTTTACTGGTCAAAAAACCATCTCTGTAACCCCTGAAGCCGAATTTGTCGCTAAGTTAAAAGTTTAGCTTGCACAAACAATGACAAGGCACCTTTGAGCAATTTTGGATCTGAAAAATAAAAAGAACGCGACAAGGTGGGAGTTATTATTAGATTTTTTGGTTCATCATTTTCATTAAGTTCAAAAGAATAAGTTGCTGCAATTGTCTTTTGTTTCAAAGAGAGTTTTTGCAGATTTTCGCTAACCTTTTGCAAAGATTGAACTTGGTGATTTTTATTAAAATGAACTAATGATGAACAGACTATCTTTGAACCGCAACGAATCACCCCAAATTCATATGAATTTGCGCTATTTACCACCAATTCATCAATGTCAGCTGGAAAATCAAGCAACTCCATTGGCAGCTGGATCAGAGTTAGTTTAGGATAATCAAAATTATCGAAAGAATTATTAAGCATTACAATTTTTTGCTGTCGATCTTCTAGTAGCTTAATAATCTCTCGTAGGTAATAACGATAAACATTAGAATAGTGGTCGACTTTTTTGGTATCAAAACGAATCACAATTTGTTCATGATCAAAAGTTAATTGCTCTTTGGCCTCTGCCTGAACTGGAAATAAAGTATTTGAGTTCTGATAGTTTGGTTTTTGCCAATTGTTTTCTATCAGATTTTTTTTTGCACCATAGACTTGGGCTACAAACTTTAGAACTTGTAAAAAACCTGGATCAATTTTGGTAATTTCGGCGATATCTTCAAGAAGAAAATCGCGTTTAATTGCTTCTAAGATAAAGAAGAGGCGAAAAATTCTAATATTCATCATTTGACGGACCAAATGATTATCTGATAATTGAGTTAAATAAGCTTCAATATCAGGTAAATATTCTCCTCCTAGCTCAATTAAAGTATTTCTAATTCCAAGGATTAAATTTGATTCCATTGATATAATTAAAGAATTAGCACGTTTATGCGAAGCAGTTGTTAAGCTTTTCACGGAAGACTGATCAATTTCGTGATAGGGAGCCACGATTGTAAAAAAGTCTAAATCTGAAACTAAAAGATTATCATAGTTGCGGCTTATTTCAATAATTGTCTTACCGCAAGCTAAATCGACAATAATGCGTGCTAAATTAAGATGACGAATTTTAGAGATAATTAACTCGGAAGTCGTTAAATCACTATGGATTGAAAGTACTCGATATTGGTGATCGGTTGTAATGGCAAATCTAATTTGAACAATGGGAGTGCATAATTCTTTCATAATTCGTTGAACGATTCGATCAATTTCATCAATTTCCCGTGCCAAAAGGGTCACTGTCGGATAAATCACAAGTGAATGATCGCGATGAATGCCTACAGGATCAATTTTTTCATTTCGAATCAAAATGTGGGTATTTTGATATTTGTCACGTAAAGCAACAATCTCAACTTCTTTATCTCCCAAAGCCGACTCTTCCAGTTGGAGAACCGACTCTTCATCTTGTTGATCTTTAATACCCTGTACCAGACTTTCATAATTGTAAAAGAGTCCTAGTGAATGAGTTTTGGGACTAATCAAGCGTAATCTAGTCGGAAATGTTAAAGGGGTATCAGTTAAGTTAATTTCTTTAGTCTGTTCAATTAATTTAACGCTTGGAAACTTGACCCGATTTAAAGACAAAAAACGTTCTGTTTCCGCATGATTGCTTAAGATTTTAATTGTTCGGTAATTAGTACCAATAAATTTAACAGTTTTTCTTTCAACCGGATGATCAGTAAAGAATTGATAGATAAACGATTGAACAGACTTTCCCCCCGTAAGGGTAAAAATTGCATTGATTTTGTGATCCGAAAGAAAATTTTTAAATGAGTTTTGATTAATATCGAACGTTTTGTGTTTAATTTTGGCATTTTCAACATTGAGATCAACATTGAGTAAAAAGACTTGATCAAATTTCTCGGTTAAAGCATCGACAGTCTCTGCCATTAACTCATTGAGAATTGAATAATGATTTTTATTATTCTTTAAACTGCCGATTAATATAATATTGCGCGCCATTGCTCTCTCTTTCAGCTCAAATTATCAACAAATTCATCTAACAAATAGTTTCGTCCGCTGCCGGCGTATTCTAAGTCAAAAGAAATTCCAATAATATTATGTTTACGAATCCGGAAGGCTTTGACGAAACATCTTTTAACGTCAGTAAAAAGCACAAATGCAATTCGTTTAATTTTTTCTTCATAGGGAATTAAATAATTTGAGTCATCATGGACTTGTGAGACTTCACCAGTCGATCGTTCTACGACATATTGCCCTTCGTAACAAGCAATTTTATTTTTTTCTGTCGATCTGATTTTAAATGCTTGGGCAATTAGAGATTGGCCTAACCCGATTCCTAAAATAGAATAGTGTTCGGCTAATTGAGGGATTTTATCCACTAAAGCTGATAATTCATTAGTGTTTCCTGGTCCGTCAGTTATGATGATTCCTGCTGGGTGATAAGAGTCGATCATCTCTAAAGATGCATCATACGGCAAAACTATGCAATTTAATCCAACTTCTACCAGTGAACGATATAAACTCGTTTTTAAGCCCAAATTTAAAACTACGACCGTTTTTTTGCTGCCAGGAATTAAATACGGACCTTTATTTGAAACGAAATCGGTTAAGTTATTGGGATTTACAAAAGCTCTTAATTGATCAAAGGCATGCTGATCCACGTAATCAATAATCGTAGCATCCATTTCCTTAACTCCCTGAAGGTGTTCAATTAATTTATGAACGTTCAGATTGTAAAGTCCTGGAATATTTTTTTCTTTTAAATAACGATCCAACTGAATTCCTTCAGGTCGATCAATGGCTAGAAAATTGCTGACAATAAATCCCTTAATATTAGTCTCTAATGATTGTAAATCCATTGTGTCAATTTCTCTTAGTCCAACAGCTGGATCACTAGAGACTACAATTGCTCCGTAATTATTTGGAGCCGTTAATGATTCAGTTACGCTATGGTTAACTAGATGAAAGACAAGCCGTCCCGTTGCTATAGCATCGCTGCCAAAAGATTCTCCTTCAAAAGTTGATCCGTCATTTAAAATTAAATATTTTTTCATTGTAAATAAACAGCATCCTCGCCGTCAATTTCATTGAGCCGAACTTCGACAAATTCAGATTTGGCAGTCGGCACATTTTTTCCAATGTAATTAGCCCCAATTGGCAACTCGCGATGACCCCGATCAATCAAGACGGCTAATTGAATTGATCGCGGCTTACCCAGAGATAAAATTTTATTAATTGCTTCTTCGATTAGCCATCCTTTACTAATAACTTTAGTGACTAAAACTACGATTTTATCAGATACTTCCCCCTTCTCTTTTGTTAATTGTTCAAGAGTAATAACAGGAATAGAAATATCCTCTAAGTCTTCAATTGCGTTAGCAAGTCTTTTGGCAATTTCATTACCAGCGTTTTCAGTGCCCACAAAAATTAAATTATTTTTATAACTGTTATTTTCTTCGATGATTTCGACGGCGATTCGAGTAATTGAGCGGTTAAGTCCAATCGCGTTAATTATTTTTTTGACCATAGTCACTCCATTGTTTTTAAAATGTTTTGAAAATCTGCTGGTAAGGGAACTGAGAAAGTAAGGAACTCTTTAGTAAGCGGGTGAGAAAAACCCAAGGTTCCCGCGTGGAGCAACTGTCCTTGATGGATTTTAGTTGTCCCTGTCACGCCGTAAAGCGGATCACCGACAAGAGGATGACCAATGTAATTTAAATGGACTCGAATTTGATGAGTTCGTCCAGTTTCCAGTTGACAGTCGATTAAAGTAAAATTATCAAATCTCTTTTTGACCGAAAAATGAGTAATTGCATCTTTGCCACCCGAAATAACTGCTCTTTTTAATCGATTTTTGGGATCTCGCCCAAGAGGAGCTTCAATTGTCCCCTCGTCTTCTTCGATTCTTCCAGTTACAAGCGCCTGGTACTTTCTTAGATTTTGTTTATTTTTGAGTTGATCACTAAGACTTTTTAGAGCAAGCTCACTTTTGGCCACCATTAACAGTCCCGAGGTATCTTTATCAATTCGATGAACTATTCCTGGACGGAAATCATTAGTACTCTTAGCAAGCTTAGTATGGTACATCAAACCATTAACTAAAGTTCCATGGTAGTGTCCGCTTGCCGGATGGACGACCATTCCAGCTGGTTTATTAACCACTAAAACGTCATCATCTTCGTAAATAATGTCAAGTGGAATATCTTCAGGTTCTGCTTTTAGAGGCGGTCGATCGATTTGCTTAATTTCGATTAGATCATCGATTTTTGGTTTGATGTTAGCCTTTGTCAGTTCACCATTAAGAGTAATTTGACCTTCGGTGATTAAACGTTGAATTTGGCTACGAGAAAGATCTAATTCATTGCTTAAAATTTTATCGAGCCGCAAGCCAGTTTGCTTAATTTTAATTTCATTCATTTGGAGTATCCTTACCACTCTTAAATAGATAAATAACGAGACAAACGACGCCAACATTAATTGCCACGTCTGCCAGATTAAAAATTGGAAAATCGATAAATTTGAGCATAATCATATCGACAACTTGCCGTTCAAAAATTCGATCGATAAAGTTACCAATTGTGCCGCCTAAAATTAAGGCAAGTCCAGTATTGAACCAAGAATCCTGATATTTTTTAAAAAACAAAAAATAGATTGCAAATGGAATAAAAATCAGCGTTACAATGATGAAAATCCAAGTTTTCCCCTCCCATAAACTCCAAGCAGCTCCAGAGTTTTTAATATTAGTTAAAGAAATGAATCCTGGGATCAAAGGAACTTCGTTTTCGGGAGCAATGTTAGTTTTAACGGAAAATTTTAAGAATTGATCGAGGATCACTATTAAGCTGATAATTAGAATTTTAACTTTTTTACTCATTAAACTGGTCCAAGAATGTTTCCTTTGGCATCGAGGTCAATATCAAGTGCTGCCGGATGTTGGGGCAATCCTGGCATCGTTAGAATTTTCCCGGTGTAAACAACAATGAATCCCGCCCCTAGTTTTGGTAAAAGGTCTCTAATTTGTAAAGTAAAACCTTTAGGTGCGCCTAGTAAACCCGCATCATCGCTAAATGACTGTGGGGTTTTGGCGATACAAATTGGTAATTCATCCCAATGGAATTTTTTCAATTCTGCTAATGATTTTCTAGCTGCAGGACTTAATTCGATACCATCAGCGTGGTAAACTTTCGTTGCAACTTTTTCGATTTTTGTTTCTAAATCATCACTTGAATCGTAAAAACGTTCGACCTTACTAATTGGTTTTTCAAGCTGTTGATGGACAAGTTCTGCTAATTGTTTGCCACCATCAGCTCCTAATTCGTAAGTTTCAGAAATCGCCCAATTAAAGTGATCTTGATCTAGTAATTGGGTTAAAGCAGCCAGTTCCTCTTCGGTGTCATTTGTAAATTTATTGATCCCAACTACTACTTTGATTCCTGTTTTGGTAAGATTATTGAGATGTTGCTGTAAGTTAACATAGCCTTCTTTGACTGCTGCAACATTTTCTTTTTGCATGTCAGTCATGGAACCGAGAACTTGAAATTTCAAAGAACGTACACTTGCAACAATTACAATAACTTTAGGAAGGGTTCCCAATTTTCTAGAAACCAAATCAATAAATTTCTCTGCGCCAAGGTCAGCTCCAAAACCAGCTTCAGTGATTGCGTAATCTCCGTATTTCAGAGCTAATTTCGTAGCAAGGATACTGTTAGCGCCGTGAGCAATGTTGGCAAATGGTCCACCGTGCATAAAAACAGGTGTATGATCTAAAGTTTGAACCAAATTAGGTCTTAGCGCCTTAGACAAGATTGCAGCAATTGGACCCGCAAATCCTAATTGATCAACGGTAACCGGCTCACCAGAATAAGTAAAACCAATCAAAATTGAACCAATCCGTTTTTTGAGATCAACGTAATCTTCAGCTAAACAAAGAATCGCCATTAATTCACTGGCAGCAGTGATTTCAAATTGATCTGGACGAGTGACGCCATTAACTCTACTTCCCAAACCAATCACGATCTCTCGCAAAGCCCGGTCGTTAACATCTAAAATTCGGGTAAAAATAATTGATTTTGGGTCTAGTTGATGGGGATTTCCTTGATATATATCATTATCAATTAAGGCTGCAAGAGTATTATTTGCAATCTGGATTGCATGAAAATCGCCAGTAAAGTGCAAATCGATCTCTGCACGAGGAACTACTTGAGAATAACCACCTCCAGTGGCGCCGCCTTTTCGGCCCATTACAGGTCCCATCGATGGTTCACGTAAAGCTAAAACTGTATTGTATCCTCTAGCATTCATTGCATCAGCAAGCCCAATTGATAAAGTGGTTTTACCCTCACCTGCTGGAGTTGAGTTCATTGCTGTAACCAAAACAAGTTTATCGTTATCCAGTTTTTTTTCTGACGGAATTTGGACTTTAGCTATATAATTGCCAATTGGTTCATATTTTTTTCGATCAATATTTAAACGAGCGCAAATTTGCTCGATCGGTTCTTTTGTTGCATTTTGTGCAATCTCTAATTCATTCAAATAACTATCTCCTTAACTATTTTTGTTCAAAGAATTGATTAAAAACTTGGTTTGTCTTATTATCTGAGATTTTAATTTTTTGATTTTCTAATAGTTGATGTAATTTTTGTAGATCATTTTTTTTCAAATATAAACACCAGGTTTCGTTTTTAAATTTTAGATCTACATATTTCGGGTAAAAAATTGCCCTCTCTAAATCAGATAAATCTTTTTCTTTGGCAAACCATCGATAAAGACTGTAACAAATAATTTTATGTTCTGGGAGTTTGACCACTAAGTTAAAACGACCTTTTTCGACGAAAGCTAAAATCAAAAAAATTAAAGAAAAAGCAATCGTAGGCCAATTTAAATATGTATATTCCATTTGAAAAATGAAAGCAATAAACAGTACAATACTGATGATCGACCAATGAAATATTTGTAATGGCAAACTGGGACGATAATGAATTTTAATAATACACCTACTTTTCTTAGTAAAAATCTTCAATTTATTCTACAATAATAAAGCTTTAAGAAAAAATCAGCAAATAGGAAAATGAAATCGTGCAGATATTTGTTTCTGTTTTAACTTTAACAATTATTATTAATACCCTTGTTTCAGTTTTTGTCGTTATGCGGACGCCGCGCGACATTGCTGCAACTTGGGCTTGGCTTTTGGTGTTGATTCTTTTACCAGTACTGGGACTTATTCTCTATATGTTTTTTGGACGAGGAATGTCTAAGAGTAAGCTCAATCGAATTCAACATACTTATTCAAAAGGAATTGGCAGTGCGCTGAATCAGCAGCGAGCAATAATTACCAAGCAAAAACATAAATTTCCACCTGACATTGAACAGTTGGTGAATTTATTTTTTAATTTAAATTCATCGCCAGTTCTGACGTCCAGTCGGCCAAAAATTATGACTAATAGTCAAGATTTTTTTTCTGAGTTATTTAAACAAATCGAAACAGCTCAGAAATCAATTTATGTCGAATTCTATACGATTTATGCCGATCAAGTCGGACATAAATTTAGAGATGCTTTAATTAAAAAAGCAAAACAAGGGGTCAAAGTTTATGTGATTTATGATGGTTGGGGCTCAATGGGTGTTGGACGCCGTTTCTGGGCTCCTTTACGAGCAGCTGGTGGACACGTTGAATTATTCTTCTCTTCTCGTTATGTCATTGCCGATTTTCGACTTAATTACCGCAATCACCGCAAAATTGTTGTAGTCGATGAGAAATATGGCTTAATTGGTGGCTTTAACGTTGGAGATCAATATTTGGGCAAGAAAAAGAAATTTGGTAACTGGCGCGATACCCATATTCTAGTTGAAGGAGAAGCTGTTAGAGCGTTAATGGTAAGATTCATTATGGATTACAATGCGACGGTTGATCAAAAGAATTGGCTTAAATATCCTCAAATTATTTCTAACAATGAGATAGCACATCCAGTTAGCCGTAGTAATACCTATATGCAATTGGTGACCAGCGGTCCTGATGAACGGATCGATCAAATTGAGATGGGACTCATTAAGTTAATTTCGACAGCTAAAAAAAGAATTTGGCTTCAAACTCCTTATTTGGTTCCAAGCGACAGTTTCTCTGATGCAATTGTCAGTGCCACTAAATCTGGTATTGATGTTAGGATTATGATTCCAAGTTTTCCAGACCATCCTTTTATATACCGAGCGACCCAGTTTTATGCCCATTATTTACATCGGATTGGCGTTAAAATTTACATCTATAATAACGGTTTTCTTCATACCAAGACTTCAGTGATTGATGAGATGGTTTCAACTGTCGGTTCAGCCAATCTTGATGTTCGGTCATTTAAGCTAAATTTTGAGGCAACTGAATTTATTTATGGAAAAAAGTTTAATGAAGAGCTGGCAAAAACTTTTCTTGATGACATCGAGAATTGTACTCGCTTAAATGATGAGATGATTAAACAACAAAGTTGGTGGCTTCACTTCAAACAAGATTTTTCTCGTCTTTTATCGCCAATCCTTTAATTTTCACCCCAAAATTGGAAGTAATCGGTCCTAATGGCACCGTTAAACAGCTTCCTTTTTTTTGTTGCTTTTTCACCGTAATATTCCTCAAAATCCAAATCACTTGTGATAATGTATTTACTCCATTTGTTGAGCGGAATAAATTTTTCGCCCATTTGGCGGTAAAGTTCATGAGCTTGATTTATTTCGCCCATTCTTTGACCGTAAGGAGGGTTTACTACAATTACTCCCTTTTTGTTGTCTAATTCCAAATCTCTAAGAGCCACCTGCTTAAATTGAATTAAATTATGGATTCCAGCTCCGTGAGCGTTTTGTTCACTAATGGCTATCATGTTTTGATTGAGATCACTGGCAAATATTTCTAAATTTACACTTCGATTGATCGCTTCTTTGGCAAAAATTTTTGCCTCTTCTAAAATTTTGGGATCAACATTTGCAAAATGATTAAACAAGAAATCTCTTTTAAGTCCCGGAGCAATGTTAGCTCCGATCAAAGCGGCTTCTATTGCTAAAGTACCAGAACCCGTCATCGGGTCAACAAAGGGCAGATCTGGATGCCAGTTAGTTAAAAGAATTAAACTCGCTGCCATATTCTCCTTTAACGGAGCGACCCCCTTCTCTATACGATATCCGCGTTTAAAAAGACTGTCACCAGTTGTATCTAACAAAACTTCTGCCTGATTTTTTTCAAATCGGACATTTAGACTATAAATAGCGCCAGTTTCAGGCAGATGCCCACTTCGATGATAAACGGTTTGAAGTTTTTTAATAATTGCTCGTTTAGAGATGGCTTGAATATCCGATAAACTGAAAAGTTTGGAGAGCTTACTGCGAGCGTTGACGATAATTTTCCCGTTTAAAGGGATGATTTCTTCCCAAGGAATTTCGTAAATGCGGTCAAATAATTCTTCAAAAGACCAAGCTTTAAAATTTGCTAAAATAATTTGGATTCGATCGGCACTACGCAACCAAAGATTTGTTTTTGCAACATCGGAGTAATCCCCTTCAAAGTAAATTTTGCCATTTTCCGTTTGAGTTTCATATCCCAAATCACTTAATTCACGTTTGGTAACTGCTTCGATTCCACTTGCTACATTTGCTACTAGTTTCATATATTCCTCTTTTAATTTATAAAAAAAACCTAGGTTAAAAAGCCTAGGTAACTGAAATGCAGGCTTCTATAAGCCATGTTCTGTTCCAAAAATATCTCAGTTAAAATATTTTCTTCGGTAATCATCTGTCTTCGTTTAAACGATATCGACCTAAGTTTGATTCCTCGATCAATATGCCCCTACCTTAGTTTGGGTTGCTCACTCGCGGGGTTTACCCGTTCCACTTATAAATTTCTTTATAACTCGTCTCTGTGGCACTTTATGGAAGTTGACATAGATTAAATCCTTAGCCAATCTATCCGCCGTTACAATAAAAATTGTACCTTGACTTATTGGGTCAAGCACGAACACTATTCGCATTTCAGCGAATGCGAGCATGGACTTTCCTCAGCCAGCATCAGCTAACCGCAATTACCCGAAACCTACACACTGATATATAATAATATAATTACTCCGAATTATCCAGCTTTAGACCGAAAACTTTTCTTTCCAGATTAGAAATACGTTTCAAAATATCATAATTAGTAACAGCACTATTTTTATTCATGTTTCCAGTCTGTTTAGCGACAGTTAGCTGTTTACTTAATTCGTCAACACGACGAATTAAACGTTGGTTCTCTCTTGTCAAATGTTCAACTTCTTGGATATAGTTTTCATAGTCCTTAATGATTTCATCCAAGAATTCATTTACCTGATCTCGATCGAAACCACGCAAGCGTGTATCGAAATTTTTATCGGCAATTTCGCGCGGATTTAAATTAATCGAGAAATTAGTCGATTCGTCTGAACGAGGTTGATTTACCTCTTGCATATTATCCAACATGTTACCTCTACTTATTCAATCTATTTGCATTATATCAAAGCTAGAGAAGATTGTTAACGGCTCTTTTTGATTCAAGTCAAAAGCTTAAAGAAAATCTAACTCTCACTGAGTAAAATCCGAAATGGAGAATATCGGGTTCGAACCGACGACCTCTTACATGCGAAGCAAGCGCTCTCCCAACTGAGCTAATTCCCCGAGACAACAAATAAGATTATACACTTTATTTCAGTTTTTGAGGACTAAAATTTAAAATTATTTAGTACAACTCTTGGGTTCAACCAATTATTTTGAACCAAATCTAATTCGATTTTTGCACGATATGTAAAAATATAGCGCTAATAAACAAAAAGAAACCTTCTCCCGATTGGAAGAAGGCGCCTTTTTGTGAAATATATTGAAAGAATCCGATATTCTTTCAAGACTATTATATTACCATTTTGCCTAATTGGCTAAGGATTTTTTTCGATTTTTGAAATTTTAATTTTCGGATGCAGCTTTTTTAGGTAAAACCAAATTCAAAATAATCCCTAATAATGTTGAAAGGGCGACACCAGTAAATACTAATCCGTGTCCGAGATCTAATTGAAAATTACCAATCCCGGTTACTAATACTGGTGCTGCAATCATAATATTTCTTTTTTTACCAAAATCAACTTTATTGTCAACGATGATCTGTAAACCAGTTGAGGCGATAACTCCATAAAGCATGAAGCCGACACCTCCAATTACTGCTCCTGGAATCGAAGAAATTAAGGCACTTAATTTGCCACAAAAGCTAAAAACGATCGCAAAAACTGCTGCTCCGCCAATTACCCAAACTGAATATACACGGCTTAATTGCATGACACCGATATTTTCTCCATAACTGGTAACTGACGGGCCACCAATCAAACTAGCTGCTATTGAAGCAGTTCCATCGCCCGTTAAGGTTTTTGAAAGTCCCGGATCTTTGAAAAAGTTGCGGTCGGTGATTTTATTTAAGACCATTAAGTGTCCTAAGTGTTCAGAGATAGTAACAAAGGCTAGCGGCGCCATACTAATAATTCCGCTAAGATAAAGTTGACGGCTTTCAAAAATACTATTAAATTTCGGCAAGGCAAACCAACTAGCTTTTGCAATTCCGCTTAAATCGACTAGTCCAAACATCATCGCAAAAAGATAGCCGGTAACAATTCCTAATAAAACGGGAATCATTCCTAAAAATCCTTTTAAAAACATGTTGTAACCGATCGTAAAAAGTAGAGTCAATAAGGCAACTATAAAGATTCTTAGATCGTATTTGCCGCTAGCGACTCCCCCAACTCTGGTGGCATTTAAAGCGGCGGATCCTGCTAAGCTTAAACCAATGACAATCGCAACTGGTCCTACAACTTCTGGTGGAAAAATTTGGTCAATCCAATTAGTACCGACTCTAGCAACAATTAAAGCCACTATGAGATAAACTAATCCGACACTAAAGATTCCTTGGGCTACAGCAGGATAGCCAAACGATTTCATTAAACTGGCCATAGGAATAACAAATGCAAAGCTTGATCCCATATAAGCGGGAATTTTGCCATGTGTGATTAAGATGTGCAGAAGTGTTCCAACCCCTGAGGAAATCAGCGCAACACTTGGATTTAACCCGACTAATAGTGGAACTAAGACCGTTGAGCCAAACATACTAAACATATGTTGTAATGAAAGGCCAAACCAGGTTCCTAAAGGCGGCCGCTCGTTAACGTCATAAATTGCTTGATTTTTATTTGCCATAATTTATCTCCTTTTCTTTTACGCAAAAAAAAACTCCTCTTAGTGAGAAGCGGAGTGAGAATTAAGAAAAAACTACTTGCCAGAGCGTTAATTTGTTTAATCATGATTCCCTCCATATTTTTTGCATTGAAAAATATATTACTCACTTTTTTCAATGATTGCAATGATTTTTTAGATATATTTCTTTTTGTTGGCGGCTTAAGCGTTTAAACTTTAATTCAAAGGAAAGTGCCTCACCTTTACTGGCAAATGTTTCCTGATAGATTAATTTAACCGGTCGGTTGGCGCGAGTATATTTTGCGCCTTTTCCTTCGTTGTGCATTTTGATTCGATGACTAACATCGTTGGTGGTTCCGGCGTAAAAAGCTCCGTTGCGGCAAAGAACCACATAAAAGAAGTATTTATCCATGAATAATTTTTGCAAACTCTTTCGTATATAGATTTTTTCCTTCGTAGATATATAAAGGAGGTGCCACTTTGATTCCAGCGCTACTCTTACCCTTAATTGCTTCAATGAAAACCATATTAGCATTTGTTTGGCGAAATGAATGAATGAATTTTAATTGGTTAATTCCAAGATCATAATGAGCAAATTCGCTTAGTAGTTCAGTTAATCGCTCGGGACGATGAATGAAAAAAGCTCGTCCACCGCTTTTTAATAGGCGTTTACAAGTAAAAAGAATTTCTGTTAAATTAGTTTTGAGTTCGTGTCGGGCGATCGCTAGAGTTTGGTTGGGATTTTGAATCGATTCCGCAGAAACTTTGAAATACGGCGGATTGCAGCAAAGGACGTCAACTGAATCATGTTCCAAATATTTTAACGAATCTTTTAAATCGATATTTAAAATTTTAATTTGTTCCGTTGCTTGGTTTAAAATGGCAGTTCGGCGAGCCATATCCGCCAGCTTGTCTTGAATTTCAATTTCAAAAATCTTAGCTTTTGTTTTGCGCGTTAAAAAAGTTGCAACGGCTCCGTTTCCGGCGCATAGATCAACGACCACTTTTGTCCGCGGCGAAATCCTAGTATAATATGCCAGGATTACTGCATCCAACGAAAAGGAAAAAACTTCTGAACTTTGGATGATTGGCATTTTTTGATCGAAAATATAATCGATCCTTTCATTTTCTTTTAAATTCATTTTACTATCTTAAATCAACGAGGACTGGAGTTTCAAATGTTTTATAAATTCATGAGCTATGTGATCAAGTTTTTAATCTGGATCCTTAACGGCAATGTCGATGTGCAAAATAAGGAAGTTCTTAAAGATAAAACTTATATTTTTGTGGGACCACACCGAACTTGGTGGGATCCGATTTTCACCGCCTATGCCGTTTGGCCACTGCGATTATCTTTTATGACCAAGAAAGAACTTTTTGATAATTTTTTCATTCGATTTATTCTTGTCCATGTCAATGCTTTTCCAGTTGACCGAAAAAATCCCAAACCTTCAGTTATCAAGGTTCCGGTCAAGAATTTAAAATCAGGTCAGCTTTCGCTTTTAATGTATCCATCCGGCACCAGATATTCTGAATCGATGAAAGGCGGCGTCGCTTTAATCGATAAAATGACAAAATCTGAAATTATTCCCGTTGTTTATCAAGGACCAGTCACATTTAAGGGTCTCCTTAAAAGACAACGAATAACGATTCGTTTTGGTGAAGCTTTGGACGTTGATTATTCAATTAAAGATTTTAAAGAGTTCAGCGCTGATCTTGATCAGAAAATGCAAAAAAGTTTTGCAGAGATTGATCAAAAAATTGATCCTAATTTCAAATATATTCCAAACGAGGATAAGTTAGAGCTAGAAAAGAAAAAAGGTCATATTTAGAATATTTTATTTACAAAAAAGCTGCATTAGGTTTTAAACCTCGTGCAGCTTTTTTTAAGCTAGTCCTAAAGCAATTTTAGCATAACGTGAGAGTCGCTCCATCGACCAAGGTGGATCAAATGTTAATTCGATCGATACATCTTTAACTTCTGGGATTTCCATCAATTCGGTTTTAATCATGTCTTGCAGTTCAATCGTTAGCGGACATCCGATTGTAGTCAGGGTCATTAAGATTTTGCAAGTTCCATTGTCGTCAAGATCAATCCGATAAACCAGTCCTAAATTTATGATATCCACTCCAAGTTCGGGGTCGATGACGTTTTCTAACGCAGCAAGAATTGATTTTTTAATATGCTCATCTTGTTGTTCCTGCGTTAGCTTTTCTTCGCTCATGGTTAATCCTCGTCGCTTCTCAACTTGCCAGCATCTGCTAAACGGCTTGCTGGTAATTCATTTAAAACAATATGAACATGCTCAGCAGGTGCGTTAAGATCTTTGCCGATTACCTCAGTAATGTCTTTTACTAACTTACGCAATTGATCTTCAGATCTACCTTCAATAAAATCAATATGAACTAAGGGCATTTTTGGTCCTCCTTTTCTGCATTTAACTTAATAATTTGGAGCAAAACGTCGGTTGCCTGCTCCATTGTTTGCAGTGATACATACTCATAGCGACCGTGCATGTTTTCCCCACCCGCAAACAAGTTAGGGGTTGGTAGTCCCATCAACGAGATCTTTGAACCATCCGTTCCGCCACGGACTGGCGAAATAATTGGAGTAATCCCAAGATCAGTCATCGCTTTTTCGGCAAGTTCAACCACTTCCATGTGGTCTTTCATCACCTCTGCCATATTATAATACTGATCGTGCATTTGTGCTTGCACGCAATTTTCGCCGTATTTTTGATTTAAGCGTTTAACAATTTTAGTAACTAGATTTTTGCGTTCTTCTAGACCGCTACGCTCAAAGTCTCGAATAATATAAGACATTTTCGCTTCATCAACTGCTCCTTCTAAAGATGTCAAATGAAAAAATCCTTCGCGATCTTTGGTATTTTCTGGAAATTCGTCTTGTGGAAGCGAGTTATGAAAATCAATTGCGACTTGTAGCGCATTAATCATTTTTCCGTAGGCAATGCTTGGATGAATATTATAGCCTTGAACTTTAATTGCCAGACTTGCTGCGTTGAAAGTTTCCCATTCTAACTCTCCAAGCGGTCCCCCATCGACGGTATAGGCAAAGTCAGCACCAAATTCAGCGACATCAAACTTATCAGCCCCGACCCCAATTTCTTCGTCCGGACCAAAAGCAATTCGGACCTTACCATGTGAAATTTCAGGATGATCGATCAAGTACTCCATCGCACAAACAATTTCGCTCACTCCCGCCTTGTCATCAGCACCCAACAAAGTTGTTCCGTCCGTTGTGATCAATGTATCTCCAGCATAATTTTTTAAATTCGGTGAATCTTTTGGATCAAGGACGAATCCGCTATTGGCTAACGGAATTGGACTTTTGCCATCGTAATTTTCAATTATTTGAGGATTAATATTTTCAGAATTAAAATCGGCAGTATCGACATGACTTATTAAGCCTACAACAGGCACTTTTTGTTCGATGTTGCTATTAAGCGTAGCAGTTAGATAAGAATTTTTGGGATTATACGAAACTTCAGATAGTCCAATTTCTTTTAACTCATCGGCTAAATCTAACAAAAAATCTCGCTGGCTTGCAGTCGAAGGAATTGTTTTACTCGATTCATCCGAGCGAGTATTGATTTTGACGTAATTTAAAAAACGATCTTTAAGTTTTTGATATTTCATTTATTCTCCAATCCAGGAATTTCCATTTCATCTAAGGTATTAGCTTCGATGGTAAAATCAAAATTTTCTTGAAGTAAGTTTGCCATCTGTCGCGCGAAGATTTTTTCTGCCACGTGCCCGACATCAAGAACTGCGTAATTAGCAATTTGAGCATCAAGGAAATCGTGGTACTTGACGTCCCCCGTAATAAAAAGATCGACGCCGCTTTTAAATGCTGGCTCGATAAATTCAGCTCCGGCACCCCCTAGAATGCCGATTTTTTTAAAACTTTTTCCGTTATCCAGCAGCTTGATCATTTTAAGACCTAATTCATGTTTGAAAATCTCAATTATTGCTTCAATTTCAAGCGTTGTGTCTCCCATTCTGCCCATCAAAAGTGTCCCGCTGGTGGTTTTAACGGGACAGATTCCCTCAATGTTTTTTAGCCCGATTAATTCTGCGAGCCAGTCGTTCATTCCGTTTTTGCCGACGTCAAAATTAGTATGCATGCTGTACACGTTGATTTGATGATTAATAATTTTTTGATACATCTGATTGCGCGCATCACTTAAATCGAGAACTTGGATCGGGTGAAATAAAAGTGGATGATGACTAACAATTGTGTCAAAATTATTTTTGATCGCATAATCAACTAGATTAGGGGTTACATCAAGCGTTGTGATGATTTTTTGGACTTTTTGTTTAGGGTCTCCGATCTGTAAACCGACGTGATCCCAAGTCATTGCATCAGATAAGGGATATAAATTTTCTAAAAATTCCATCACCGATTCTAATAAGTCATTTTTCATAAATTTTCCTCGATCAATTTAATTTCTTGTGCCAAATCAGCAGAAAAAACGGGCTGACGAGATTCTTTTTGCTGACTTTGGATAAATAGTCTCTTCTGGAGTTCTTTTGTCCATTTTTCTTGAAAAATTTCATTTTTTTCATGTCTTAGCAAGGGTCCCATCAGAAGATCGGCAGCATCGTAAGCAGGTGGCTTAGGGCCCTTGTGGGCAGCAATTATTTCATAAATTTTGCCTTGTTCTTTAATAATTTTCTCATCAGTAATCATAAAATTGTGACTGTTAAGCCATTTTCGTAAATGAATTTCACTAGCATGAGGCGCAAAAATATAATTGACTTGTTGGGTTAAATCATTAGCGTCTTCCATAATTTCAGCCATCAATTTTCCTCCCATTCCAGCAATAACGATGGTATCAATTGAATCCTCTTTTTTGATTGGAACGAGTCCAGGACCTAACCGAGTTTCGATTTTGGTTTGTAAACCATGGTGTGCGATGTCTTTTTGAGCATTAAAAAGAGGGCCAGCGCCGATGTCTGTTGCATAGACATAGCGAGCCCTCCCACTTTGAATCAAATAGATCGGCAAATAAGCATGGTCGGTCCCGATATCAGCAACAACAGCTTGGTCATTTTTAACCAGTTCAGCAATTGTTTTTAATCTTTGATCAATTTTTATCACTTATAGAAAGTCCTTTAACTGTCTCGAACGACTTGGATGCTTTAATTTTCTTAAGGCTTTTGCTTCAATCTGACGAATTCGTTCTCTAGTAACGCCAAACACTTTACCGACCTCTTCAAGCGTTCTAACTCTTCCATCATCTAAGCCAAAGCGTAGGCGTAAAACATTCTCTTCTCTTTCGGTTAAAGTGTCGAGAACTTGTTCGAGTTGTTCTTTTAAAAGTTCATATGATGCATGTTCTTCAGGACTAGTAGCATCAAAATCTTCAATAAAGTCACCTAAATGCGAGTCGTCTTCTTCACCAATTGGCGTTTCAAGAGATACGGGTTCTTGAGCAATTTTTAAAATTTCTCGAATTTTAGATGTTGGTAAATCCATTTCCGCGCCCAATTCTTCTGGTAAAGGATCTCGTCCCAAATCTTGCAGAAGCATTCTTTGGATTCTAATTAGTTTGTTAATAGTTTCGACCATATGAACCGGAATTCTAATTGTGCGCGCTTGATCGGCGATTGCACGGGTGATTGCTTGTCTAATCCACCAAGTTGCATAAGTTGAAAATTTAAAGCCTTTGGTATAGTCAAATTTTTCGACAGCTTTCATTAATCCCATATTGCCTTCTTGAATTAAATCCAGAAACTGCATTCCTCGACCAACGTATTTTTTGGCAATTGAAACCACTAACCTTAAATTATCCTCTGCGAGAGTTTGCTTAGCCTCCTCATCTCCTGCTTCAATTCTCTTTGCAATTTCAACTTCTTCTTCGGCTTTTAGCAAAGGAAATTGGCCAATTTCTTTTAAGTACATCCGAACAGGATCATTGACTTTAACTCCTGCTGGTGCAGATAAATCCTCTTTTTTGACTTTCTCGTTTTCGGCTTTTAAAGCAATTTCAGTAGGCTCACCTTCCTCATCGACAACACTAATACCTTCATCCTCAAGGCGACCAATAATTTTTTCAAGTTTATCACTATCTTGCTCACCAGATAAATCTAGTTTACTAGCAAGTTCATCATAGGTAATCTCATGAATTTTTTTGTACTTGTTGACTAATTTTTGAAAATCGACTTCTTTTTGATTAACAGCTGGCGCAGTTTTACTATTAGTTTTATTTTGCTTAGCAGTGGATCGAGTCGTTTTCTTTACTGTTTTGGCATTAGACGCTTTAGTCGCAGTTTTACTGGCAGTTGTTTTAGCCTTAGCTGCTTTAGTCGCAGTTTTACTAGCAGTTGTTTTAGCCTTAGCTGCTTTAGTCGCAGTTTTACTAGCAGTTGTTTTGGCCTTAGTTGCTTTAGTCGCAGTTTTACTAGCAGTTGTTTTGGCCTTAGTTGCTTTAGTCGCAGTTTTACTAGCAGTGGCCTTAGTATTAGACGCTTTAGCTGCAGTTTTACTAGCGGTTGTTTTGGCCTTAGCTGCTTTAGTCGCAGCTTTACTGGCAGTTGTTTTGGTATTAGACACTTTAGCCGCAGTATTAACGTTTTTGGTCTCCGTTGCTGAAGATTCAGGAGCTTTACGCGAAGTTTTTTTAATTTTTGCAGTTGCAGGAATTTTTAATTTCGAACCTTTAGTTTTGACAGGGGTAGCTTTACTCCTTGTTTTTTCTACTTTGTTCTTCGCTGATTTGTTATTTAGATTTTCTTTTTTTGCCGCCATTTAAGATACCTCCTGCTGTTTTAAGCGAATTAATTCGATTAACTCTTTAACACTTTGGTTCAATTTTTCTTTCTGGCCTAACTTTTCATATTCTTCAATTTTCAGTTTGGTTCGGAATATTTTGGTTTCGAGCTCTTCTTTTTTGATAACGTTAATTAATTCTGAAATTTCCTTTTCATCAGTTTTGACCGGACGATTGAGCGAATTTACTGAGGTTGCTATGTTGGATAATTCAGGCGGTAATTCGTTTAGAAACTCATAAAAATGAATATCCCCCTGGTTTTTATGATAATATTGGGAAAATAATTCATAAATAATTTGGTAATCGGTGTTTGGAAAAACCCAATTGTATTTTTGATTGAGCCAATCAGAAATATTATTGTTAAATATCAAAAATAATATTTCTTGTTGGGCTCTTTCAAATTTATTGTCTATTTTAGTTCTAGGCGAATCCTCAAGCGACCTAATGATTCGAGTCTTACCTTGTTTTTTAACAACATGTTGATTAAATTGATTTTGCAAATTTAACAGACTTATTCCACTAATTTGCGCCAGTTCCTTTAAATACAATTCTTTTTGAACAAGGTCATCTTTTAAATCAACGAATTTGTTTAAAATTCGATCAATAAATTTTAACAATTCTTGTTCGTTTTTCAGATCAATACCTTCTTGATAGTAATCTAGTCGAAATCGATATTTAGAAACGCGATCTTTATTGACTAGTTTTTTAAAACTATCAGAGCCGTATTTTTTGATGTATTCATCAGGATCTAGTCCGCCAGGAATTGGCGCCACCAAAACTTCCAAATTGTGTTGATTATTCAAATTGTCAATTGCTTTATCAATTGCAGCTTTACCAGCGTCATCGCCGTCATAAACTAATACTACTCGATTGGCAACTTTATTTAATAAACCAAGCTGATGTTTGGTAAAACTGGTTCCCATTGACGCAACAATATTTTTAACCCCAGCCTGCCAAGCACTAATTACATCAAAATATCCCTCCAAAAGGATAACTTCATGAACTAATGAGATTTCTTGTTTAGCAGCTGAGAGGTTGAAGAGTAAATTTCCTTTGTTAAAGACATCGCTTTGTTTACTGTTAAGATAACGAGGCTCTTTTATATCTTGCTGATGTAAAGCACGACCACCAAACCCAACTATGTTTCCCGAATCATCTGTAATTGGAATCATCAGACGATCTTTAAAATAATCATACAAGTCTGAATCAGTACCTGAAACTATGTTGCTCTCTAAGATACTTTGGGTATTAAAATCGTTATTTTGTTGTAACGATTCAGCTAAAAGATTATTGTCGGGTGCATATCCTAATCGAAAGTGTTCAATCGTTTCTTTTTCAATTTGTCTTTGCTCTAAATAATCAAGCGCTGGTCGACCGAGTTCAGTATGTTCTAAAATGTGATGATAAAAATCACGAGCGAAGCTCAGAACTTTGGTAACTGGTTCATTAATTCTTTCTTTGGAAGAATGAGTCTGATATCGGTAGGAATCAAAAGGAATTCCACTGATTTGGGCTACTTTTGCGACTGCTTCAACAAAATTCAGATTGTCAATCATCATCATAAAAGAGAATACACTGCCCCCTCTTCCGCATGAAAAACAATGAAATATCTTTTTATCTTCACTGACCGAGAAGGAGGGAGTTTTTTCGTTTTGAAACGGACATAAACCAAAGTAATTAGCACCTTGTTTTTTCAGCTGGACATATTGACCAATAACATCAACGATGCTCGCACGCTGTTGAATATCGTTAATTATTTCTGTTGGAATCCTTTGTGCCAATAAATTACCTCATTTTTGAAAATTAAATAACAATTTGAGTTAAGTCGCCAAAATTCTTGATCAAGTTAAGGAGCTGAGTCATCTGGATATAGCGATTTTCTCGCAATTTTTGATCATCAACATTAATCATTGTTGCGTTGAAGTATTTAATAATTGTAGGAGTCAGTTGCTCGAATTTCTCGTACAATTTGTCTAAATCATGATTTTTTTGCCAATCAGCTGAGATTTCGACAACTTCTTCATGAAGTTGTTTTTCAAAATCATTTTCAAATAACTGAGAGTTGACGTTTTTACCCTCGTAATCTGCAGGATTTTCTTTTTTGAAAAGTCTTTGCACTCGTGATAAATTTTGGATGAGTGAAACAAATAATTCATCTTGACGATGACGATTTAAAACTTGTGCAGCTGTTTCAATTTCAGTTGGATTTAGATCATTAATTGCCCGAACCGTCTCACTTAGATCATGTGACACTTTCTGTTCACTTAACTGTTGATCAATGCGATCTCTAATGAAATGATCGATGTCTGAGTAATGATTTTTTAACCCAGCAGGATCTATTAGATATCCTTCACCTTCAATTAATTCTTTAAACAAATCAGTCAACGAAATGTCCCAATGATTATGGCTCATAATTCTCACAATTCCTATTGTCTGTCTTCTTAGAGCGTATGGATCATTTGATCCGCTAGGAATTTTTCCAATACTGAAAAATGAAAGCAGTGTATCAAGCTTATCAGCTACAGCTAGAATAGAGCCGACAACAGTTTCCGGCAAGGGACCATGAGCAGAAATTGGAAGATAATGCTCAAAAATTGCTCCTGCTGCCTCTTCATCGATTCCTTTGAGCTTGGCATAAATTTCCCCCATCACTCCTTGAAGTTCGGCAAATTCGCCAACCATTTGAGTGACAAGATCAAAATCGTAAATATCTCCAACTTGAGCCAAGTTATCCCGTTGTTTAGAAGAAATTTGTAAATGATCAGCTAAAAGAAGCGCAATTTTTTTACTGCGTCTCATTTTATCGTAAATATTTCCCAGTTCATCGTGGAAGTTCACATGTTTTAAGCGTTCAACACATTCTTCGATTGAAAGCTGCTGGTCTTCTCGGTAAAAGAATAAAGCATCTTCTAAACGAGCGGTTAAAACTTTCTCATTGCCTTTAATGACGTTTTCAAGATGATCTTTAGTTCCGTTGCGGACTGCAACAAATTTTGGCAGCAATTTGCCATTAGCATTAGTTACATAGAAATACCTTTGATTATCTTTCATCGAAGTAATCAATACAGCATCAGGAATTTCCAAATATTTTTCTGCAAAACTACCCATTAAAGCCGTTGGATATTCAACGATATTTACAACTTCATCCAATAAAGAATGATCAACTTGAACGTCGAAATGATTTTCACTAGATAATGTTTGAATTTGATCGAGAATCGTTGCTTCCCGCTTCTTTTGATCAGCAATTACGTATTGTTCTTTAAGAGCTCTCTCGTAATCTTCTGCTTTACTAAGTTCAATTTCCGATCCTAAAAATCGATGTCCCCGAGTTGTTCTGCTAGCTTCTATTCCTAAAATAGAAAATGGCACAACTTCATTGTCAAATAGAGAAACAAACCAATGAAATGGGCGAATATATTCAAAAGAATTGTTTGCCCAGCGCATCCGGGTCTTAAAAGTCAAAGACTCAATAACTTCCTTGATTCTGGGTAAAATTTCGACAGTTTTTTTCCCTGGAACGTTCTTTTTTACAAAAAGATATTCGGTTCCTTTAATTGTAGTTGTTGTCAACTCATCTGGTGAAACTTGATTTTTGTGAGCAAAACCAAGTGCCGCCTTACTCCAATTACCAGCATCATCTTTGGCGATTTTTGAAGCTGGTCCTTTAGCTTCGACCTTTAAATCTTCTTGTTTTTCAGCAATATTTTCAACTAAAAGAGCTAACCGACGTGGGGTCGAAAAATCTTTAATTTTACTGTAATTAATTTTGTTACTTTTAAGAAAATCAGCTGTTTTGTTTTTAAATTGTTCAATCGAATCGTTAATAACATTAGCTGGCATCTCTTCAAGACCGATTTCAATTAAGTAATTATGATTCATTAACTTTGTCCCCTTTATCTTTGAATAAGCGATCATCTTTCAATGGGAAACCAAGTTTTTCTCGTTCTTCAATGAAGACTTGCGCAACTCGATGAGCCATCCGGCGAATTTTTGCCATGTAGCCAGCACGTTCGGTGACAGATACGACACCGCGAGCGTCAAGCAAGTTAAACGTGTGTGAACACTTTAAAATGTAATCGTAAGCTGGATGAACTAGACCTAAATCAAGTAGATGATATGCTTCATGCTCATCCATTTTAAAAAGTTCAAATAACATTTTTTCATCACTAACTTCAAAAGAGTATTTAGAGTGTTCAGCCTCTGGTTCAAAGAAAATATCACGGTATTTAACACCATTACCCCATTCAAGATCATAAACAGAATTAACGTTTTGAATGTAAGAAGCAAGACGTTCAAGACCGTAAGAAATTTCGCTGGTCACTAGATCAACAGGAATTGAACCAACTACTTGGAAATATGTAAATTGTGTAATCTCCATGCCATCTAGCCATACTTCCCAACCAACACCTGCACAACCCATTGAAGGATTTTCCCAATTATCTTCAACAAAACGGATATCATGTTCAAGGGGATCAATTCCTAAATAACGCAAACTATCAATGTAGTAGTCTTGAATATCTGTAGGAGATGGTTTCATCACAACTTGAAATTGATGATGCTGGTACAATCGATTAGGATTTTCCCCATATCTACCATCAGCAGGCCTTCTAGAAGGCTCAACATAAGCCGCATTCCAAGATTCAGGACCGACTGCGCGCAAAAATGTGTAAGGACTCATTGTTCCCGCACCTTTTTCTGTATCATAGGCTTCCATTAAAAGACAGCCTTTTTTACCCCAAAATGTTTGGAGCCTCAAAATTATCTCTTGCATAGTGAGATATTGTTGTTGCATCCTAATTCCCCAATCTTTATTTAAAATTCATTCTTTATTTTACGATTCATTGTTCAATTTATCTATAAATGATTTTGTTTTAGGATAAATTCCAATATAATTACTGTAAATTTCATCACATGTATTACGCAAAACTTTCATGTTTTTTGGATCGATTTGCATTTTTGACAATGATTCAATTGAACCAACAGTCAGAACCTGTAAACACTTTACCATTCTTTGATCAAGATGAAATCGAAATTTATCTTGATCTTGATGATTTTGGCAAAGCATCCCATTAAACTTAAATGACAAATCAAGTGGTAAATCTTCACGCCCGCACACTGCACAGGAAAAAAAATTAAAATTCACTCCAAAAGATGATAGTAGTTTCAGTTCAAATGCATGACTCATTGTTTCAGGGTTAGCATTTTTCTCAATTTGATTAAGAGTACTCTTTAAAACTCGAAACCAGGCAGGGATGACTAAGTTATCTTCAAAAGCACTGTCAATTAAGGAGAAAATATATTGAACGTAAGAGCTCTTGTCAAGATCGGAATAAATTGATGAGTATAAATCAGCCGAATTAACTTCATTAATAAACGAAAATCCGTGGTTAGAAATGCGTCCGGCATAACTACCTGCGGTAAAATCTTGCAAACCATAATTTAAGTGATAACGTCTTTGATGCGCATGACCGACAAAAAAAGTATGTTTACCAAAGTCATCAGTTAACATTTTGATCAGCAAGTCATGTTCACGATATTTCCTACGGTAAAAAACAATCCCGTTAAATTCATCCATCAACGTTTTTCTTTGCGGTAACCCAAGCTATTCAAATAAGTTGTGGTGTTGCGCCATTTTGGAGCTTTTTTGACCCAGAGCTTTAAATTGACCTTTTCACCTAACAATTCTTCGATTTGTTTACGAGCGTGAATCCCAATATTTTTAATCATTGAACCTTTGGACCCAATAATAATCTTTTTTTGTGAATCTCGCTCAACATAAATTGTTGCTTCGATCAACCGTTTACCATTTTCAAATTGGCTCATATCAAGAACTTCGACGGCACTTGCGTGCGGGATTTCTTCACTAGTTAACTCTAAAATGGCTTTTCGTACCAGCTCTGCAACAAAGAAAATCGTTGGTTTATCAGATAAGTCATCAACATTAAATAAAGGTTCACCTACCGGTAGAAATTTAATAATTTCATTTGGAAGTTCAGAAAAATTTTGTCCTGTCACAGCTGAAAGTGGAATTATTTTTTCGTATTTTAAATGTTGGTGAAAATAGTCAGTAATCGAAAGCAAGGTATCAGGGTGAATTAGATCAATTTTATTTAGAACAAGAATAACTGGTACCGATTGAGCGTTCAATTTATCGATAACGTATTGTTCCCCTTTGCCTAATTTAACCGAAGCATCGACAACATAAAGAATTACATCTGCATCTTTGAATGATTGATACGAATAGTCGTCCATTTGCTCACCTAAAAGATCTTTAGGTTTATGGATTCCTGGGGTGTCAATAAAAACAATCTGCTCTTCTTCAGTGGTATAGATTCCTTTGATCGAATTGCGAGTGGTTTGCGGTTGAGAAGTTACAATCGATAGTTCAGATCCCAAAAAACGATCCATCAATGTTGATTTACCAGCATTTGGCCGACCTACAATAGCTACAAATCCAGATTTAAACACGGCGATCATCTCTTAAGTTAAAACTAGCAGGAAATAATTCTTGAAATCGATAACTTTTCTGTAAGCCATTAATATTTGCTAAAATGATTTGCATATCAGAATCAAAGAATTCAGACATTACCTGGAGGCATGCCCCACAAGGAATCGTTACATCTTTAGTGTCACCAATTACTACAAGCTTTGAAAAATGATGATATCCTGCAGTAACTGCCGCAAAAATTGCATTACGCTCAGCGCAGCTGGTCAATCCGTATGAAGAATTTTCAATATTGCATCCCTCAAAAATAACACCATCAGTTGTTAGTAAAACTGCCCCGACGTCAAAATTAGAATACGGAGTATAAGCGCGTTCTCTAACCTTTAACGCTTCTTGAATTAGATTTTCATCCATTAAAACTACCTGTCTTTCTTTGTTATCTCCCACCATTGTATCAAATGCTTCTAAATATAGAACTAACAAGATTTTAAATGTGAAAAATTTTAGCTAAGATAATTACTGCGGTAATTATAACTAGACAAGCAGATAAAACAAACACTGCCGCCGCCGCCATATCTTTTAAATGCTTCACTTCAATGTTAAATTCTTCGCCCCACATCTTATCGATTAAACGTTCAAAAACTGTATTTACAATTTCCAAACTAACGATTAGGACCCAATTTAAGAAACAAATAATCATTTCAACCAAAGAGAATCTAAATATTTTAGCCAAACATCCAATAACAATAAAAACGACTAAATCGATTCTTAAATTTCGCTCTTGGCTAAATGCAAAAAAAATACCGAAGACAGCCGCTTTAGCAGCTTGAAATAAGTTTCGATGTTTAAATTTGCTATTTTTGAAGGCCATAGGATTTAAGAATCTCCTCTTGTAAGTTTATCATTTCGTCTTCCTGTTCAGAAGTAGTGTGATCGTATCCGCTTAGATGGAGTAATCCGTGAATTACAGTGTATCCTAACTCCCTTTCAACGCTGTGACCAAGATCTCGGGCCCTTTTAAAGACGAAGTTAGGTGCAATGAAGAGATCACCTAGGTCACGAGGAATACCTTGATCAGCAAGCATTGATAAAATTTTTGTATCTTCACCATCTTCAATAGCGAAACTAATTACATCAGTAACCCGGTCTTTGTTTCGGTAGTTCTTATTTATTTGATGAATTTCATCGTCAGAAACAAAAGTAATCGAAACCTCTGTATCGTCACGATGGTTAAGTCTTTTACCACCCAATTCAATCAAATCTTTGACTTCTTTTAAATATTGTTCTGGTAAGGAAGCGTCTTTGATCTTTATTTCAAGTTCCACTCAACTACCCTTCTTTTCATAAGCTTCAATAATTTTTGATACCAAGTGGTGTCTGACGACATCTTTTGCTGTAAACTCAATAAGGCTGATTTCCTTAATTTCTTTTAAAATTTTGGTAGCTTGAACTAGTCCACTTCTAGTATTGGACGGTAAATCAATTTGTGAGATGTCACCATTAACGATCATTTTAGAGCCTAATCCAAGTCTAGTTAGAAACATTTTCATTTGAGCAGAAGTAGTATTTTGAGCTTCGTCTAAAATGATGAATGAATTATTTAAAGTTCGTCCTCTCATATAAGCCAGGGGTGCAATTTCAATAACTCCATGTTCGATCATGCGAGCGCTTTGATCAGCACCTAAAACTTCATCCAAAACATCGTAGACTGGTCGTAAATAAGGATCAACTTTCTCCTTTAAATCACCCGGTAAAAATCCGAGACTTTCCCCAGCTTCAACAGCAGGTCGCGTCAAAATGATTCGATCTACCTGGTGAGATTTTAAACTAGCAACTGCCATTACAGCTGCTAAGTATGTTTTTCCAGTACCAGCAGGACCAACCCCAAAAGTAATGTCATGATTTCTAACCGCTTGAACAAACTTTTTTTGAGTTTCATTTTTGGGGCGAATCATCGTCCCTTTTTTGGAACGAAAAATGGCTTCGTCAAAAAAATCTTGGTCTTTATGTTTTTGGTTCAAATCAGGGTCTAATAATCTTTTGACATCAGTTAAAGTTAAATCAATATCTGAATCAATCATTTTTTCTAATTGAGTGATCACTTCTTTAGCAGTTAAGGCTTGTTCTTTTGCACCCCTAACATGCAACTGCCCATCAGCAACATTGATTTTAACGCTGAGTGTCTTTTCGATTAAGTTTAAATAAACATCGTTAATCCCAAAAAGTTGAAAAATGTTAGCTGGATAAGGCAAAAAAAGTTCAAATTGATCTAATGATGTATTTTTCAAATAAACTCCCTTGAATTGTAATTTCATTTAATGAGTATTTGAACTCATTTTATCCATTGTTTTATTTAATGCTTGATCAACAAAAATATTTCCTTTATTCACTGAATGTCCTTTAACCCAAACAAACTTAATTTTTGAAAAAAGTCTCAGTAATTGATATATTTCTTGCCAAAGATCTTGATTAAGAACTTTACCACCGTCAGATTTCCGCCATTTTTTTTTAGCCCAACCATCGAGCCAATTCTTATTAATTGCGTCGACTAGATATCTAGAATCTGAGTAAATAGTAATTGGATAATCATTGCCTTTGGACTGATCAAGCTTTTTTAGCGCTTTTAAAACAGCAGTTAGTTCCATCTGATTATTGGTTGCGCCGAGAACTCCATCACTTGCATAAAATTTTTTTTCGTCATAAGTAATTAGGTAAGCCCAAGCCGCTAAATCAGTTGCTTGAACCTTACCACCTTTATAATTTCCAGTGTTTCTGGTACCACCATCGGTGTAAACTGTAATATTTGGCAAAACAACCCTCAATACAAAAAGAGACAGTTAAAGCTGCCTCTTTCTTATTTTTTCTTTCTCTTGCGTGCTGCTTCAGACTTTAACTTACGCTTAACACTTGGTTTTTCATAGAATTCCCGTTTACGATATTCTTGTAACGTTCCGCTCTTTGAAACTGCCCTTTTAAAACGTTTTAAAGCATCATCAAGAGATTCGTTCTTTCGAACAATTGTCCTCGTCAAAATTCAAACCCCCCTCCGCTTACAAATTAGTAATAATATTACTAGGATATTTGCTTATTGTCAAATGTTAACCACTACATTTTCACTTTCCAAAAAAAATTGCAGATTAAACATCATCAAAGGTCCGATTTCTTTAAGAGTTTTCGAACCTTTTTGTAGCCTGAGTATTAGAGTAAAAAATGTCACAGGTGAGATTCGAACTCACGACCTACGGTTTAGAAGACCGTTGCTCTATCCAGCTGAGCCACTGTGACGCAACATTTAAAATTATAAATAAATTGAATGATAATTGCAATACTTTGGAGCATTTATGCAACTTTTTTTTCATAAAAATTGCCGTAAAGCTTTGCTACACTAGTGATACTAACAAACGAATGTGGATCAGTTTCTTTCATAATTTGTCTAAAATCGTACAACTCATAGCGAGATATTATTGTCAGAAGGATCGTTTTTTCATTTTTAGAGTACGCACCTTTTGCTTCGCCGATGATTGTTACTCCGCGATGCATGCCAATCTTGACGTTTTCGATTACTTTTTTCGGTTGGTCAGTAACTATTATAACCTGCATTCGTTGCTGTTGAGTATATAAAGCGTCCATAACCCTGGCACTGACAAAAATTCCGATGGCACTATAAAAAGCGGTGGGCCAGCCAAAGAGAATAGCTGAAGCTAACAAAATGAAAAAATTGAAGATCATATTGATATTACCAATAGAACGTCCGGTTTTCCGGCGGACCAATATTCCGATGATGTCTAGTCCGCCTGTAGAAATGCCAATTCTAAGTGCAAAACCGGTTCCTGCACCGTTAATTAATCCGCCAAAAACTGCGTTAATAATCGGATTAGTAGTTAAAGGTTCCCCTGAAACGTAATGCATAAAAATTGTCGAAAGTCCTAGTGAAACTAAAGTATAAAAAGTAAAATGATGACCGATTTTCTGCCAAGCAATTATCATTAAAGGAATGTTTAAGACAAATAACATCACTGGCGTCGTTAAAAAATTTAGATGAAAGTAGCGTATGCTGATCGTTTGAATCAGCTGAGCAAGTCCCGTTACCCCTGAACCATAGAGATTACTTGATGACCAAAAAACGTTGATTGCAATGGTGACGGAAATTGCATAGGTGATTGCTGCCATTAATTTATTCCAACGTTGGTAACGATGAAATATTTCTGAAAAATTTGTATTCATGATCTGATCCCCAACTTTATTTTCAACAACCCTGTAATTATAACGGGAAATCGAGAAACATGTTGATTTTTTTATAAAAAATTTCAGATTATAACATTTTCTAAACGGTAACTGATGAATCCAGAAGATATGTTAAAATTGTTAACCGAGTGCAACAAAAGAGAGGAGCTCCAAAAGGATTAATGAAAAAAAGTTTAATTTCAATTTTGATATTGTCGTCAACGGTTTTGCTTGTAGGATGTCAAAATAATGCAAGCAATTCTTCAAAAAGTAGTTCAGAAAAGAATAAATCCACTGCAGTTAAAAAATCCAGCAAGCCAACCGATAACGATAAAGTAAAAAATCAAAAGTTTAGTTTTAACGATAAACAGGTAGATAATAGTGAATTTACAATTAAAATCACCAAGCACAAAGTAATTAAACCTGGTAAAAAAGGAAATTCTAATGGCAAGAAACCAGTAATTGCTTTTTGGTACGAAGTTAAAAGCAAGACTGACAATAAAGTGGTTGATCCACTGACTGCTTGGCAAGCAGTTTTGAAGGCTGAGCAACTTGATGACAAGGCCACTAAGCAAACTTTAAATGTTGCACCGCTTCCGGATAATAAGTATTTGGAATCACAAAGAACAGTGATCAAGAAAGGAAAAACAGTTGAAAACGCGATTGCATACGAATTAAATACTTTAAAAAATCCAGTGAAACTTATTGCGATTAAAGGAATTTTCGGTGAAGGAAGTGGAGAAGAAACTTTTAAACTTAAGTAAAGATGAGGTCCATTTATGGGCTTTTTTAGTATGAAAAAAAACGCCACCTGGCGTTTTCGTTTAC
Source organism: Xylocopilactobacillus apicola (assembly GCF_033095985.1). Lineage (NCBI taxonomy): Bacteria > Bacillati > Bacillota > Bacilli > Lactobacillales > Lactobacillaceae > Xylocopilactobacillus > Xylocopilactobacillus apicola. Next base: position 1,092,479 of record NZ_AP026802.1, read on the forward strand.
TTTGGCATCTTAATCGGACGATCTGAAGAAGAAATACTAGAAGTAAAAGTAACAGATCTCATTGACATAGGTGTAGCGATCCAGACCGTTTTTCTAGCTCTCATTCCTTTCGTGAGCCCTTTTTGATTGCAATATTTCGAATTTACGTGAGATTTATTCGAAAAAAAATGTCCAAACATAATTCCTTCCTTTACAATTTTATTTAAAATTTATCTTGAATTGATGGAACTTTTCACTCCTCAAGTATTCTAGCACCTACGCCCAACTAATTAAGGAAATTTTTTATTAAATTTACATTACAGCTGATCAATTCTTGCAGTCACAAGTTCTTTAATCGTTTCAATAAAGGTGATTGGACTATTTTCCATTAACCCTTTTTCAAATGATTTTTTAAAAAATAGAGGTGCTTGTTCACTTTTATTGATTGCGGCTTGAAAAAATGAGGTAATTATTTTTTTCGATTTTTTAGATTTCAATAATTTGCTGATTTCAGGTGCTTTTAACCAATTGATGTAATAGTTGGCTTTTCTAAGATCCTGCAATTCGTTACCCTTGTAAGGGGCTCTGATTAGATATTTGAAAATTTGTCCAAGATTATAACTCATTTCAGTTTGTTCAATTACTTCAATTGGTTGGATCGGATAATTTTCCGTGTAATGTCGGGGATTTGTTACTTCATCATATTTTTCCGTCATTATTTTGCTCCTTAAACTAATATTGTAACATGGCGACTGTTGCAAATTAGAAAAATTACGATTAAACAATAAAAAGTATAAAAAATTTGTTAAATTCAGATATACTTAACTGTAAAAGATGGAGGAAATAATGGTAAAAAAAATAACAGTATATGCAGTTTCAGATTCACTTGGAGACACTGCAATTAAATTAGCACGAGCAATTATGGCTCAATTTCCAAATTTAACGGTTAATTACATCAAATTCCCATTTTGTAATGATGAAAAAAAGATTTCGGAGATAGTTAACGAAGCGGTTGATAGTAATGCAATTATCATTTTCTCTTTGGGTGGAAAAGGTTTGGCCAAATTTATGACGAGCTATAGTAAATCACAAAATGTTCCAAGTTTTGATTTAATGACGCCGATCATTGACTACATTCAAGAGAAAACAGGGCAAGAACCAAGTGGAGAAGTTGGAGCTGTTCATCGACTTAACGAAAATTATTTTAACCGAATTTCAGCAGTTGAATTTGCCGTTTTATATGACGATGGAAAAGATCCGAAAGGATTTTTAGAAGCCGATTTAGTTTTAGTTGGTGTTTCTAGAACTTCTAAAACCCCGCTATCCCTGTTTTTGGCAAATCGTAATTTGAAAGTTGCCAATTATCCTTTGGTGCAAAATGCAACTATTCCAAATGAACTATTCCAAATTGATCACAAAAAAATTGTTGGTTTGACAACTGATCCTGATGTATTAATTCGAATTAGACAGGAACGTTTGATTTCCTATGGACTTAGCCCAGATGCTGCTTATTCTGATATGAAAAATATCGAAAAGGAGCTTTCAGAAGCTGATGCAATGTTCAAAAAACTGGATTGCATTGTTATTAATACAGCGCATCGTTCAATTGAGGAAACCGCGGCGCTTATTTTACAGAGCTTAAAATTAGATGACGAAGGTCAGCCAATCAAATGACAACTTATCACGCTTTTAGCAAATACGATCAGTTTGATCCTGAAAAAGAGCTGAGGAAAATAAATTTTTTGAGCGAAACGGGGAATTTTGCAGACCGTTTTAGCTTTTATTTTGAAAAACTAGTCAGTTCAGAAGATCAGTTAAATTTCATTGCTGCTGATAAAAATCAAAGTTTAGCTGAACTTATCTCGCAAAAACCTAAATGCCTTTCGTCCGAAGTTTTTTATACGTTAGTACTTCAAATTATGGATTTTAACTTAGGACTTGAGTTTCAAATCAATCACGCAATTGATTTCCTAAAGACTAGCGAGCAGAATATTTTGTCTGAATCGATTGTTGATGAAAGTAATATCGAGAAATTTATCTTTAACACTTTAAATTTACGTTCGGCAAATGGTCTTTCCTTGATTGATAATTTGGCAAACGATGGTTTTTTAAAAAACATCAACTCACCCCTATTCTTTGCTGGCAAAACTTTGCCGGTTTTTGATCAATATGTTAGGGAAAATTATTATTTGGATACGAGAATTGATACCGATCAAGACGGTTTTAGCGATCAAGTTTTAGTTGAAGTGACCCGTCCAAAAACTAATAATAAAGTTCCCGTTATTCTGTGTGCCGACCCTTATTACAAAGGCACTAATGAAATGTCTGAGCACCTTAATTCAATTGAGGGAGATCTATTTGTTAAAGAGCCTGGCGTCTTTAAAGATTTAGGAATGACAGATTATCCTGAAGCTCCAACAAAAAATATGATCAATTCCCTTGATCAGCCAACGAAACGATCGGCTAATCAGGCAACGAAAGATTTTCCCTTAAATGATTATTTTCTCGCTCGTGGTTTCGCTGTCGCTTACGTTGCAGGATTGGGAACGCGAGGATCAGATGGGATGCGGACCACAGGTGATGCAGCTGAGACTATTACCTATTGTCATGCAGTAAAATTTTTAAGCGGGAACGAAGCAGGATCTAAAACCAGAGATGGAGCCAAAAAAATTATTTTGCCTTGGACAAACGGATCAGTGGCAATGACTGGCCGTAGTTATTTAGGAACATTGGCAACTGCGACAGCAACTAAAAATCCGAACGGTCTTAAAACAATTATCTCTGAATCAGCAATTTCTAATTGGTACGATTATTATCGTGAAAATGGACTGGTTGTCGCACCTGGTGGTTATCCTGGAGAAGATGCGGACGTTTTAGCCCTAGATACCTACTCCCGTTGGTTTGATGGAATGCAATACTTAAAAACTCATCAGCTGTTCCAAAATTTCATGGATGAATTGAAAAATGAGCAAGATCGCCAAACAGGTAACTATAATCAATTTTGGCGGGATCGCAACTATTTGCCTGAGGCAGATCAAATTCAGGTTGACTGTTTATATGCACATGGTTTAAATGATTGGAACGTGAAACCCATTAATGTTTACAATATTTTTCATCAAGCCAAAAACGCCAAAGTAAAAGTTATTTTACATCAGGGCCAACATATTAGTCCACATGATTTAGCTTCAATCGATTATCTTGATCTTTGCAATCTGTGGTTGACCGATCATTTGTATGAAAAAGAGAATCACGTTGTGGATATGCTTCCTCCCGTAATGGTACAAAACAATCGAAATCCGGGACATTGGAGTGGTCTGAGTGATTGGGGCAGTAAACATCAAAAAAGCATTAAATTGGGCTCGAATCTTTTTTCTTACACTGATGATCTCACCAGAATTTACCGAGAAAAATTCAACCAAAATCTTACAGATTATGAATCTGCATTTGCGTTAAAGGATGAAATATTTAAAGATCGATGCTTTTATAAAGATTTAAATCTGAAAGAAGATCTAGTTATTGATGGTCAAATAAATCTTAAAGTAAAAATGTCCACCGATCATGAGACGGGCATTTTAAGTGCGGCGTTGTATGAAATAAATGCTAGTAAAATTTCAACGACGGTCACAAATCCAGTGCCTAATCGATTTTTTCAGCTGATTCCAGGTCAAGAAAGAATGCCGTTGAAAGATTTTCAGCAAAAAAATGCAGCATATCGCTTAATCAGCTTTGGACATCTCAATTTACAAAATATTGAAGGTCCTGATCGGGTTAATCAAGTAATTGCGAACCAAGAAATTGATTTGACTTTAGCCCTGCAGCCAACAATTTATCAGTTAGATAAAAATTCGACTTTACGATTAGTTTTGTTTGGTAGTGATATGAAATATACCACTCACGTTTTAACACCCCAAATTTACCAACTTGACTTACCTAATTCTCAAATTGAAATCCCTTATAAGTAAAAAAGCATTTAATCAGGTTTTACTGGTTAAATGCTTTTTTTGAAAATTAAAGAATATATTCACTTAAATCGTGATCGGAAACAATTCCGTCAAGTTTATTCTCAACGTACTGTTCGGTAATTTCAATCTTTCCCGTGTTCATACCAGGGGTTTCAAATAATATGTCTTCAAGTAATTTTTCAATTACTGTTGCCAAGCGTCGTGCGCCAATATTTTCATTTTTATCGTTAAGTTCAGCGGCAATTTGGGCAATTTTATCAATAGCTTCCGGCTTAAAATCAATCTCAACCCCATCAGTTTTAATTAATTCCTTGTATTGCTTAATAATTGCGTCGTCTGGTTCAGTTAAAATTCGCCGAAAATCAGCTTCTGACAAATTGTTTAACTCAACTCTGATTGGAAATCTTCCTTGTAATTCTGCAATTAAATCACTTGGTTTACTTTGTTCAAAAGCACCTGATGCGATAAAGAGAATGTGATCGGTATCGACCATTCCGTATTTAGTTTTAACTTGCGATCCCTCAACAATTGGCAGGATATCTCTTTGAACCCCTTCCCGAGAAACTTCGCCAGTATTGTGAGAGTTTCCGTTTGCAATTTTATCAAACTCATCAATAAAAATTATTCCGGAATTTTCTGCCAATTTAATTGCTTCAAGATTTATATCACTTGAATCAATTAATTTATCGGTTTCTTCATCAATTAATACTTCCCTTGCTTCTTTGACTTTCATTTTTCTTTCAACATAACGAGGAGGCACTAAACGTTCTAAAGTTTCTGACATATCAACTCCCATCGACCCCATCGAATCTAATGTTGGGTTTCCTTGCGAAGTTTCTTTCACTTTGATAGTAACAATTTTGTCTTCTAATTCTCTGTCGTTTAACTTATCAGCAATATCTAACTGATCTGAAATTTTCTTTTTATTTTGCTTATCTTCTTCAGTTTTTTTCTGATCTTCAGTTAGTTCAGCAACTTTAACATCATCTTTTTCTGAATTATTTGTTGGAAGACCGAAAATGTTTCCCAAGCTATTGATCGCACTCATCATCGATTGTTCAGGATTTGATTCATCGTCTTCTTTATTTTTTTTCGACGATAAAATTTTAATCAAACGTGCATTGGCTGCTTTGGTCGCTTGTTCTCGGACTGCTTTTCTTTTTTCTTTTTTGATCATATTAGCAGCAATATCAGCTAAATCACGAACCATTGATTCAACATCCCGACCAACGTATCCTACTTCGGTGAATTTAGTAGCTTCGACCTTAATAAAAGGAGCTCCTACAACTCGAGCTAAACGACGAGCAATTTCAGTTTTACCAACGCCAGTTGGTCCAATCATCATTAAATTTTTGGGAGTGATTGCCTCTTGCCACTTACGGTCTAGTAAAAGTCGTCGATGCCGATTAAAAATTGCAATTGCAACTGCTTTCTTCGCTTCTTGCTGACCAACAATGTATTTATCGAGCTCGCTAACTATTTCTTTTGGGGTTAAAGTCTTTGTGTTTTCATTCATTTCTATCTAATACCTCAACTAATATATCTGAATTGGTAAAAATATCGATCTCTGAAGCTATCTTTACACTTTTTTGAACAATTTCTTCCGGCGTTAAATCAGTATTTTCAAGTAATCCCATCGCTGCTGCTTGAGCAAAATTGCCACCAGATCCAATGGCAAGAACATCAAATTCTGGCTGGATAATTTCACCGTTTCCTGAAACCAAGAGCAAGTCTTTCTTATCAGCTACGATTAGCATTGCTTCAAGTTTTTGAAGCATTTGATCTTTTCGCCAATCTTGTGCCAATTCTACAGCCGATCGACGTAAATCACCATTGTATTTCTTTAATTTGCTTTCAAATCGATCTTGCAAAGTAACTGCATCAGCTACTCCACCAGCAAAACCAGACAATACTCGATTATCAAAAATTCGATGAATCTTTTGAGCATTGCCTTTCATAATATATTTTTCACCAGCAGTAACCTGCCCGTCACCGGCAATTGCCACTTGCTGACCATTTCTTACGGCACAAATTGTTGTCATAAATTCTTCTCACTTTCTAGGAAAATCTTGATTATAAATATCTTGTAAATTTTTAACTGAAACATGGGTATAGATCTGCGTGGTGTTGATCGAGGAGTGTCCCAACAATTCCTGCACAATTCTTAAATCAGCCCCATTATCTAGCAAATGAGTTGCAAGCGAATGTCTTAAGATATGGGGATGTAATCCAGGTTGTTCCAATTTTGTTAAAACGCTTTGAAAAATGTATTCCAAACCTCGTGTCGTTAGACGTTCTCCGTGAAAATTTAAAAGTAAGAGATCACTTTTTTTGTCACCTAAAATAGCGGGACGAGATCTGTATAAGTACAATTTTAAAATCTTCTCAAAATGATTATTAAAAGGGACGTAACGCTCTTTTCCACCTTTCCCGTGAACTAAAATGGACTTCAAACTTAAATTTATTTCATTCAATTTAATTTGAACAGCTTCGGAAATTCTGATTCCGGTAGAATATAATAACTCAAAGATTAAACGGTTCCTAATTTGTAAATCGGTATCGGTAGGAATTTTATCAATTAATTGATTTATTTCCTCCTGATAAAGAATTTTAGGAAGGCGGTGAGCTTTTCTCGCGCCCTTAACTTTCTTAATTGGAGTTACCTTAATCTTTTCTTGATGAACTAGAAATTGAAAAAAAGTTGATAAAGCAGATTTTTTTCGATTAATTGAGGCAACAGAGTAATGTTGATCAAGATAATTTAAATACTGAAAATAATCTTTTTTTTGAATCTGATCAAAGGTTTTATCAGAAAAAAAGGAAAAAAAATCATTTAGATCTCTCTGGTAAGCGTTAACTGTTTGGGGAGAATAATGTTTAAATTCATTCAAAAATTTACTGAAATCTTCAACCGCTTGTTGATTTATTGTTAAACCTTCCAATTTTTAACTAACTCCAAAGCACGCTGAGCCATAATTTCTCGTCGTTCTTTTTTATTTCTTATTCTTTGGGTGAGTGGAGTCATAATTCCAAAATTAGCGTTCATTGGTTGAAAGTATTTAGCATCAGCGTTTGCAACGTAATTTCCCATGGCTCCAATCATGGTGTGAGGATCAGCTATTAAACTCTCACCTTTTAATTGCTTAAATAATGAAAGCGCAGCAAACAAACCGCTCCCAGCGCTTTCAACATAACCCTCGACTCCTGTAATTTGGCCCGCAAAATAAAACTGCGGCTTGTCTTTTAATTGATAATTAGCGCTGAGTAATTTAGGGGAATTCAAAAATGTGTTCCGGTGCATTACTCCATAACGGATAAATTCAACGTCTTCAAGACCAGGAATTAACTGAAATACTCGTTTTTGTTCGCCCCATTTAAGTTGAGTTTGAAAACCAACCAAGTTATACATTGTTTTCGAAACGTTATCTTGGCGCAGCTGAACGACAGCGTATGGCATTTCTCCATTGGGCATTTCAAGTCCAACTGGTTTTAGCGGACCGAAAAGCAAAGTTTTTTCACCCCGTGAGGCCATTTCTTCTACAGGCATACACCCTTCAAAGTATTTACTGTCTTCAAAATCATGTAATTCAGCCTTTTCCGCTGAAATTAGCGCTTCATAAAAAGTCATAAACTGATCTTTGTTCATTGGACAGTTTAGATAGGCGGCTTCCCCTTTATCGTAACGAGATTTTTCATATACAATCGAGCGATCGATTTTTTCACTACTAATAATTGGAGCTGCAGCATCATAAAAATAAAGTTCGTCTTGACCAGTGAGTTCTTTGATTTTGCTAGTTAAACTAGCAGAAGTTAAGGGACCAGTTGCGATAATTGTTGGGTTAGAACTAAATTTATCGACCTCTTCGTTAATAATTTCAACGTTTGGCATTTCCCGAATCTTCTGAGTGATTTCCTGTGAAAAAGAATCCCGATCAACTGCCAGAGCGCTGCCAGCTGGAACTTGATTAGCATCAGCTGACTTCATAATAATTGAATCTAATTCTCGCATTTCAGCTTTTAAGAGACCGACACCATTAGTTATTTCATTTGAACGCATTGAATTAGTACAAACCAGTTCAGCAAACTGATCTGTATGATGAGCTGGAGTCATTTTTTTGTCACGCATCTCAAACAAGCGAACGTTAATGCCACGTTTTGCTAATTGGTAAGTAGCTTCGCTACCAGCGAGCCCTGCACCGATAATATCAACTGTTTGATTGTCCATTATTTTTGTAGCTCCTCTGCATAATCACCGTTCGGGCAAACCACCTGAAGGGTATTTTTGACTTTTTTCTCAACTAAATAGTGTTGGCAATTCGGACAATTTCTAGGAACTGGTTTATCCCACGACATAAATTCACAATTTGGATAGCGTGAACAACCATAAAAAAGTCGATTACGTTTAGTGTGTTTTTCGATGACTTGACCTTCTTTACAGACTGGACAAACCATCCCAATTTCTTTGACTACAGCTTTTGTATAACGACAATCTGGAAAACGACTACAAGCAATAAATTTCCCATAACGCCCCATTTTGTAAACTAATGGTGCCCCACACTCTGGACAATTTTCACCTGCAAGTTCAAGTTTAAATTCAACTTTTTCAATTTTTTGATCGGCATTATCAACTTCAGGTTCAAAATGTTGATAAAATTTATCAACCACCGAGACCCAGTCGCTAATCCCCTTTTCAACGTTATCAAGATTTGTTTCAATGTTTGCCGTAAAATTTATATCGACAATTTCAGGGAAAAATTCCTCAATAATATTGTTAACAATTTTACCTAAATCAGTGGGTTCAAAACGTTTTGCAGTTAATTTTACATAGTATCGTTTTTGTAAAGTATCAATAATTGGCGAAAATGTTGAAGGACGTCCAACACCGTTCTCTTCCAATGCTTTAACTAAACTAGCTTCGGTGTATTTAGCGGGAGGCTGAGTGAAGTGTTGCGCGGGGGATAATTTACTGAGATCAACTTGATCGCCTTCTTTTAAATCAGGCAATTTTCCTTCTGATTTAGTTTCATTGTCTTTATAAACTTTTGTAAATCCAGGAAAAATTAGTTTGGAACCCTTAACCTGAAATTGCACATCATTTTGTTCGACAGTAGTATTCATTGTGTCGTAAACTGCACTAGCCATTTGGCTGGCAACAAAACGATTCCAAATTAACGTGTATAAACGTAATTGGTCGCGAGATAAGATGCTCTTAAGTGATTCAGGGGTCCTAGCGACTGAACTGGGACGGATTGCTTCATGGGCATCCTGAACCTTTTCTTTTTTACTATTCTTAGCAACACGTGATCCAACGTATTCTTTGCCATATTGATCTGTAATAAACTGATGAGCCTCACTTACTGCGACTGGAGATACTCGAACTGAGTCCGTCCTCATATACGTAATAAGACCGGCATGCCCTGTTTTACCACCTAAATTAACACCTTCATAAAGTTGTTGAGCCAACATCATTGTTTTTTTGGTGTGATAATTAAGTTTGCGATTTGCCGTTTGCTGCAATGTTGAAGTGGTGAAAGCTGGATAAGGATTTTTCTTTGTCTGTCTTTTCTTGACTTCACTTACGTCAAATTTTTTCTTTTTATCAATTTTAGTGATAACTTCTTTAACGTCTTTATCACTGCTTAATTTCTTCTTTTTTCCCCCAATTCCATAAAAATCACCGATAAAAGTCTTGGCTCCTTTTTTGAAATTAGCTTCAATACTCCAGTATTCTTCGGGAATAAAATTATCAATTTCTTTTTGTCGATCAATAATTAATTTTAAAGCTACAGACTGAACTCTACCAGCTGACAATCCTTTTTTAACTTTATGCCAAAGAATTGGACTGATTGAATATCCAACTACTCGATCAAGGACTCGACGAGCTTGTTGAGCGTCGACGAGATTCATGTCAATGGCGCGTGGACTTTTAAATGCTTCTTTGACGGTATCCTTCGTTATTTCGTTAAAAACAACTCGATTTTTGTCAGTATCTTTTAGTCCAAGAATATGACTGACGTGCCAAGCAATTGCCTCGCCCTCTCGATCCGGATCAGAGGCCAAATAAACTTGCTTTGCTTTTGCTGCTTCTTTTTTAAGATCCTTAATTACCGGACCTTTACCACGAATTGAAATGTATTCTGGTTTGAAATTATGTTCAAGATCAACACCCATTTTGCTTTTTGGCAAATCACGAATGTGTCCTTTAGAGGCTACAACTCGATAGTTACGACCTAAATATCTTTCAATCGTTTGTGCTTTAGTGGGAGACTCTACAATCACTAAATTCTTTTTTGTTGTTCCTTTTTTTGTTTTTGTCGAATTTACCATTCAAAACATCCAATCTTTTAAAATTAATCTTAAGCATCAACATAAGGATACTACGTCTGTCAATAACGGCTTACCAATAATACTGAATTTCACTGCTTACGTCTTCCGCCTGGAGAACGAGTTTTGCGCCCGCTTGAATTAATTTATTAGACCCTTCGTATAAAGGGTCACCACATTCTCCTGGTAAAGCAAAGACCTCGCGGTTATTTTGCAGCGCTAAATTTCCGGTAATTAAACTTCCCGAATGATTGCGTGCGCTTGCTACTAAAACGCCGTGTGAAATTCCAGCAATAACCCGATTTCTTTGGGGAAAATGAAATTTCTGGGCTCCTGAATCTGGCGGGTACTCAGAGATCAGCAAGTGATTGCGTGCGATTTCTCTTTGCAGTTCTTGATTTTCTCTCGGGTAATATCGGTTGAGCCCAGTTCCGATCACGGCAATAGTTTTTCCCTGATGGGCGATGGCCGATTTTAAAGCAATCGCATCAATTCCTTTTGCAAGCCCGCTAACAACGATAATTTTTTGGGGCATTAGCTCCGTACAAAAATTATTAAGAATTGGTGCTGCATTTTTGGGATAAACCCTTCCGCCAACGATACCTAAACAACATTCTTTCAACAATTCGAGCTGACCTTGATAGCTAAGAACAATGGGCGGCTCATAGCTTTCCATTAATCTTAAGGGATACTCATCATCTAAAATTGTCAAAAATTTAATTTTTTTTGCTTGGCTTTCTTCCAAGGCCTCTTCAAGCGAAAAATCTTCAAAAAGTGCGATATTTTTCCCATTTAGCTTAGAATATCTATACACCTCGTGGTTGCTCAATTCTTTTCGCTCTAAGAGTTCTCGCTTGTTTAATAAAGCCACAAAATTCTTATAAGTAAAACTTCTGCTTAAAAAGCCAGTCAACAAAACATCTCGTAATTTCATTTTTAAAACCTCCATGAATATAAATTACGCGATAATTTGCCGAACAGGCGAAAAACTTTTTCGGTGAATTGGAGAAATTCCAAATTCTTTTAACGCTAAAAGGTGTTCACGCGTGCCGTAACCCTTATTCGATTTAAAGTTATACTCCGGATAAAATTCGTCATAACGATCCATTAACTCATCACGACAAACTTTTGCCAAAATGCTGGCAGCTCCAATGCTAGCGCTTTTTTCATCGCCTTTGATTAAGTCAGTCTGAGGAATTTCAGTCTCTATTTTTACTGCATCGACCAAGAGACTTTCAGGCGTCAGACTTAATTTTTGAACTGCAAATTTCATTGCCAAACGGCTAGCTTCTAAAATATTAATTTGATCAATGGTTGATGGAGAAATTAAAGCAACACTATAAGCAAGTGATTCCTCTTTAATAATTTTCGCTAGTCGAGTACGTGATTCGGGACGAAGTTTTTTTGAATCATCGACTCCTATAATTGGGACCTGCGGGTTAAGGATAACTGCTGCACAAACTACGGGGCCAGCTAAACATCCGCGACCCACTTCATCAACTCCTGCAACTAACCGATCTAACTGCCAGCATTTTTGTTCATAATAACATTTTTGTTGGTATTCTTTAAGTTGATTTTCCAAAATCAATTGTTGTTTTTCGTATTGTTGTAAAAGTTTTTGAACGCCACTACGAGAATCTTCTTTTAGTTGTTGCAAAAAAAGAGGTGAAATTGTTGAATCTTTCAACCTCTCTTTTATCTGGCCAATTGTTAACTTATTCATTTGGCCACTCTAAGGAAATAGATCCATATTTCGATTCCCAAAAATTTCTAATGATTTCCTGCGCCTTATTTGTCGAATCTTCAAATTTTGTCTGTTGTAAAAAATCAATCCAAGAATTACAACTGTTAAAGTATTTTAGAGATTGTTCAGGATAATGTTCAGCCATTGTTGAAAGCAAAAAATCTGTCACCTTTTCGGGATCGTAGACATAATTAGCAATGGAATTTAACAAAGCAATTTTATATCCCGTTTCAGGTTCATCAAATTTTGGCCACAACATTCCCGGCGTGTCTAAAATTTTAAAGTGGTCATTTACTTTATACCACAACAAATTGCGAGTTAGCCCCGGTTTGTTTTGAGCAATTGCAACGTTTTTACGCACAAAACGATTGAGTAGCGTAGATTTACCAATATTTGGGATTCCTAATAGAGTAGCTCGAACCGGAATATTTTTAAGTCCCAGTTGGGCATATCTTTTTTTGCTTTTTAAAACAGTTTCTTCTGCAGCCTTAACTACCGAGCGTACTCCTGTTCCTTTTTTAGCGTTAATCTTAAAAATCTGTTTTCCCTGTTTTTCAAACTCGTTAATCCAAAGTTGAGTTGTCACGGGATCTGCCAAATCGCATTTATTTAATAGATAAATTTTCGGCTTATCATTAAATACTTCATTTAAATATTGGTTGATCGAACTAATCGGGGCTCTTGCATCGATTAAGATTAAAGCAAGATCAATTTCTCTTTTCTTTTCGGTCAACAACCTTTTTGTTTTGGCCATGTGGCCAGGAAACCATTCACCTGTCATTTAAAAAAACCTAAACTTTACTAACGGAGAAAAGCGGAAGAATACAATTCCGTTAATCCGTTCTTTTTTTACGAAACCAAAATATCGACTATCTGAAGAATGAGCACGATTATCACCCATTACAAAGTAACTGTCCGGTGGGACTCTTTTAGTATGGTTAGTAGCTGAAAGATCTTCCATTTTAAAATCGAAAGTAAGATTTTTTTGTCCATCGATATCATTTAAGAAGGTCTCCTCGTATTTTTTTCCATTGATATATAAATTATTATTTTTAAAACTGATTTCATCTCCAGGCATTCCAACTACTCGCTTAATAAAGTGATCGCGAGAATTAATTCCTGCGTATCCATCTGGTGGATTAAAAACAATAATATCAAAGCGTTTAACTTTTCCAAATTTGCGTAATATATTTTGATCTTTATCTGAGAAAGTCGGGCGCATTGAATCACCGTCAACAATCGAATTACGAAAAAAGAAGGTAAAAATCACTAATACTAAAACAATGTTAATTAGTGATACGAAAGCCAATTGAATGTAATACAATAATCGTTCGGTTTTATTAGACTGCTTTTTTAAATATTTTCGTCTTGCACGACTTTTTACTGCTAAATATTGGGCCAATTATCTTTACCAATCAAATTAATTATTCAGAATTTCCACAGCTTTTTGCTGCATTGGATCTTGTTGTTTCGATAAATCTCTCAGCGCCCTAATCATTTCCTGAATAGTACTTTCATCAATCGTCCCATTCACGTTTATCTTTCGCTGATTTTGAAAATTCTTAGTTTCATTTTCAGTTGCTTCATCGAAAATTCCCTTTTCGTTACCTGGATGCATTCCAAGGGCCGTAAGACCAACTTGAAAAACTTTGACGTTACTTGATACATCCCCTACTTTTAAAGGAGTTTTGATCTCATTGAAAACCATATTCAGGTATTTTGGATAATCAACTGAATAGTCTGGCTTAATACCTTTATGGTTAATCCAGGTACCATCAGGTGTAAGCCACTTAGCAACTGTCATTTTAAGTTCGGCATCGTCAGGTAAATCAACTACTCGTTGAACAGTCCCTTTACCGAAGGTCTTTTTTCCGACAACCTTAATTTTATTATTCTTTAAAGCTGCCGTGAAAATTTCAGCAGCACTTGCGCTATCGCCGTCAGTTAAAACAACAGTGGGTTCGGTAATTTTAAAGCCTCCGTCTAATTTCTTGCTGGCCCGATAAACGGCTAGATCAGCTTTTTGACGTCCTTGCACTTGCATGATCGGTTGTCCGTCTTTTAAAAACATACTTGATAGTGATAAAGCTTGTTGTAATTCTCCACCCGGATTACCGCGCATATCTACCACCAATTTCTTTGCGCCAGATTTACGTAAGTCTTTAATAGATTTTTTAAACTCGTCAGTTGTAGGACTTGAAAAGGTTGAAACATCTAGGTACCCAATGTTTTTATCAAGCATTTTATGTTTAACTGTCTCAATTGGAATCGTATCGCGCTCCATTTTAAAATTGGCCTCATGATCACCTCGTTTGACGGTAATTTTAACAGAGGTCCCCTTTTTACCTCTAATTAATTTCGTTGCCTTAGCAGCGGGTTTTCCAACGATAGACTTTCCATCGACTTTAATAATGACATCGTTAGCTTTAAGGCCAGATTTTTTGGCAGGCGTTCCATCTAAGACACTATCAATCACGATCATTTTATTTTTCTCAAGCACGGTTATTCCAATGCCAACAATACTTGAAGAGATTGTATCGGTAAGTGATTGAGCTTCTTTTTTATCTAAATAAGTAGTATAAGGATCATCAAGACTATCGAGCATCCCTTTAATTGATCCATTATCCAATTTCTTTTCATCGACTGGCTGATAATATTTACTTTTGATTAACTCTTTGACAGAATCAACGTACTCACTTTTTTGTTTACTTGAACTTTTAACCGCAGTATTTGATGCAGTTTTAGCCTGGGGACGCGGAATAAAAAAACCAATCAGTATCCCTAATACTAAAGCTATAATTCCGGTTTTAATAATTTTATTTTTTGCTTGATTTTCTTGTTGCGAACTATTTTTATTCGAATCCAATTTTACTCTCAATTCCTATTTATTTAGATATCCGTTAAAAACAATACGATCATTATTGAGGTCAACGGAATCAATTTTGAAGCTTAAATCTTTATTAAATTGCACCCGTTCTAAAGCCATTACAATTTCGGTTCTCTTTGAGTTGACCTTAACATAACGAGGCATTTTAACTTGACTCTCAATTAATTCTAAAACACGCTGAGCAGAAATGTCTAAATTGCCCATTGAAACCACTTTCGGTTTCAACAATAAATCCTTATTTGATAAAACTGAAACATCCATAACCAGCCGAAAAGGTAACGGATGACTAAAGATTCTAATACTTCCAGTTAATTGAGCTTCATCACTTAAAGAAAAGTTTAAATTTAGTTCTTTGGAATTTAATTGTTTTAAATATTGATTAGTCAACACTGTCAATTGTTTTTTATTCATAACCACTTTAAAACTTGGGCTATTTTTAGTAATTGAAGTCTCAATTGGATGATAAGCGGGCTTTTCAATGAAAAATCTAGTGTAAACAAAAATCGAAAAACCAACAATAATTCCAACTAAGCCTAAAAATAGCCATTTCCAAATATTTATTTTACTGTTTTTAACTCTTTTTTTCGTTTAAATCACCTGAGCAGTCTTTTTAAATTTATTAAATCGTATAATTTATTGGCGATCAGTCCATATCCCAATCCGTTAGGATGAACGTCATCTTTAGTAGAAAGATAGCGATTAATAATTTTCCCATCAACAACTTTTTTTGCGTTTTTTCCGTTGATTAAGCCGTCAACATCTTGATAATATGCATCATCAACTTTTTTAGTGGATTCAATAGTAATTTTATTCCACTCCTTAAAAAGCTGATTTAAATCCTTTATTTGATTAAAATATAGATAAAATGGATTGTAAATTCCCAAAACTACAATCTTAGCTTTACCGTTTAGCTTACGAATTTCTTTCAATGAAGCATTGAGATTAGCTTGATAATCTTTGGCACGCGGCTCGAATTCTTTCTTTTCTAGTTTCAGAAAATTTTTCTGGATTGTATAAATTATATCATTACCACCCATCTCCACCGTAATTAAATCAGCATTCTTCAGTGAGGTTCTGAGTTTTTGATTATTTTCAATCTTTTTTCTGACTGAACTTGAGGTCTCCCCTGTGTAGCCATAATTATTAGATTTAACTTTAACATTTTTTTCTTGTTCAAGTCGATCTTTTAAGGCACCTACAAATCCTTCATTATCGTTGGTATCCCCTATTCCGTGAGTAATTGAATCACCAACTGCAGTGTATACAATCTTTTGAGGCTGCATCTCAACTGACTTATACGACTTTGGCCTAGGAATTAACAATTCGAAAAATAAAAAAGCGAAAAAAATAATTCCGAGAAAAATTAAAATTGTTTTTACAAAATTTGTTCGCTTATTTTTCATCAGTTTAATAATAGATAACCGCCATTGCTTTTTCGCCCGTATGGGTTGCAATTACTGGTCCAGTTTCTGATAGAAGAATTGGTACCTCTGGGCGAATTTTATGAATTTTTTCTTCCAGTTCCTTACCATAGTCGTAAAAATCAACGTGAGAAAGTCCAACAGCGTGTAGATCAGGAATTTGGGTGAAACGATCAATTAATTCGTCGAAATATTGCTCAATTCCTTTCATACTTCGAGTTTTCTTGACAGGTACTAATTCTTGGTCTTTAAGTTGGATGATTAACTTCAAGCGGATTAAAGTCGACATCATTCCAGCTACTCGACTAATTCTCCCTCCTTTAATCAAATTTGTTAAGGTTGGAAATGCTAAATATAGCCCAACTTCACTTTGAATTTTTTCAATAGCCGCAACGATTTCCTCCATTGTTGCGCCTTCTTGAGCCATTTTCGCGGCTTCGAGCACCTGAAAAGATTGTGCTCGATCAGTAAAACCACTGTCGATAACGGTGACCTGTCCATGACTGATGTTAGCAGCTTCTCGAGCTACGTTAACAGTACCACTCAAAAATGCAGCCATGTGAATTGATAAAACTTCTTGGTTTTGGCTCGCGTATTTACTATAAATACCAACAAAATCCCCTAAAGGAGGTTGACTAGTTTTGGGGAGATTAGTAGCTTCTCTCATTTTTTCAACAAATTCTAGCGGGGTAATGTCAATCCCATCGACATAATTTTTACCATCAATCTCAATTCTTAAGGGAACAACTTCAATTTGATATTTTTCAATTTCTTCAGGGGTTAATCTTACTGATGAATCAGTAACTATTTGAATTTTACTCAAGGTTTTCCTCACATTTTTCGTTTTTTTTGTTTTTAATAAATCTACCATCTAGTTTTCGAAACTAGATGATGTTATAATAACTCTAATGATAATTTATGAAAAGGGGTTTCAAATGAAAATTTCTACCACAACTAATAATAACATTCGAACTTGTCCGCAACAGCTACAACTAGATAAAGTAACAGAATTTCTAAACGCAACTACTCATGGATTTGCGCTAGTAATGGCCATTTACGGAACAATTCTTCTAATGCATAAATCTCAGGGGAATCCCCATCTATTGTACCCTTTTTTAATTTTTGGCATCTCGTTAATCATTTTATATGCTGCGTCAACATTATTCCATAGTCTAATTTTCACACCTGCAAAAAAAGTTTTTCAAAAAATCGATCACATTAGTATATACGTTTTAATCGCGGGCTCTTATGCCCCGTTTGCTTTAGTTGCGATTGGCGGAGTAAAAGGAGCAATTCTCCTTGCAATTATTTGTTTTATTTGCTTGGGAGGGGTGATCTATAAATTGTCTTACCTTGGGCGTTTTAAAATTTTAGAGACAATTGCCTATATTGCAATTGGTTGGATTAGCGTTCTTTACTATCATCCGCTTTTAAGCGCTTTGGGAGCTAAGGGAGTCGGACTTTTGATCTTAGGCGGAGTAATGTATTCAGTTGGAACCATTTTTTATGGTTGGCGCAATCTCCCATTTCATCATGTTATTTGGCATCTATTTGTAATGGCGGGCAGTTTTTCGATGTTTCTTTCAGTGTATTACTATCTTTAATTTTTTGAAGTACTTCAAATTTTAACGAAAACCCGCTTAAGCTTTCTAGTGATTTAGTATAGATGGTTTCAAATTTTCTTTTATCAATTTCAGGCATAATGAGATCTCCTGAAAAATGACCAGAAATTATAGTTCTGTAGATTCTTTTGGCTAGAGGAAGTGTTGCTTGGTACATTTGAACTCCGCCAATGATGAAAATATTTTGATCTAAATTATTTGCTTGAATTAGTTGCAATTCTGATAAATTTTTAATTGTGATTACTTCAGGCAATTTTTTTTTGGTCAAAACAACGTTGGTTCGATCTTTTAAAGGACCATTTGGTAAAGATTCAAAAGTTTTACGTCCCATGACAACTATTTGACCTGTTGTATTTTCTTTGAAATAAGCGAGGTCTTCTGGCATCCTTGGCCACGGGAGCTGATTTGTTTTGCTATTACCAATAACTCCGTCAAGATCTTGTGCCCAAATTAGACAAATCATACAGCCACCGGAGCTGCAATTCTTTTTGCTGACTGATAATTTAAAAGCTCAATATCGTCCATTTGATACTCATCAATTTGTTTTATTGCGGGATTAATTTGAATCGTTGGTAACGGTAAAATTGGGTTTTTAAATTGCTCTTCGAATTGATTAAAATGATTTAAATAGATGTGAACATCACCAAAAGCAATAATCAGCTCACCGACTTCAAGTCCAGTAATTTGCGCAATTAAGCTATTAAGTAATGCATAACTTGCAATATTAAAAGGCACTCCTAAGAAAAGATCCGCTGAGCGTTGGTACAATTGTAAAGATAATTTGCCATTAGAGACGTAGAATTGATACAAGGTATGACATGGTGGTAATGCCATCTGAGGCACATCTTCTGGGTTCCAGGCACTTACAATCATTCGCCTAGAGTCTGGATGATGTTTAATTGTTTCGATTACTTCGTGGAGTTGATCTATTGTAGCTCCTTTTGAAGTTTTCCAAGCGCGCCATTGTCGACCATAAACGTTTCCTAAATCTCCATACTTATTAGCAAAATCTTGATCTTCTAAGACTTTCTGGGTGAATTTTAACATTTCTTGGTCGTAAATATTTTTAAATTCAGAGTCTTTTAGCCGTCTTTGCCCAAAATCTTTCATTTCAGGTCCAGAATAATCAGAACTTTGAACATATTTTTCAAAAGCCCACTCATCCCAAATGTGATTATTGTTTTCTAGGAGATAACGGATATTGGTATCTCCATGAATAAACCAAAGCAATTCACTTTTAATTAACCCAAATGGAACTTTCTTTGTTGTTAATAATGGAAAACCATCTTTGAGATTAAATCGTAGTTGGGCTCCGAAAATACTTTTGGTGCCAGTTCCTGTTCGATCAGCTTTTAAATTTCCTTTTGTTAAAATTTTTTGAGCAAGCTCTAAATAAGATTTTTCAGACATGATTTTCCTTTACAAAATCAATGATCTGTTGATGATCATTGATTAATTCTCCTTTTAATACTTTACTTTCAATTAATTTTATCATTTTTCCTAAATCAACACCGGGAGTAAAATTAGCCTCTTGAATTAAGTCGCTGCCTGAAACAGCTAAATCTTTTAGTTGATGAATCGGTAAGGAGTCATAATTTGTAATCAAATCAGGCAACTGTAATTCAGCAAATTTTCTTAAAATAAAGATCCCATTAATAATATTTTCCCGTAATAATCCATAAAAGAGGTGGTAATCTCGTTGTCCTTTTTCGTAATTTTTGCAAAACAGTAAAATTTCTTGGACATTTTTAATGACTGAATTTGAAGTTTTCCATTTGGCAAGAACCTTTGAAATCTGGTTTTGGGGCAGAATTTCAAAGTAAAACAAGGTTGCCCAAATCAATTCTTCGTTTGGAAAATGCACATTTTTGTACGTTGACTTTAAAAGCCTTACCAATTTTAAAGGATCTATACTTGGCATAAATTCAGCGATATTTGTTTCTTCAATTATCTGGATTCCTTTTTGCCATGCATTTCCTAGCATCATTTTGATAAATTCGCTATGAATTCGTTCGATAGAAATGTTAGCAAGTAAATGAACCTTTTCTTTTAAAGCTAAGTAAGTATCTGTTTCTAACTTGAAGTCAAGCTGGCTCGTAAAACGGACGGCGCGAAATATGCGAAGTGCATCCTCTTCAAAACGTTTATAGGGATTTAACACGCAACGAATAATTTTGGCATCTAAATCATCAATCCCCCCGTAATAATCAATAATTTGCCCCGTTGGCGACATAGCTAGAGCATTGATGGTAAAATCACGCCTTTTTAAATCCTCTTGCAAATTTCGGACAAATTGGACGTTTTCAGGGTGGCGGTGATCAAGATAATCACCATCATTTCGAAAAGTCGTAACTTCGTAGTTTTCGTGATGATAAACCACTGTAATAGTTCCATGTTGAATTCCTGTATCAAAACTATGAGGAAATATTTTTTTAACTTCCAATGGTAAAGCGTTAGTTGCAAGATCGATATCATGGATTGCAACATTTAAAAATAAATCTCTCAGGCTCCCACCAACAAAATAAACCTCAAAGCCTGAGCTTTGAAGTTTATTCATAATTGGGACGGCTTTTTTAAACGGAGAAGGAAAATTATTTGGATCGAAATTTTTTTTATTCATACTCATCTCTTAATGCTTCAAATTCATTAGCTATTGTATCATCTGTTGGCCTTATTTTTAAATACAACTGCATCATTGTAAGCTGCGATTTAACATCGCGAAGTTTTCTAAAAAGATTTATTAAATCTAAAAGATAATCAGCTTGATCCTGGAATTCATTGAAAACGGAAATTAAATTTTCTTTTGCAAGCTCTAACTGATCTTTGTTTAGATATGCTTGTCCTAAAATCCATGCCAAATTAGGATCAACTCCCTCCTTGCCTGCCAAAAGATCAATAACTGCTTCGTTTTCGTTGTGTTTCAAGTAAATCAATCCCAGTTCATCTAAGGCTAAAATATTTTCAGGATCTTGTTTTAAAACTTCTTGATAACTATTAATTGCTTGGTCAAGATATCCAAGTTTAATCGCAATTTTAGCAAACTCTAAACGGATCCGGAGATCAAAAGCATCAATAGTCCAACCTTTTTGGGCGATTTCATAAGCTTTATCAAATTCATCAAGTTCTTCATAACTCTTCGCAAGAACCAAATAGGCTGGGGCATAATCTGCCGATTTTTCAAGCAATGTTTCCAGTGGTTTAATTGCTTTTTTGGGCAGATGTAATTCAAAGTAGACGCTACCTTTAGCAAATAGGTCATCATCTCGCAGAATTACGTCATTGAATCGCTCAAAAATTTTAGCTGCAGCCTCAAAATCACCGGTGAAAGTTAAACAATTAGCTTCTCTTAAACGAATGTTTTGATTTAGGTAACTACTTATTCCCATATCTAAAAGCTTTTGATAATACTCTTTTGCCTCCAAGTAACGTGACTGGGAGTACAGTATCTCTGCCATTCCAAAAATTAAAGCACGGTTCTCAGGTGATTTTTGCAAGGCCTGATCAATTAAAGATTCACTCACTTCTTCAAGGCCAATGGTTTGATATATATCTGCTTTTTGCATCAAAACAGCCAAATATTTTTCATCGTCTTCAGGAATTTCAGCTAGTAAATTTAGTGCCCCATCTGCATCACCATTTTCATTTATTATATCAGCCAGCATAATTTTTGCGGCTGAATTTTGGGGATCTTTTTTTATCAGTGACCGGAAAATATCTGCAGCTTGTTCAAGATTACCGCTGTCGTAAAGGGTTTCTCCTAAAACAGCTAAAGTTTCAGGGTCATCATGGATAATTGCTTTATTGACTGCACCAATAAAGGCAGGAATATCTCCCTGCCCCAGTGATGCTAAAGCTTCTTTTGAAAACTTTTGCTTAATTATTTTCTTCCTCATCTTTTTTGCTTCAAAAAAATCCCAGCTTTTAACTGAGATTAATTCGACAAACTACTTAACAGCTTCTTTTAAAGCTTTTCCTGCTTTAAATGCAGGAACTTTACTGGCTGGAATCTGGATCTCTTCACCAGTTTGTGGGTTGCGACCAGCACGAGCAGCACGTTCTCTTACTTCAAAAGTACCAAAACCGATAAGTTGAACTTTACCGCCTTTAGTTAAAATATCTTGAATCGTGTTGAATACTGCATCAACCGCACGAGTTGCATCCTTCTTAGTTAAATCAGTGCTTTGTGCAACTGTATCAATTAAATCTGACTTATTAGCCATTCGATTAACCTCCAAAAAATCAATGGAATCTGAAACACGTTGTTAATTGTCTCTTTCTTCCCGTACATCAATTTAGCACAAACTCTCTGATGCCGCAAGCCATTTGTTAATAATTTCACTGAATTATGAAATATACCATGAATTATCAAGACCTTTCGCGAGCTTTTATTTTGACCGGAACCCCAGTAAAATCAAAGACTTTTCTCAAATAGTTGATTAAATATCTTTCATACGAAAAATGGAAAAGTTTTAGATCATTAACAAAGACAATAAACAGAGGAGGTTTGACTTCAACTTGAGTTAAATAAAATAGTTTTAGAATTTTTCCTTTGTGAGCAGCAGGCGGGGTCATCGAAATCGCGTCAAATAAAACGTCATTTAACACTGCTGAAGGAATTCTTTTGATTGAATTTGCATAAACTTCACTAACTAAAGGTAAGATAGACGAAACTCTTAAACCAGTTTGTGCCGAAATGAAAACAATTGGTGCAAAGCTCAGATAAGGAAATTCATCACGAACATATTGTTCAAATTCTTTCATTGTGTGATCATCTTTTTCGATCAAATCCCATTTGTTTACTACAATGATAATACTACGTCCCGATTCAAAAGCAATTCCCGCAACTCTTTTATCTTGTTCTCTGATTCCAGCTTTCGCATCAATTAAAACCAAAGAAACATCAGAATCTTCAACTGCATTTTTGGCACGAATAACCGAAAATTTTTCAACAGCTTCCTGAACTTTTCCTGATCTCCTGATCCCGGCTGTGTCAATAAGTTTAAATTTTTCTCCGTCTTCAGTCTTAAGATCAAGGGAGATTGCATCGCGTGTTGTTCCAGCTTCAGAAGAAACAATTAAACGTTCATCACCAATTAATCGATTGACTAAAGAACTTTTTCCAACGTTAGGTTCTCCAATAATGCTCACATTGATTTGATCGTGATCATTTTCTGATGGGTCTTCTTGATCAGGAAGTTTTTTTGTTACTAAATCTAATAAATCACCAACTCCAGTTCCGTGGTTAGCTGAAATAGCAATCGGATCACCAAGCCCTAAATTATAAAAATCATAAGCGTTTAATCTGTACATGTCGTTATCGGCCTTATTTACCGCTAAAATTACATCTTTTTTTCTCGGCCGGAGCAATTTGCCAATTTGCGCGTCTAAATCAGTAATACCGCTTTTACTATCAGTTAGGAATATAATCAAATCTGCATCAGCTAACGCAGATTCCACTTGAGAATTGATTTCTGAATTAAAATCACCCTTTTGGAAATTCATTCCCCCTGTATCGATAATGTTGAACTTTTTGCCATTCCAATCAGCAACACCATAATTTCGGTCTCGCGTTACTCCTGGAGTATCTAAAACAATAGCCTGTCTTTTTCCAATAATTCGATTAAAAAGAGTTGATTTTCCAACATTGGGTCTCCCCACTATTGCAATATTTGCTTTAATTATCAGGACCTCCTTCAAATTAAAAGCGTTGAGTTTAGCTCAACGCTTCTAATCGATTTATAAAAATGATCTTTATTTTCTAACTTTTGCTTTGTTTACTTTCGATAATATCGCCAATTGAAAATCCTGAAGTCTCCGTTGGCTTATACTTCATATTATCATTTGAAGCATTATTACTTTTAGCAGGTCGCTTATCATTTGCTTTAGGAGTATCTTCTAAAGCCTTGATTGAAAGAGAAAGTCGTTGGTTCTCTTTCTCTAAATCGATAACTTTAACCTTAACATCTTCACCAACCTTTAATACTTCATTAGGTGTAGCAATATGTTTATGGCTAATCTGTGAAATATGAACCAATCCTTCAATTTCAGGCAATACTTCCACAAAAGCTCCAAAGCTAGTTAAACGTTTGACTTTACCTTCAAGTGTATCCCCGATTTTAACTTTTTCATCAACACTATCCCAAGCCGTCTTTTCTAAAGCTTTTAAAGATAAGGAAACTCTTTGTCGATCTACATCAACTTTAATGACTTTTGCAGTTACTTCTTCACCAACTGTTAAAACATCATTAGGATCAGTGACCCGTTTACGAGAAATTTCTGAAATATGTACAAGACAATCAATACCATCAACATCAACAAAAGCCCCAAATGGTGTAATTCTTGTAATTTTTCCAGTCACCTCATCACCTTCGTGAAGACGATTTGCCAATTCAAGAAATTTCTCTTTCTTTTCTTCCTGAACGAAATCTCTTCTAGAAAGAATTAAACGATTTTCTGATGGTTCAATTTCAATTACTTTAACTTTTAAATCTTTGCCAATATATTGCTTTAAGTTCTTAACAAAATAAGACTCAATTCGAGATGACGGAATAAAACCAACAACTCCTCCAACATCAGCTAAAAGTCCACCTTTAACTGCCTTAACTACATGAGCAATTAAAGTATCCTCATTTTTTAATCTTTCTTCCAAGGCACTCCACTGTTTACGAGCCTCGATTCGTTTTCGAGATAATAAGAAATTTCCGTTTTCCTTATCAGCTCCAAACTTAGAGATAACAACTAAATCTAAATCGTCTCCGACTTTAAAAGAATCGTTAATATCATCAACTCTTTGAGTTGATAATTCTCTTTCGGGCACAACGCCCTCTAATCCAGTACCTAAAATACTAACTACAAGTTGATTGTCGTCAACTTGCAATATTTCTGCTTTGACTACATCACCTAAATTTACATTTAAACTTTCATCAAGAGCTTGCGCCATTTCCTGGCTGCCACTAAAATTGTCGCTCATGAACTGTCCTCCAAAAATATGCTAACTATTAATATACTCCAATTTGCAACAAAAATCCATTATCCTTGTATGCGATTTATCAGATTAGTTACAACTTGCTCAATAGTCATATTGCTGCTATCGACTAGAATAGCGTCATTAGCAGGGATTAAAGGGGCAATTTTTCGATGTGAATCAATTTCATCTCTTTTTTTAATTGCTTGAATAATTTCGCTCAAATCAGAGGAAATTCCTTTATTTTGGTTCTCTTTAAATCGTCGATTTGCACGAACTTCCGGTGTTGCAGTTAAAAAAAATTTAAAATTTGCCTGAGGCAAAACGACGGTTCCGATGTCACGACCGTCCATCACTACATTGTTTTTTCGGGCAATTTCTTGCTGAAGTTCAGTTAAATACTTGCGGATTTTTGGGTATGAGGCAACTTTAGAAACATTTTTAGCAACGTCAGGTTTACGAATTTGTTCAGAAACATCTTGCTGATCAACAAAATAATGCAATTTTTCTTCAACTACTTTTACTTCGTAATTCATTTGATTAAGTAGCTTCATCACTGATTCTTCATCATTAAGATTAATTTTTTTTTCTAAACAATAATACGTAAGGGCCCGATACATTGCCCCTGTATCAACGTATAAGAAATTTAATTTTTCTGCGATTATTTTCGCAACAGTGCTTTTGCCCGAAGAGGCTGGACCATCAATTGCAATTTGAATCATTTCTATTGTCCTGGAATCTTGATCACTTGACCAGGATTTAAAGGTGTCGAAGCATTTGCACCGTTAGCAGCGTATAGTTTGTCCACCGGAATATTATGTTTACGAGCAATAGCATACCAATATTCACCTTTTTGGACAGTGTAAGATCCTCCAGCACTATTAGCTTGTTGGCTACTTTGATCCTGAGCTACTGAACTACTTTGCGCACTTGGCTGGCTAGGAGCAGCTTGACTACTTGCTGACGCTTCATTTTGTTGCTCTGAATTGTTCGTGGCAGTATTAGCAGTGCTTTGTTCACTACTTGCAGCACTTTGATCGTTTTTTGGGGCGCTCGATGACTTCTGGGAACTAGCTTTTTTTGATGTTTTTTTGCTGTTTTTCACAGAACTTTTCACCTGTGACTTTGATGAACTTTTAACAGTCACCTGAGTGGCAGAATTTTTTTTGCTTGCATTATTACTGCTAATTGCTCCAATAATTACTGGCACTGAAATAGCTAAAATTAACGCAGCAATAATGATAAAATAATAGAGATTTTTATTGGAATTCATTTTTCTAGCTCTGACGCGAGAAAGGTTTCCCGATTCATCTCGATCGTCACTAAATGTCTTATCCCAAGGGGTCTCTTCAGTATTTTTGTTTTCGTTAGAACTTGAATTTTGATCTTTCATACTTATAACGCAGCTCCAATTTTATCTTATAATTAGTATACCATAATCAATTTTTAGAAGGTTAGAATCAAAAATGAAATTATTTCTCAATTCCAAACGTTGTATTGCATGTGGATTATGTGTTCAACAGCATCCTGAACTATTTGAATTAGATGATCAAGGGATTGCTCATTTTAAGAAAAACTTAGAAAATTCTTCTCTTGAACTTGATTCCCAAGAAATAAAAAAACTTAAACCAGTCATCAATAATTGTCCAGGCCGTGCATTTAAAATTGAACGTTCTTAGCGTGGATGCTTTAAACGTTTAATTTCTTCTTCTCGTAATTCTCTAGACATTCCTGAACGCATGCCCTCATCCTTTAAAAATCCAATCTGAATTCGGGTTAAGCGCCGAACTGGATGATTTAAAAAAGAAAAAATTTCTTTAACCTCGTGGTGCTTACCCTCTATTAAGCTGATTTCTACAAAAGAATTTGAACGTTCCCGATCGATTGAGCGAACTTTGATTTTAGCAGGGGCATATTTAACTCCTCTTATTTTTAAACCATTTCTAATCCGCGTCAAGTCATTATTGCCGATTAAGCCTTTAACCTTTACTAAATAAGTTTTTTCAATTGCAAAACTGGGATGAGTAACAATGTTTGCTAATTCACCGTCATTTGTCATTAAAATTAAGCCAGAAGTATCGTAATCGAGTCGACCGACCGGAAATAAATGAAGACGATCAGGAAAATAGTCAGCAACTGTTGGCCGACCTTTTTCGTCTTTTAAAGAGGTTATAACTTTTTGAGGTTTGTAGAATAGAAAAGTTCTCTGAGGAAGTTTTTTAATGATGCGATGATCAACTTCGATTACGTCCTTAGAACTTATTTTAATCCCCATTTCTTTAACGATTTTTCCATTTACTGACACATGTCCAGTTTTAATCAACTCTTCTGATTTCCTGCGGGACGCAACTCCGTTTTCAGCTAATATTTTTTGTAATCGAATTCCTTGCTTCAATTTAAAAAAGCTCCTTTTGTTTTTCATCTTTTTGCTGGGTCTGTAAAGTTGGTAATTCTCTTAGATTCTTTAAATCAAAGTATTGCAAAAAATAACTAGTTGTTCGATAAACCTTTGGTCGACCTGGTGCGTTACTTTTCGTTGAACGAATCATCTTTTTTGCTTCAAGATTATGAAGAATTTGAGCACTATTAACTCCCCGCAATTCATCAACCTGGACTCTCATGATCGGTTGTCTAAAAGCAACAATGGCTAAGGTATTTAGTTCTGAATTGCTCAAGCCTTTGCCCATATATTTTTCTAAAAACAAATCAATCTGTGGTGCTAATTCCCCCTTTGTTTTCATAAAAAAAGTTTGATCGACTTCGACAATTTCCAATCCTCTATTTTCATCATTTTTGTAAAGCTTTTGTAACTTTATCATGTAACTAAGAGCGTCTTCATCGCTTAATTGATAAGTTTTTGTTAATTTTTCGACTTCAATACCGTCTTCACCAGCTAAAAAAAGTAATGATTCAAATACCGCTTCAAAATTCAAAATCTTGCTCCAAAAATAATTCTCCAAATTCTTTTTTTTGAGTAACTTTAATCACGTTTAGGCGCATTAGTGAAAGAATCTCAACGAAACATGCAATAATTCCATCTAGGCTTGAAAATTCCTGAATTAATTTAGTAAAAGTTGTTTTTCCTTCAAGTTTAATAATTTGTTTAATTCGTTTATTCACTGTTTCAGAAGAAATATTAATTCGCTCAACAACATTAAAAACTTGCTCTCTTTCGACCTCTGACTCAATAATCTTCTCCATACAAGATACTAGTTGGTCTAAGCTCACCGCATCCAAGCGCAATGCTGGTTTATCCCACTCAGAAGCAAAAATTTCAGGGCGAGAGTATTCAATTTTATGAACAATTTTTCGCATTTTAAGCGCATCGGCAATTTTAATAAATTTATCATAAGCTAACAATTGATCTCTCAGATCAATTCGAGGATCCTCTACCTCTTCAGTTAAGGATTCCTTTTGGGTTGGCAACAGCATTTTGGCCTTAATCAAAGTAAGCCTTGTCGCCATCACCAAATAATCACTCAAGCGATCTAGCAATTGATCTCCAAATTGATTGATAAAATCTAGAAATTGAGAAGTAACTTGGACAATGGGGATATCATTAATATCAATTTTTTGGCTTTTGATCAGCTCTAACAAGAGATCTAAAGGACCCGAGAAATTATCAATTTCTAAGATCAATTTATAACTAATATTTTTATCTAGATTTTCTTCCATGAGCCGAAAACATCCTTCAATTTTTCTACTCCCATAATTTGCTTGTCAGGTATTTTTTCCTTTAATTCATTAAGAACCTGATTGTATCCAACGGTATTTTTTAAATTATTACGCAAGGTAATGCTTTTAACAACGATACATTCTTCATCGTATTTCTCAAGTACTACAAGTCCATCATAATTATTATCTGAGCCTCGCCATAAGTAAATAATATTCTCGGGATTACTAACTAACTGATCTATTTTATTTTCTAATTTAGATGCTTTAATTCGATGGCTATTGTAGGTTAAAATCCCCATCGAAATTTTCTTTAGTTCAGAGGTATATTTTTCTAACAAGCTTATTTCCTCGGTTTAGTTTCATTATAGACTTTTAGCAAAAGATTATTTGCAATATGAGTATAAATTTGGGTTGTGGAAACATTTCGGTGTCCTAGCAATTCTTGAACACTCCTTAAATCGGCCCCATTACTAATTAAGTGGGTTGCAAAAGAATGTCTAAGCGTATGTGGAGTAACTTTTTTATCAATACCAGCAATTTGCAAATATTTTTTAACCATTTTCCAAATCGATTGACGAGATATCGGGTGTCCCTGATAATTCAAAAAAACTGCAGTTTCATTACCATTGACGATCGATTTTCTTATCTTTGAAAAGTATAACTCTAAAAAATGGACAGCTGCGTCATTTAAAGGAACAATTCTTTCAACGTTTCCTTTACCTACTACATTAATTAAGTGCATGGACAAATGAAGATCAGCCAGCTCCAATCTTGTTGCTTCACTTACTCTAAGACCAGCTGCATACATTGTTTCTAAAATTGCTCGATCCCTAATTCCAAACTTCGAATTTAAATCTGGTGCATTTAAAAGTCGATCGACTTCCTCGTAACTCAAAACGCTTGGCAGTACTGAAGATTTTTGTGGCCTCGTTAAATTATCAACGGGATTGGCACCAATTAAGTCAATATCTTGTAAAAAAGAATAAAAATTATGGAGCGAAGAAAGGGAGCGAGTCGCAGAACTAATCGCCATTTTATCACCATAACTTATTTGATAATACTTTTCCAAATCACTAGCTTTAACTTCTAAGTAGGAAAGATTAAGACTTTTACAGTATATCATCCATTTTTCGGTATCACTTAAATAAGCATTAACCGAATTTTTTGCCAAACTTAGAACAATTAAAAGATAATTTTCAAACTGAGCTAAAATTTGCTGATCATTCTTATTTAGATTTAATTTTGAGATATCCATTTTCTTTAACAATCAAATTTTGCTTTAATAAATGACCGACCGCTCTTTTAAAACTAGATTTACTGATCCCAAATTGATTTTTAATTTCTTCGGGCGTGGAATTATCATTGATCGATAGAGATTTCTGTGGAGTAAAATTAATTGCAGCAAGAATCATTGCCGCATCGTCATCAATTCTCGCATAAGCATTCTTTAAAAGCGAAATATTAATTCGATCATGAGCTCCAAAACCAATCACTCTTCCAGTTATAGTCTGACCAAGGTGAATTGGCACTTCTACTTCTGAGCTATGAAGAAAAGCAAATCGATCTTCATGAAGTAATAAGAAAGCGCCATTCTTTCCTAAATGATAAATCAATCCAGTGACTGTATCATTCCGTTTAAATTTATGGTCAAAATTAATAAATCCTCCATTCAAGAGGTCTTCATCAGTTGCCATTTGTCCCCATAATCGTTCTTTGTTGTCCCGTACTAATTTGATTATCAGTTGATCATCAACTTGCGGCCAATCACTAGATTTATCAGGTAAATCGTCACTTGAAACCAATATATCTTTATCAGTCAACCCGATCGAAAGAAAAACTCCTGATTTAGGGTCAACGGTGTTTACAGTACCTAATCCAAAACTCTTCAAAGAACAATTAGGAATATCAAGGCTAGCACACCACTGACTATGACGGTTAAGGTAAACAAAACTAAAATAAGTCTTACCAACTTCCAGTAAACTCAAATTTTTTGAATGCACGTAAACTGTTTCACCATTAACCGAACCCACCACAGTGTCTTCGATTTTTTCTTTTATTTCAACCTCTTGAATCTCACCATTTTTCATACAAATTTTGATGGCTTCCTCTTTTGAATTCACTCAATTGAAAATAAGCCTTATCCTTTCTTTTCTCATCAGAATATTATAACGATTTTGATAAAAAAACGCGAAAAGTTTGACCATTCGCGCTTTTAAAGCTATTTATTTAAAATAAATTAAAAACTAGACATTTTCGATCTTACCTTTGTAAACAATGCCGCCTTTTGGATCTAAAGTAATTACTTGTCCATCAGAAACAAGGTTTGTTACGTTTTTTGCTCCTACAATTACTGGAATTCCAAGTGAAAGTCCAACAATTGCAGCATGTGAGGAAAGTCCGCCATGTTCAACAACTAAACCAGAACATTTCTCGATTGCTGAAGTATAATCCTTGTCAGTAGTTTTAGTAACTAAAATGTCACCACTTTGAACTTTAGCAAGAGCTTCTTCAGCGCTTGTTGCAACTTTAGCAGTTCCAACAAATGAATGATCACCAATTCCACTACCTTTAGCAAGTTTTGAACCGATTAGTTGAACTTTTAATACGTTAGTAGTTCCAGTTTCGCCAACAGGCACTCCAGCAGTAATTAAAATCAAATCACCTTCTTCAGCAAAGCCTAATTCTACAGCTTTTTGAGTTGCTAAATCAAATAATTCATCAGTTGAATTAGGATTTTTAACTAACACTGGTTGAACACCCCAGTTAATTGTTAAACTTCTTTGAACGTCTTCATTTGGTGTTAATGCCAAAATATCAGCTTTTGGACGATACTTAGAAATCATACGTGCCGTGAAACCAGACTGTGTTGCAGCAACAATTGTCTTAACTCCAAGATTTTTTGCAATATGTGCGACAGATTGTCCAACAGCTTCCGTAACATCAGTTTTATCAGACAAACGTTTAAGGGCAAAAGCATCTTGATTTATCAATGAACGTTCTGTTCTCTTATCAATTTTAGCCATTGCAGCTACGGATTCTACAGGATAATCACCATTTGCACTTTCACCTGAAAGCATTGTAGCATCAGTACCATCGATAACAGCATTAGCAACGTCAGTAACTTCTGCTCTTGTAGGACGTGGGTTTTCTTGCATTGAATCAAGCATTTGAGTTGCAGTAATAACTGGTTTGCCAACTGCATTACATTTTCTGATCAATTCTTTTTGAACAAAAGGAACATTTTCAAAAGGAATTTCAACACCCATATCACCACGAGCAATCATTAAACCATCTGAAACTTTAATGATGTCATCGAAGTTATCAATTCCTTCTTGAGATTCAATTTTTGGATAGATTTTAACAGTTTCTTTATGTTTCTTCTCAAGTAATTCGCGAATATCTAAAACATCTTGAGGCTTACGAACGAAACTAGCTGCAATAAAGTTAATTCCGTGATCGAGTCCAAAATTAATATCGTCAGTATCTTTTTCAGTAATACCAGGAAGTTTGATTTCAACACCAGGTGCATTTACACCCTTCTTTGATCCAATTTTACCTTCATTTTCAACAACAGTGATTAATTCTTTGTGTTCTTCATCCTTACCAGTAATCTTAAGATCAACCAAACCGTCATCGATTAAAACGTGACCACCGACCTTTGTATCATCAAAAAGTCCTGGATATGTAACAGCAATTTTACTAGGATTACCAGTTAAGCTAGCATCCATAGATACACGAATTTCATCTCCAACGTGTGCTTGAAATTTGCCGCCTTCTTGATCAGTTGTTCTGATTTCAGCACCTTTGGTGTCGAGCATGATTCCTACTAATTTTCCGGTGATTTTTTCAGCTTCACGCACCATGTTCATCCTTGAAAGATGTTCTTCGTGGTCACCGTGTGAGAAATTGAAACGGAAAACGTTAGCTCCGGCATTAATCAATTTTGTAATAATTTCGGTTGAGTTACTTGCTGGTCCTAGTGTTGAAACAATTTTTGTTTTTTTCATGTATTTATATTTGCTCCCTTTTTCTAATAAGATAATGTGTTTGCTAAATCGTACATTGATAAATCTGTTTTGGCCTTGGAATCAAACAAATCTAACATCGAATGATGAGTAATAACACCCTTTTCAATTCCCACTGCTTGACCGCCTTGTCCGTCAAGAAGTAAATCAACAGCATAACTTCCCATTCTTGACGCTAAAACACGATCAGAAGCTGTTGGCGCACCACCTCTAACAACGTGTCCCAAGGCAACTCCTCTAATATTGTCGATACCTCTATTAGCAAGTTGGTCTGTTAAATCTTGAGCATGAATTGCTCCTTCAGCAGTAATAATGATTTGATGCTCATGGCCACGTCTACGGGCATCTTTAACTATTCCTGCAATTTCGTCAACGTCAAAAGGCTTTTCAGGAATAATTACAGCTTGGCTTCCAGATGCAATAGCTGTTCTTAAAGCAATTTCACCTGAATTGCGTCCCATTACTTCAACAACAAAAATTCGACCATGACTTTTCGCTGTATCACGTACTTTATCAATCTCCTCAACTGATGTCTGAATTGCAGTATCAAAACCAATTGTTCGATCGGTAAAAGGAATATCATTATCAATAGTTCCCGGAAGCCCAATTGCATTATAACCTTGTTCGGTCAAACGAACAGCACCATGATAAGATCCATCACCACCAATTGTGACCAAAGCATCAATTCCATGTTTCTTTAATTGTTCAATCCCTTTTAGCTGGTATTCTTTCTCAGCAAATTCCGGATATCTAGCTGTATAAAGCGTCGTACCGCCTAATTGGATTAAATCGGAAACTTCTTTTTCCTTGATTTCAAAAATGTTTCCCTCTACTAGTCCTTTGTATCCGTAATTTATTCCACACACTTCGAGCTTTGAGCTCAGTGCTTTACGGGCAACGGCTCTAACCGCAGCATTCATGCCAGGCGCATCCCCGCCACTTGTCAAAATACCAATACGTTTCATTTAAAATAAACCACCTCAATAGATTTTCTTGGATCAAAAAATATTCCAATCGGGCTTAATATTACCACTAACCGCCTATTTTGTCATAAATTTTCAATTTAATTTACGATCTCGATAAACAAAATGTTCTTTACCTACAAGCTTTAAAAGAGATTCGTAAAATTCTTCATTGACGTCAACCCAGCTGTTTGGAGCTAAAAGAACATTTTTTTGATGAGTATTATCGATCAAATAAACCGGACTCAGTCCATGATGTTTTTTAAGTAGCTTTTGAAGAAGTTGTAAATCAGGGTTTGAAATATTTGAAATGTCAATAAATAATTTATTTTCGTCGAATTTTTTCTTGGCCTCGTTTAAGGAAAATATTTGAGAAATAACAAAATTTAGTCCTTTAGTACGTTCTCGAGTTTGACCATATAGAGCACTTTTTTGTCCTTCAACGATTTGGTTACGTAATTCAAAATAGCGATCAGAAAATACTACGCTATCAATTTGATTTTCTGTATCATCCAAAGTTAAAAATGCCATTTGTTTCCCAGTTTTGTCCTTAATTGTTCGAACTTTTAAAATCGAGGCAAAAATCCAGCAATCTTTACCATTTTTTAAACTTTGAATACTTTGAGCGTGATAAATTTGTGAAAGTTTTTGAAATTCGTCAAAGGGACTACCGTGTAAGTACAGGCCTGTTAAATCGTGCTCCATTTCAATTTTTTCATCATTTGAAAAGTCGGGATATTCATCCCAACGTGGTTTCAACTGAGCAAATAAATTAACATTATTTTGGGAGAACTTCAAACTGTCGAGGTTTGTTTTTAAGTTTTCAGTCAATTCTCTGCGATTAGAGTGTAAATCGTCACAAGCTCCTGCTTTAATCAAAGGAATAAAATTATCTTCACTCAAAAATTGGTGATCCATCCGGCTTAATAAATCGTTAAAATCTTGATACTTACCGTATTTTAAGCGCTTGTTCACAATTTCTGTAATAAAATCTCGCCGAAGCCCTTTAATAATTATTAGACCCGAAACAATTTTTTCTCCGTCGTCAGTAAAATTAAAAAAACTTGTATTGACGTTTGGACCAATCACTTCCAGTGAACGCTTACGAGCTGCATTAATAAAGTTTCGTAAACGGTCAAAATCTCCAAGAGCGGTTCCCATTTGAATTGCAAAAAAGTGGAGCGGAAAATGGGCCTTAATGTAGGCTAGCCAGAAAGCAAGCATACTGTAAGCGACGGAGTGAGATTTATTAAATCCGTAATTTGAAAAATATTCGATTAGATCATAAACCTTCTTGGCTTGCTCTGCACTGTAACCTCGGTTTACAGCACCGCTAATAAATTTTGCCTGATACTTTTCTAAAAGTGGTCGATTTTTCTTACTCATTGCTCGCCGAAGCATATCCGCTTCGCTTAAAGGAAAACCAGCCATTACATTGGCAATTTGCATCACCTGTTCTTGATAAACAATTACGCCATATGTACTCTCAGTAATTGAATTTAAAGGTAGAAGATCTGGATCGGTGTTTTCGGTTTTCTTTAATTTATGTTCAATATAGGTGTTAATTTGTCCCATTGGTCCTGGGCGAAATAAGGCATTTGCTGCCACAATATCGTTAAAATTTTCAACATCCATATTTATAAGTACGCGCTTCAAGCCACTTGATTCAAACTGAAATACTCCGTCGGTATCACCATCATGAAAAATTTTCAAACTAGCTGGATCATGTTCATTAATGGCTTCAACTTGGAAATTAGGGTCATCGTAGCGCCGAACCAAATCGACCATTTTCTTTAAAATACTGAGATTTCTTAAACCAAGAATATCTATTTTTAAGAGGCCAAGTTCTTCAACATCATGATAAACGTACTGGGTAATTAATACGTCGCTTCCGTTGTCCTCAAGTGGAATTTTGTTAACTAATTTTTCTTCAGAAATGACAACTCCTGCCGCATGAATTGAGGGTTGACGAGGCAATCCTTCGATCTTTTTTAAAATACCCCAAAGCATTCGACCAAAAGAATCAGCGCTCACGAGTTTACGAAATTCAGCTGACTCCTCGTAACATTGCTCTAAAGTTACGTGTAAATGTCGTGGAACGGCATTAATCCAGCGCGTAACCGTTTGGTTATCTGCCGAGAAAATCTTGAGACAATCCCTCAGGCTTCTTTTAACACCCAGAGTTGAAAAGACAATGATTTGAGAAAAATTTTCTTTGCCGTATCTTTTTTGTAAATACTTTATAATGTCCGATCGTTTATCATCCGGCACATCGAGATCAATATCTGGCATATTTACTCGTTCTGGGTTCAAAAAACGTTCAAAAAATAAACCATATTTAATTGGATCTACCTTTGAGATTCCCAAAGCATAAGATACAAGAGAACCAGCGGCCGATCCTCTACCCGCTCCTAGTTGAATTTGGGCAGAATTAGCATAATTGACAATATCCCAAATAATTAGAAAATAATCAGCAAAGCCCATCTTCTCGATAACTTTCAATTCATTATTTGCTCGCTTGAGATAATGTGAGTCTTGATCTTTGCCAATTTTTTTTAGTCCATCGCTAACCAATTTTGCTAAATATTCATTAGATTCCTTGAGTGTCGATTTAAAGTGCGGCAATTCGGTTTTTTCTTTAGTGATCGTCACGTTTAACTCTTCTGCCAAACTATTTGCATTAGCTATTGCCTCAAATAAATCCCCCTGCTTAGAATTTGTAATCTCTTTGACCGATTTTAATTCCTGAATACCTGGCGCGCTAAGTAAAGGATCAGCTGGATTAAGAATTGCTTGCTCATCAATTGCACGCAAGACCTTTAAAGCAACAGCATCTTCAGCGTTTAAATAACGCACATCAGCTAAATAAACTATTTTTATTTTTTGTTCTTGATAAATCTTCTCATAAATTTCGAGAGTTGAAAGAGTGGTCACTGCTGGACAATAACCTAAATACAGGGTTGAAAAAATTTCTTGGTATTTAGTTAGTAATGCCTCAGTCTCCTCGATGTTATTTTGAAATATTTCATTTTCGAGGGGATGAATAATTGCTGTAATCCCGGCAATAAAATCTTTAAATTTGGTTAGATCGAACCCAATTTGTTCACTGTTAATTAATGTCGAAATTTTCAGCAAATTATGATAACCAATTTGATTTTGAGCAAGCAAAACAACACTCACATCAGACCCTTTAAAACCCTTAGTTTGTAGAGTCATCCCAATAATTGGTTTGAGATCATTGGCCAAACATTGATCGTAAAATTGAATGGCTCCGTGTAAGACATTGTAATCGGTGATTGCTAAAGAACTATATCCCCGATTTTTAGCAGTTTGCACTAAATCTGGAATTTTAATAGTCGAATTAAGCATCGAATAACACGTGATTGTATTTAAATTAGCAAATTTCATTATCTTTTTTATTTCCAAAAATGTGTTACAATTTCCACCTGAGAGGTGAAATCAATGAAACATTTAACATCAATGGTGTGGATTGTTGCTTTTTTTCAAATCTTAGGCTTCATTGGTTCTAGTTTAACCAAATCGGTCTATAATCCGCTCCAAGTTTTAGTAATTTCACTTATTTTCGGGGTTATCTTTACGATAGTTCCGACAGAATTAGAGAAATTGACTAAGAAAAATTAATCTTCTTTAAGGTTCTGAAATAGGATCTTGTAGAAGATTTTTTATTTGCCTTTTTGCAATTAAAATTCCTGATAACTGATCAAGAACTTGAGGCAAATCAGACCCGATTGAAGTTGTTTGGCTTAAACGCTCATTAAACAGCTCAATGAACTCATTGTAGTGATCTTCAATTTGACTTTCAAGAAAAAGATGCTGCTTAAGAGTAATGATTTCTTCAAGCGTGAAAATTCCCTTCATCAAATTTATAAAAATTAGCTGAGCGACATGAGTCCGGTTATATTTCTTTTTAATTGGTGGATCAATTAACTTTTGTTTAACGTAATTGTTGATCATTGAAGCACTTATAATTCCGCCATAATCTGCACTAGCTTCGTTTACTACATTTACAGTTTGATCTTTATACAAGTCGAAATTTGGTAATTGATCCCATGTTGGTATTGACATTTTCCCTCGCTTAAAGTTTTCAAAAAAAAGATCAAGGTCACCCCTTGATCTTTAATTACTTAATTATGAAGGATTTTGGGTTTTACTTTGTAAAACTGGCTTTTCCTTATAAATTCCGCTTGGAGATACGTGGTGACTTAAACTATATTCACCATTGATTTCATCAAAATGAATAGCTGGTGCTGTTAGTTTCTTATTGCCACGACGAATCCGTTTCTTCGTTTTCGAAGTTCTTCTTGCCGGTGTTGCCATTATTTGAACTCCTATCTCTAAATTATTACAACATTCCAATTATAGCCAATTTGACCAATAATACAAGTCCTTTCCTCACCAAACTCTCAAAAACATTGACACGATTGGATTTTAACCCTAAAATACGTACTTAAATAAACAAAAGGGATCAAGGAAATGAGCTTAAAAAATAAAAAGTGTTTTTGGGGTTTGATTTTTTTTTCGTTTTTATTTTCTTTTCTAATCGTTAGCAGCCAACCTGTTGCTGCAGCCAAGAAAGAATTTAAAGTCGGAATGGAAGCAGGATACCCTCCTTTCAATTGGACACAAGTTGACGATAGCGGCGGTGCCGTAAAGATTGAAGGTTCAAAGCAATATGCCAACGGATATGATGTCCAGGTTGCAAAAATTATTGCTCAAAAGTTAGATCGAAAATTAGTAATTGTTAAAACGGTCTGGGACGGGTTAGCACCTGCACTTACATCGGGTAAAATCGATGCAATCATTGCTGGGATGTCTCCAACTGCTGAACGAAGAAAAACCGTCGATTTTTCTGAACCTTACTTGGTTTCAAAACCAATTATGATCGTTCGTAAAAATTCTCCTTACGCAAGTGCGACTTCGATTCAGGATTTTAAAGGTGCGAAGATTACATCTCAGTTAAGCACATTTCTATATGATTTAATTCCTCAAATCAATGGTGTTAAGCAAGAAACTGCGATGAATGACTTTTCGGCCATGAGAACAGCTTTACAAAGCGGTGTTATTGATGGATATGTTGCACAAGAACCTGAGGGAATTAGTGTTGAAAATGCCATTCCATCTTTAAAAATGATAAAGTTTGCTGACGGCAAAGGGTTTAAAAGTGAGAGCGCTGATGATGCTTCTGCTGTTGGACTTAGAAAAAATAGTCCTGACCTTCAAACGATTAATCAAATCTTAGCAGGTATCAGCCACTCTAAAAGAGAAGAAATGATGACATGGGCTGTTAAAAATCAACCGCAAACAAGTGAAAAAAAAGTTAATTGGTTTTTAAACATCTTTGAAAAATACGGAACTTTGCTTTGGAATGGAACTTTAACCACCCTTTGGATTTCCTTACTTGGTACAATTATTGGATTTTTAATTGGTCTTTTAGTAGGAATTGTCCGAACGGTCCCTCTCGCCAAATCCAAAGGCAAACGCATAGGACAAAAAATAATTAATTTTTTATTTCGAGTTTACATCGAAGTTTTCCGTGGGACTCCAATGATGGTACAAGCCGCAATTTTTTATTACGGCTTGGCGCAGGCTTTTCAAATTGATGTCAATAAATTAGCGGCTGCGCTGTTAATTGTTTCGATTAATACTGGGGCATATATGTCTGAGATTATGCGAGGTGGAATTGAATCTGTTGATCCAGGACAAAGAGAAGGTGCGCTAGCGCTTGGCATGTCTCATTTTCAGATGATGAAAAAAGTTATTTTGCCTCAAGCAATCAGAAATTCATTGCCAGCCGTTGGGAATGAATTTGTCATCAACATTAAAGATACTTCCGTGCTTTCGATTATTTCGGTTACTGAGCTCTTTTTCAACGGTCAAACCATTGCAGGTCAGACTTATCAATTCTTCCAGAGCTTTTTTGTAATCTGTTTGATCTACTTGTTCTTAACTTTCACGGTTACTCAGATCTTAAAATTCTTTGAAAGAAAAATGGCTGGCCCTAATACGTATAACTTAATGGCTAATCAAATTCAGGTGTAAAAAATGACCGAACAATTATTCGAAATAAAAAATTTAAAGAAAAGTTTTGGCAATCATTTAGTTTTAAAAGATATTTCTTTTAACGTTGAGAAAGAAGAAATTATTTCTATTATCGGGTCTTCAGGCTCAGGAAAATCAACTTTGCTTCGTTGCCTTAACCTATTAGAAGATCCAACTGATGGTGAAATAATCTATCAAGGGAATAATATTTTAGATCCCAATTTTGATTTGAATCACTATCGTGCCAAAGTAGGAATGGTCTTTCAATCTTTTAACCTGTTTAATAATTTGACAGTGTTAAATAATTGCATTGTGCCACAAGAAACAGTTTTAAAAAGAGATCATGAATTAGCTAAAACTACAGCTATTCAAAATCTCGAAAGTGTTGGGATGGAACAATTTTTGGAGGCTAAACCCAGTCAGCTTTCTGGTGGACAGAAACAACGAGTAGCAATTGCTAGAGCAGTTTCAATGGATCCTGATGTATTGTTGTTTGATGAACCGACTTCTGCTCTTGATCCTGAAATGGTTGATGATGTACTTAATGCGATGAAAAAATTAACCGAGATTGGTTTGACGATGATTATTGTGAGCCATGAAATGCAATTTGTGCGAGATATCTCAAATGAAATTCTATTTATGGATGAGGGAGTGATCTTGGAACATGGTAACCCGCATGAAATCTTTGAAAATCCTAAGGAAGCACGAACTCAAGATTTTCTAAAACGTTATTTGAATCGTTAGAAAAGTTTCCAGAAGACAAACAGAAGTTTTTCTACGATTAGTCAAGCGATTTTGAAATATTCTTTTATAAATAGCAATTTATTTATCCCCAACCTCTATTACTGGTCTAGTTGGGGATTTTATATGTCTTAAATATCCGAAATGTGATAGTTATTACGGTTACTGCCGCCTTTTTTTAATCAGTGAGCCCCAATTGGTCTAGTTAAAATACCGAATAAATATTGTTTGGTAATCAGATTATCAAAGTTGAAACAATATTTCATAAACTAACTCATTTACGTTTTTGGATTATAGAAAAGCTGATTTGTTTGTTTTTTTAGGTTCACTAAATAACCACTATTAATATTTTTTTGAAATAGTGCTATATTATTCTTGTAATCAAAAATAACCTATTGGCGCTTTGACGTCGGATTATAAGAATATTTCTGATTTTTGGTAATCAAGATGTACGTCGTTCTGAGAAGGCGGTGCATCGAAGCAATGGCAATCTTCTTAGTCGAATGAGACGAAGCAGATTGCTTTTTGTTTCGGTAATAATCTGCAACATGCATCTGTTTAGTGCTTTTTGTGCTTGTTGCTGCCACAATATTCATAACCATCTGGTAAAGAATCTTGCGGGCATACGGATTACCTCGTTTACTGATATGATCAGCTGCTTCGTAATTTCCCGACTCGTAGTGTCTTAGGTCAATTCCCACAAAAGCATTTACTTTATTAGCTGACGTAAATCGTCTAATGTCTCCAATTTCAGCAATAAATAGGACTGCCGTAACCTCTCCAACCCCTGGAATACTAAGTAAGATTTCGTATTCTGGTTGATCTTGTGCTAATTTGGTCATTTCCTGGATTAATTCATGCTTTAAATCTTGGATTCTAAGTGCTTCACCCGCCCAATAGTGAACCTGTTTAACTATACTTGAACTATTGTTGACAGCAGGATGACAGGTTTGTGCTAAATCTTGCAATTTAACAGCAATTTTTAGTGCCCTGGCTTGTGACATTCTTTTGTCGGTAGAACTAAGAACAATTTCTGCAAGTTCCTTAGTTGTGTCCACTGGTACCATCGTACTTAGAGGATACTTCTTAACCAAGTTCCAATAGAGCGTGCCATTAGGAGCGCTCAGAATTCTCTCGATACTTGGAAAAGTCAGCTGGAGTACTCGATGAAGCCTGGTCTTAGCTCTAACTAGATCAGTATTGATTTCCTGGTAAAAACGGCTTAAATCTTTTAGCTGTTCATAAACGGGGTCCTGCTGATAACTGGGTTTACGGTTAAATTGAAACTGAGTTTGAGCCAGATTGAAAGCATCAGTTGCGTCAGTTTTACGAGGACGTAAACTATCCAACTGTTTCTTGGCAACCAAGGGATTAAGGCAAGTATATTGATACCCATGATCTTGTAGCATTCTTTGTAAACTGCGAGAATAGACCCCTGTTGCTTCAAAGACAATCTCCGGTTCTTTAACCGAGTTAAGATCATTTAAAAGGCGATCAAAACCGATTTGATCATTGTCAAATTTATATTGGTTCACGACATTTTGATTAACCGAGATGGCCACATTTAAAGTTTTGCTGCTAATATCAATTCCGAAAACAGTTCTCATTATTTAGTACATCCTTCCTTGAAGTTCAGTTCATTAAATCTTTACTTATCTAATTTTCTATACTCGACGACTTGCGTCCAACATTCTAAGAACAGACCTTAATAAAGATCATGAAGTTGCCAGTTTTTTATGCGACGACTGAGCGCCAAAACCTCCTGCGACTTTTGCCAACTTCACGCCTACTTTATCATTAAAAAAAGTAGTGAATAGTTGATTCCGTCGAATCCATCTATCCACTACTAATCTTAGAATGTTTATTATAAGAATTACGTTTAATTTTTTTAAAACCCTTAATCGAGAAATTTTATCGCTATATTCTGGTTATTAATTGTGCAATAGTAAGAAAGCCTGGCATCAAATTTTTCGTCGTTTTTCCCTTGAATTATTGACAATTAAGTTTGATAAAAATCTATATATGTAGGACTATCGCAAAAATATAGTCGGGAAATTCAATATTTAGGGATGGTAATGATAACTCCAGTAAAAAAATTAAGGCTTGTCCTATGTTAATTTAATCATTGCTTCAGTTTTAAAAGCCATATGCCCAAGGGTTGGATCGTTTTTTATCTTTTCAGGTCGATGCAAATTGCAGAAATAATTCGAAGATAAATATATTGTATCAATAATTGTAATCTCAATATTCATTAACAAAAATTAGCTGTGATAGAATACTATCAAACAAGTGGTCAAGGTCTCAGCTTTATTGCCGCTCATTTTGGGATTCATCCATCGCAAGTTCAAAGGTGGAATTGTCTCTTTGAAGAACAATCCGCAGGAACCAAAGCACAAGTAGTAAATTCTTTACGGCACTGCTTAAATTAGTAAAATTACCAAGAGCGACATTTTATGACCGCCTAAAACGCAACAATAAGTCTGATAAATATCACAAACTTAAAGAATTCATTTGTGTGCATTAAAAGCAGGGTTTAAATGTTCTCCCATGACCATCAACAGATTAATGGGATCACTAGACTTAGAGGTAACCGTTTATTCTCGTCACAGTAGTAATTATCATTCATACAAGGGAAACATTGGAACGGTAAATGATAATATTTTAAATCAGAAGTTTAATGCCAAAGAACCTTATACAGTAATTCATACTGACATCGCACAAGTGAAGCTGAGTAATGGACAATGGGGCTATGTATCAGCAGTTATTGATGAAGCAAACCAAGAGATCATCGGGACAGTTGTTTCAAGTTAAGCAAACAAAGAACAATTAAGTGCAACATTAGACATGATCAAAAGTTCTTTACCAGTCGGAGTCGCTCTGATTATACATTCAGATCAAAGGCGGCAGTATCAAAAAAGAATCCAAGCAATGGGACTAACTGCTAGTATGTCATGCAAGAAAAACTGCTATGATAATGCACCGATGGAAAGTTTCTTTAA
Source organism: Xylocopilactobacillus apicola (assembly GCF_033095985.1). Lineage (NCBI taxonomy): Bacteria > Bacillati > Bacillota > Bacilli > Lactobacillales > Lactobacillaceae > Xylocopilactobacillus > Xylocopilactobacillus apicola. The sequence goes on from NZ_AP026802.1 coordinate 1,135,844, forward strand.
TCTCATGAAAAGAGAGAGGCTGAACCGCCAGCCGATCGCGGATCTCATTAAACAAAATGGCTTAACACCGATTGAGTATCGAGAGAGGAAGCTGGCAGCGTAGACTTTAGGAAAGACAGCAGCCAAATTAACCAAGTTGAAAATGATCTTTATAGGAAAAGGTCTTATTTAGTGTTTTCAAAAAAACAAATAATAAAAAAAGCAAAACCAAAAATTAATTGGTAATGCTTTATTTTACTTGAATAAAATGATTCACTTATTTAAACGTTTAATATTTTATAAACCGTCTAACTTTTTTGCTGCACTTCACTCTAGGGGTTTTCATGATTAACCATTTAATTAGAATTGATCAATTAATAGTTGTCTAATTTCTTCAAGTTTTGGCTGACGCGGATTAGCTGGCGTACACTGATCGTTGTAAACCAGATCGACTAATTTATCTAAAGCGTTATCAAAATCTTTTTTCTTCACTCCGTTACCACTCAGAGTAGTATCAACATCAACTGCTTCACAAAGTTTTTGAATTTCTTTGATTAATGAATCGACTAACTCAGCGTCGTTTTTACCTTTTAAACCAAGTGAACGAGCAATATCTGCGTAATCTTTTTGAGCCGTGTAGACCTCATAACGCGGAAATGGACTACGTTTAACATTACCTGTTACCGCGTTAAAGCGAATAACATGCTGCATTGCGATCGAAATTGCCAAACCATGAGGCAAACCAAACTCCCCACCTGTTTTATGTGCAAGTGAGTGATTAATTCCAAGAAATGCGTTACCAAAACTCATTCCAGCAAGAGTAGCTGCATAATGCATTTTAACTCGCGCTTCTTCCCCTTCTTTTGTTGGGTTCTGAGGATCATACTTATAAGAGGTTGCCAAGTTTTCAAAAATCAATTTAATTGCTTCCAACGCCCATGGCCGAGTAAATTCAGATGACATTACTGAAACATAACTTTCCAATGAATGCGACAAAGCATCGAGTCCAGACCACGCAACAGTTCTCTTTGGTACAGTCATAACTAATTCAGGATCAATAATTGCAATTTGAGGTGTTAATTCATAGTCAGCGAGCGGATATTTTACGTGAGTTTCATCATCAGTGATTACAGCAAAAGGCGTAACTTCTGAACCAGTTCCAGATGTTGTCGGAATCGCAACCATTTGACAGTGCTTAGGTTCATCAAATTTAACGATCCGTTTACGAATATCCATAAATTTTTGTTGTAATTCAGTAAACAGCTCTTTTAATCCCGCCATGTCATCTAAGATGCCTTCATGGTCAAAAGAATATTCATACATATAACGGGCAATTTTCGCAGCATCAAGAGCAGATCCACCACCCAAAGCAATGACTGTGTCAGGCTTAAATTGAGCCATTTGTTGCGCAATTTCAATTGCTTGCCCAAGAGTCGGATCAGGCTTAATTGTGCCATAAAGTGAAGTCTTAATTGGTTCCAGTCGTAATTCAAGTTGATCCATAACTTTTTCAACAAAACCAAACTGAACCATTCCTGGATCAGCAACAATAAACGCTCGCTTCATGTTGCTGATATCTTGTAAGTAGGTAATTGAATTTCTTTCATAATATATATCTTTAGGAATTCTTACCCATTGCGGTCGGTTACGACGACGAGCAACCGTTTTGATATTTAAGAGATCTGATGTTGATAGATTATGTGACAATGAATTTTTACCCCATGAACCAGTTCCTAATGTTAAGCTTGGACGCATTGCATCGTTATAGAAATCTCCAATTCCACCAATTGCATCTGGTTGATTGACTAAAATTCTAGCAGCTCCAATCTTATCTGCGTATTCTTTAACAAATGGATCAACCTGTGAACCGATTTGAATAGCTGCATTGTGCCCAGCCCCTTGATAATTTAGCAAACCTTGAACAATTTTAATTCCATCTTCCCGGTCCTTAGCTTTATAAACGGAAAGTAATGGAGTTAATTTTTCTGACGACAATTTTTCACCAATATTTTTTGAATCAAGTTCAAAAAGCATCACATCTTTATCTTTAGGAAGATTAACGCCTGATTGTTCAGCAATCCATTTTGCGGACATCCCTGCTACGGGCCCGTTAACATGATTCGTATCATTGAAAACAAAATCTTCAATCTTCTTATAATCTTTCTTTGGAACTACATAAGCCCCTAATTCTTCAAGCTTATCCATAAATTCTTTGTAGACTGAGGCCTCAACAATCACTGAATTTTCGGTTGCACAGATCATTCCATTATCAAATCGTTTAGAGATTAATAAATCTTCAGCTGCTCGTTGAATATTAGCGGTATGATCAACAAAAACGGCTCCATTTCCAGCGCCAACTCCCATCGAAGGATTACCTGAACTTAATGCTGAATAAACCATCGCTGGGCCACCAGTTGCAATAATCGAAGCAATTCCTGGATTTTTCATCAAAGCAGACGTGGCTTGAATACTTGGTTTTTCAACCCATAAAATAAAATCTTCAGGCGCACCAGCAGCAACTCCTGCTTCATAAATAATTTGTGCTGCATGTGAAGAACATTTCTGCGCTTGTGGGTGAAATGCAAAAATAACTGTATTTCTAGTTTTGGCTGCAATCAAAGATTTAAAAATGGTTGTTGAAGTTGGATTTGTAGTAGGAGTTACTGCGGCCAAAATCCCTAAAGGAGCTGCAATTTGAACTTGCCCCTTGACAGGATCTTCACTAACTACCCCGACGGTTTTATCGTTTTTAATTGCGTTGTAAATTGATTCTGAGGCAAAACGATTCTTTGTATCCTTGTCCTCTACTACGCCTCGTCCAGTCTCTTCGTATGCTTCATGAGCCAAGCTTAGTGAATTTTCACTAGCTGCTAAAGCCATCGCAGCAACAATTTTGTCAACTTGTTCTTGACTATAAGTTGCAAATATTGCTTCAGCTTTCTTACTTCGATCAACTAGTTTTTGGATCTGAGCTTGGGCCTCTTTTTCAAGTTTAGCTTTATCAGCTTCAGTTAAAACTTTTTTTGGAGCACGCTTAGTTGTATCCATTAATATTACCCCTCATTTTTTTTACTCAGTCATTATACTAGTTTTTAAAATGATTTACAATTTTAAAATGCAAAAAAGGTCAATATTTTAAAAGTTTTTTATGATTCTTTGCACTCGTTTCACGATTTTTTTTAAAATTTTAAAAAATTATTTGTGATACTGGCGGTGATTATTGATCATTAGTGCCCGATAAATTTGTTCACAAAGGACTAAACGGAACAATTGGTGAGGAAAAGTCATTTTTCCAAAAGAGATTGCCAGATCTCGTTGAAAATTGTCTGGTAATCCATAAGAACCACCAATGATGAAGTCAATAGTAGAAGAGGTTAATTCAATTTTGGAGATTTCTTTAGCGAATTCAATTGAGCTTAATTGTTTTCCTTGAATCATATTAGCAATCACGTATTCACCAGGTTTAATCTGTTCGTTAATTCTTAAGGCCTCCTGTTCAACGATTTTTTTAATTTGCTGTTCTCCCGGGGTCCCGTTAAACTTTTCTTCACTGACTGTAATTAATTCAGTTTTAGCGAAAATTTGCATTCTTTTTTGATACTCATCGATTCCTGCTTGAAAATATTTTTCCTTAATTTTTCCAACCGCAATAATTTTTATTTTTAACATTTGTGCTCCTACAAAAAAAAGGCAATTAGCCTTTTTTATTATTAGTTATTTTGCCCTTGCTTGGTGGTTATTTCTTGTTTAGCCGTTTCTGTTAGTTTGACCTTCAGATCCATCTTTTCACTACCACGGTAAACACTCAAAGTAATCGTGTCACCAATTTGATATTTGAATAATTGGGTTCGTAAATCAACAACAGTGTCAACTTTTTTACCGTCAATTTGATAAATAACATCGTATTGTTTAACCCCACCTTTAGCAGCCGGAGAATTATCAGTTAATGAAACAACTACAACTCCAGTTTTAACAGAAGATGGTAAGTGAAGGACTGAAGATTGTTGCGTTGATGAAACGTCTGAAAGATCAACAGGCGATACACCTAAAGCTGGTCTTGCAACTTTTCCATTCTTTTCTAATTGATTAACGATTTGAACAACTTCGCTACTAGGAATTGCAAAGCCCATCCCTTCAACAGAAGTGCTACTTGAACTACCAGATAATTTCATCGAAGTAATCCCAATAACCTGACCGCCGATATTAATTAAGGCGCCGCCTGAATTACCTGGATTGATAGCTGCATCTGTTTGGATAACTGTTGCTTGACCAGTTGTTTGACCAGTATCTTCATCACTAACATCGATTGTTCTGGATTTAGCTGAAACTATTCCTTGAGTTACGGAAGTTGCAAATTTACTCCCCATCGGTGAACCAATCGCAAGGACTTTTTGTCCAGGACTAATGGCATTGGAATCGCCAAATGACGCAACTGTTTTAACTTTTGCTGCATCAATCTGTAAAACAGCTAGATCGGTTACCGAATCAGTTCCAAGCAGTTTAGCATTAACTTTAGAACCATCACTAAGTAAAACTTCAAGCTTATCCGATCCGGCAACTACGTGATTATTAGTAACTACAAATGCTTGTCCATTGCTTTTTTGATAAATTACCCCAGAACCTTCACTAGATTCTTGTAAGCTGCCAGAATTATTACCGGACGAATTTCCCCTTTGACTACCGAAAATTCCGCCGAAAAGACTACTAGTTGGTTGTTGCTTTTGTAAATTTATGACAGAAACAACTGCATCTTTTACTTTGTTAAAGGCCTTTTCTGAATCAGAATTTTCTTTAACAACAACATTGCTAATTTTTGTTGGTTGGGTAGTAGCGCCAGTTGTTGTTTTGATGGTCTGGTTTTTATTATTCATCAAATGAACAACAGCCCCACCAATTCCACCACCTAACAAAGCTGCAATGACGACAACTAGAGTCAGCGTTTTAATCCCGACTCCTCCTTTGGATTTTTTTTGTTGCTTCGAGAATTCATTATTTTCAGAGTTCAAATTGTTATTGCTTTGATAATTATTATCCATCTTGAACTAGCTCCTTATTGATTTTCAAAATTAATCTTAGTTTGTATTTTTGAAATTATTATGAAATTTCTTAATAGTTTTACCGAAAAACTTAAACCTCTAACAAATCGGTTGGATTTTCTGGATCAGTATCTAAAATCTCAAAATCGTGATTAACCGCAAATCCGTCATCAATCAAGATATTTTCAACGGTAATACGGGCTAATGGTTTCATGTTGTTTTCCGGCGATAGGTGTCCTAGAAAAATTTTTTTAGTTTCTAGGCCAATTAGATCGGCCAGCGCTTCCCCACTTTCATCATTTGATAGATGTCCGCGATCGCTTAATATTCGTTGTTTTAATGGCCAGGGATAAAGTCCCATTCTAAGCATCTCCAAATCGTGATTGCTTTCAAATAGAAACATATCGGCGTTACGAATTTGATATTTTATTTTATCTGAAACATATCCTGTGTCAGTTAATATGGCAAATGATTTGTTATCACAATGGAATTGATAAAATTGAGGCAAAATTGCATCATGTGATACGCCAAAACTTTCAACATCAATATCGCCAATTGAAATCGTTTGTCCTGGTTCGAAATCAATCAATTGGTCGGCCGGAATTTCTCCCACTTTAGTTGCCATAACCTGCATAGTTTTAAGATTTGCATAGATTAATAAATTGGGATAACGTCTGGCAAGAACCCCCACTCCGCGAACATGATCACTGTGTTCGTGAGTGACAAATAGATGATTAACATCGTTCATTGACCTCCCTATTTTTCCAAGAGCATTTTGAATCTTCTTTGCCGAAAGACCTGCATCAACTAAAATCTTTTCTTTCTTACTTTCAATATATGTTGCATTACCTTTACTAGAACTTGCTAAAATACTAACAAACATTTTTTCCTTCAATCAATTAAAAACTCGCTTTCCAAAGAGCACCGGTAAAGGCATTTATCTTTTCAATTGTAATATTTTTGGTTCTTTTATTTTGTAGTGCGATGTACCATGTTGGAACATAAACTGAAACGTTATTTGCTTCAAGCATCCACGAATAAGCTAGCTGGCGCCACAAAATTCGAGTATTATTTGGAATTTCATTTAACGTATATAATTTTACAATTGCTTCTTCTTCCGACATAATTGTTTCAAATTCTTTAGATTCACTTAAACTATCGATGTGTGAAATTAAATAATCAGAAATAACATTTCCTTTAAGATCAAAAGACAGTTGCCCATTTAGATCATAAAACAGATTCTTTTGAAATTTCTGGACAAAAACAAAATGTTTATCTGAACTTAGATCTTTGCTATAAACGTAATCTTGCGCATGGTTTATTTCACTATTATTCTCGATAAACTTCTTTAAGTCCTCCACTGGATTCTTTTTAGAAATTGTAATAGGAGTTTTAAGAGTAACTTTTTTCTGCAAAAGATTTGTTGCAGCTGAATCTTTCTCGTTATTATTAGCACCTGTATGAGAATATGATAATAAGTAGCCTTTTTGTTTCCTGGTCGAAGAAACCTTTGGAACTGAAATGTTATCTTTACGCATTTCGTTAATGGCATCAGTGACTGTGGTCTCTTTCTCTGAATTTGACTGCACATTAACGGTTTGCTGATAGTTAAAGAAGAGGAAAATGTCTAAGAAAAAGAAAACAAATATAAAAAGGATTTCGATTCTTTTAAAGTTCATTAGCTGCCTCCTAAATTCTGATTAAGAATTGTTGCAGCCGCACGGTATGTTCCATTCAATTTAACAAAATATTGTGGTAATAAATCGACTACTTCAGTACTCTCACGATTTTTAACCATTGAATACCCAATTTGAATATCTTGAATATCTTTGGTTGCAATACCCTTACGGTTTAACTTTTCAATTAAGGTATCAGTTTCTTCAAGCATTCTACTGTTTTGTGACGTAGAAATTGGAACTTCTAAAGTTGAATTTGCAAAGTACAATGATTCAGACGTTTTGCCCCACGAAAGAGAAATATCTCCATTTTTTTGACTAAAAAATACTGGAAATCCATCAATATAACTACGAAAAACCACCCGATTATGTTCTGGATTTGAAAAATATCGAAAACTATTAAAAGGATTGCCAATAATCTGCATAACTCCTTTACTTAAATTTAATAGAGAAGTCAAATCATGAGGAACGTCTTTTTCTTCTAGATGGTAATCAACGAAATGAACGGTACCCGTTTTATTATCAATTGTTAGTGTTTTGGTCAATCCTTTTTTGTAAGTATTAGTCTTGCTATCAAAAGTTAGTCCGGCCGAACCATCGTTGGACATAAAGCTAGATACGTAGTAACTATCATCTAAGGTTTTAATCAAATACGTATAAGACTTTAATGGAACAGGACTTTGAAAAAGCGTGATAAAATTGTCATGAGATTTTCGCTCTTTAATTAAAATCCGATTTTTAGCATTTTTGGCAAGAGAAAAAATTTTGTCAGTCTCTAAATTAAGGCTTGAATAATAATATTTCCTCGTTTTGTCATTAGCAAAATAGATTTCACATTCAATTGGAGAAACTTCAGCAATAATAATCCGATTAGCGGGAAATTCTCCAATGTCTTTGTCAAATTTAAAGCCAAAGACCTGAGCTAAAATCTTGATACTTAAAGGAGATTGATAATAGAGTTGAACGCTATTGTTATTATCAATAATCGATTCGTAATGTTTATTGGTATCGACATTATAAGCTGATAATTTTTTTAAATTTAAATTCTTTAAGCGTCGTTTGACTTCAGCTGTAACTTCGTTTGTTCGGCCAGGGATTAAGTTTTTGTTGCTATCTTGATCAACGTAGAAAATTTTAATAGGAGTATAAAGATTTGTTAAATTACGTGAGTAGTCAACTTGTGTCATATTCTTACTTGAAATAACCGCATTTTTTCTTAATCCGCCATTGTTGGTCCAGATAATGAAGGACAAATAGAAACTAAGAAATATCAAAACGGTTAAGGAGATTCTAATAAAAATTTTATGCATTTTGATCCTCCCATTTGTGCCAATCGTAAGGCAGTGAGAAAGAAAAAGTTGAGCCAACGTTCTCTTTCGATTCCACCCAAATATGACCGCCTAAAGTCTCAATTACTTCCTTACTGATTGCAAGTCCGAGACCAGTTCCTCCATTCATTCTGGAACGAGCACGTTCAATACGATAAAAGCGATTAAAAATTTTACTTCGTTCCTTTTTAGAGATTCCTTGGCCTTGATCAGTAATTGCAAAAATTACGTTGTGATCAGTGGTTTTAATCTCAACTCTAATTTCTCCTCCTTCAGGTGAATACTTGATCGCATTGTTAATGATATTATCGATAACCTGCATTAAACGATCAGGATCGACTTCAAGCCAAATCGAACTTCGATCGTAACGACGAATGATTCGATATTTTTTCTTATTTAAGTCCTCAAAATCGCTAACAGCTTTACTGTTTTGGTGATCTCCCCCATCAGTTTTAATCATCATATCAAACCGGTCAAGAACAAAATTAGTAAATTCAATCAAATCAATATATTCTAAATTAAGCTTAAAAGTCCCACGATCTAAACGCGATAAATTTAATAGATCATTGATCATTCTAATCATCCGGTTAGTTTCATTTAAGGAGACATTGATAAATTTAGGAGCATAATTTTTGTCTTGCCAAGCACCATCGTCTAAGGCTTCAAGGTAACTCCTCATACTAGTTAGAGGAGTTCTTAATTCATGAGAAACGTTTGAAACAAATTCGCGCTGTTCGCGATCGTTTTTTTGTTGTTCTGTAATATCGTGGAGAACGCAGACTAAGCCAGTGATATAGCCATTTGCCGCTTTTAGAGTCGCAAAATCAACATTTAAAATCAATTCATCTTCTTGCCCGTGATTTTGATCAATTTTGATTCCATGAGGTTGCTCTAAAATTTCTCTAACTGAATACTGGTCATCAAGTTTTAAAACTTCAAGAATTGATTTGCCGACAATTTCCTCGCGCTCTAAATTAAGAAACTCTAAAGCACGTTCATTGATTATTGAAATTTTCCCAACCCGATCTGTGGCAATGACTCCGTCAGTCATATGAAACAAAACTGAATCAAGTCGATTTCTTTCCCGTTGACTTAAATCATGCGCTTCTCTAATTTGAAGAGAAAATTCATTAATGGATTGGGCTAGTTGGCCTAAATCATCAGAAGAATAAACTGGTACTAAACTTGAATAGTCACCTTTAGCCAATTTAATGGCCTGGTTTTTGACGTCATCAATTGGACGAGTCATCGTTCGACTGATAATAATCGCTAAAATTATTGCTAAGAAAACAGCAGCAACAGTTGCAGTATAGAAAATAATCATCATTCTCGAAACATTATTATAGACGCTTTCCATACTAGCTCTTACATAAACTACGCCAACTGTTGTATTTGCATTAGTTGAATTATTCGTTAATTTAATTGGCATTGCAAGAACATAGGTATTGCCATAACTACGATCAAAAACTTGTTTTCTTTGAGGTTGTCCGCTATAAAGTGCGTCTTTAATATCTGAATTAGTGGTTTTTTGACCAATTAGAGCCCGATTATTTATATTAGAATCACCCCTAATTGTTCCTTTTTTATCAACAACTTGCAAGGAAGTGACATCGTTTTCTTGAGAGTAATTTAAAACATTTTGAATATCACTATTTCCTTGAGTCACATTGGGGTTAATAATATCGTTTCCCAATTGATTTAATACATAGTTTGGAAAAATGTTATCAATCGTTGTCTGAAAATTTCTGACCCCTTGATTTTGACTAGTCCTCACAAAATAAGCCCCTATGATCTCGACTGTTACGAGCAGGAGCAAAATGAAAACTATCGCAATCTTAAAAGTAAGTGATCTAAAAAAATTAAAAATCTTACTCATTATTTGATGGATCATTTAAATAATAGCCAATTCCCCTTTTGGTAATTAAAAATGTTGGATTACTTGGTGAATCTTCAACTTTTTCCCGTAATCTTCTAATTGTTACATCAACTGTCCGACCATCACCAAAATAATCATAATCCCAAATTTTCTGGAGCAAATGTTCTCTGGTCATCACTTGACCAACATGACGAGCTAGATACACTAACAATTCATACTCCCGGTTTGTCAGTTCAATTGTCTTATCATTCTTTTTCACCGTATAGGCATCGGTGTCAATTTCTAAATCAGAAATCTTTAGTTTAGAACTTTTATTAGTTGCTGCAGGTGCGATATCACTCCGTCGTAAGTTGGCTTTTACTCTTGCAACTAACTCACGGTTTGAAAAAGGCTTTGTAACATAGTCATCAGCTCCTAATTCCAGTCCAATGATTTTATCAATTTCATCATCTTTGGCGGAAATAATAATAATCGGTGTATTACTTGATTTTCTGATTTGGCGAGATACTTCTAGTCCGTCAATTTTTGGGAGCATTAAGTCAAGCAAAATTAAATCAGGATTTTCCGATTTAAATTTGGCAAGTGCCTCTTCCCCATCAAATGCTGTGACAACATCAAACCCCTCCTTATTCAAATTAAATTTAATAATGTCAGTGATTGGTTTTTCATCGTCCACAACAAGAATTTTTTTTGCCATGAATACCTCCTAAAGCTAAAAGGAAAAATGCATTTCCTAATTGATCTAATTATAACATATGTGAGGCATCAACGATTAAAGATTGAAGAGTTCAACTTTTTAAAAATGGTTACTCTAATTCTACTTTACCCGTGAACAATTGATAGTACATCCCATGCTTTTCTAGTAAATCTTCGTGATTACCTCGTTCAATAATTCTTCCATGGTCCATCACTAAAATAACGTCCGCATTTTGAATCGTAGAAAGACGATGAGCGATTACAAAAACAGTACGTCCTTTCATCAATCGATCCATTCCTTGTTGAACAATACGTTCAGTACGAGTATCAATACTTGATGTCGCTTCATCCAAAATCATGACAGGAGGATCAGCAACGGCAGCTCGTGCAATTGCTAAAAGCTGGCGCTGACCCTGCGACAATCCTTCACCGTTATTTAGTAGTAAAGTCTCATATTTTTTTGGAAGATGATCTATAAACAGATCGGCATTAGCTAATTTTGCAGCGCTAAGAATTTCATCTTTAGTAGCATCTAACTTACCAAAACGAATATTGTCTTCAATCGTACCAGTAAAAAGATTTGTGTCCTGCAAAACGATGCCCAAGGAGTGCCTTAGAGAATTTTTTTCAATTTTTGTCAGATTAATCCCATCATATGTAATCTGTCCTTCTTGAATCTCGTAAAAACGATTCAGCAAATTAGTAATAGTGGTTTTGCCAGCACCTGTTGCTCCAACTAAAGCTATTTTTTGACCAGGTTTCGCATGGATGTTAATATCGTGAAGAACTATATTGCTCGAAACGTAACCGAATGATACGTGATCGAAAACTATATCACCTGTCAGCTTAGAATATGTAATACTGCCGTCATGGTGAGGAATTTTCCAAGACCATGATTCAGAATTGTCAGCCGTTTTTTCCGATTTAACTAAAGTTACTGTACCATCATCACTTTCAGTTTTTTGATCCATTAGGTTAAAAATTCGCTCAGCCCCTGCTAACGCCATTACAATGAAATTGATTTGTTGAGCAAACTGAGAAACTGGTTGTTCAAGTGAACGGCTTAGCTGTAAAAATGCTGCAAGCATTCCAACAGTAAATGTAGAGATTCCATACAAACTAAACATTCCTCCAATTACTGCCAACAAAACATATTGCATATTAAGTAAATTGAACATGACTGGCATTAAAGTATTTGCAATAACATTAGCTTGAGTTGAACTTTCTTGCAGTCGATCGTTAATTTCATCAAAATTTTCGATAGCGGCATTCTCATGGTTAAATACTTTAACCACTTTTTGACCATGAATCATCTCTTCAATGAACCCGTTTTCTTCGCCCAAATCTTTTTGCTGTTCAGTAAAATATTTTCCGCTTTTACTGGTTAAAGATTTAGTGATGAAAAACATAATTGTAAGTGTAAAAACCACAAAAAGTGTTAATGCAGGGCTGATGCTAATCATTGCAATAAAAATGGAAATAAACATAATTGCAGATAAACCAAGGTTCGGAATACTTTGGGAAATCATTTGGCGCAAGGTATCTGTATCGTTAGTAAAGTGGCTCATAATGTCACCGTGTGAGTTCTGATCAAAATAACTTACAGGAAGATTTTCTAAGTTCTTAAACATTTGGTTTCGAATTTTTTGTTGCGTTCCCTCACTTATTTTAACCATCAAAAGGTTAAAACCCAAGCTGGCGAAAATTCCTGCCAAATAAACAAAACCCATTGTCGTAATTGCTTTTAATAAGCCAGAAAAATTGGGATTATTTTGCTTTAAAAGTGGCGTAATGTATTGGTCAATGACCGTCTGAAGAAAAAGTGCTCCTGATACGTTAGCGTACGCGCTAATTATGATCAAAACAAAGACAATAGTCATCCTAAGTTTGTTTTTCTCCAAGAGATATCCGATTAATCGCCCAAATGTTTTCAGAGGATGATGGGGGCGATTAATAATTTTTTTACTTGCCTGCACTTTGACCAAATCCTTTCTGCTGAGATTGATAAATTTCTTGATAAATTCGATTAGTTTTTAACAGTTCGTCACTTGTCCCGATTTGATTGATTTCACCGTCATCTAAGACAACGATCCGATCAGCATCTTCAATTGATGAAATCCGTTGAGAAATAATAAAAGTTGTAGTTCCAGGAATTGTTTCACGTAAACCTTTTTTGATTTCTCGATCAGTTTTCGTATCAACGGCGCTGGTTGAATCATCTAAAATTAAAATTTTAGGTTTCTTAAGTAATGCTCTAGCTATAGTTAACCTTTGTTTTTGTCCGCCCGAAACATTTGTTCCGCCCTGAGAAATCATCGTATCGTATTTTTCAGGAAATTCTTGGACAAATCCATCTGCTTGAGCAATTTTTGCTGCAGAAATTACTTCATCATCTGTAGCTTGAGAGTTACCCCATTTTAAATTTTCTTTAATAGTCCCATGAAAAAGTACATTATTTTGAAGTACCATGCCAACTTGATCACGCAATGCTACTAAATCATAATTTTTCACGTTCAGACCGCCCACTTTAATTTCACCATCGGTTACATCGTAAAGTCGCGCAATTAGTTGAACCAAAGTTGACTTAGCACTTCCTGTTCCTCCTAAGATTCCAATCAACTCTCCTGGTTGAACTTTGAGATTAATATTTTTTAAAACAAGATTGTTCATTTCATTTTGATAACTAAAACTCACATCTTTAAATTCAACACTGCTGTTTGGGATTTTTGTCACGGGGTTTGCTGGATTTTTTATATCGCTTTGTTCAGATAACACTTCAACAACACGCTCAACAGAAGGTCGAGACATCAAAATCATGACAAAAATCATTGACATCATATTTAAATTGATTAAAATTTCCATCGTATAACTGAACATGCTTAAAAGCTGCCCCTCAGTAAATCCTTTTCCATCAACGATAAATTGCGCACCGAACCAAGAGATTAAAAGCATACAGGTATAAACAGCCACTTGTAGAATTGGCATATTAAAAGCCACAATTTGTTCAGCTTTCATAAAAGTTTGATAGATTTTTTTTGAAACTTCATTGAATTTTTCTTCCTGTTCATCTTCTCTTACATATGATTTAACTGCTCTTATGCCTTGTAGATTTTCTGAAACAACGTTATTTAATTTGTCATAAATCCGAAAAACAACATTAAACAAAGGATGAGCAAAATGAATGACAATTCCCATCCCAATCACCAAAAACGGAATAACCCACAAATAAATTTGTGCTAATTGTGGATTAATAAAAAAAGTCACAATTAAAGCAAAAATAATCATTAAGGGACTTCTAACAATAATTCTAATCCCCATCTGATAAGCATTTTGGATATTGGTAACGTCGGTTGTCATCCGGGTGACTAAACTTGAAGGAGAAAAACGATCAATATTAGAAAATGAGAACGTTTGAATTCGCGCAAAAATATTGTGCCTCAGATTACGAGCAAATCCGACCGCAACTTCAGCACTTGTTCGAACAGACTTAACTCCAAAATAAAAAGACAAAGCCGCACACACAACTAACGCAAGACCATTTGTTAAAAGAGCTTGACGATTTCCTTTGTTGATCCCCTGATCAATTAGTATTGCCATAATCATCGGAGTAATAACATCCATCGCTGCTTCTCCTGTAACATAAATAGGGATGATAATGCTATCTTTTTTATATTCTCCCAGATTAGTCAACAACTTTTTTATCATTTATATCCTCTTCTTTATTTATTTCCATAAAAAAAACCAACACCACTTATGCTAATGAACAAGTGCCATCAACATAAAGCATTGATTCTTAAAAATCAAGCAGGTTCAAATACATCTATATATAGTATACTAGATTCCTATTATTTTGCATCATCTTTGGCTAAAAGATCTCTAATTTCTGTTAAAAGTTCTTCTTCTGTACTAGGTGTAGCGGGTTTTGGTGGAAAAACTTTCCGCATTGCTTTTAAAAGAAGGAAAACCACAAAAGCAATAATCAAAAAATTAATCACGTCATTTAAGAAATCCCCATACTTATAAGTAGCACCAAAAATTGTCAGTTGTAGTCGACCTAAATCAGTTTTCCCCACAAACATTGAAAGCAAGGGATTAATCAAATTTTTAGTCAATGAGCTGACCAAATTGGTCATGGCTCCACCAATAATTACTCCGACAGCTAAATCGAAAATATTTCCTCTGGCAATAAAATTTTTGAATTCTTTTAACATTTTCTCTCCTCCATCCTTTTATAGTTATTTTACTATTTTTCTAAATTAGGGGCAAATATCTAATTTTTTTCAAATCTGTCACCGTATTTCCATTTATTAAGCTATAATATTTGCAAATGTGAGGTAGTTAAATGAAAAAAAATAAAATTTACACTAATTCTCGTTGCGAGCCACATCATTTGACAAGGACTAAAAATACTAAACACCATTTGTCTCTAGCGTTTTATTTACCATTAATTGCGATTTCTGTTTTAATTTTAGCGACTGGTTGCCTTTATGTCTATGGGAAGTTTTATTATAGTCGCGACTCTCAGCTTAAAGAAATGGCCAAGCAAATTACCAGTAAAAATCCTGAAGAAATCGCGCAAGTTGCAGTTGATAGTAACAAGCGTCCTTTGCCCGTTGAAGAATTAAAACCTTTAAGTGAACTTTATCTCAGTTCAGATAAAGAGCGTCTTGTCATGAAAGAAAAAGTAGAGCACGCGACCAATTCAGGTAATGTCCAAGTAATAGAAGTTGGCAAAATTCTGGGACTTTATCCGCGTTACCGAGTTTTATTAAAACCTATCCCTATGACGGTAAAAACAAATTTAAAAAATGTCACCGTTTTTGTTAATGGAGACACGATTGAATATTTTGGAAATCAAGGAAAAATCGTTCAAAACCGTTTACCTGGAAAATATACGATCAATTGTGTTGGATTAGCTGGTGGAACTAAACAGAAACTATCAAAAACTCTCTTGCTCTCCCCCGTCCCAGAAAAGAATTTAATTTCTTTTAATGTCACCACCAAGCCCAAAAATCCACTCAAGAATCGCAATCTCGTCGATCTTGAACCGAGTGAAAATATTAAGGATGAAAAAGAACCAGCGCATGAATCCAATAGTCTGATTGAACAGGTAAAAGAATGGTTTAAAAATCCAATTTAAATGCTCAGTCAAATAAAAAATTCAATTATAAATAGCTTGACAATTAAAACAGGTACCTGTATAACTTAATATATAAGGTACCTGTTTTATTTTGAGAGGAAGTAAGAAATGGAAAACAGAGATATTCAACATAAACTAATGCATCTTCAAATGTTACTAAAAAAATGGCATATGAAAAATCGTGTAGATCACGGACCTTTTGCAGATCCTATGTTTGGTCAAGGGAGAGTTTTAGCACTTTTAAAAATGCAAGAATCAATCTCAACTAGGGATCTCTCTTTTCTTCTAAATATTCGTATGCAGTCTTTAAATGAATTACTTAACAAACTTGAAAAATCTGGCTACGTTGAGAAATCTCTATCTGAAGAGGATAAAAGAGTTACAATAATTCATTTAACTAATAAAGGCCGGGACGCGGCAGAAAAAAGTCCGGAAATCGATAGTCCTTTCGATACATTGAATCCAGAGGAATTGAGCCAATTTGGCGAATATCTTGATCGAATTATTGATGAGCTAGAAGAAAAGGTTGGAAGTGATGAAGACGAACGCCTTCGACGGGAATGGATGGAAAAAGCTCGCAAAAGAATGAGCGAGCCAATGTTTGAACAAATGTCTAAAATGCATCATTATGGTCAACATAATTTCGTTCATCGACCTAACTGTAGGTTTTATATTAATAACTAAAAAAGGACTAAAGTCCTTTTTTAGTTATTTTTTCTGATTCACAACCACTCGGCTGAGAATAATTAATGCCAAGAGCCCTAATACCAATAAAACGATAAACGCATTATGTGCTCCATTAGCAGTTGAAACTGCTATATTTACCCCTTTTTGGTTCTGACTTTGAGCGATAATCGCGGCTACAATTGAAGTACCGCTTGCTCCAGCAAACTGCTGTAAAGTAGTTAAAATTGCGTTACCATCGGCTTGCTCATCTAAAGTTAGATTTTGCAATCCGCTGGTCATGATATTTCCGAATGCAAAACCGATCCCTGACATGTAAATAAAATAGATGATCAGGGTCCAAGTTAAATTCAAATTTCGACTAAAAATTGTAAATAAAATTAACGCGATAACTGAAATTGATGCACCAAATAAGATTGGCTTTCGCGCACCTAACCGATCTAAAATTTGGCCGCTAATTGGAGCTAAAACTGCTCCCATTGCCGCACCGGGCAAAACGATTAAACCCGCTACCGTTGCGCTTTGATGATTAACTAATTGAATATAATTAGGCAAAATAAAAGAAATTCCTAAACTACATAGCTGAATGAAAAAGAAACTGATAACGTGTCCAGCGTAGCGTTTATTTTTCAAAACATCCAGATTAATAATGGGAGTCGCTACTTTATTTCGATAAATTAAAAGTACTAACCCTAAAATCCCCACAATCCAAGAGCCGCCGACTTCAAGACTAAAAATACTCATACTGCCTAAATTACTAAAACCGAGAATTAAACCTCCGAAAAGCAAAATAATACTTATAATTCCCAAAATATCAACGGGAGTTTTTTTAATTTTGCTCACTTGCGTAATTGAATAACTACCCATGATTAAAGAAATGATCAAAATTGGTAGCAGTAAAACGAAAATAAATCTCCAACCTAAACCATTCACGATTAAGCCGCCGTAAGTTGGTCCAATCGCTGGTGCAATAGCAGTAATTAAAGAACCAATTCCCATCATTAAGCCAATTTTATTTGATGGTACTTGCTCCAAAATAATATTAAACATTAACGGTAGTGCCAACCCAGTCCCAATTCCTTGAATCATTCGGCCAATCAATAGTAAAGTAAAATCTTTAGCAACAGCATCAATAACTACTCCAAACATAAATAAAAGGTTGGCAGAAAGAAAAATTCCTTTTGTTGAAAAGTTTTTCTTTAAAATTGCTGATAACGGGACCACCATGGCAATAACCAAAAGACAACCTGTTGTCATCCATTGCACTGTTTGGGTATCAACTTTAAAATCTTTCATCAAAGTTGGAAAAGTAATATTCATTGCAGTCTCAACTAACACGCCACAAAATGACATGATTCCCGCAGCTACAATTGACATTATGACTTTCTTATTTAATTTTTTCTCTTGCATTAGTATTTATAATCCCCCATATAGTAATGTAAAATTTTTTCGAATATATCGATTTCATTTTTTGAAAATTTTTTCTGTAATAACTCTTGTTGATTATTCATATAATCACTGACTATTTCTACCAAATGCTCCCCTTTAGCTGTTAAAATAACTGCCTTTTGGCGGGCATCATGGCTGGCTGTTGTGCGTTTCACTAGTTCCTTTTTTTCCATTCGCTGTAAAATCAAAGTCGCTGTCGAACGTCTAATATTGAATTCTTCTTCTAAATCTCGTTGCAAAATTTCGGTTTTATTTCGAGCTAAATGATCAATTATTGACATTTGTGTTGCTGTTAAATCATACTTGCTAGCAAATTGGTCAAAATTTTTTGTTAGTTGGCGCCCTGCTATTTTCAGTAATCTTCCGGTATCATGAACCACCAAATTCACCTCCAAAAAATCGTTAGTTAACTAACGATACTTAAAGTATGATAGTTGTTTTCTGAAAAATGTCAAGATTTTCAGAAAACAAGGTTTTAGCTTTTTTGATAAATTTTGAAAAGATTAATCATCTTCATCGCCATACTGATAATTTTGCAATTGTTCAGCTTGTTTTACATCTAAATAGCAATTAAAGGCCGTTTCGTCTTTTAAAATAGCAACGAGAATTTGCTGTCCATTAAAGAAGCGATAGCGTAGCCGCATTTTAAAATAATCAATTCCGTCATCTTCAGGATCTTCGATTGAAATCCACTTGTCAGCAAGAGAAGATAATTTCATCTCTTCAGGTTGATGAGTCAGATCAAATTGTTCCACTTTTTGGGTATAATCATTATAATAGTGCCATAAATGTCGGTAGTTTGGCGGGATTTTTCCATTTTGCATTTCCTGAGAAACGTTTAATTGTTGTAAAGTTTTTCCTGTAACAATTTTTGCAAAACCTGCTTGCAATGCAAAATTTTGTGAATCATAAAAAACCATTTTCCCATCATCATCTTTTTGAGAACACAAAACAACCGGTTTACCATCATGAAGAGTAAACAAGTACGTCGTCTGGTTATCTGAGCAAGCTACAGCAACAACTCCAAATTCTGCATTTTTATCGCTGGTTGGCTGCCAACTCAAACTAATTGGACGATTGCCCCAAAAGAAAATATTTCTTTTAAGATCATCGGGAAACACCAAACCATATTGCTTTGGCGTTTCTCCGTCATAAGTTCCGACAAATTGATCTTTTTTTGTTGATTGCCAGGAGTGCATCATCTCAGACAAAGCTTGATCTTTCTCTTTAGACCAGCCCGAACTTAAAATTGGATTAAGCTTTTTTCTGCTCGAATTAGTTGAACTTGTTGAAGTAGATTTTGTATTCATTTGAACTTGTTTTTCAACTTTTTTTGGTTTTGCAGAACATCCAGTTAATAAGATTCCGATTATTAAAATTAATGAACAAAAATTATTTTTTCTCATTTGGTTTCATTATAATCGGCAAACTGATTTCAAAGCAAATTATTTCTCCTGTAAGCTTGGCAGTAATTTCACCGTCCATAACTTTAATTATTTGCTTTGCAACATAAAGACCCAGTCCAAGATGTCCATCAGAGTTATCGCAATTTTGACTGTAAAAACGCTCAAAGACTAAAGGTAATTTTTTTTTTGTGATCTGGGCTCCATCGTTTTTAATTTGAATTTTTAAATTTCCTGTTTCCTCAAAAAATTTTAAAACTAAAACATTTCGTGAAAATCGATACGAATTGGCTAGAATGTTTTTTAACGCTCGATTTAATTGGATTAAATCACCATTTATTGTGCTATTAGTTAATTTAGTATAAATAGCTGCTTGAGGAGCTTCCATTCGAACCTCTTTAATAAGATCTTGAGCCCAGGTTTTGACATCGATAATTTGAAGATTAATTGGAATTTTTGGAATCGATAACTTTAACTCTTGTGTCAAATTATTTAATAAGGTAACGTTTCTTTGGATTACCTCATAATATTCAAGGGGATTATCACAAATGCCATCTTGCAATATTTCAGTTGCAGCAGCGATCGATGCCAAGGGGGGTCTTTAAATCATGAGTGATACTTGCAACAAAATCTTCACGAGAGCGTTCAAAGTTTTTTTGTTCCAAAGACTTCTGAGCAAGTTCTGAGCGCAACTGGTCAAAAGCTTTGATCAAATTACCAATTTCATCATTATTTTCTACAATCATCTCATGGGAAAGATCGCCTGTTGCAATTCTCTTCGTTTCTTCTGTAAGTGTTTTAAGAGGTCGTAAAATTCTTTTTTTAATAAACCTAGTAATCAATACTGGTAAAAAGAGCAAAATGACCCAAAGAATAATACTATAAATGGGATCGGAGGACAAAAAGACGTACATTAAAAATGGGAACAATAAAAGAAGCACTGTTAATTTAATCACTTCATTGTTAAGACTTTTTTTCATGTAATTCTCCATCAAAGCGGTATCCACTCCCACGGACGGTAGTGATTCCATGAGTATTTGGCATTTTTTCTCTAATTTTTTGAATATGGATTGTGACTGTGTTCAGATCTCCAAATTGATCGTAGCTCCAAACTTGATTATAGATTTGTTCTTTACTTAAAACTTGCGCGGGATGCTCTACAAAAAATTGCAGTACGGCAAATTCTTTTGTGGTGAGATTAACGAGCCTCCCCCCTTTTGTTACTTTTTGAGCTAGCAAATTTATAGAAATGTCATTGTAGCTAACCATTGGCGTTATTTGATAATTTTGACGCCTAAGATGGGCATCAACTCGAGCGATCAATTCTTTTAGCGAGAACGGTTTAGTGACATAATCATCAGCACCCAGTTTTAAACCTGTAATTCGGTCTCTCTCACTTTCTTTAGCACTAATAATAATGATTGGTATTGTTGAATGAAGTCGAATTTCAGCAAGAATTTCTAGGCCATTTATTTCAGGTAACATTAGATCCAACAAAATTAAATCAGGTCCAAATTCTTCATAGATATTAATCGCATGACCTCCACTAGCACAAATTTTCGATGCATAATTAGATTTTTTTAAATACAAATCAATCATTTTGGAAAGATCGGGATTATCTTCAATAATTAGAATTTTGGCAGGCAAATTATCTCTCCTTTTATTTAAGGTCTCTGGCTTGAACAATCAAGGCTAAAAAACTCAGAACCAAAACCCAAACAAGCTGAACTAATAAACCTTGAGTGGGATTTAACATGTTTTTGTGTGGTTGAACAAGAAATAAATTCATCGTTGCTAGGTCCGGCAAATATTTAGCAATTTTAAAAAAGCTAAAAAGCATTTGGCTAAATCCTAAAATAAGTGAAAACAAAATTGTCAGTGGAACAACTTGTGAACGAGTAATCATTGAAATAAATGCACTTAACCAAACGATAAAAGTCCAACTAAGTAAAATCATTAGCGAAAAATGTTCTCTGGCAATTAAAAACGAGGTTAAACCTGTTATCCAGGTCACGAAAGTTAATAAAAATAATTTCGCACCAAATAATTTCAGGCGAGCAGGAGCCGTTAGCAAACTTGTCCTCAACTCTAAATTACGATATTCTTGTCCAATGAAAACTGACGAAGTGATAACTAAACCTGCCTGTCCTAAGTACATGCCATTTTTTAACCCCGCAAAAGCGACTGCACTAAGCATGCCAATTAAACACCACGGATTGGTGATAAATTTGATTGATTCACTTTGTAAAATATTTCTAAACACTAGTATTTGCCTCCCAAATCAAGTCTGATAAATGAATAGTAAGCTAGAGTAATAGAAATGATCAACCATCCCAATAATATCATGATCGAGTTAAAAGAATGGACTGAAAGTAAATCATTGCCAGCAGCGACTGGTAAATAATGACCCCACGTCCACTTATCTGTCATTCCATACATTTGCGCAATCATAAATACCAAAGGAATAATGGGCGTCCGACAAATAAATCCCAAACCAAATGAGATCAAACTTAACAATAACCAATTGATAACAGTAAGACCTAGATGCTGCCAAGTTGCTGAGCTTAAAAGAATCGGATTTAAGCCTTTGCTACCGAGAAAAACATGAGTAATTCCTACTGTTAAATAAATTGAGAAAAAGGCGATCAAGACTGTCAAAAACGAAAAAGCACCGATTTTTCCTGCCAAAATTTTCACACGATTATTAACTGAAAGTAAGGTTGTTCTTAAATTGTGATTTCGAAATTCTTGTGCCCCCATAATTGCACCCCAGACAACTATTGGCATTAGACCTAGGTCTGTTACGTCAAATCCTAAATATTTAAGGGGACCAATAGCTTCTGTCAACTCCGGATTCGTTGCTGGTGTTGCATCAAGTCCAATTTTGACAATTTCTTTTATTTCCATTAGACCCATTAACGGTTGAAGAACTATCGCAAGTACTAAAATCACCCAAAAGCTGCGACTAGAAATGATTTTTAAGCATTCGCTTCGAAGTATTTTTAGCATTTTATGCCCCCTCTTCGGTTAGATCAAAAAACAAATCTTCTAAAGATTTTAACTTAGGCAAAATTTGATGCAATTCGCCAGTCAATACAATTTTTCCATGTTTAATTATCACTAAATCGTCTGCTACTGCTTCAATTTCGCTCAAATAATGCGAGGATAACAATACCGTCTTTCCAAGTTCTGCCTGTTCACGGATAAAATTACGAAACCATTTAATGCCCTGTGGATCCAAACCATTAGTCGGTTCGTCAAAAATTAAAAATTGTGGGTTTCCTAACAAAGTAATCGCAATGCCTAAACGTTGCCCTTCACCAAGCGATAAACTTCCGAGTTTAGCGTGGATTTTATCAGTGAGGTGAACAAGCTCTAGTACTTCATAAATTCGATTTTTAGAAATTCCATTACTGGCTGCGATGATTCTAAGATGCGTTTTTACCGTCCTGCTTGGAATTCCGCCAATTCCATCAAAAGAAGTGCCGACCATTTTAAGCGGGCAATTAAAACGGTTGTAGCTCCGATTGGCAAAAGTTGCTTGACCTGATTGCGCTCGATCTAAATTTAAAAGAATTCGAAGAGTTGAACTCTTACCTGCGCCATTTGGTCCGAGAAATGCAGTCACACGACCCGGATGTGCTTCAAACGAAACCTGATCTAAAACTCTTTTTTGGTGGTGCATTTTAGTAACTTTTGAAATGATAATTTTTTGATTTTCCAAGATTTTAGCTCCTTAATTTAATGAAGCTAAGTTTAGCAGTTCAAAATAAAGTTATGATAAAGTTCGAGTATAAAAAAAGAAGAATCATTGAAATTCTTCTTATCGTAGCTTAATTCCATCCACTTCTAGATTATGTTGCTCGATGGTCAAAGTGTTTGAAAAATCAGCAGATTGGGTATCTTCTTTAGAATTGATTTGGGATAAATCTAAATTATTATCGTTATCTTCAAGCCCTTTAATAATAATCTCAGAATTCATAGGTTCAGGAGTTTTAATCTCCTTATACTCTCTTTGGTAAATTGAAACGATCCGAACTTTATTAAGCGAATCAGTTTTCATCGTTGGATCATTAATCTTTACCCGACTGCTAACTAACGGTGTATCAAAATCACTATAAGCTGTCGATTGGCGGTGAATTGAATCTGGAACCGCGTACATGCCAATGAATTTCTTATTTATGTAAATACTGTCAGGATGATCATTTTCATTAAGGTCATCTGAGAATTTTTTAAGCTCATCGACATTTGATATTTTGGAAAGGTCTTTGAGGCCGGAAACTTTAGCAGTTAGATATTTTTTACCTTCATAGACGACCCCCTCTTTTGAAAAAGCTGAATCAGGCAGATTAATTTGAATTAAATCGCCATTAATCAATTTACCATTTTTCTTAATTTCAAAAATTTCGTTATTGAACTTTTTGCTGGTTAAAATTACAACTCCGTGCCCCTGAAATCCCGCGAATTTAACTTTAATACTGTTTAAAATGGGTTTTGTCGACTCTTTCTTAAATTCCTTTAACCCTTTGACTGTATACGTTTTACTTGCAGGTTTAATCGGAGTATTTTTTTGATCAATGACACTTAAAACTAGTTTAACCTTTTGTCCATTCTTCAAATTCGACGAAGGGGTAATTTCTAAACTAAGATTCTTGTACCACTTTTCAACTTGTTCAATTTTCTGGATCTCTGAAGCTGAAAAATCTGATTTTTCAAGACTTGAATCATTTGTCAAAGCTTTAACAAGTTTGTCCTTTGAATCGATACTTAGACCGGCTTTATTAGATAAAGTTTGAACCGCTTTAGTTCTAAAATTACTGTCATCAACGCTACCTGTTCCTTTTCCCTCGTAACCGTTAAATTTAATCGTAACGTTCTGTTCTGATAATAGATCTATTTTTCGATTTTTAAAATAGATCATTCCACCAATAACCACTATAACTGCCGCCAAAATTAAAAGATACGTCTTTTTGGGAATCGACTTAAGTTTTGTTTGATAATCATTTTCTTCCATTTAAATATTCTCCCTAAAAAATAAATTATAACGCATTTATACTTTTGACTCAAAAACAATTAAAAAAGTTTATTGTTCAGTTAAAAAATACTTAATAACGTAAACACCGCTGATCACAATCTCAAAACCAAGACCAATCATAATCGAAGCAGTAGTTTCAGGATTAAAGAACATAAAGGTCACAATCATTACTAAAATCACTAGCGTTACGTAATTAATCCAAGGTGCGCCCGGTAGTCTAAACGGATGATCGACCAGTTCTTCTTCATGTCGGCGCACAAACATCAGATGGCTAATCAGAATAACAAACCACGGAATCATCCCTGGTAAGACACTTGCCCCGAAAACTAAAACAAACATATCTTTAGCTGATTTAAAGAATACTGGGATTAAACTACCAATTAAAATTCCCACAACGATAGCAACGACAGGCCAATAGGGAATTTTTCGTTTGGAAACTTTTGTAAACACTTTTGGTAAATCACCATTTTCAGCTAACGTATACATCATCCGACTTGCACTAAAAACTCCTGAGTTGCATCCAGATAGTGCAGCAGTTAAAACAACGAAATTAATAATTCCCGCTGCAAAAGTAATTCCTACTTTAGAAAAAGTTTTCACAAAAGGCGAACCAATATTTCCCATCTGATTCCAAGGATAAATTGCCAAAATAACAAAGATGGCTCCAACGTAGAGAATCATTACTTTAAAAACAATCGAACGTACAGACTTAATGATACTTTCTTTAGCATTATCTGCCTCGCCTGCGGTGATTCCTAATATTTCAATTCCTTGATAAGAAGCGATCACCATGGATAAAGAAAACATAAATCCCTTAAAGCCACCCGTGAAAAATCCGCCATGCGACCACAGATTACTGATTCCAACTGCTTGGTCGTGATTGCCAAAGCCAAACAAAATCACAAACATTCCCAAGATAAACATAATAATGATTGTAAAAACTTTGATTAATGAAAGCCATGATTCCAACTTTCCATAAACTTTCACTGATGCTAAATTGGCGAGAGCAAGAAAAATAACTACGATAAAGCTAGTAATCCAAGTGGGATATTTTGGCCACCAAAATTGTAAATACTGTCCTATTGCAATGACCTCGCTGATCCCGATCATAACCCATTGAAAAATATTGCTCCATGCTGTTAAAAAACCTGCAAACGGATGAATATAATCTGACGCGAAATCGGCAAAAGATCCAGTAATCGGGCGTAAATACATCATCTCGCCAAGTGCTCGCATAATGATATAAAGAATCAGACCAGACAAAATATATGAAATTAGTATAGAAGGACCAGTCCATTGGATTGCAGCTGCCGATCCTAAGAATAAGCCTACACCGATAGTGCCCCCTAAAGCAATCATTTGCATTTGAAATGAAGACAAACTGCTGCTTAATTTTTTCTTCGCCATAAATCCTCCCTTTGAAAATGTATTAAGAAAAATTTTACCGGATTTATGGTAATTCTGCAAAAAATTTCAGAAAAATGATAAGATAATAAGGATAACGAATTGAGAAAGGAGAATATGAGTAATGTCTTCTAAGGAAAAATTGCCACAAAATTTTGAGCCCAAAGCTCTTCATGCAACTGCTCGTTATGGCAGAGTCATAAGAGAAGTTGCTGGTTGGAGTATCCCTTTGGCAATTCTAAGTGGTTTGAATCCCGTCGTTTTTGTTTTAATTTGGGGTTTTCTTTGGGTCTTAACTCTAACCCATCGAATAGATCGATATTAATTTTTAAGGAGAGAAAATGATATTTGCTATTAAAATTGCTTTTGTTTTGATTTCTGCATTTATGCTTTACTCTGTTCATGCAAAAATTAAACAACAGAAGAAATTTACACTACAAGCTTTAACTGCTTTAGTTTTAATTTGTACAACTGCAGGCCTTGGAGGCGTCAACAACTCGCCTGGACCTCATTATACAGCTAATGAAGTCAGCAACATAAAGGCCCACTATAACGACGAAAAAAGTCGGAGCAAGAGTTTAAAAACTGCTGATAAAGAAGCAGATAAAGAACTTTTAAAAGCCCAAAACGATCGCAAGAAGGCTGAACTTGCTTATAATAAGCAAAAACCTGAATTTGAAAAGGAAGAAAAAGAAAGACGGCAGGCGGCTGAAGAAAAAGAGAAACAAGAAGCCGCAGCTAAAGAAGAACAAAAGAAACAGCAGGAAGAAGAAGAGAAACAAAAACAGCTTGCTGCTGAACAACAAGCACAAAAAGAGCAGGAACAACAAAGAGCAGCGGCTCAAGCAAGTGCCCAAAGTCAGCAAGCTCAAAATGAACAGAAAAAAGAAGACCCCCAAGGAGCAATGGTCTGGATTGCCCCAACTTCAGGCAAACGTTATCACTTTGACCCTAATTGTCGAGGGCTTAACAGAGCAAAAAGTACTACTCAAATGACTAAAGACAACGCAGTTGCCCAAGGTTATACCTTATGTGGCTTTGAAGGGGGTTAAAGGTGAAAAAAATTAAAATCGGAACAATCTTTTTGTTGATGGGTCTAATGATTTGTTTTACCGGATGTAGTAATGCAAAACAGCAAAAAAAATTAGATCAGCAATATGTTGATTACGAAAAAAAATATACCGATTTAAAGTCGGATAATGATAAAGCTGAGGATTATTTAGACGAACGGAGAGACAAAACAAGACAAGCAAAAGAAGAAAAGCTTGAATTCAAAAGAAAAATCAAAAATCGTATAGCTGATTAAAAAAAAGACTCATAATGGGTCTTTTTTTACTTTTTCGTAAATTTTTCTGGTAAATAGTGTTTTCCTGCCGAAAGATCATACTGAACCAACTGATACTCGTGCAAAATTTTCTTTTCCTGCGCGCTTAATTTATCCGGGTCCACTAATTTCTCTGTCCTTTGCGAAACCAGCTGAATTTTACTTCGTTCCAGGTTTAAACGATCATCACTTTTCATATTTGAGGTAATCACTGGTAATTTTTTCGTCACCTCGGTTAATAACTCATAGTAAGGGGTTAGCTTAAAATTAGCAGTATCAAAAGCGATGTTGCCAAATCCGTAAGGACCGGTTAATTTTGGTGCAGCAGATTTATCCAGCTTAAGGTGGTTAGACCAAACAAAGTAAGGGGTTTCGTGCATTAAGATACCATCTTTATTAAAGTCTGCATTACTATATATACCTGGCAGGTGATCACCATAAAAGATGACAATGACGTTTTTCTTAATTTTCTTTAACTGCTCGATAAATTCTTCATTTGCTTGATCAGTTAAATTGACACCTTTAGCATATGACTCAATCTGCGTTCGCTCTTTCTTTGAAATCTTTCCTTGGACCTTAAAATCGTTTTCTGGATATTCGTTACTGTCGTATGGCATATGATTTTGCATTGATAAAACATGATAAAAAGTTGATCCTTTGTTGGACCTGATTTGTTTTAAAACAAACTGATAAAGAGAAGCATCATCGATATAAGGATTATTTTGCGCATGTTCTTTGTAAGGAAAAGTTTGTGGACCATCTTGGCTGTAAAATTTTGAAAAATCGAATTTTTTCAAAACATTTTTTCGATTATACACCTCCCCGCTATAAGGATGAATTGCGATACTTCGATCGAACAAATTATTAACTGTAAAAGGATCCGTCATTTTCATTGCAAGCTGCATATGAAGACTAGTCATTGACATTGAAAAGTTACCCAGAGCCAAGCTAGTAAGGGCTTGAAACTCCATATTCGCCGTTCCACCGCCATATCCATTACTAATCATCATTCCGCTAGGATTGCCTTCCATCAAATCACGAGTAAAAGGCATTGGATCTTCATTTAAGTCAATCCCCTTCACACGTGTTGGATCACTAAAGCTTTCACTTAAAATCATTACAACGTCGGTCGAACCTGGGTTTTGCCGATTTTTATTAGCTTCCTTAGACTTCTTCTCATATTTTCGATAAATCTTTTGCATGGTTTCCTCAGAATAATCAACTGGTTCATCCATAACTTTTATATTGAGATAATTAACAAAGGTTAAAAGAGGACCATTTCGTTTTGCTCCCCATTCCGGATCCCAGAAAAAGGGATTATTGTTCCATTTCAAAGCTAAATCGTGAACGGGACTTTTATTAGAACTAATCGTAGAAAACATTCTAAGATTAGTAGTGGATAGATGGATTCGACGGAATCAACTATTCACTACTTTTTTTAATGATAAAGTAGGCGTGAAGTTGGCAAAAGTCGCAGGAGGTTTTGGCGCTCAGTCGTCGCATAAAAAACTGGCAACTTCATGATCTTTATTAAGGTCTGTTCTTAGAATGTTGGACGCAAGTCGTCGAGTATAGAAAATTAGATAAGTAAAGATTTAATGAACTGAACTTCAAGGAAGGATGTACTAAATAATGAGAACTGTTTTCGGAATTGATATTAGCAGCAAAACTTTAAATGTGGCCATCTCGGTTAATCAAAATGTCGTGAACCAATATAAATTTGACAATGATCAAATCGGTTTTGATCGCCTTTTAAATGATCTTAACTCGGTTAAAGAACCGGAGATTGTCTTTGAAGCAACAGGGGTCTATTCTCGCAGTTTACAAAGAATGCTACAAGATCATGGGTATCAATATACTTGCCTTAATCCCTTGGTTGCCAAGAAACAGTTGGATAGTTTACGTCCTCGTAAAACTGACGCAACTGATGCTTTCAATCTGGCTCAAACTCAGTTTCAATTTAACCGTAAACCCAGTTATCAGCAGGACCCCGTTTATGAACAGCTAAAAGATTTAAGCCGTTTTTACCAGGAAATCAATACTGATCTAGTTAGAGCTAAGACCAGGCTTCATCGAGTACTCCAGCTGACTTTTCCAAGTATCGAGAGAATTCTGAGCGCTCCTAATGGCACGCTCTATTGGAACTTGGTTAAGAAGTATCCTCTAAGTACGATGGTACCAGTGGACACAACTAAGGAACTTGCAGAAATTGTTCTTAGTTCTACCGACAAAAGAATGTCACAAGCCAGGGCACTAAAAATTGCTGTTAAATTGCAAGATTTAGCACAAACCTGTCATCCTGCTGTCAACAATAGTTCAAGTATAGTTAAACAGGTTCACTATTGGGCGGGTGAAGCACTTAGAATCCAAGATTTAAAGCATGAATTAATCCAGGAAATGACCAAATTAGCACAAGATCAACCAGAATACGAAATCTTACTTAGTATTCCAGGGGTTGGAGAGGTTACGGCAGTCCTATTTATTGCTGAAATTGGAGACATTAGACGATTTACGTCAGCTAATAAAGTAAATGCTTTTGTGGGAATTGACCTAAGACACTACGAGTCGGGAAATTACGAAGCAGCTGATCATATCAGTAAACGAGGTAATCCGTATGCCCGCAAGATTCTTTACCAGATGGTTATGAATATTGTGGCAGCAACAAGCACAAAAAGCACTAAACAGATGCATGTTGCAGATTATTACCGAAACAAAAAGCAATCTGCTTCGTCTCATTCGACTAAGAAGATTGCCATTGCTTCGATGCACCGCCTTCTCAGAACGACGTACATCTTGATTACCAAAAATCAGAAATATTCTTATAATCCGACGTCAAAGCGCCAATAGGTTATTTTTGATTACAAGAATAATATAGCACTATTTCAAAAAAATATTAATAGTGGTTATTTAGTGAACCTAAAAAAACAAACAAATCAGCTTTTCTATAATCCAAAAACGTAAATGAGTTAGTTTATGAAATATTGTTTCAACTTTGATAATCTGATTACCAAACAATATTTATTCGGTATTTTAACTAGACCAATTGGGGCTCACTGATTAAAAAAAGGCGGCAGTAACCGTAATAACTATCACATTTCGGATATTTAAGACATATAAAATCCCCAACTAGACCAGTAATAGAGGTTGGGGATAAATAAATTGCTATTTATAAAAGAATATTTCAAAATCGCTTGACTAATCGTAGAAAAACCTCCGCAAAAAACCAGCGAAATAATTAAGGTTATAATCCTAGATTTCTTGCCTTGAAAGAACTTGCGGTTATTTTTTCGAAAAGCTAAAAAGCTGAGTCCGATGATTGCCGCTATTTCTATGATCACTAACATCACTTGCTTAAAAGTTATCATATGAATTAATTGAGGCAAGGAATTAACCATACTGAGATCACTAGGTAAAAAAGGTTCATTTCGATAAGTCAATTTAACGCGATTAATAAAGGCGAAGGCAAAGCTCACTACCAGCAAAATGGTTGTACCAATCCAATTTGAATTTGTCAGTGCGAGCAAAACCAGGTACATGGATATAACAAAAATAAAAGTTAAAATTTTTAATCCAAGTAACATTTTGAAATAAGGTAAAACTGATCTAAATGAGGAAATTGTTAAAAAT
This sequence comes from Xylocopilactobacillus apicola, assembly GCF_033095985.1. Lineage (NCBI taxonomy): Bacteria > Bacillati > Bacillota > Bacilli > Lactobacillales > Lactobacillaceae > Xylocopilactobacillus > Xylocopilactobacillus apicola. Next base: position 1,166,501 of record NZ_AP026802.1, read on the forward strand.
GAGGATAAAAAGATAACGTAATAAGAAATCAAGCTTACTAATAGGATCTGGACAAGTTTTAGTAGTTTCTTTCTCAAAAAAATTGCTCCAATCTATTTATAGAATGTTATCCATTATACTCCATTTCTAAAAATAAATTTGGATAATTTGATGAAGTCTAAATCCAACTTTTGTTGATTTTGATATAAATTTTCTTCGCAATTTCCATTGTTACGGAATAAGCGATGATAATGCCAGCAAACCAGCCCCAATAAGCTAACGGAAGTTTGGTAAAATTGAACACCGAACGCAGCGGGCTCAACACAATCAATAAACCGATCAAAATCGTTGCTAAACCCGAGAAAATCACTGGCTTTGAGGGACTGCTTTGGATAAATGGAATTTTCTTAGTACGAATCAACCAAACAACAATCGTTTGAGTTGTTAGACCAACCATAAACCAACCCGTTTGAAAAATATGCTGCTGACTAACAGTATTTGCTCCGAGAACGAACCACATCACAATAAAAGTCATTACATCGAAAATGCTACTAACTGGACCAATACACAAAGTAAATTTCAGTAAACCATTGATCCCCCACTGCACTGGTTTTTCTACATCTTCAGCATCGACATGATCCCATGGAACTGATGTTTGAGCTAAATCATAAAGAAGATTTTGCACTAAAATTTGAATCGACATCATCGGCAAAAACGGTAAAAAAACACTTGCAATTAACATCGAAAAAACATTACCAAAATTTGAACTGACCGAAAGTTTAATATATTTCATAATATTACAGAAATCACGCCGCCCTTCAATCACTCCGGTTTCCAAGATATTCAAACTTTTTTCTAATAAAATAATCGAACTAGCATCTTTAGTTATGTCAGCTGCCGTGTCAACCGAAATCCCAACGTCAGCTTTACGCAAAGACGGTGCATCATTAATCCCATCTCCCATATAACCAACTGTATGCTTAGCATTCTGTAAAGCCTGAATGATTCGTAATTTTTGCATCGGATTAAGCTTCGCAAAAAGATTAATAGATTCAATTTTCTGACTTAACTGATTATCAGACATTTGATCGATTTGATTTCCTAACAGATACTCATCGGCAGCAATCCCAACCTCTGTACAGACTTTTTGGGCCACAATGGCATTATCTCCTGTCAAGACCTTTACTACTACTCCATGTTGGTGCAAGGATTCAATTGCAGGTTTAGCCGTTGATTTTGGCGGATCAAGAAATCCAACAAAGCCAACTAAAATCATGTCACACTCGTCTTTGACTGAATAAGTTGGACCTGTATGTACATCTTTTTTGTAAGCGACCGTTAAAACTCGCATTCCTTCTTGATTTAAACTAGTTGAAACTTGAGTCATTTTGTGACGGACATCTGGGGTTATTGGAACTTCTTTGCCATCAATTAAAGCATATTTACAAATCGCAGCCATTTCCTCATCGGCTCCTTTGGTAACCATAATTTGATGATCATTTTCCTCAACAATGACCGAGAGGCGGCGCCGAGAAAAATCAAAAGGAATTTCATCAATTTTCTTAATTGAATTTTTTTCGGTGAATCCCTTTTCTTGATAAAACTTAACAATCGCTTGATCCATTAATTCTTTCCAACCAGTTTGATAGTTGGCATTTAAATAAGCCATTTGTAAAACCTGATCATCTTCTTTACCTTCAGGATTTAAATGAGAAACTAAAACAACCCGATTCTCAGTGATAGTGCCAGTTTTATCGGTACAAAGCACATCCATGCTGCCTAAATTTTGAATTGAAGGTAGTTCTTTAACGATAACTTTATTCTTTGAAAGAGTCATAGCCCCTTTAGCAAGATTTGTGGTTACAATCATCGGCAACATCTCAGGGGTTAAGCCGACTGCAACAGCAATAGCAAAAAAGAATGCCTCACTCCAATTACCTTTGGTTAATCCGTTTAGCAAAAAAACTAGCGGAAATAATACCATAATAATTCGGATTAAAAGTTTACTAACACGACTAATTCCTTGATCAAAAGCGGTTTTCCCTCTTTGACTCGTTGCAGTTTTTCCAATATCGCCAAAGAAGGTATTTTGACCTGTTTTTAAAATAACTGCTTTGCCTTGACCGCTAATTACATCAGTTCCCATGAAAACCAAGTTTTTTAAATCGAGCGCTGATTCATTGGTGTCATTTGTCACAGTTTGCGTTATCTTTTCAACTGGCATCGATTCACCAGTCAATGAAGATTGGTTAACAAAAAGGTCTTTAGTCCAAATCAAATAAGCATCTGCCGGGATCATGTCACCAGTTTTTAAATTGACAACGTCTCCTGGAACAACTTCACTCATTGAGATCTCGGTAATTTTACCATCACGGGTAGTAGCAGTAGTGTTCTCGATCATCTTTTTTAGAGATAAACTTGCTTTTTGTGAACGATATTGCTGAACAAAAGTAATAATAGCACTAGCAACAATCATTACGGCCATAACCGTACCAGCGCTTGGATCTCCTGTAATGAAAGATACAATCATTAAAAATGCTAAGACGATCACAAAAGGATCCTCAAGACCTTGAATAAACAATAACCAAGGAGGTGTCGGCTTTTCTGAATTAATTTTGTTAGGACCATCTTTAACTAAACGATTTTGAGCCTCAATCGTGGTTAGTCCTTCCTCTGAGGTATTCAATTCGGTTAAAACTTGTTGTTTAGTTAAAAGTCCTAACTTTTTCAATTCTTCTTCCTTAGTTACTTTCAATGTCTTATCCCCCAATCATTTTATACTTATATCATACTCTGTTTTAAAAAAAGAGCAAAAAAAGAACACGGTAGGAATTCCCCCATGTTCATTAGAGTCCAATAACCTGAGTATTTGTGGTTCGTTTACTAATCATAAAATTGCCTCGATTTTTAATCGTGAAATTGCCGTCCCAAAAATAACTAACTTCAGTATTTTCCACCATTGTTCGATCAATCAATGATTGTTCTAGAGTTTGAGTTGTAAACATTTTTTCTGTGATACCAGTCGCATAAATAAAAGATGCCTCTGCTGACATTAACTTCAAATTTTTGAGGACCAGATCTCCCGCAAAAAAAGAATAATTATGATTCTTGTGCAAGTAACCGCCGAGATAAACAATCTGAGCACTATTAATGCTATGGTCATTTGGTACACAGTTAGTGATAACTTTTAACTCTGTAAATTGACTTAATGTTTCAATAAGTTCAGCGGCAATCGGGCTAGCATTGACAAAAATTGAGCGATAATTTTTGGCTAGTTCAACAATACGATTTTGATATTTCTGAGCAGAAAGGTTTAATATTTCTGGTTCTTGATAAAGATCTCCTACCCAGATTATTTGGCCGTACTCTCTTAAAATATATTGTTTTTTTACCAAGAGAGCCAAATCACGATTCATCGTAGTCGATGAAACTTTAAAATGATCTAGCAATTGCGCAATCGAGCACTTTTTATGCATCTTCAAATACTCAAGTTCATCATTACGCCTTTGGTAAACATTACCAAGTGAATTCTTCATATCTAAGAATTATTCTTTTGCTCCTGTTTTAACAAATTATTGTCGTATAGTCTAAAGAATGGATAGTAAATTATAACCGATAGGAGCAGATTAATAAACGCCAGAAGAACTGCTGGTAAATTACCGCTAGTTCCAAGCCATGCTCCCATCCCAACTGGTAAAATCCAGGCGATGGCACTATTAACGTAGGCTACAAGGTGAAGCTTAATCGCAAAATATGCAACTGACGCCAGCACCATTGGATTTAAAATAAACGGAACGATCAGATAAGGATTATAAACAATTGGCGCACCAAAAATTACAGGTTCGTTAATATTAAAAATTGCAGGCAAAATTGCAGTTTTTCCAAGAGTTTTCAATTGATCTGATTTAGCTGCAAAAGTCATCAGCAGAACCAGACCAAGAGTGCCTCCAGCACCACCAATAAAGACCCACATATTAATGAAATCTCCCGCGAAAATATTGTGGTGACCATTAATATTTTCAGTTAAAGCAACCAACAAAATTGGGTTAATAAAACTGTTTTTGATGATCGCAGTCCCATGTACACCAACTGCCCATAACAAATGAATCAAAAGCAAAATTATCATTAATCCCAACCATGAGCCAGTTAAATTCTTTACGAAACCAAACGGAGCTGATAGTAAATTGTGCAAATCCGTGTTCATTAACCCCAAAATTATATTGAGAACGATCATTACAAAAGCAACCAAAATTGCTGGAACTAATGACGCAAAAGAGCGACTCACACCTTCTGGAACCCCTTCTGGCATTTTAATAGTTATATTCTTATTCACACAAAGACGATACAACTGAATTGCAATAATTCCTGTTACAATCGAAATGAAAATCCCGACCCCACCAAAACGTGAAATCCAACCGTTAACTAGCGATACTCCACTAACAATTTGGCTATTTGGAGCCACCGTTTTACTGAGCGCTTGAGCAGAACCCTTTGTCCAAGAAATTGAAGGAATCGTCATCAAAAAGGCAAACATCGAGAGTAATGCTCCAGTAAAAGAATTCAGCTTAGTTTCTCCAGCTTGTCGATATTCTTCGATGTAATAATATCCCACAGATAAGGAGTAATACAAAGCAAGACTTCCTAAAGCCATCGTATTACCTAACATATAAAAAGCACTAAATTTCAAGATTGTATTCTGAAAAAAAGTCGCCGCAAAAGGAAAAATTGCTGGCAAGTTATTTAAAATCAAAAAGATTGAAGCCACGATCGTAAATGGAACAGCCGCTAAACTCGCATTCATAATGCTTCGAACAACTTTAGTATTAGCAACTTTATTTAGTGGTGGCAGTAAATACTTATTTAAAAAGTCAAATAATTTTTGCATTGATTAAACTCCATTATTCTTAATCACATTTTGATACCAAAAATAACTGTCTTTTGGATATCGAGCTAAATTTTTTAGGTCATCTTCAGTCCGATCGACGTAAATCAAACCATAACGCTTTTTCATCCCTTCGTGGACACTTACTAAATCGATAGCAGACCAAGGCAAATATCCGCGAACATCAACGCCTGAATTAACTGCATTTTCGATACTTGTCAAATGATCCTTTAAATAACTAATACGATAATCATCATGAACTTGATGGTCAGATGTTAGTTCATCATAAGCACCAAGTCCATTTTCTGTGATGTAAATTGGCAAGTGGTAGCGATCATTGACGGTTTCCAATGTTGTCTCTAATCCTAGTGGATCGACAGTCCAATTAAATTCATTTTTTTGCAGAAAGGGATTAGTAAGCCCTTTATAGAATCCGTCTTCATAAACATCTTCTGACTGCTGGTCACTAATTCCGTTGGTCCGATCTTGTCCCTTTTTAGTCATTTCAACAGTCACTGTAGTATAGTAATTCATCCCTAAAAAGTCAGGAAAATTACTAGTTACAAGTTCTGTATCTTCAGGTTTGATCAACATTTCAATACCAGTTTGATGTAAATAGCTTTGGAAAATTGGATTAATGATTCCACGAACTGAAAAATCTAAGTAGGACCAATTTCTAACAGCATTAAAATACCCAGCAGCTCGAATATCCTTCGGCCGTGCACTGCCAGGATAAACCTCGGAAATATTAGGAACCGGACCAATCTTTCCTTGAGGACAAATCTCATGACAAAGTTTAAAAGCAATTTTTTCAGCTATCATCAAATTGTAAAATGCTTGATAACGCTCCGTATGGGAATAAGTAAATCCCAAAATTTTTCGATCAGCTAGTAACATTACATTAGGTTCGTTGATCGTTAGCCAGTAACTAACTTCGTTGCCAAACTCATTAAATAAAACTCGAACGTATTGCTCATAGGCCTGAACCGTTTTTTCGTTTAACCACCCTCCTTGTTTTTGAAGACTTTCTGGCAAATCAAAATGATATGTCGTCACAAACGGTTCAATCTGGTTTTCATGCATGGTTTTAAAAACCTGATGATAATGTTCAATCGCAGTTTGATTAACTGAACCTGTTCCATTTGGAATGATGCGGGTCCAAGGAATTGAAATTCTCATAGCTTTAATTCCGGCTTGTGCTAACAAACTGATATCCTCATCATAACGATGATAGTGATCAGCTGCAACTTTAAAATCAGCAATATCCAACTCGCGCGGTCTAACATCTTGAACAGAAAGAGACTTCCCATCCTCGTCAAACGCTCCTTCTGTTTGATGCGCAGAGATTGAAGCTCCCCATATAAAATTATTCGGTAACATAAATTACCCTCCTTATTTGATAACGCTTACCAGAAAATCATATCTCAAATTGTTGAAAGAAAAAATAAAACTGACCGCATTTTTATTTTTACGGTCAGTTCAAAAGGTAAATTAATTTTTCTGAGTCATTTTACCATCCATAATTTCGAAAATATGATCACAATAGTCTTTTAAACGCATGTCATGCGTCACAACTACAATTGTTTTGTCACGTTTCTTTGCTTCTGATTGAAACATCTCACCAACTACCTTAACATTTGGAGAATCAAGAGCTGCCGTCGGTTCATCTGCAAAAATTATAGACGGATTAGGATATAAAGCTCGAGCAATCGAAACACGCTGAGCTTGCCCCCCTGATAGTTCACCTGGATACTTGGTACTAAAATCAGCAATTCCCAGTTCTGATAACAATTCATTTAATTCATCTGAACTAAGATTCCCAGTTTTTTTAACCTTTGACACAAACTCAAATTGCTCTTTAACAGTTAAAAATGGTACTAAGTTGTAAGATTGCAAAACAAAACCAATTTTATTTAGTCGAACTTGCTCTTTTTCTCGCTCAGAGATCTCAGCTAAAGAAATCCCATCAAGCATCACCTTACCAGTTGTCGGTGCCTGTAATCCACCTGCGATCGTTAAAAAGGTGCTTTTTCCTGAGCCAGAAGGACCAAGTACTAGACTTACCTCCCCGCGTTCTGCAGAAAAATTTACATTCTTTAAAGCTTCAACCTTGCTTGTTTTGGAGCCAAAAGTTTTACTAACATTTTTTAAAGTAATTACTGCCATCTTTTTTCCTCTACTGAATTAATTGAATTGGATCGACTTTTCTAATTAAATGAATTGGAATCAAAGATCCAATAACTCCTGTAAGTAACATTCCACCCGTTACCCCTGCTAAAGAAGCGTAGTCAAGTGCAATCGGCACTGCGGCAGGAAGCAATTTCATCGTGATAAAAGTTAAAACGGCCCCAAAAATGATCCCAATCGCAACAATTAATAATGCTTGAGTCAACGTATTAATAATTAATGTTCGTGCTGGAATTCCTTGGGCTCGCAATACTCCATAATTTGGTAATTTTTGGATGGTCAGGATATAAAGAAAAATGGCAATCACGATCATCGAAATTATAATCAGAAAAGCAATCATGAAGGTGAAAGTTAGATTCTGAGCATTATAACCTGGAAGTTTAACAGTAAATTTTTTAAGCGAGTAAACAGCTAAATTATCATCGTGTGTTTTAAAGTTTGGATCAGTAGATACTACACCGCTTGCTTTAAATGTCGCAGGTAAACTTCTTAAACTTCGCCAAGTTGTTAGCTCACCATATAAAACGGGCGCAATATTTAACTTCGCATTTTTAGTAAACCCAACAAGTTTAAATTTATCTGAGCTTGAGCTTAATTTTACCTCATCACCCAACTCATACCCACTATTTTTTAAAGAATCATCTGCAACAATTTCATTAGAATTTCTGACTTTATGACCTTCTGTTAATTTAATTCGTTGATAAATATCACTATCATTTTCAATTCCAATAAATTGAGTAGAAACACTTTTGTGGTCAGCTAATTTAACCACAACGGGGGTCTGACCAACATAACTTTCTTTTGAGGACAAATCTAAGTTTCTACTCTGCTCTGTATTGATTAAAGATTGGGTCAAACTTACATTTGCATCTTTATTTAAGGCGATAGATTTTAAATCCCATGAATCAATAGCCTGAGTATTTTGTGCGGCTAACCCCGTTGCAAGTCCACTTAAAACATAAACAAGATAACTAATCAGCATCACCATGCCGATAATCAAGCCGTAACGCAACTTCTCATGTTTAATTTCTTTGATTGCTAAAAACATATTTAACCTTCTATTTTTTTTAATGAAATTCGTAAATAATTCAATAACTGATCTTTGAGGTGAGGTTCTAATAAATACTGGCGAATCGTTTCATGACAAAGAATCGTTGCTCCCCACTTTAAAACAGAACTCGAAATAAGGTTAGCTTTTGCAGGAAAATTATTAATTTCGCCCACAATCGCCTCATTTTCAGTAAAGTGCCATTTTATAAAGGAAAAGTACTGGTTATCTTCAGAACTATTGATAAAGTTCTTTACAAAACGAAAATAATCATCAACCGATCGTAATCGTTCAAATTTTTCACCCATCCCAGCATGAACTTCTTGCAATACTAATCCTAAGCAATAATGATAGCTATCTTGTAAATCAGCAAAATACTTGTAAAATGCTCCCCGCGAAATTTCAGCGCCACTAACTATTCGGGCTACTTGTGAATTAGCTAGCGAATTTTCAGAAAATTCAGTTAATAACGCGGCTGTAATTTTCCGTTTCTTCTCTAACTTAAGATTAATAAACGTATCTGAAGGCATCGATCCCCCTTTAATTAATTTCTTTAGAATCATTCTACTTTCAAAGTGACACCGTGTCAACATTTTGAATTTTAAAAAAACGCTTGCATTATAATCAAAGAAAGATAAAATTATTATGTAGAAGTTTAACGGAGCATATATTTATGTGGGAAACAATTTTAGGAATCCTGGTAATTTGTCTAGGTGCCTATGAAATTAAAAGTACTATCAAGTATTTTCATGGAATTAAGGATGATGGGAATGAGTCAACTTCTCCTTTTGCTTTAATAACTATTTATTTTAGTTTATTTTTTGGAGGCGTTTTATTGGTATCAGGAATGGGCCTAGCGCTTCATCTAATGCTTAATTAAAAATAGGTCTCAAGACTGATGGATAGCGATCACTAATTAGAGATAATAGTCTAGAACAGTAAATGGATTTTCCATTAATTGTTCGAATTTTCTCTCCTTATAAAACTCAAGAATAAAACCACCTGATTTCCCCCAAAGTCAGGTGGTTTTTTTTAAAAAAAAACTCACAAACCGAAATTTGTGAGTTTTAGTTTTAACTTTTATGACTTTCTTGTTGAATATAGTCGGATTCCATCTGACGCTTCATCTTCTTAAAACGTCGCTTTCGAACCCAACCAACTAGAAAACCAGATACATAATTGTTCGCATTAACGCTTGCAGATTTACCCTCAATCGTTTCCTCATAAGTTAGACGCATCTGCTCATTTCCTAGTGATTCCACATTGTAAGCCACATCGTAATCATTTCTTCCGGTATGCATATGGTAAGCATATTTTTTATCCGGTTGATAAGCGGTAATCGTCATTGTACTCATTGTACCATTAGCATTTTTTCGTTTAAATGAAAAACCTTTTAATTGATTTGGGTTAGGTTTTTTACCAGTCTGCTGCTGGATGTCATATAATGATGATTCAATAATTCGATGAAAAAAGTAATCTGCTGGTACTGCAATTTTCAAAATCTGCTTCACTACTTCTTTTGATCCTTTCCGTGCTTTTTATTATCTCTTAAATAACTAATGATACCACTAATTACGATAATAATGCCGGCGATCATAAAAGTATAATAGAAAATTGGAGATTTAGAATTAAATGTAGGGCTGATCATAATGACAAAAAACCCTCCAGCAATTGCAAGCAAATCTTTTTTTAACTGTGAATCCATCGCTTTTAATCCTGATGTGATTCTTCAGAATTGACTTTATTAGCTGCCTTGACAAACGGAATGTAAATACCAAAACCAATTATTGCGTTTATTAACTGCAGAATTGGGGCACGCCAATCAAAAGTGGCAAAAATTGAATTAATAAAGATTGGCATTGACCAAACGTATTGATATTTAATTGGTGAAACAAGGCCAGCACTTAATGCAAAGTAAGCAATTGTAACCATTACAACTGGTGCAATGACAAATGGAATGAAATAAAGCGGATCTAAAACAATCGGTAAACCGAACATCGCAGGCTCATTAATGTTAAAGAAACCAGGTCCAATTGACATTTTGGCAACGGCCCGCTGATCGTCACGAGTACTGAACATCAAAATTGCAATTAAAAGTAAAAGTGTAGATCCTGCGCCACCGATCCAAGCATAAAGGTCAAAAGCGTTACGAGTCCAGAAATATGGTAATTTCTGACCAGCTTTAGCTGCAGCAATATTTGATAATTGAGCTGTTAACCAAATCGAATCTAAAATTGGTCCTAAAACGTTTGTTCCATGGATTCCAAAGAACCAGAATACTTGAACCAAAACAGTCATTAACAAAACGGCTCCGTAACCTTGAGACATTTTCAAAAGTGGTGCTTGAATAGTGTTAATGATTAACTCGATCACAGTTGATTTGCTCATTGTATTAACGACAAAGGTAACAATTCCAGAAACATATAAAGAAGCAATGGCTGGAATAATCCCCGTAAATGCATTTGCAATAGCTGGTGGAACCGAATCAGGCATCTTAATGGTAATATTCTTATGCATGAACCAAATATAAACTGCCGCAGCCAAACCACCTAAAATCATAATCGTGAAAAATCCATTAGATCCAAAATAGGAATTAAAATTGAAAAATCCCCAAGAAGTAATGGTTTTTCCATCGACAGCGGCTCCAGCATCAACAAGTTTTTTAGAATCTGCTGCGCTCAATGCTGATTTTAAAGTAATCACATGACTTTGTGGTAAAGCCATAATAAAAGTTCCTAAGGTAACGATTCCCCCAGTGATCGGTTCAACCTTGTATTGAACTGATAAGTGATAACCAAAAGTGAAAGCAAAGATTAGACCCAAAATTGCCATGGACCCGGTCCAAACTTGTGCATTGATACTAATAATTGGATCCATCGCTTTAACAAAACCAGTCCAACCAAATCTTGTCGGAATATCACGAATCAATGCATTGAATACAGAAGCAACAGAACCAACCATTGTAGCTGGCATCATCGCAATAAATGCATCTCTTAAAGCAACTAGCCATCTTATTTGACCAATTTTTGCAGCAACAGGCACTAAATGCTTATTAAGCCAATTAATAAAAGAATTCATTTTTTCTTCTCCTCAAAAATATTTAGATCCAATTTGGATCTTAATCAAAAATATCTTTCTATTCGAACTATCAATCATTCAAGCAAAAAGATTAATAAAACAGGCAATTTATAAATTTAGCGAACTTTCAATATTTATAGATTGTCAAGAAACAACAGAGCGTAATCCTTAACCATTTAGGAGCTAATTACAGTTTTTAAAGATCAAAATACTCTTGCTGTCTTAATAATATTACCCTATTAATTAAAAGGTCTATACCAATTATAGCTACTTTTATTTAAATATCAACCGTTTTCTTAACCGGTTTTGCTAATTTTGCGAAACACTTGTCTTATTTTCAAAAATATAGTATGCTACACTTTAAAAATAAGGAGATTTAAAATGGACAATTTTGGGCCTCTCATTAAGAAAGCCAACACTTTAATTGAGAAAGAACTAAATAATCAAATGCGAAAAATTTTTACAGAAACAAATTTAACTGGACCTCAAGTGGCCCTATTGGTTTTTCTATTTGAAGCCAATGGCAAAATGATTTCGCAAAAAGAACTGGAAACAACTTTTGCGATCAGCCACCCAACAATTAGGGGAATTATTAAGCGCTTGGTTCAGCAAGACTTGATTAATACCGCTGTCCCTCAAAATGATAAGCGACAGGTTGTCTTGTCATTAACCGATCGAGGCGTCTCATTAATGAATGAAAATATTGAGCAAATACAACTGACGATGGAACAAGTTAATCATAAAATCATTAGTAATATTTCTAAAGGGTCACAAGAAGAATTATCAGTTAATCTTAAACAAATTATTCAAAATTTTAGTTAATTATGTAGCTTGCAACAGGGGGATTATTTATGAAAATGAAAAAGAGTAAACGCAATCTAATCATGGCAATTGTTTTAGGAGGAGCGTTTATTGCTCTTTTAGCTGAAACATTTTTAAACAATGCCTTGGTTACTATAATGGACGCATTTCAGGTCAGCCAAGCAACTGCGCAATGGCTTTCAACAGGCTACCTTTTAATCGTCGGGGTAATGATTCCCCTATCCGCCTGGATTTTTAACCGATTCCAAACTCGCAAAAGTTATTTGACCATGCTAGTTATTTTTGTTATTGGGTCAATTATCTGTATTTTTGCCAACAACTTTTATGTTTTATTAGCTGGCCGGATGATTGAAGCCATTTCTGCCGGTGCAATGATGCCTTTTATTCAAAACGTTATCTTGCAATTATTTAAACCCGAAGAGAGAGGATTAGCGCTCGGAATTACTGGACTCGTGGTCGCTTTTGGACCCGCGGTTGGCCCAACAATTTCAGGATTTATCTTAAAATACTTTGAATGGCAAATGCTATTTATCGTCTTAGCGGTTACCAGTAGTTTAGTACTTATTTGTGCTTTGATAAAATTTCCAAACCTTAATGAACCAAAAGAAATTAAACTTGATTGGATTTCATTGATTGAATCAGTCCTTGGTTTTGGCATCATGCTCTTCATCTTCTCCGAAGTGGGTAACGACGGCAAGATAACTCTTATTGATGGAGTATTATTTATTGCTTCAATTTTGATTTTAGTGCTTTTCGGCAAACGTCAACTGCAATTAGAAGAACCACTTTTAAATATTCGAGTCTTTTTGAATTCGCAATTCAACTGGACGACCCTTCTAAGTACCTTGAGCAATGTCGCAATGGTCGGAATAGAACTTGTTTTACCACTTTACCTTCAAACAACTCGTAATGAATCAGCACTGTTGGCCGGAATTATTATGATGCCAGGTGCAATTATCATGGGAGTTTTTAATCCGATCTCAGGCTCCCTTTATGATAAATTAGGAATTAAAAAGATTTCACTTTTAGGGTTCAGCATTTTACTAATTGGAACGATCCCGATGATCTTCTTCAACTCTCAAACGTCGACAATCTTAATCACGATCAGTTACGCTGTGAGAATGATCGGAATTGCGTTAACGATGATGATCACCTTTACTGCAGGGATCAACTCTCTTGAGCCGGAGGATACTACTTATGGCAACGCAGCAGCATCGACCGTGCGGCAAATTGGCGGATCTCTTGGGACCGCGATTTCAATGACCGTTGTTGCTGTTGGAACCAAAATCGCTACAAGTCAGGGAACAAGCGCCAAAATAGCTAGTGAAGTTGGATATCACTGGGCATTTGATGTAATGATCTTCGTCGCCGTTGTGGGCATCCTTGCTTCATTTAAGTTAAAATCAGAGAGATGAGTTTCATTTCTTTAAATCTTGCTGTAATTTTCTTGCAAAAAAGGATATGATTTATTTATCAAAAATTTCTGATGGGTTAAGGTTGAATGAAAAAAACAAAAGATACTTCGCTTAAAATATTTTTTTATTTATTAGTTTCGATTACTATTAATGCGCTTGGAAATGGTCTAACAGTTAGCTTAAACTTGGGAAGTGCACTTTGGACTGCTTCAGCTGTAAATTTAGAGCATCTGATTCACGTTGATCTTAAACTAATTCTTATTTATTATGGGATTGCTGTTATTATTTTTAACGCAATCATTTTAAGAAAAATTGAATGGAGAAGAATTGTTAACAATTTTCTTTTCATGATCCCCTTCAGTTTTCTAGTTGGTTACGCAACTAACTTATTTAACCATCTTAATTTAGACCGTCTCAACATTGTGATCCGAATTTTCTTAGATTGCTTCGGAATCGTTATGATTTCCACCGGAGTCTCAATCTATCAAAGAATTAATATCTTATTACACCCAAATGATGATTTAATGCAAATTATTCGCTTTAAATTCTTTAAAGGTAATTCTGCCATCGCAATGTGGGTTTCGTTAATTCCACCAATTATTATTTCTTTAATCTGTTTTCTGCTCACCAAACGTCTTTACGCCGTAAACGTCGGGACCGTTTTCGCCTTAGCTTTTCAAGGAATTTTAATTGGTCAAGCTGATCGTTTTGTCTTCCCTAGTCTCAAACATCGAGGCCTTTCAAAGATTAAGCAACCTAACACAACGAGGTAAAAAATGTACAATTCAAAATTTATGGAAATTGCTGCTAAAGAAGCTGAATCTAATCTTATCAGCCAAGAAGGTGGACCATTCGGTTGCGTCATTGTTAAAGACGATCAAATGATAGCTAAAGGTCATAATGAAGTTTTAAAATCCAATGATCCAAGCGCCCACGGAGAAATTGTTACTATTAGAAAAGCGGGAGCGAAACTTGAAACTTATGACCTTTCAGGCTGCGTTTTATACACTAATGCCTATCCATGTCCAATGTGTCTATCAGCTATTATTTGGGCTAATATCAAAATCGTCTACTACGGAAATACTGCTATTGACGCTGATAAAATCGGATTTCGTGATGAATTCATTTACAAATTTATCGAAAATGGCTTGAACGACCCTGGGGTTTTAGAACTTGAACAGCACGATCACGAAAAAACAATTAAATCTTTTGAAAAATATCAGGATAATGATCAAGTTATCTATTGATAAAGGAGAATATTTTTGAAACAAAACAAACAATCACACCGTGGCATTGTTATGGCCGCGGTTTTTATTGCAACATTTATGACAAGTGTCGAAGTGACAATTGTAACCACGGCACTTCCAGAAATTATTAGTGCTCTTAACGGTCTTGCGGCACAAAGTTGGATTATGAGTGCTTATTTACTGACCACAGCTATTACAACTCCTATTTACGGTAAATTAGCCGATTCTTGGGGGCGACGAAAAATTTTTCAATGGGGAGTAATTGTCTTTACTATCGGTTCTTTATTTAGCGGTCTTGCTCGTACGATGCCAATTTTAATTATTGCCCGAGCAGTTCAAGGTATTGGCGCAGGCGCGGTCATGCCTCTTACCTTTACGATCATTGCAGATTATTATGATTTCAAAGAAAGGGCAAAAGTTTTAGCTTTAAATAATAGTGCCTGGGCGCTTTCTTCCCTAGTCGGACCAATGATTGGCGGTTTTCTAGTTGATACTTTATCTTGGCACTGGGTCTTCTTTGTTAATGTCCCACTTGGAATTCTCGTAGCGATTTTAATCCAATTTGGATATCGAGAACCAAAAAGTGAATCTAGTAATTTTAAAATTGATCACAAGGGAATTTCACTTTTAACTATTGCCTTAATCACTCTTCTGATGGGAGTTCAACTTCTAGCTAAACAGATTATTATTGCAATTGTCCTCTTAATTATTTCTGTTGTTTCAATTTACCTTTTTATCCGCGCCGAAAAAATGGTTAGTGATCCCCTAATATCACCCAAATTGTTTAAAAATCAAACTTTTTTTGCTCAAATTGCGACTGCAACAATTCTCAGTGGAGTTTTGATGGGTTATGAGGTATATTTCCCAATTTGGCTCCAATCGCTTTACCGTTTGAGTGCAACGACAGCTGGCATGGTCGTTACTTCAAGTTCTGTCTTATGGCTGATTTCCTCATTCTTTGTTGGACCTTTATTAAATCGTTTTATTCCAAAAAAAATCAGTCTGACCGTCGTTAGCGTGCTAATTATTTCTTATTCAATCCTAAGCTTCGCTGGCTTAAACTTTCCAGTCTGGGCTTTTTATGTAATCGCAATGGTTAATGGTGCTGGAATGGGGATTGTGATTAGCATGAATCTTGTCTTAGCTCAAAATTCAGCGCCTACCGAAATGGTCGGATCAGCATCTTCAATCGTCACATTGGGTCGATCGCTTGGTCAGACTGTAATGACGGGGGTCTATGGAACTATTTTAAATTTGATGATAAATGCTACTCGGGGCACGATTCCGTTCAGTAAGATCAATAACATGATTAGTTCAAGCGGCAAAACAAATCATCCAACAGTCGAAATGGCACAAGTCGTTTTAAATGGATTACATGGGATTTTTATCTCAGCTGCTATTCTACTGGTTATATGTTGGTTTATTAATCTGCGTGATCCTTTAAACAAAATTGTCGATAAATAAAAAAACTAGAGTGTAAATTGTCTCTAGTTTTTTTATTTCTTAATGAGATTTAACAAAAGTTATTCCATCAGCAGCTGGAGCTCTTGATTTACCGACGAAAGCAACCAAGACGATAATTGTGA
Organism: Xylocopilactobacillus apicola; assembly: GCF_033095985.1. NCBI lineage: Bacteria > Bacillati > Bacillota > Bacilli > Lactobacillales > Lactobacillaceae > Xylocopilactobacillus > Xylocopilactobacillus apicola. The sequence goes on from NZ_AP026802.1 coordinate 1,182,745, forward strand.
TCAAGTATGGTGCTAAAGTAAACCAAAAATTAGGAATTTTGGAAATAACCGGAATATATTTACCGATGATGGCAAGAGATTGCGCAAATCCGAAGAAAATTGCCGCTCCCATAGCTCCAATTGGATTCCACTTACCAAAAATCATTGCTGCTAAAGACATAAATCCTTGACCTGCAATTGTTGAGCCGGAGAAATTAGAGGTAATACTCTCAGCCATAATTGCACCGCCAACTCCACCAAGAAATCCAGAGATTAAGACTCCATAATAACGATAGCGATAAACTGAGATTCCAACTGAATCCGCAGCTTCTGGATGTTCCCCGACTGAGCGAAGCCGCAGACCAAAACGGGTGTATTTTAAAATCCACCAGGACAAAACTGCAACTAATATTCCGAGATAGGCTGCAATTGAAGTATTCGTAAAGAAAATTTGTCCAATAATAGGAATTTTTGCCAAAAATGGTATTGATGCTGTTGCGAGTTGCGGATCAATGAAATTAGTTTGACCTTTGCCATCAAAAATTAATTTAGTTAAATAAATTGCAAGAGCTGGGGCCATTAAATTCAAAACTGTGCCGGAAATTATATGATCAGTTTGCCAATTAATCGTAGCAACTGCATGAATTAAGGAGAATATTAGCCCAACTAATCCACCAACTAATAAACCGAGCCAAGGAGTAAGCTGCCCGAAGTCTTTGGCCATAAAAAGATTAAATACGATGCTTGAGAAAGCTCCCATCACCATAATCCCTTCTAAACCAACGTTAACAATTCCTGAGCGCTCAGAGAAAGTTCCCCCGATTGCAGTAAAAATTAATGGTGCAGAATAAACCAGCGTTGCTGAAACAACTGTTACTATAATGGTCATTGGATTCATTATGCATCACCTACCTTGTTTTTACGAGTTAGCTTCATTTTTGCACCCCAATATCGAATGATGTAGTTAGCGCCTACAAAGAAAATAACTGAAGCGATTACAATATTAACAATTTCTGAAGGAGTTGTAGAATTAATAGAAATATTCAAACCTCCGATTTTTAGTATTCCAAATAGCAAGGCAGAAAAGATGATGCCGATCGGGTTACCTGTCGCCAAAAGTGAAACTGACATTCCGTCAAAACCAATATCAGGAAGAACGGTATTAACAAATATATTTTGGAAATTTCCAAGTCCTTCCATCGCTCCACCAAGTCCAGCTAATGCTCCTGAAATCAACATTGCAGAAATAATAGTCTTTTTTGAAGACATCCCTGCATAACGTGATGCATCTTCATTCATTCCGACTGCTCTAATCTCAAAACCAAGAGTTGTTTTTTTCATCAAAAACCAAACTAGTAGCACCATTAATATAGATATTATTATTCCCCAGTGAAAAGTCGAATTTTGAGTTAATTGTTCTAAAAAAGGTGTCCTAAGTCGTGCTTGTGCTGGTATTAGCGGGGTCGAATCTGCGTCACTTTTAACCATTGAGCCTTTAACAATCGCGTTAGTACCGTAAAGAGATATATAATTTAACATAATAGTGGTAATAACTTCACTTGCACCAAAATATGCTCTTAAAAATCCTGCGATGCCTGACCAAAAAGCTCCAGCCAACGCTCCAATAATGATGGACCCTGGCAGTAAAATAATCCCGGGCAAATGAGAAAATGTAAGTGCAAACCAAACTGAAGCTAACCAACCAGCTAAAGCCTGTCCCGCCAGACCAACATTAAAGAAGCCAGCTGAATTTGCGACTGAAAATCCTAAAGCAGTTAACATTAGGGGCGTTGCAGCCCTTAAAACTTCCCCAATCGCATTCGGGCTTCCAAGAGCTCCGACAAATAAGTTGATATAATTTTGAATGGGATTAAAATGCGAGAGCATCATAATAACAGCTCCGACTAACAATCCTAAGAAAACTGAAACCAGCGGAATCATAATTCCTCCGATTCGTATCTTTTTAATTCGCATGAATCAACTCCTCCTTATCAGCCACTTGCTCACCGGCCATTAACAACCCGATTTCACTTTCAGTCAAATCTTCAGTTTTCGCTTGACCAACAATCGTTCCATCATGAATAACCGCAATTCGATCAGATAGTTGCTGCAATTCGTCTAACTCATAGGAAATCAACAAAATTGCATGTCCTTCAGCTCGGGCCGCAAGGATTTGAGAATGAATAAACTCAATTGCTCCTACATCAAGTCCGCGCGTAGGATTAAAAGCTATTAAAAGGTCGGGATCTCGACTCAATTCGCGGGCAATAATTAATTTTTGCTGATTACCACCTGATAAATCTCTGGCTGTCTCATAAATACTGCTGTGACGAACATCATATTTATTAAGAAGATTTTTTGTCAATTTAATCATTTCATTTTTGTTAATAAAAGTTCCCTTGGAATAAGGTGACTGATCGTAGACCATTAGATTAGAATTTTCAACTAAGTTCATTGGTAAAATCAAGCCAAAACGCTGACGATCTTCAGGAATATGCCCGACTCCAGCACGGATGACTTTACGCGGTTCGGCATGAGTTAAATTCTTACCGTTAATTTCAACCGTCCCCCCCGCACTGGGTATAAGTCCGGTAATCGCCTTAATTAATTCGGTTTGACCGTTGCCATCAATTCCCGCGAGTCCGACAATTTCTCCCTTTCGAATAGATAGATTGAAATCGTGAATTTTAGTTACTTTCTGATCATTAACAACCTTAAAATTATTGATCTTTAGTACCTCAGCACCCAATGAAACGTCTTTACGCTCTCTATGAAAGCTCACTTCATGACCAACCATTAATTCGGCTAATTTCTCAGGAGAAGTTGAAGACATTTCGACTGTTTCAATAACTTTCCCCCGGCGAATTATTGTCGTACGATCTGCCACCGCTTTTAACTCTTTTAATTTATGAGAAATTAAAATGATTGCTTTTCCTTCACTAGCTAAACGTTTTAAAATTTCTAAAAGTTCGTCTATCTCTTGGGGTGTTAAGACGGCGGTTGGTTCATCGAAAATCAAAATATCTGCATTTCGATACAACACTTTAATAATTTCAACTCTTTGCTGCATACCAACAGAAATATCTTCAATTTTTGCTTCAGGTGTTAATTGCAAACCATAACGTTGAGAAAGTTCAACAATTTTTTGTCTAGCAGCTTTGCGGTCAAGGATTCCCATTTTATTAGTTTTCTCAACGCCCAACATTATATTTTCCAGAACCGTAAAATTTTGAACCAACATAAAATGTTGGTGAACCATCCCAATTCCTAAAGCTGTTGCATCTTTTGCTGAACGGAGATGAACTTCCTGACCATCAACAAAAATTTCGCCGCTAGTCGGCTGTAAAATGCCCGAAAGCATATTCATTAATGTTGTTTTGCCAGCCCCGTTTTCTCCTAAAAGGCCGTGAACCTCACCACGGTTTACTTGCATTGAAATATGATCATTAGCTGTAAAAGTTCCAAATTGCTTCGTGAGATCTTTCATTTCAATTGCCACATTAGAATTCACTTCATTTTGCTCCATCATATTTCTTCTCCAGTGTACAAATATAAGGACAGAAGTTCGGTTCCTGCCCTTATTTGTTGGCTATTTTAGTTGCGAAGATTTTTCTACAACTTTGATTTTACCATCAATAACTTGCTGTTTATAATCTTGAACGGATTTCCAAGCGCCTTCAGATAAATTACCTTTTGTTAGATCAACACCCTTGTCTTTTAAGCCATAAACACTGGTCTTGCCACCTGGAAATTTATTATCTTGAACAGAGGTTGCCATTTTTTCAACAACGTTTCCCACGCCCTTAAGAGTAGAGGCAAGAGTTAAATTTCCACCAGAGTATTTTCCTTCTTCAGTTTGATCACGATCAACACCAAGAACCCAAACTTTTTTCTTACCAATTTCATTCTTAGCAGCCGTAAATACACCTGCCCCTGTTCCACCGGCAGCCTGATAAATTATATCTTCATTATTATTAAACATCGCTTTGGCAATTGCTTGACCCACATCTGGTTTATTAAAAGATTCTGCGTATTTAACGTCAACTTTAATCGATTTGTCGACTGCCGCAACTCCTTGGCGATAACCCGCTTCAAATCGATCAATTACTTGGCCATGTTGTCCCCCAATAAAACCAACTTTTTTGGTCTTAGTTGTCTTCGCAGCAGCAACTCCTGCCAAAAATGCAGCTTCATTATCTTTAAAAGTTACAGACGCAACATTCTTTCCTGAAATCACATCATCAATGATTACAAAATTTGTTTTTGGATTCGCTTTAGCTGCATTACTCATTGAATTCACTAATTTATAGCCAGTCCCAATGATTGTCTTATATTTAGCTTGAACTAATTTATTAATGTTTGGTGTAAATTCAGCATCAGAATTTGATTGAGCATAATCATAACCACCAACACCCTTTTTTAATCCATTTTTCTTACCCCATTTTTGAAGGCCTTCCCAACCGCTTTGATTAAAAGACTTATCGTCAACACCACCAACATCAGTAACTAAAGCTGCTGAAATATTAGCTTTGCCGGAAGTATTTTTTGAACTGTTGTTGCTTTTACTTCCACAAGCAACCAGCGCCAGACTAACAACTGCAATAGATGCAAACACACCCAATTTACGACCAATTTTCAAAAGTTTTTCCTCCTTCAGGAAGGTTCTTAGAACCTATAACTAAACAAAAATTCTAATTGTACTACGCTTGAGAAACACTCCTTAATAAAGACTAATCACTTTTCACCCCTCTTACCTTCCCAAATTTTATATTTTGGGTAAAAAAAATTGGTAATAAGTCATTCCCCACTGAAAACAGTTTGAGTAATTAACATTATCCCAATTTTTGTTTGACATTCAAAAATAAAATTTGTTCGAAAGTATCTACCTAGAAAAGGAAGAAAATCAAAGTTTCGACTAACCGGAACTCTAATTTTATCAACACTAAGGCCCTTGGCATTACCTAGACTCAGTTCTTTGATGGTTGAACTTGTCACTACCAAGCAACGACCGATTGTCAAGATCTTCCCTCCTTAGGTTTTTGTTCTATATCTCTATAATACCAATTTTTGGGCGTTTGAAAATATTTTTTTCGAAAAAAATAGAAAAAAATCTCAGATTATGAAAAAATCTCTAAATTTCTTAGTCCTGAACGTAATCTTAAAGCATCCCACGGCATATGTTCAGCGAGTGTCAAACCAACGATCTCACAAGATTTCTGGATCTCTTCTAAAAATTCAAGCACTTGATTAAGCATTAATGTACCTACAGCAGCGTCAAAATCTTTGAGATCTAAACCTGGTTTGGCAGGAAGAATCGAATAAAAGTCATCTGGCGCCAATACGTCTAGATCCCAGTGAATTGCTAATCGCTTGATTCCCTGATGTTTAATCCAATTACTCGCTGTTGTTAAATTTTCTGGTGTCGAAATAGTTAAATTTAACTGGTGAACTAATTTATCTTTAGGTCGCAAATCTTGAACTTGTAAACCTGCTAATAAAACTTGACTAGGCTTAAATGGGTGTACAACCGATTGATTAAAATCTTTTGCTCCTCGATGCATTAGATTAGCCAGAACCATTTCATGTACATGATGGGAGTTACTTTCATTCGATACATCAGGATGTGCATCAAGCCAAATAATTCCTAAATCAAGTGGATACTTACCATGTAAGTAATCAAAAGGAGCCTCGGAAACAGCGCAGTCACCACCTAGCGTAATCACTTTGGCTAAATTTTTCTCGACCAAAAGATCATAAGTGGCTTTCATTTGTCTCAATAGCGTCTCTTGCCCGTCAATAGAAGTTAAACTTTCAGCTCCTTCTTCCATTGGGGCAAAAATCGTTTCGGCGGAACTCGGTGGAACTATTTGAGCTAACAAGGATGCTCCAAAAGAATAATCTGGATTCATCCCGCCTTGCCATTGCTGATTAATTAAACAAACAGTTTGATTCATTTACACGTCCTCCTACAAATAGATTTATTCCTCTAGAAATGTCATGATTTCTAAACCAGCCAACCAATTGACCAAGTCCAAGATAAAAACCATCAAAAGGATCAATGCCCCAACCAGTTTTGCGACAAATCGCTGTTCTTAAAGCTAAAATTGCTACACCAATTACGATCAGGATCGACTTTTTAAATTTCTTCATTATTTAAAAATTACCTGACCATTAATAGATATTAAATCACGATAACAGTAAAGTTTTTACGGTAACGGGAAAGCATACCGCTTCCGTCTTTGTTACGATCCACATAAATTAATCCAAACCTTTTCTTCATCTCAGCAATTCCATTACTTACAATATAAATTGGCGGCCATAAAGTGTATCCCAAGCTTGATGATAATTAATCCGATAATGATCAATAACAGTTTTTGCCCATCGAAATCAACACTACTTGATTAGGTTTAGAATACCACTAATAAGGCATGAAAAAATTTAACAAGCAAAAAAGGACCAGAAGTTTCAAAAAAACAGCAAATTTGCTGCTCAAAATGAAACGTTTAGTCCTATTAAATTCTATCGACGTTCAATTAAATCAGCAGAAGATTTAACCACTGACGAATAATTAATCACCGTCAAACCAGAGAAAAGAAGATCTAGAACGTAATTTATGGCGGCCATTTCACTCACCACTTCCAAGCTATTAAGATTGCTGGTGCTTGGGACTTTAAAATATACGTCAACTAACTGTGATAAGGAATCGTCACTATTCCCTCCAATCCCAATCAGATAAAAGTCTTGACCCTTCAAATAATTAGCAAATTCTATGATAGCTGAGTTGCCTCCTGTAAAAGAAAGCAAGATAGCAGCTCGGTTTCGTTGATTTTTAGTAACAGCAATAAAATGTTCGTTAATATTAGTCTGTTCCGAACTGTTGTAGCCGAGGGTACGAAATTTAAAAGCGGCAGCGACACCACAACTTTCCGCAATTCCGTTTCCGTAAATATCAATTAGACTCATTGTCGCCAACTTTTGTAATGTACTTTCAAGAATTGTTGGTTCAATTTGTAAGCGAGTTATTGTCAAGGCTTCATTATAGATCGACATTATACTCGTTGATAAATTCTTAATCTCTGTATCTTGATTTACTGGTCTTTTTTTGGATACTTCTAGAACTCGCTGTTGTTCAACAGTTTCGATGATAAACCTTTTCTTGAAATCCGTAAAACCGGAAAAACCAATTTTTTTGCAAAATCTCAAAACCGTTGACTTGCTTGTATAAGTTAATTTCCCAAGTTTTAAAGCTGTCAAATCATTAATTTGATCAGGGTTATCAAGCAAAAAGCGCGCCAACTCAGATTCAGCATTTGAAAAATCACTAATTTTTTCTAAATCATCTAAAAGCAATTTTCACCTCTTGAAATTACCTTTTTCGATTGACTTTCGCTAAGACCACAACCAAAATCAGCGTTATCAAAAAGAAAATTGCTCCTGCAATTCCTGTTGCTGGCAATTTCCAATTACTAACAACAACTCCACCCATCGCTGATCCTACAGCAATTCCAAGGCTCGCGAAAATGGAATTTAAAGATGAGGCAAACACAACTGCTTCGGGATATTCTTTTTCTGCAACCTCAAGTAAATAAATTTGAATTGGCGAATTAATTAAAGAAGCAAGTAAAGACATCGCCAAAAGAGCTATTAAACCAGTAACTTTGTTGTTTAACGTCCAAGGGAACGAACACATAATAATAATTTCCAGCGCAAAGAACCACGGCAAGATATGCATCCAGTCCCGCTGAGCCAAAGGTCCGCCCAGTTGATTGCTAGCTAATGATGCTAGACCGTCACAAAGGAAAATTATAGTCACCCAAGCGGAAGCAAAATGCAGCCAGTTAGAGAGGATCGGGCGAAAATAAGTATAAACAACGTAGAACCCCGCCCAGTTGAATAAAGGAATTAAACTTGCTAACAAAATCCTCTGATCCTTCAAAAGGCTCATCTCACCACGTAAAAATCCTTTCTTGACTGTTTTGTGCATTTTCTCATTGGGATCGGAGTAATCATGTGGTAAAAATAGAATCAGTAATAATAGAGTAATTGCTGTTGTGATCGCAATTACCCAAAAAGACGTCCGCCAATCACTAATAGAAGTAATCCATGTTCCTAAAGGGACGCCCAAAACCGAGGCAATACTAAAGCCAGAAAAAACCCATGCAATGAGCTTGCCTTTCTTTGCCATCGGTGTAATGATGTTTGTAATTGTTAAATCAACTGAAATCAACGTCCCACAAACTACGGCAGTTATGATCCTTGCAAGCAGCAAAACAAAATAGGAAGTTGAGATGGCAGCTAAAATATTCCCAAAAATCAAAATAATCATGAGACTAACTAAATAGCGATAAAGATTATTACGGCGAATTAGCGTCGTGATAACCGGGGTTCCTAAAGCGTAAAACGCCGAAAAAACTGTTACCAGCAGTCCAGCGACAGATATTGAAACCTTTAATTCTGTTCCAATATCGACTAAAATCCCAACAATAATAAATTCACTCCAACCCAAAACAAAGGAAAGCAAAACTAATAAAACACTTTGAATTTTAAACGATTTCAAATTTTATCCCCCCAAACTCAATTTTACCGATTCAAGTATTCAAGTAAATTATCTAAAATCTTTAAGCCGTCGGCACGACCTTGATGATATAAAGCCGTTAATTTCTTCTTGTCTCGCTCCAGTCGATCGATCGTAATTGGTTCGTCTGGTGCAACAACAAAAGCACGACCATTTTGCTCTAGTTCATCTAACCAATCCAGCTGGTGATTGTAAATCAACGAATGATTGACCATTGTTTGAATGAACTCGGGATACTGAGAATAAAGCTGATTAGAAGCTTTTTCTTGCAACAACGTGATATCTTTAGCACGGTAAGCTCGATCACGAGTCCTAACAACCACAATTTTATCAAACCCACGATTTGCCGCATAAGAGAACGGAACAGGATCAGCCGTTCCACCGTCCATACAAGGTCCTTTAACCGTTGGCGCCGGTTGAGCAACAAAAGGCATTGAAGCTGATGCTTTCAAGTCATCATATAAGTCCTGCCCCAGCGGCTTTTCAAAGTAAACAGCCTGTCCCGTCTCGATCGAAGTTGCAACGACGGCAAAATCCATAGGAGACGCTTCATATGCATCTTCGTCAAAATTAATCCAGCCATCACCATGATCAGCAAATAAAAAGTCAAGATTAATAATCCCGTCGTAACGAAATACGTTTAAAGGCGAGATATATTCCCTGGCATCGCGATAGTTAACGTTTACTTGATTAGTTCGACCGAACTGGCGTGAAATAAAGTTAGCCCCACATAGCGCACCTGCCGAGACACCAACTACTAATTTAAATGCGATATTTTCTGCTAAAAAAGTATCCAGAACACCTGCTGTATACTGACCACGAAGTGCTCCTCCTTCTAATACTAACGCTGCTTGATACATTTGCACCTCTAATTAAAAAAAGTTATTCCCCCATTATATATGAAATTTAACGAAACAAAAAAGCAACTTAACTGACATTAATCAAAAGTTAAATTGCATTTTTCCCCTGCGATAACTATTTAATATCTAACCTTTTATCTTTCTCTAACAGATAACTGTTTTAAATTTTCGTCAGTTGTGCGCGGAAAATTAACTAATGGACATATGTTTTTATCGTCTATAATCAAATAATATTTATTATCTTTTTTTAATACATACGTCTCAGGATCTTTTGGATTAATTTCGAAAGTACCTTCCGCACACTTAGGATTAGGATACGAAGGTTCAATAATAAACAAATTCATAAATATCACAATAGACAACAACAACAAATTCATGAAATTAGAAGAATTTCTATTTTTGTAGCTTTTAATCAAAAAACTAACTCTTTGATCAAAGGAAGACTTCTCTACCGAAGCAAAATAAGTGTAATGAAATTTATAATTTATAGCTCTTTCTTTTTTAAGAAGACTTGTAATCTTTGTTAAACAGTCGATGTAAGATTCACATTCTTCAAGATTTTTATTCTTAACAACTCCAAAATCGGCATTTAAGTCGTGAAGTTTATAAATTCTTTTTTGAAACCAATAAATTGGCAAAAACCACCAATAAATACAAACTAAGAGACCAACTATAAATTGTCGCAACCCGTCTCTCCTTCGGATATGAGCCAATTCATGTTCAATAACAAATTTATATTCTTCTTCCGTTAAATTTAAATCAGTTAAGAAAATTTTTTGCTTAAAAAAGCCATAATTAAAAGGCGAATCGTTTGTGGGTAAATAATAAAGTTTAACGTTTGCGGGAATCATTCCTTTAACTTTGGGCGATAAGTATTTTTCTGGTAGAGGATTTAACCGACGTAACCTGCGGAAAATATCCAAATTATTAAACAAAAAAATACTTAGAAATATCACGCTTCCAATAAGCCAAATGATCTCTAAATAAAATCCCACATTAAATTTTCCTGGACTATTTTTGGGATAAGATCTGCCAATCGAATAAAAGAAAGCATATACATTTTCTGATTCAATAGTTTTTGTAAACTTGAATTCAAAGGGAAAACATAACTTTGCTACCATAAGAAAACTCAAAACATCGAGAAAGAAAAGTGTATATTTTCGGTAAAATCTATTCTTGTTCATGAAAAGTCTAAATATCCAATCAAAAATGCCGAAAACGATTAACGACATAATGATTGATGAAATAGTAAGTTGCAAATTAATTTACTCCTTATATTCTCTAAGTTCCTTCTTCTTTTTTTCAGCAATTCCAATAATATCATCGATTGTTAAGCAGTCATCTATTTCGGAAATCAAATTAACAACCATTTTCTTTCGATTAATTTTAGAAACTAAACTCGTGTAATAATCTTCTTCCAAAATCAATGCTTTGTACTGCTTAGCAAGAGTTGGTCCAGAATGAGTAACGCCAGTTGTACAAACAAATCCCTTGTCCTCAAGTTTCTTAAGAACAACTTGAACCGTATTTTGACTTAAATCAGAATTAATTCGAACAATTTCACGAGCCGTTAGTTCCAAATTCTCCTGAGACCATAACGTATGCATCACGTCTTCTTCACGTCGTGTTAATTTATTCACAAAATCACCCCCTTATAAATTAGCTTGATTACTTCCTATTTATCTAACTAACGTTTTTTTAGCTAATTAAATGGAGAAGGATTTTTAACAAAGGAAATTTCCCTTCCTTATTTAAAATACTAATTATATCTAGCTCTAATGTATAAAAAAATTGGTACGTAACTTGTCGTATCAGATATTCATTTTAATCGATCGTTAAATATATTTCAATTGCATTTCGTTTGTTAATTAAGCTGTTTTATTAGGCTTTCTAAATTCTTCGATGCGTGCGACACCTAGATTTTTTGGAATTGAAAAAAATACAGTGTTTAATTGATCTTTATGTATTCTAAATTTTAGAAAATGGACTGATAAATCATAAATTGTTTTTTTCACTTTTGGGATAAATACACATTTAATTTTATTTTTCGGGAGCACATTTCCTGATTAATTATATATTTTCTATTTACAATATTTTAATACATGATAAAATGAAAGCGAATAATATTTATTGGAGGAAATTATTATGAAATTCAAATTCACAAAAATTATCGGGGCAGCAGTGGTTCTTCTATCCCCGCTTGCTGCTACTGGTACAGTTTTAGCAGATACAAACTCTGCGGCTACTTATGGAGGAGAAGCAATGACTCCTTTGAGTGGAAGTTTATTAATTAGGCATAACAACACAGGTGTTTTTGACAACCCGTATGATGCAATGCCTCCCAAAACGACATTACCTAAGGGAAGTAACTGGAAAGTATTCGGGTATTTAAACGGTTGTTATAACGTTGGAAAAAACCAATGGGTTAGACAAGATGACGTAATCTATCCTTCTGAGTCAACGGCTTCCAATACTATAGGATATGTTAATTATGTCCCATTTTATGGAGTAAGAGTAACGACTTATCCAAGTTTAATGGAAAACACTGTTATATTGAGGCACGGAACCGCCCTTAATATCACTCAAAAAAGTGTAATCGATGGCAAAACCTGGTATCAATTCAATAAAACAAATTATTTGAACTATGGTTGGTGGACAGGTTCTACTAACGGCTCTGAAATGTGGATTCCAAGTGATTACGTCTCTTTTAATCCAATCTATACTCCATTAAAAGAAAATTATCTGCAAGTCCAATACATTAAAGGATATAGTATTCGGGTCTTTCAATCACCTGATGGCAGCAAGCCAACCAATCAATATTTGAAAGACGGTACTTATTGGAAAGTATTTGGATATCAAAATGATTATTATCAAGTAGGAAATAATCAATGGGTTCAAGCTCCGTATGTCGCTTTATATGACAACAATCATAATTAAAAAACATCAATTATTGAAGATAACAAAATAGGTCCCCAATTGGAGACCTATTTTTATTTACGATGATTAAAAGGCATATCCTCCACCGTATGTATAATACGAAGGAATATATTTGTCCGCACCAACTTTGTAATGTAGCGAACCATTGATCCTCTTCACTTCACTATAGTAAAATCGCCACATACTATCAGTAAAAAATGTTTCTTTACTGTTTAAAGATCGATCTCCGTTGTGATCAACAGCATTAACGCCATATCCAGGAACATAGTTTATCTGAATACCATTAACTTGATCAGTATAGGCTTGATAAACAAACCAACCACTGTACTCCGATCCAATATAGTAAGCTGGCTTTCCATTTATCAAATAAACTCTGGTTGCCCGTACTCTTGTACCATTTTTCAACTTTTGATTTGACCCTGGTATAATATCACCATTTCGGTTGACTGCGTTCACCCCGTAGCCTGGTGTAGTATAAATAGTGATAATATTTCGATCAACTGTTCTGGCTAATGAATTAAAAGTGGACATATTTTCTGCAATCGGTGCAGGTGCTACTGCACTTTCTTGTGGAAGTCCTTCTGGGGTTTCCATAGGCATTACTGGTTCTGTTAAGCCATCTTGCGGCATAACATTGCCAACTGCTTCCGGTGTTTCTGCAATTGATGCAGGTTCAACAACACCCATGTTATCGTTATTCATCAAATTATCCATTTGATTTTTTTCTTGTTCCGTATCCATCTTATAGCTCCTTTTCTAAAATAATGTTGAAAATGACAAAATGTATTTTCTATCAATTAGGTGTTTTTCATTTACCTTTCATGACACTTAGAATCTTCTCACACATCTTTAGATAATCTTTTTCACCCTTATATCACTATTTATCTCCAAAAAATCAAACCGAATATTTTTAATATTATTTCTATTTTTATTCTTTAAATGATATAATGAAAGCGAATACTTTTTCGGAGGAAATTATTATGAAATTCAAATTCACAAAAATTATCGGAGCAGCAGTGGTTCTTCTATCCCCGCTTGCTGCTACTGGTACGGTTTTAGCAGATACAAACTCTGCAACTACTTATGAAGGAGAAGCAATGACTCCTTTGAGTGGAAACTTGTTAGTTAACTATAAAAAGGGATATGGAATCCGTGTATACAGCAAGCCTGGCATTGATTTCTCAACTGACAGATTCTTACCTAGTGGCAGCACTTGGAAGGTCTTTGGTAGTCAAAATGGTTATTATAATGTCGGTAAAGATCAATGGGTTGAACAATCGTACTCCGTTTTTCCAGTTGAAAATTTAGATACAATTGGCTATATAAATTATGGTCCTTATTACACAGTAAAAACTTATAACGCTCCTGGCATTGAAGATGATCATTTCGAATCGCATGGCACTGCTATTCATATTACCCATAAAGCTGTGGTCGGAGGAGAAACGTGGTATAAATTTAATAAAGTAAAGAATTTAGACTATTGGTGGAATGATGTTTCTAGTTATCATGGTAATGATGGAGTATGGATCAAGAGCGAGTACGTTTCTTTTAATCCCGTCTACACTCCAGTAGGGGGTTCCTACTTACAAATCCAATACATTAAAGGATACGGTGTTCGGGTCTTCCAAACTCCAGATGGCAGCAAGCCAACCAATCAATATTTGAAAGACGGTACTTATTGGAAAGTATTTGGATATCAAAATGGTTATTATCATGTTGGAAATAATCAATGGGTCCAAACACCTTATGCTGCTTTATATGACTACAATCACAACTAAAGGACTAAAATCTAAGCATCAATTTTGAAGAAAGTTGAATGCTTTTTTTATTTCTCAAAAAATGAAAATTTTCAAGATTTTCCCTTTGAAAATAGGCTCTAAAATAGTATTCTAGAAGTATAAATGAAAATTAGGGAGGGAATTTTGGAAAATAATCAATCAGTATTTAAAACAGCAATTTTAGGCTTGCAGCATTTGTTAGCGATGTATTCAGGTGATATCTTGGTGCCAATCCTAATTGGTGGCGCCCTTGGGTTTAATACGCAACAAATGACTTATCTGATTTCTGCAGATATTTTTATGTGCGGAATTGCAACTTTACTTCAAATCAAGCGGACTCCGCTTACCGGGATTGGACTGCCGGTAGTTCTTGGTTGTGCTGTGGAATACGTTGCTCCTTTACAACAAATTGGCAAAACTTTGGGTCCTGGCTACATGTACGGGGGAATTATTTCAGCTGGGATTTTTATTTTTTTAATTTCAGGCATTTTCGCTAAATTACGGAGATTTTTCCCACCATTAGTAACGGGATCTCTAATCACGTTAGTCGGATTCACGTTAATCCCCGTTGCTTTTCAAAATATTGGCGGTGGAGATAGCAGCGCTAAGAATTTCGGTGCACCTATTAATTTGCTTTTAGGACTGATTACCGCCGTAGTTATTATCTGCATCAATATTTGGGGACGAGGATTTGTCCAACAAATTTCAGTTTTAATTGGGATTGTGATTGGCAGCTTAATTGCGATTTGTCTCGGAGAAGTTGGATTTGGCGCCGTGAGTTCTGCTCATTGGTTTCAAATCCCTCAGCTGTTCTACTTTTCAACTCCCAAATTTGAGTGGTCTTCTATTGCCACAATGATCTTAGCTGCCCTAACTTGTATGATTGAATCCACTGGTGTTTATTTTGCTTTAAGCGAGGTCGTTGGTCAGGAACTTACTGAGCGAGATTTAGCTGACGGATATCGTTCAGAAGGGCTTGCAGCGATTCTGGGAGGATTGTTTAACACTTTTCCCTACTCAACATTCTCACAAAACGTTGGAATCGTTCAATTGTCAGGAATCAAAACCCTTAAACCGGTCTATTATTCTTCATTCTTTCTAATTATTCTCGGAATGATTCCTAAAGTCGGAGCAATTGCTAATCTGATTCCGACGTCTGTTCTTGGCGGTGCAATGTTGGTAATGTTTGGAATGGTCGGATCCCAAGGAATCAAAATTCTTTCGCAGGTGGAAATGAACACCAAAAACCTGCTTGTAATTGCTATTTCTGTCGGTCTTGGTCTTGGAGTTACTACTCAGCCGCAACTATTTCATTTCTTGCCTGCTACGATGCAGACAATCTTAAGTAACGGAATGGTGATCGGAAGTTTAACTGCTGTTATAATGAATTTATTGTTAAATGGCACTAAAAAAGAAGGCGAAATTTAATGGGATTTAAAAAACAGGACCTCGATGACTTTTTGAAGAAAAATGATTTATTAGATGATGACACGCATTCAATTTGTGTAACCACTCGCCGTGGAATTTTTTCTTCCGTAAATGATTATTACTTTATTTCATTTAACCGGCAGGGGCTTGCTATCATTCCTTTGACCGCAATGGGAAAATTTGTTGGAAATATTTTCTTCTCTGAAAACGATCAAATAGAAGAAGCATTTTTAAAGAAAGCTATTTGGGGTTACAAGTTCATTATTAAGCCCAAAGGAGATAAAAAGGGATCCAAATTCACCGTCCGATCAATCATGGTTGGTTATCACGAACAAAAAGCTGAGTTAGCCGAATTCATCAAGAAATACGGTTAATCTCAGCTTTTTTATTATCGTTCTTACCATTCCTCATTTCCCTTTGCTTCACCTAGGTCAATCAAATTGGTGTGAAAAGGTTCTTCGTGATAATCTTCGAAGAGTTCTTCGATAGTTAAATCTTGTTCAATGGGATCCATTTATTCTACCTTCTTCATCTCTATTTTGGTGTTCATGTTCGACCTAGCAACAACTCACTTTGCCAGCTAAAACTTGGTAAGGAATCGCTATTGTCTAGCGCAGCCCTGAAATCTCGCGATTTAAATCAACGTTTTTAAGAATTGCAACTTGAGCTGAATCGGGATATGTTATTTTAAATCGCGTTCCACTTTTTGTTTAAAAACGTCATAAGTCAAATTTTTAGTCCGAAGCATCTCAAAAAAACTCTTATGTTCATCAAGTGCCTTACGAGGATAGTCACCCCTGACATTTCTCTTTTCTACTTTCAGCAATTTTCCCATCAAGCCACGGTCATCAATTTCATATTCTTCTTCGTAGGATTGATGAAACACATCGCCTTGTTCGGCTGGTCCATCAATATAGAAAAAATTAACGGTGTGTTTTGTAAAATTAAAATCAAAACCACATGAAAAACCATCATCGCCACCAGGTCCTCCAAAAACAATCTCATGAGGAACCATTTTATTACCTTTTCTTCTTCCGTAAGCATGAACTCGATAATCATTGATAAATCCTCTTTCATAATATATGACGCAGTCTTTTCCACTACCGGCAACTCTTTCAATTTTCAATCTTCGATCAACGTCATAATTCTTAGCCTTCATTAGGAACTGTTGGCTTAAAAACATCGCAGAGATCACTAACAATAAAGGAAAAAATTCTAATTTGATGTTAAACCTTTTAAAAATATTCAACTAATTCCTCCAATTCAGGCTTATCAACCATCTTCGACAAAGCTAAAGCCAACTTTTTAGTTTTTGCCGACTAAAACTTGGCAGAGAATCCGTAATTGTATGCTCAAAGGCACCAAAAAGGAAAAAATGATTATCCAGTAAATCCATCACTTCACCTAATTTGTTCAGTCGAAGTTCTGAAACATCGCTATTTAGATCAAGGTTTTTGAGGATTTCAACTTGATCTGAAAAATCAGCAAAGTCTTGCTGAAGCGGTTTTAAAATATCCTCCGGTAATGAATGACGTTCTTCCCACTTACCAAAATGTAATTTCAGATCCGTAAGATCAAATTTTTCCTGTTCAAAAAAAGGATCCCAAAGAAGATCCTATCAAGATTTAAACTTCACTAAAGTCAATATCTAAATCATCAGCATGCGCTTTTGCTTCTTCTGCTAAATACTGACGATCTA